>NZ_JBCFOK010000011.1:0-303283 GCF_039605595.1 Streptomyces odontomachicola
GCTGGCCCTGGACGCCCGCGTACGCCTCATGCCCCGCGCCCACCGCGACCCCTACCTGCGCAAGCTGCGCTGAGCGGGTGGTGGCGCTGCGCGGCGTGTACGTACGGACCGAGCGCTCGCCCCCGTACCGCCCCCACGTACATCACGCCGGCGAGTGCGCGAGCTCTCCGAGGCGGCGCAGCAGCGGGTCGTTCGCGCGGCGGGACGGCCACAGCAGGCGGAGCGTCACGCGCGGCGCGCCCCGCAAGGGCAGGTGGGCGACGCGGGCGTGGGTGTGGGCGCGGGCCGCCGAGGTCGTGGTGGAGCCGACGCCCCGGCCGGCGGCGATGAGGGCCAGCCACTCGTCGTAGCTGCCGCACTCGACGACCCGCGCGGGCCGCTCCCCCTCCGGCCAGTCCTCCGGACCCGTCGCCCCGCTGACGGTGTTGACGATCAGCGGGTGCGCGGACAGCTCGGCCCAGTCGAGCGCGCCGGCGGCCGCGAGATCCGACCCCGCGGCGACGGCCGCGAGCCGTTCCTCTTCGAACAGCGGTGAGCCGGCGATGCCGGAAGCGTGCACCTCGCCGCGTACGAGTGCGGCGTCGACGTCGCCCGCGTGCAGGGCCGTCACGATGTCGTCGCGCCGGATGAGGGTCGCCCGCGCGCCGGTCGCGGTTTCGAACGCGTCCAGCAGCTCGCTGGTCCACGGATCGGGCAGCGCCCACTGGAAGCCGATCCGCAGCCCCGCGTGCCCGCCGGCGGCGGCGAGCGCCGAGTCCAGGTCGTGCAGTACGCCGCGAAGGCGCTCCAGCAATGCGGCGCCCGCTTCGGTGGGTTCGGCCCCGTGCGGGGTGCGCTCCAGCAGCCGCGTACCGACCGACGCCTCGAGCTGCTGGATCGTACGGGTCAAAGCGGGCTGCGTGATCAGCAGTTCGCGGCTTGCCGCCGTGAACGTACGCAGCGTCCCCACCGCCACGAAAGCGCGCAGATGCCGCAGCTCCATATCCATGGCACGCAGCCTACCGAGCCATGCACACGAGGCATGGGGGCGCATCGACAGGCATTTCCCCCGCGGATTCCCGCTTCCTACGGTGCATATCAAGGCGCGATCAGCCCCGGCGGGAATTGCGGCAGCAATTCCCGTGGCAGCAGTTCTCACCGTGGCAGCAGCAAGAACACCGGTCAGGAAAGGACGGATGACGCGATGACGTCGTTCAAGGGATGGATCGTGCGGGACACTCCGGACGGGCCGCGCGCGCAGCTCGAACAGCTCGACACCACGCTGCTGGACGATCTCGACACCACCGTGCGGGTGCGCTACTCCAGCATCAACTACAAGGACGCCCTCGCCCTGCGGGGCCGCCCCCGGCGTGGTGCGCCGACACCCCCTCGTGGCCGGCATCGACGTGACCGGCGAGGTCGTCGCGTCCCGGCACCCGCGGTGGCGGGAGGGCGATGTGGTCACCCTCGACGGGGCGGGGCTAGGCGAGGAACTGCACGGCGGGCTCGCGGAGTTCACCGCGGTCAACGGCGACGATCTCGTACGGGTTCCCGAAGCCTTCGGCCCGCGGCAGGCGGCGGCGATCGGCACCGCGGGGTTCACCGCGGCGCTCGGCCTCCTCGCGCTCGAACGCCACGACGCGGCCCCCGGGAACGGTCCCGTGCTGGTCACCGGCGCCGGCGGCGGCGTCGGCTCGATCGCCGTCGCGCTGCTCGCCGGAGCGGGGTACGAGGTGACAGCCGCCACCGGCCGCCCCGAAGCACTCGGCGAACGCCTCACGGCGCTGGGCGCCGCCCGCGTACTCGACCGCACCGAACTGACCGCGCCCGGCAGGCCGTTGGCCACACAGCGCTGGGCCGGAGTGATCGACGCGGTCGGAGGCGACGTGCTCTCCGGCGCACTGGCCGGCCTCCGGCACTCGGGCACCGCCACCGTCTGCGGGCTCGCGGGAGGCGCCGAATTCCCCGGCAGTGTCCTGCCGTTCATCCTGCGCGGCATCTCTCTTGTGGGAATCGATTCGGTCCGCACACCCATCGACCGCCGCGAAGCGGCCTGGCAGTGCCTCGCGCGCCACCTCGACCCGGCGCTCCTCGACTCCCTCACCCGCGTCGTCCCGCTCGAGGAGGCCCAGGAGGCCGCGGCCGGCCTCCTCGCGGGGAACGGCACGGGCCGCATCGTGGTCGACGCCGCCCAGCAGGACTGAGAGCACCGGATGGAGAACGCCGGACCGAGAACGCCGGAGAGGAGTACGGAGATGAGCAGCACGGACACGGGGATGAGCAGCACTGGCATGAGCGACACACCCAGCACGCCGAACGCGTTCGACGACCTCATGGCGCTGCGGGACGGGCCGCCACCGGACGCGGGCGAGGTGGAACTCACCGGCTCCGACCCGCTGTTCGCCTCGCCGTTCCGCATCGGCGGGACGCTCGCCGACGCGCTGGCGGCCCGCGCCGTCGCGGCCAACGACCTGTGGGAGGCGCGCACGGGCCGCCGCCAGCGCCTCGCGGTGGACGTGCGCGCCGCGGCGGCGACCGCCCTCGGCGGCGAGGACATGACCCTCGTACGGGAGGGAGACGGCGCATACCGGCCCGCGCCCCTGTCGCCCGACGTCGCGCACATGGTCGCGCTCACCCAGCCGTGGCCGACCGCCGACGGCCGCTGGTTCCTGCCGCACTTCAACCTTCCGCACCTCGAACGCCGGGTGCTGGACGTCCTGCGCTGCGAGCCCACGCCCGCCTCGGTGCGGGACGCCGTGCGCAGGTGGCGCGCCGACGACCTGGAGGACGCCGTCGCCGCGGCGGGGGCGTGCGGCGGGACCGTACGTACGCCGGAGGAATGGCGCGCACACCCGCACGGCGCCCACCTCGCCGCGCGCCCCGTCGTGGAGATCACCAAGCTCGGCGACGCCCCGCCCGAACCCCTGCCCGGCGGGGAGCACGGCGCGGAGCCGCTGTCCGGGGTCCGCGTCCTCGACCTGACCCGGATCCTCGCGGGCCCCACGGCCGCGCTCAGCCTGGCCGAACACGGCGCCGACGTCCTCATGGTGACCGCGCCGCACCTGCCCCAGGTGCCGCCCTTCGTCCGGGACACCAGCCACGGCAAGCGCAGCACGTACCTCGACTACACCGACCCCGAGGAGGCGGCCCGCCTGCGCGCGCTGGCCGCGGACAGCGACGTCTTCATCGAGGGATACCGCCCGCACCGCATGGCCGCGCACGGCTTCGGCCCCGACGACCTCGCCGGACTGCGCCCGGGCATGGTGTACGTGAGCGTCAACTGCTTCGGTGCGGGCGGCCCGTTCGGCGACCGCGCGGGCTGGGACCAGGTCGCGCAGGCGGTGACCGGGGCGTGCGTCCTCCAGGGCGAGGCGGCGAACGGCGGCCGCCCGCAGCTCACGCCGGTCTACCTCTGCGACTTCCTCACCGGATTCCTCGGCGGGTACGGGGCCATGCTCGCGCTCGCAAAGCGCGCACGCGAGGGCGGCTCGTACCACGTGCAGGTCTCGCTCTGCCAGTCGTCCATGCTCCTGCAACGCCAGGGCCTCATCGGGGACTTCGCCGGGGCGCCGGGGCGGTTGAGCGCCGAGGAGTTCGCGCGCTATGCGGTCACGGACGAGGGCACGGCGTACGGCGACCTCAAGAGCCTCGGCCCCGTCATCCGCATGAGCGAGACCCCGCCGCGCTGGCCCCGTACGACTCCCCGGCTCGGCAGTGCACGCGCGGAGTGGCTGCCGACTCCCCTGCGCGGAAGGGAGGTTCACCACGCACGGCCGTCAGCGTCATGAACCGGCGCCCTCGCCCCGTACCCGCGCCAGCGTCCGCTCCGCCTCCCGCATCATCTCCCCGACGATCTCCGCAGCCGGCTTCACCTCGCGTACGAGGCCGACGCCCTGGCCCATCAGCCACGGGGTCTCCTCCCAGTCGGCCTCGGTGCCAGGCAACGGCGGCAGCACGCCGAACTTCCGCAGCACGGTCTCCTCGCCCTGGAAGGAGAGGGTGCCGATCCGTTCGCGCGCGTCGCCGGGCGCGGGGATCTCGTCGAGCCGGTCGTTCCACTCCGCCACCACGCGGTTGCGCTGCACGCGCATCGGGTTGAACTCCGGCCACTCGCGCCCGAACACCGCCGAGCGCACGGTGTCCTCGCCCCGCGCGCGCAGCAGCCGGCCGTGGTGCTCGGGGTGCACCTGCGCCTCGGGCGAGGCGAGCAGCCGCGTACCCACCCATACGCCGTCGGCTCCCAGGCACAAAGCCGCGGCGACCTGCTGTCCGTCGGTGATGCCGCCCGCGGCGAGCACCTGTGCGCGGTCGCCCACGGCGTCCACCACGGCGGGGACGCCGACCATGGCGGGCAGGCCGCCGTAGTTGTGGCCGCCGGCCTCCCAGCCCTGGGCGATGACGACCTCGGCCCCGTCGTCCACGGCGATCCCTGCCGCCTCGGCGCCGCCGACCTGCTCCCACACCGAGATCCCTGCCTGGTGCAGCCGTTCGAGCTGGTCGGCGGGCGGGTGGCCCCAGTGGAAGGAGACGATCGGCACACGTTCCTCGGCGCAGACCCGTACCGGCTCCGCGGTGTCGAAGTACGTGATCAGGTTGATGCCGAACGGGGCGTCCCCGACCCTCTCCCGTACGGCGCGGATGATCTCCCGCAGCCCCTCGGCCGGCAGGAGCGCGGCCCCCACCGCGCCGACGCCGCCCGCGCCGCTGACGGCGGCCGCCAGATCGGGGGTCCCGCCCGCGAAGGCCATTCCGGCGCAGGCGAAGGGGTGCGCGACGGCGAACCTCTCGGTGAACCTCGTGGACAGCACGCTCATGACGCCGCTCCTCCCGGTGACCGGGCAGCGAGTACGAGGGGAAGGTAGGCAGCGGTCGAGGGCAAGTCAAAGGCCGCGGTGGGTCGTTGGACGGCTGTCTGTGCGCGGGAGCACGGCTTGTGCTCGGGAACACGGAGCGGCGTACGAAATGCCCGGCGTACGCAATGCAGTGCCGCCGTCCGCGCGCCGTGGCCGGGCGGGGCGTTTCGCCGTAGGGCCGGTGGACGCGCGACGCCCCTCGGGACCGCCTTTCTCACCCTTTCGGGGTCGGTTCGGCGTCGGTCGCGAAAGTGCGGAACTCCCGTTCCCACGCCCGGCGTTGTGCCCACGTGGCGGATGCTTCGCCTCCCCGGCCGCGGCCGGGGACCTTCTCGCAGGGAGTCCCGATGACCACACCGTGGGATCTCGTCTTCACCGCCCTCGACGCGGGCCCTGGCGGCTCGGGGGAAGCCGGCGACCTCGCGCTCGCCCTCGCCGGCGCCGAGCTGATCGACCTCCTCGACGCGGGAGCCGCCACGCTGGACGGCGACGCCATCGTGCCGGGCGACCCGATGAGCCTGCCCGACCGCCTGCTGGACGAGGCCGCCTCGGCGCTCTCCCGTCAACTCCCGCACGAATCGGTCGAGGAATGGCTGTGGCGCCGCGGCCGCGGCCTGCCCTCCACCTATCTGGCGGCCCTGGAGGACGAGCCCCGGATCCCCCGGCAACGCCACCACAGGCTCCCCTCCCGCATACGCAGGACGGCCCCGCCCGACTCCCCCGCCCGCCGCCGCGCGGCCGAGCGCCACCGGTCGGGCGAGCCCGTGCTGGCCGCGCTGGTGACCGCCGCCGGACCGCGCGGCAAGCCCGCGGAGGACACCCTGGGCGTCGCCGAGGGCCCCGTCGCCACCGTGCTCGCCGCCGTCGACGACGCGGTGCTGGAGCTGGAGGCCGTGCGACAGCGCCGGGCGATAGAGCAGGCCGCCTTCGACAACGTCTGGAGGGGTTACTGACACGGGAGCCGCCGGGACGGCGGACCCGGAGTGTCAGGTCGTGAGCGCCTGGTGGGGGAAGGCGGACGTGACGACGCGGCTGGCGAATCTCCAGCCGCCGCCGTCCCGGACGTAGCGATCTGTGTATTTGACGTGTGCGCGCGCATAGCCGCCGTCGGTCTTCACCACCTCGACCTGGCAGTGGACACTGCCCTCGCCGTGGTCGCCGTCGATGCGGGTGATCAGGTGGTTGAACATCATGTGGATCACGTGCGCTGAGTTCGCCATCAGGGTGTCGCGGAAGAAGGCCCGGATCGCGTCGCGGCCTTCGAACAGCCCGAACCCGGTCTCGGTCTCGTCCAGCACCCCGTCCTCCGCCCAGCACTCGACGGCCTCGTCGAGCCGCCCGCCGTCGAAGGCGACCGCGTAACGGCTGTTCAGATCCTGGATCTCGGCACGGTCTTCGATCATGCGGAGAGCGTACGAGGACGAGGCCCCGGACGGAGAACGGGGACAGGGGTACGGGGACAGAGGTACGGGGCCGAGGCGCGGGCGGGGAGGTGTCACTCGGCGAGGAGGGGGCTCGCCACTGCGCTCCGTGCCCCGTTCGGCTCCCCTCCTCCTCCCTCCTCCCTCCCCTCAGCACCCCCTCAGCGACGCCGTCATGGTCAGCTTGCGCAGGCCGAGGGTCGCGCCGAGCGAGGGCCGGGCGCGGTAGCCCGGAGGCGGGCGCAGCAGCCAGCGCGACGCGATGGAGGCGAGCGTCAACGCGGTCTCCATCTCCCCGAATTGGTCGCCCACGCATTTCCGGGCGCCCGCTCCGTAGGGGAAGAAGGCGTCGCGCGGCGGCTTGGCCTCCGCCCACCGGTCGGGGTCGAAGCGGCAGGGCTCCGGGTACAGATCGCCGCGCCGGTGGATGACGTACGGGGAGAAGACGACAGTGGCCCCCGCCGGTACGGGGTGTCCCCCGAGCGTCGTGTCGGCCGCCACCACCCTGGTCAGCAGCCACGCGGGCGGGTAGGCGCGCAGGATCTCGGTGACGATGCGGCGGGTGACGGCGAGCCGCGGCAGGTGTTCCAGCGCGGCCACGCCTCCGCCCAGCACCTCGTCGACCTCCGCGTGCAGCTTCGCTTCGAGCCCGGGGTCCTGGGTGAGGAGGTAGAGGGCGTTGGTGAGGCCGTTGGCCGTGGTCGCCGAGCCCGCCAGGAAGAGCGTCATGATCTGGTCCATGACCTCGGCGTCGGAGAAGGCGTGCCGGCCGCTCTCGGGGTCGCGGGCGTCCAGCAGCGCGGAGAGGAGGTCCCCGCGGTCGCCGCCGTCGGCCCGCCGCTCGGCGATGATCCCGCCGAAGGTGCGCCGGAGCCTGCCCATGGCCTGCCAGTAGCGGCGGTTGCCCGGGCTGGGGAGCCTGTCCAGCGGCGCGGGGACGACCATGCGGCGCGTCATGCCGAGGATGACCGCCGTGACGTCGTCCACGACCGAGCCGATCTGCTGCGGGGTCAGCGCGGTGGCCACCATGGTGCGGGTGAGCGTGTGCACCGCGATGGCGTGCGTCTCGGCGGTGACGTCCAGCGCCTGGCCGTCCCGCCACTCGCCGATGCGCTCGGCGACGGAGGCGGTCATGGCCGCCGCGTAACCGGGCAGCCGCGAGGTGTGGAAGGCGGGCTGCATCAACCGCCGCAGCCTGCGGTGCCGTTCGTGCAGGCAGGTGCCCAGGCCGGACTCGCCCATGCTCTCCCGCACCCGGTCGTAGAAGGGCCCGCCCCGGTCGTACGTGGCGTCGTCGAGCAGGACCATACGGGTCAGCGCGGGATCACACACGACGACCGCCGTGAGCGGGCCGACCCGCACGCGTACGAGGTCTCCCTGAGCCGGCAGCGACGACAGGAAGTCCAGCGGCGACCGCAGGATCCCCAGCGTGTGCCCCACGAGGGGCAAGGACCCGGCCGCGAGGGGGATGCTGCCCATGCCCTTGCTGCCCTTGGCGCCGTTGCTGCCCCCGCCCTTGCCGCCGTTGCCCTTGCGTCCACTCCCACTGCCGCCGTGCCGGACCGCGTCACCGGTCGTCCTCATACCGGCATCACCCTCCCCGACCGTTCGCAGGCCGTCGGGACCGTGCCCTGCCGCGGCGCGGGCAGGGCGGCGAGCTGGCCCCACCACCATGCGATCGAGGGCAGTTCCGCCAGCCCGGCGGGCGTCAACGGCGTCGGCGGGGCCGTGGTGATCCGCTGCGTACGGTCGTGCCAGCCCGGCGCCTTGAGGTAACGGGGCACGGCCAGGCCCCAGTCGAGGTTGCCGCGGATCGCGTGCCCGAGGTTGTCGACGTAGCGGCGCAGCGCCGGGTGGGGCGCGTCGGCCGTGACGCGGGCGGCCAGGTCCAGGAAGGCGGCCATGATCTGGTCGCGCAGCAGCACGGCCTCGGGCAGCGCCTCGTCGGGCGCCGCGTTCCCCCTGCGGGCGGCGAGCACGGTGAGGACGTTCTGGTCCACCTCCTCCAGGCACATCTCCTTGCCGTACGACTGGAGGTCGTTGTCGATCCCGATGATCAGGCGGGCCATCTCCGTCAGCGCCGCGACGCCGGGGTCCTGCAGGAGGGTGTCGGTCAGTTCGTCGCCGTCGGCCAGGTCGAACATCGCCATCACCACGGGCAGTCCCGTGGTCGCGCGGCGGAAGGCGAGGAAGTCGTCGACCGGCGCGACGGTGCCGCGCTGGGAGTAGGAGTTCTGCCACACGACGCCGTCGAGCCAGCACCTGTTGCCGTCGATCCAGCGCCGCCGCTGGGCCGGTGTGGCGTGGGCGCACAGGTCGGACAGCAGGGTGCGCAGCGCGGCGGCGTACGGATCGCCCCGACCTGCCCGCCCGCCGGTACGGGCGGCGCGCGCGGGGCGCGCGAGGTCCTGGATGAGCCGCGAGGCCAGCTCGACGAAGCGGGCGAGATCGCTGCCGTACGGCTCGGCGTCGCAGCGGTGGTCGTCGAAGAGGAAGCCCCAGTAGACCCACTTGGCCATCAGGAGCACCCGGTCGGGACTGCCGTGCGGAACGAGCCGCGATACCCAGTCGGCGCCGCGGCTGTCGAGGACCGCCGAGCGGTCCCTGCCCGTCCGCCCCAGCCCCTGCCGGCCGAGCCAGTCGACGGCCCGTTCGTGGACGGCCGCGGCGCAGGGGTTGATCGCCGGGGGGATCGGGCAGAACACGGCGGGAAGCGTGGGCCCCGGCGCGGAAACGGAACTCCGTGAAGGCGTCATGATATGCACGCCTCCGTCGAATTCATGGTGCGGCCGACGATGTACGTCCGGGCGGGCGCCAACTCCCGCTCGGACACCGGGGATTCCTGATCACGCACAGCGAATTCCCGGTCGGATGCCGGCTTCCATAAATGTCCTGTCATCAAGTCGCCTCGCCTTCCCACGGAGTCTCACCAGGCGCACCCTGGCTGCGAGGCTTGATTAACCCAAGCGTTCACCCGGACGGCTAGGGCGTATCGCTGAAGTCGGCCGCGCACCGACCCGGCTGTGCTTCTTTCCGGGCGCTGGCGCGTGCGCCGCGATGTGGCGCCGTGGGGTTCTCCGCGCGCGTACGCCGCGATGCCCCGGGTACGGGCCGTGCGCTGATGCGCCGTGGGCCGAGGGTTGTTCAGGGCGTGGCCCGCGAGTCGACTGTACGGGCATCCGGCGCCCCGTACTCCTCCCACCGTCCGTGCTGCTCACCGCACTTCCGGCGCCACATCCTCCCCTCCCTCCCCGACGGAGACGCACATGGCCTTACACCAGCTGGACCTCCTCAGCCTCTACGACCACCCGCGGCGCATCGCGGACGCCGGCCTCCGCCCGTTCCAGGCCGCCGTGGCGCTGGCGGAACCCGTGGACTACCTGCTCACCGACGAGATCGCCGAAGCGCTCGACCGCTCGGACGCCGGGGGCGAGTGGCGGCGGCGGGCACGCAAGGTACACGACGGCACGCTGGTCACAGACGACCCGCTGGTCGGCGTGGTCGGCGCCCTCGCCGCACGTGCCGCGGCCCGCACCGACGACCGCATGCTGCGCTGGGTCCCTCCGTATCTGCGCCAGGTCAGCGGCCACGGCTACCGCACCGATCCGCCAGACCGCCCCTGCGCCCTCGGCGGCGGACGCGGCGACGCGCAGATGTGGCGGGTGGCGCGCGAGACCGTCTCCGGCGCCTGCGAATCGGCCTGCCGCTTCGCCGCGCACTGCCACAGCGCCGAGGTCCCTGTCGACGTGATCATCGCGACCATGCACTTCTGGCCGATCACCGCCCTGGTCGACCAGCGCTACGCGGGCACCGACTGCGCCGCGGAGGTCGGGCGCCTGACCCGGGTCGTCCTCGACCACCTCTCCCCGCACCTCGACGTGCCGGGCGCCGTCGAGCAGCAGTGGGTGCCCGACCTGGGCAACTTGGTGTCCAACATGGCCACCCGGCTGACCTGCGGCTACCACGACCCCGCGGTGATACCGCTGCCCGACAGGCTGGCGATGCGCGCCGTGGACGCCGGTTCGGACGTCCAGGTCGCCCGCAACGCCTTCTACGCGGGGCTCTCGGCCGACCCGCGGCTCGACGAGTGGAAGATCGCCACGGCGCTGGCCCACGACATGTGGCAGATCGCCCACGACGAGACCAAGTCCGGCGACGACTTCAACTCCTGCTCCATGCTGCTCAGGGAGGGCGTGACGGTACGTCAGCTCGCGGACTACCTCAGCTATCTGACCTGCTCCACCGCCCTGCCGCCTGCCGTACGCCACTGCTTCGACAGCTGGACCGTCATGACGCTCACGTCGCTGCGCCACGCCACCGAGCTGCCACCAGATCCCCCGCGCCGCTCCCGTACCTGGGACGCCGAGGCGGTCGCGAAGGCGCGCGAGGCGATGGGCGGCGACGCGCACGCGCCCCTGGCCGAGCCCGACGCGAGCCTGTCGGGCGCGGACCTCGACACGGCCGCACTGGAACGGCTCCTCTCCCCCGACACCTGCCGCGGCTACACCGCCTGCGTCGACCACACGGCCGAGGCGGCCCTGATGTGGCGCGAGTACGTGCACCGGTACGACGTCATCCCCGAGCTTCTGTCCCGGTCGAAGTACGCCACGCACACGGAGGAGCCCGGCTAGGACACAGACCTCGTGCGGGAGCGCTCACGCCGAGGCTCCCCGCTCCCGCACGAGCCACCGGCACCAGGAGCTGGGCAGCAGGTGGCGGGCGCCGTCGGCCACGCCGCCGGGGTGACCACCGTCGGCCCTCCCCCGGTCAGAATCCGCCGTTCGCGAACCGGATTCCGCACACCGGCGAACACGCTCCGACCTGCCCGAACCCGCCCTTCCGGAACGGCCGTTGGACCCCGACGCCGGGTGCATCATGAAGGCAGCGTGGTGAGGAGAAGGGAGGGTCCTCATGCGCGGTACCGGATGGCGGTGGCGCTGGCGGCGCAGCCCGCTGCGGCGCCGCTGGGACGTGCGGGACGCCTGGCTGGGACTGCTGATCGGGCTCGCCCTCGTACTCGGCGCTCCGGCGGCCGGCGCGGCCACCGGGCTGCTCATGTACGAGGCCAAGAGCCAGGCCCGCCACGTCGAGCTGCACGAACGCCACCGGGTGACCGGCGTACTGCTGGAGAGCGTGCCCGACACCTCGCTGCGCGAAGCCGACGGCGCGGTCGACGATCCCACAGCCCGTACGCGGTGGAGGGGCGCCGACGGGAGGGTGCACACGGGCGACGTACGCGTGCCGCCCGACCGCGCCAAGGGCGCCCGGGTCCCGGTCTGGCTCACCCGCGACGGCCGGCCGACGGAGCCCCCGCTCACCCCGCAGACCGTGCGCGACGCGGCGGTCACCACGGGCATCGCCGCCACGGCAGCGGCAGCGACGGCGCTGCTCACCGTCCGCTGGGCGGCGCGCCGTTCGCTCGACCGGGCACGGCTGGAGGCGTGGGAGCGCGAGTGGGCCGTGGTGGGTCCGCAATGGAGGCACCGGCACACCTGACGGGCCCTCCGCCGGCCCTCACCCTGTGCTGGACTGGATGTTCATGTTCCAGTCCGTCGAGGGGGAGTACGCAGTGGGGCCGGATCAATATGACGCGCTCGGTGACGATTACGCGGAGCACGCGACGTCGAATGTCTACAACACCCACTACGACCGCCCGGCGCTCCTCTCCCTGGCCGGGGAGGTGGCGGGCAAGCGCGTACTCGACGTGGGGTGCGCGGCCGGCCACCTCGCAGAACTCCTCCTCGAACGCGGGGCCCACGTCACCGGAATCGACCGCAGCCCGGTGATGGCCCGGCTCGCCCGGGAACGCTGCGGTCACAGTGCCGACGGTCCCGCCCGGTTTCATCAAGCGGACCTGGCAGATCCGCTCGACTTCCTCCCCGACGGCTCCTTCGACCTCGTGACCGCTTCGCTGGTGCTGCACTACCTCGAGGACTGGGGCCCGCCCCTCGGGGAGCTGCGGCGCGTGCTGCGCCCGGGCGGCGCGCTCGTGATCTCCGTCCACCATCCCGGCGAGGACTGGCACTGGTTCGACCGTTCCGACTACTTCGTCACCGAACTGCTCACCGACGAGTGGACCATCGGCGACCGGGCCCACCGCGTGCGCTTCTACCGCCGCCCGCTGAGCTGGTCGTTCGCCGCGCTGCGCGAGTCCGGTTTCGCTGTCGACCAGCTCGTGGAGCCGATGCCGCTCGCCGAGTGCGAGGACGTGGACCCGGAGGCATTCAAGCGGCTGACGACGGCGCCGAGGTTCCTGTATTTCCGGGCACTCAAGCCGTGACACAGGAATGCTGCGATACGGGGTCGAATGTGCCACGCTCGCTACCATTCGCTGATGGACAAGGTCGTTTTCGAACCGGTCGTGCAGACCTATCTCGATAGCATCGCCGGCCGCCGTTCCCTCTTCCAAATGAGCCTGTCCGAGGCGCGCAAGGCTCTGGAAGCCAGACAGATACCGCACATCGAGGTGCCGGGCACCACCAGACAACACCTCCGGAATCCGCAAACGGAAGCGCCCCTCACTCTCTTCCGCCCGAGCCCGGCCCACGGCCCGCTGCCGGTGGTTCTCTACCTGCACGGCGGTGGCTGGGTGGCCGGCAGCCACCGTACGCACGACCGCATCGCCCGTGAAGTGGCGCACGGAACGAGAGCCGCCGTGGCCTTCGTCGACTACAGCCTCGCGCCCGAATCCCGCTATCCCGTCGCGCTGGAGGAGACGTACGCGGCGGCCCGATGGCTCGTGAAACACGGAGCGGGTCTGGGGCTGGACCCGGCGCGCATGGCCGTGGCCGGTGATTCGGCCGGAGGCAATATCGCCGCCGCGCTCACTCTGGCGACCAAGGCCGACCGCGATATCCGCCTCGCCGGGCAGCTCCTGATCTGCCCCGTCACCGGCACGGACTTCGACACCGCCTCTTATCGGCAATTCGCCGACGGTCCCTTTCTGCGCCGGGAAGCGATGCGGTGGTATTGGGACCAGTACGCCCCCGACCCCGCGCAGCGCGCGGAAATCACCGCCGCGCCCCTGCGCGCGACCACCGGCCACCTCGCCGGGCTGCCCCCGGCACTCGTGATCACCGCCGAGGCGGACGTGCTGCGCGACGAGGGCGAGGAGTACGCCGCCAAGCTCCACCGCGCCGGCGTACCGACCACCGCGACCCGCTACCGCGGCGTGGTCCACGACTTCACCATCCGCAACGCCCTACGCCCGGCCCGCGCGACCCAGGCGGCCATCGACCAGGCCACGACCTTTCTGAGCAACGTGCTGGGGACCTGCGCCCCGCACGCCTGAGCACCTCGGCAGCCCGAGCCAGCGCCCGATCCAACGCCCGCGCGCTCGGGTTGAATTCGCTGGCCACCTCAAGCTCCCCGCGCCTTCTCGTAGGTCGCCGAGCACTCCTGTACGCGGGGCACGCCTGGCTCCAATGCGACGCACTCGAACTCAGACGCCCGGGCTCCAAGTGCCAAGCCCCATTACCGAGTTCGCCCACGGCGGCCTTGGGGGACGGCTAACAACGCCGTGACCTGCTGACCCACGACGGGCAGAACGCGCGCCGACCGCCCACCGCCTCAACCGCCCGCACCGCGAGGCGCCTTTCGGCCGGGCGCAACAAGGGCCGATGACCGGCGAGATCAGATCGTCGCCAAACGCCTCGACCTCAGCGCCCCGCATCCCCCGGCACCAACATCACCCTCCGCTCCGCGACCCGCTCCACCGCCTCGGGGCTGTACGCGAGAGGGAAGTACTCGCCCGTACGCCACGGTTCTGCCAGGTCGCGGTAGTGGGGGCTGGACGGGTCGCCGGACTGGCCCGGGGTGTTCACCGCGACCGAGGAGTCCCACTCGCCCACGTCGAGGATCATGCGGAACGACGGACCGTTCGTCTCGCGGAAGTCACTTGTGCGGTACGACGACTGATTGACCGTGTCGGGGGAGCCGCCGCGCGGCAGCGGGCCGACGTCGAAGCGGGCCCGCTCACCCGCGTCGAACGCCCCCGACGCCGGGTGGGCGAAGTAACTGTGGTGCAGCTTCCCCCACTGCCACGACGCCTCACCGCGTCCCGACCGCTCGCCCACCTCCGCACGCGCCGAACGCAGGGTGTCCAGCAGCAGGCGGTCGCGCGCCGCCTCGTCCCGCAGCCAACGCCCCGGCTTCTCCAGCTCGTTGAGCAGAACGAGGGTGTCGGCCTCCTCGATGAGCTCGGCCGCCTTCGGCACGGCGGCCCGTACGAATCCCGGCCCCAGGTGCTTGGACAGCCACACCTCGCACAGCGCCGCCGCCCCAGACCCGGCCGACTCCACCCCGTCCCAGTCGCGGAGCATCCGTATCGCGCGCCGCAGCTCGGGGTCCCGGCTGTCCAGCCCGGAGAGAAGAGCGGTCAAACGACGAGCCGGAATGGACAATTGATCGTTCTGCAACGCCTTGGAGTCGGCGATCGTGTGGCGGCGCTGCCGCGAAAGCACCTCCACGATCCGCTGGTGCCTGAAGGGGTTGGTCCACTCGTAGCCGAGCCCCATGTCCCGGTACTCCGGCGGCAGGTTGAACTGGTTCGCCGTCGCGAAGAAGCCGCTCTCCGGGTTGAGCTGCCGCGGCAGGTCGTCGCCGGAATGGAAGCCGTCCCATTCATACCGGCCGTCGCCCGGCACAGGCAGCAGGCCGTCGTAACCGGTGCGCTTCGGCGCCAGCCCGCCCGGCACCCAGCCGATGTTGCCGTGCGTATCGGCGTACACCTGGTTCTCGGTCGGCGCACCCCAATTCCGCATGGCCTCGGTGAATTCGCGGAAGTTGCGCGCCCGCATATAGGCGACGCTGCCGAAATACGGCGCCATCCCCGGTTCGAGCCACGCGGTGCGCACCGCGTACGCACGATGGCGCTCCTCATCGACATGGATCACCGGCCCGTGCCGGGTGAAGGCCAGCTCGACGGCGCGTTCCGCCTCCCCGCGCACCGCGACCTTCTCCCGCAGCACCTTCATGGGCTCCCAGCCGCCTCCGTACCGGTAGCGGCCGTGGTCGGCGGGGTCCAGCTCGTAGACGTACAGGTCCTCCTGGTCGATCGGGAAGATCGTCAGGCCGAAGGCGACCGTGCCGTTGTGCCCGATGGAGATGCCGGGCAATGCGGGCTCACCTGCGCCGATGACGTCGAGCCCGGGCGCCGAGAGGTGCGCGAGGTAGCGCAGCGAGGGCGCGGAGTAGGCCCGGTGCGGATCATTGGCCAGGAGCGGACGCCCGGTGGCCGTACGCTGCCCGCTGATCACCCAGTTGTTGCTGCCCTCGGTCGCGGGATCGCGCACGGCGGCCGCGCGGACCTGGCCCTTCGTGAACTCGACCTCCTGGGTGGCCAGCTCGAAGACCTTGAGCACGTCCTTGGGCAGCGCGCCCGGATCGAAACCGTCCGGCACGACCGTTTCATGGTCCGGCTCCAGCCCCTGCCGTACGAGGTCGGCCTCCACCCCGGCGGCGTCGGCGACGCGGGCGCGCGTTACCTCGCTGGTGAGATTGCGGGTCAGCCCGTGGCTGCGGATGCGGACCACGTCCTCCGGCTGCCAGCGGGCCGGCCGGTAACCGAGGAGGCCGAATTCCTCGGGGAGCTGCCCGGGATTCTCGCCGAGCCAGTCGATGTACGCGTTGATCCCCGCGGTGAAGCGGCCCGCGATATCCCGGGCGTCCTCGGAATAGCGCGCCCATTCCGCTTCCATGTCGCCGCGATAGAGGAACAGCCGGGTGGCGCGGTCCTGTTGTACGTAGTCCGGGCCGAGCACTTCCGCGAGCCGACCCAGACCCCGGCGTCGCCAGAGGTCGATCTGGAAGAGGCGTTCGCGGGCGGCGTTGAATCCCTGCGCGAGGAAGACGTCGTCCTCATTGCGTGCGTAAAGGTGCGGTACGCCGTAGCGGTCCTCGATCAGTTCCACGGGTTCGCGCAGGCCGCGCACGCGGAAGCTCTGCGGAACCGGGGAAGCGCTCGCATCCGCGCCAGCCTCGGCGCCCCGCCCGCCACCCGGCGTCGCGCCAGCCGCGCTAGCCGATCCGTTCCCCAGCGCCCCCGCCCCCGCGAGGCCCGCCGCGGCGGTCGCGGCGGTCGCCAGTGCTCGTCGTCGGGAGAGCCGTATCGGGCCGCCGTCCATGGGAACCTCCACGTTGATCGACTGACCGAGTTCTAACGTGGGAGTGAACGTTCCACAAGACCGCGGACGACGGTCATCCGCTTACGCCTCCTGCTCGGCCGGGGCTCCCAACCCGCCCCTCCCCTAGACCTGTTGGGGCGGCGGCGTGGCGAGTTCGGCCAGGTGGCGCAGCGAATTGTCGAGGTGATCGACCTCGAACGGAGGGAACTGGAGGTACTCGCGCACGTACTGCTGCACCTCCGACCAGTCGTAGGTGAGCACGACCTCCGTCTCGTACGGCCCGCGCGGCGCGAGGTCGTAGCGCCAGGTCCAGCCGCCGAACTCCAGGTGGCCGTCGCTCTTCCGCTGCCCGGTCATCCAGCCGATCGCGTGCGGCGGGTCGAGCACATGCACCTTGTTGGCCACCTGGTAATCCCCGTCGGGATGGTTGGGGTGGTACATGTTCATCCGGAAGATCTGGCCCGGCTCGGTCAGCGGCGCGTCGTCGACGGGGGCCTGCACCCAGCCGGTGCCGTCGATCGCGGAATGCGTCTTCGGGTCGGCGAGCAGCGCGAACACCCTTTCCACGGGCACGGGGAGTGTCCGGTTGGCGCACACCTTCTCCTGGTCCACGGCGTACACGCTCCTTCTCGGGTCGGATCGGATCGCATGCGGGCGCGGGGGCGGGGCCCCGCACGACATGCAGACGGGACGGCGGCGCGTAACTCATCGGCGGTGCGGGAGAAATCAGGACGCGGGGCAGAACTCCTGGTCAGCGCGATTGTCAGAGGTGCTCGGTAGGGTCGCCGACATGAGTGTGGAGATCGAGAGGGTCGGCGAGGCGGACGGCGAGCTGGTCGCCGCGTTCGCCCGGCTGCTTCCTCAACTGTCGGGTGCGAAGCCGCCGCTGGACCACGAGGCGCTGGCCCGGCTCCTCGCCTGCGATGCGAACACCGTGCTGGCGGCCCGAGTCGACGGGGAGATCGTCGGGACGCTGACGCTGGTGATATTCCCCGTGCCGACAGGGCTGCGGGCCCGCATCGAGGATGTGGTGGTCGACCGCGCCGCGAGAGGCCACGGCGTCGGCGCCGCGCTGACCGAGGAGGCCCTGCGCCTGGCCGAACGCGCGGGCGCCCACACCGTGGACCTCACCTCGAACCCCGAGCGACAGGCGGCGAACAGGCTCTACCAGCGCCTCGGATTCCGACCCCGCGAAACGGAGGTGTACCGGTACACGATCGGCGACGCATAGCCGGTAAACGTTGAAAAGCAGAGCCTCACAGCCCCCCGCAGCGAACGGAAGTCGGCCGAAGCGGGACGTCAGCCGCCGTCCCCACCCCCGATCGCCTCGCGCACCCCGCTGGTCGACTCCCGCACCTCCAGCCGGTGCGGCGCGATGTGCACCGCGTACGGAGGGCTGGCCTTCGCCGAGATGCGTGCCGCGAGCGCCTTCACCGCCTGTGCGGCCAGCACGCCCTTGTCGGGGACGACGGTGGTGAGCGAGGGCGTGCTGTAGAGCGCCTCCTCGGAGCCGTCGACGCCGGCCAGCGCGATGTCGTCGGGAGCGCGCAGCCCCGCCTCGTACAACCCGCGTTGCGCGCCGACGGCCAGCAGGTCGCTGAAGCAGAAGGCGGCGTCGGGGCGGAGTTCGGGAGGGAGTTCGAGCAGCCGGCGTACGGCGGCGAGGCCGCTCGCGCGGTCGAACTCCGGCACCGTCGCGGTCAGCCGCGGATCGTAGGTGAGGCCCGCGTCGTGCAGCGCGAGCTGGAAGCCCTCCAGGCGCTGCCGGCTGGTGGCGGGCGCGGGCTGCTGTGCGCCGATGGCAGCGATCCTGGTGCGCCCCAGCGAGGCGAGGTGCGCGGTCGCCTCGCGGGCAGCGGCCACGTTGTCGATCAGCACATGGTCGGCGCGCACCTCGGTGTGCGCATAGCTGCGCTCGCCCAGCAGCACGAGCGGGAAGTCCTCGGTGATCTCGGCGAGTTCGGCGGGTTCGACGCGCAGCGGGGAGAGGATGACGCCGTCCAGCATGGACGAGCCCAGCCCGGCTGCCAGCCGGCGCTCCTCCTCCGGGGACCCGCTGGTCTCCTCGGCCAGCAGAGTGAGGCCGACGCGCGCGGCCTCCAGGCGTACGTGCTGGGCGAGTTCGGCGAAGTAGGGAACGGCCAGGTCGGGGACTGCGAGCGCGATCAGCCCGCTGCGGCCCGTACGCAGGCCGCGCGCGGTGGAGTTGGGCCGGTAGCCGAGCTCCTCGACGGCCCGCAGCACGCTCTCACGGGTGGCGGAGGAGACGCCGGGAAGCTCCCGCACAACGTTGGACACGGTCTTGACGGACACTCCGGCGCGGTCGGCCACGTCCTTGAGTCTCACTGCTGACACCGGCGGCCCTCACTCCCCAATCGGCTTGCCTCCCGGGCGCGTTCGCGCACCACCCACCTCGCGGCGCCCGCGCCGCAGCCTATCGCCGCGGACGCCTCGGCCGGGTTGACCCTCGGCACAGCGATCAATTACAACGTTGTAAAGCTGCACCATCCAATCGAAGCATCCCGCCCTACGACGAGAGAGGTGCGGCCCATGCCGTGCTCCTTCCTGGACGCAGAGGGACACCCCCGGCCCCAACTCGTGCGCGACGCCGACTGGCGGGACCTGAGCGGCCCGTGGTCCTTGGCCTACGACGACGAGGACACCGGCCGTCACGCGCGCTGGATGGACCCCGCCACGACCTCCCCGTACGTCCATACCGTGCGCGTCCCCTACCCGCCCGAGTCGGCGGCCTCCGGCCTTCGGGAGCGCGGATTCCATCCCGTCGTCTGGTACCGGCGCACCCTGACGGCCTCCCCTCCCCCGCCGGGTCGTCGGCTGCTGCTGCACTTCGGCGCCGTCGACCACAGCGCCGAGGTCTGGGTGGACGGGCATTCCGTGGGCCGCCACGAGGGCGGGCACACCGGCTTCACCTGCGACGTCACCGACGTACTGCGGAACGGGGCGGCACCGGACGGGGCATCGCGGCGCGAGGGGGAGCACACCCTCGTCGTACGCGCCGAGGACCAGCCGCTCGACCCCACGCAGCCGCGGGGCAAGCAGGACTGGAAGGCCGCTCCGCACGCGATCTGGTACCACCGCACGACCGGGATCTGGCAGCCGGTGTGGCTGGAGGAGGTGCCGGAGCGGTACGTCGAGCGCCTGGACTGGCTGCCCGATGTGGCACACGCGCGGGTCCGCTGCGATCTGCGGCTCAACGCCTGGCCCCGGGCGCCGTTCGAGGTGCGGGTGCGCCTCGCCGTCGAGGGGCGCGTGCTGGCGGAGCAGACCGTACGGGGTGAGGCGCGGGAGACCTCGTTCGAGATCTCCGTACCGGCACTGCGGCACGCCCAGGACCTGGACGGGCTGCTGTGGAGTCCGGAGCGCCCGAATCTGGTGGACGCGGAGGTCACCGTCACCGAGGACTCGGGAGCCATGGACCGGGTGTCCTCCTATCTCGGCCTGCGGGATATCGGCTGGTCGGACGGGGTGTTCCTGCTCAACCACAAGCCCTGCTTCCTGCGCTTCGCACTCCAGCAGGGCTACTGGCCGGGCTCCCATCTGGCCGCATCGGCGGAGGAGTTGCGCCGTGACGTGGAGCTGGCCAAGGAGCTGGGGCTCAACGGCCTGCGCATCCACCAGAAGATCGAGGACCCCCGGTTCCTGTACTGGGCGGACCGGCTCGGGCTGATGCTCTGGGAGGAGATGCCCTCCGCTTACGCCTTCGGCCCGCACACCGTCGAGCGGCTGACGGCGCAGTGGCGGGAGGCGGTCGCGCGCGACCTCAGCCACCCCTCGATCGTCGCGTGGGTGCCGGTCAACGAGTCGTGGGCGGTGCCGAATCCGGGCAGCGTGCCGGCTCAGCGGCACCTCATGGACTCGCTCTACCACCTCACCAAGTCCCTCGACCCGACGCGCCCCGCCGTCTCCAACGACGGCTGGGAGATCTCCGCCGCCGACATCTGGGGCGTGCACGACTACGCGCAGGAGGGCGCCACGCTGCGCGAGCGGTACGGAGCCGACGCCGTGCGCCGCGGTGAGCTGCCCGAACCGTGGCCCGCCGCGCGGCGGTTGCTGCTGCACGGGGCCGCGCACCAGGGGCAGCCGGTCGTCCTCAGCGAATTCGGCGGCACGACCTTCGAACCCCGCGAGGGCGAGGAGTGGCACGGCTACGGCACCGTGGCCACGCCCGAGGAGTTCGCCGCACGCCTCACCGAACTGGTCGGCGCCGCGCGGGACTCGGGGCTCGCCGGCTTCTGCTACACCCAGTTCACCGACACCGAACAGGAGACCAACGGCCTCCTCGACGCGGACCGGAAACCCAAGCTTCCGATCGCTGAGCTGCGACGCATCCTCGGCCGCGCCGGACGGTAGACGGCTGGGCGACCGGGGGCGGTCGAGGGGCGGTACGCGCGTACGGCGTCGGCGGTAGTGCTCGTACGGCGCAAATCGCGCTGTTGCAGCAAAGTTGCCTCTGCTCACAATGGGCACTTCATGCACGAAGACTGTCATGCTCAATCCAAACGGGGGGTTTGATGAGTATGTGTCAGACGCGCACGGGGCAGCGCATTACGGGCGGGACGCTGGAACTCGGCGCCGTACACGTATGGCCTGCGACGATGCCGCCTCTGCGGCTCTGTCGGACGCCGCAGCCGACCCGGCAGTCCGATCCCGGGCTGTTCCACCTGACGTTCGTCCCGCGCGGGACCGTGGTGGTCGACCAGTCCGGCGCTGGGACCCCGCACGGGCCCGGCGACCTGTACGTGGTCGACTCCTCGCACACGTACGACTGCCTGGCACTGAAGGGCGAGGGGCCGGTACAGGGGGTGGGGGTCGAGGTCCCCAGGCGCATGCTGAACGTGGACGGCGAGGAGCTCAACGACCTGCTCGGGCGCCGGATTTCGGGGCAGGAGGGGTTCGGCGCCCTGGTGGCGCAGTTCCTCACCCGCATCACGACGGACACCGAGTCCTTCCACCCCTCCGAGGGCCCGCGGCTCGGAAACGTCCTGCTGGACCTGCTCTCGGCGCTCTGCGCGCACGAGCTCGGCGCCGGGAGCGCGCTCGCTCCGGAGCGCCGGCGGCGCACGCTCACCCTGCGCATCCGCTCCTTCATCCAGCGGCACCTCGCCGACCCGCAGCTCACGCCCGGCGCCGTCGCCGCAGCGCACCACATCTCGCTCAGCCAGCTACACCGCCTCTTCCGCGCGGAGGACACCACGGTGGCCGCCTGGATACGCGAGCAGCGCCTGGAACGGGCACGCCGTGAGGTCGCCGATCCGGCGCTGAGCCACCATGCGATCCACCAGATCGCCGCGCGGTGGGGGTATCCGCAGGCCGCTGACTTCACGCGGGCCTTCCGCGCCCGGTACGGAATGCCGCCCAGCGCATACCGGCGCGAGGCGCTCGGCCACACGGCCTGAGCCGCATCGCCAAGTCCCGTGCACTCGCTGCTAAGGACTTCACCGGTGCCCCTCGCGCATGGTGTGGAGCAGCCGCCTCACGAGGGCGGGTTTCCGTAAGCGGAAATGTTCTGACGTCGCTTGACGCGAAGTGTTCTTCGCGACGGGGGGATACGGGGGAATGTGCGTTACGGCGAAACCCCGGTCCGAGCCGAATGCCCCACGCCGGCCCGCCTGACCGAGCGGACCGGATGGCGCCGGTCAGTACACGAGACCAAGGGAGAACCGTCATGATCGCAGGAAAGAAGGCCGCCGTCGGCATGGCCACGGCCGGAATCGTGCTGCTCGGCACCGCGGGCCCCGCGGCCGCCGAAAGCGTCGCGCAGCCCGCGCCGCAAGCGCAGCAGACGCAGCAGAGCCGGCAGGCTCAGCAGGGCCAGCAGAGCCGGCATTCGGAGACGAAGCCGAAGGCCCGCGACGACGTCAGCATCGTGTTCAAGCAGCACAACACCAAGGGAGTCAAGGGCGCGCTGAAGAAGATCTCCAGCAAGAAGGGCTGCGTCCGGGTCGTGACCGTCTGGTACAAGAAGGGCAAGATCAAGGACACCGACACCTCGAAGTACGTGTGCAAGAAGGGCTCGAAGAAGAATTTCTCCTTCAAGCCCGGAGACAAGCACCGCTTCAAGGCCACCAAGGTGAATACGTACGCGCAGGCGAAGTGACGTCCGCCTGAGACCGTCCGCCTGACGGAGGGGCCCGGCTGCCGGGCCCCTCCCTTTTCAGTGGTGGAAACTCGGCTGCGCCGACGCGTGCCCCGCCCCTCCGTTCTGCAGGTGTTCCACCGCCGTCTCCATGTCGCGGATCAGGAGGGAGATCTTGTCGTAGCCGGTGCCGTGCCGTACGAGGACCCGCTGGACCACGGTGTCGCCGCGGTCGGCCGGCAGCGGATAAGCGGGGACCTGCCAGCCGCGGCGCCGCAATTGGTCGGTGAGGTCGTAGAGGGTGAATCCGGCGCCGATCGGTTCGGTCAGCCGCCACGAGACGGCGGGCAGCGCACCCCTTCCGTCGTGGAGAACAGTGAACGGGCCCATTCGGCCGACCCGTTCGGCCAGCGCCTGCGCGGTCCTGGCGGCCGCCGCGTACACCTTCGTATATCCCTCGCGGCCCAGGCGCAGAAAGTTGTAGTACTGAGCGACGACCTCTCCCCCGGGACGGGAGAAATTCAGAGCGAAGGTGGGCAGGTCGCCGCCGAGGTAGTCGACGCGGAACACGAGGTCTTCCGGGAGCAGTTCGGCCGAGCGCCACACCACCCAGCCGACACCGAGCGGGGCCATTCCGTATTTGTGGCCCGAGGCATTGATGGAGGCGACGCGCGGCAGCCGGAAGTCCCATACGAGCGCCGGGTCGAGGAACGGCGCGAGGAATCCGCCGCTGGCCGCGTCCACGTGCACGGGGATGTCGAGCCCCTTCTCCTCCTGAATGCGGTCGAGTTCCGCGCAGATCTCGGCGATCGGCTCGTACACGCAGGTGAAGGTGACGCCGAGGATGCCGACGACACCGATGGTGTTCTCGTCGACGTAATCGCGCAGTTGTTGGGGACACATTCCCAACGCGTCCTTCTCCAGCGGGACTTGACGCAGTTCCACATCGAAATAGCGGGCGAACTTCTCCCAGCACACCTGCACCGGGCCGCACACCAGATTCGGCCGATCGGTGGACTCGCCGCGCTCCTGGCGGCGCTGCCGCCAGCGCCATTTGAGGGCGAGCCCGCCGAGCATGCACGCCTCGCTGGACCCCGTGGTGGAGCAGCCGAGGGTGGTCTTCTCCTCGGGCGAGTTCCACAGGTCGGCGAGGATGTGCACGCAGCGGTTCTCGATCTCCGCCGTCTGCGGGTACTCGTCCTTGTCGATCATGTTCTTGTCCAGGCACTCGTCCATCAGGGCGTGCACCTCGGGCTCCGCCCAGGTGGTGCAGAACGTCGCCAGGTTCTGCGAGGCGTTGCCGTCCAGGGCGAGTTCGTCGTGGATGAGCGCGCGGACGGCGCGCGCCTCGGAGACCCGTTCGGGCATCCGGTGCTTGGGCAGGGCCTGTTCGCTGACCGGCAGCGCGTAGACGTCCTCGAAGGGGCTCGCTGCCGCTTCGCGGTTCACGGGGTGCAGGGCCATGGGTCGATCCCTTGTTCGACGCTACGGCTCGCCCCCGGGCGGGCGCGCCGTGGTGGCTTCGCCCCTCATGGTGACCGCAGGGCCGCCCGCGGGCGAGCCGCCGCGTCGTACCGGGGCGGGCGGGGGCGGTCGCGCGTGCACTTCCGGCCATGCCCGCGCGCCCGGGTCACGTACGCGGCACGACGACCACCTGCACCTCGTCCTCGTACACCAGGCGCCCGGGGTCGGCCGAGCGCACCATCCGGCACTCGACGCCGTGCGCGCGCAGGATCTCCAGATAGCCCGGGACGCGTTCGAGGAGGTGGGTGGCGGTCGGCTTGAACCAGGCCGCCGCACCGGGGTTGGTCTCCTCGTCGTAGACGTCCGGGTCCACGGTGGAGGGGTCGGTGTACGCGGCGTCGTACCAGTCGTTGTTGACGCGTCGGAAGCGCTCCTGCTCCTCGGAGAGCCGCCCCTCCTTAGCCAGCCTGTTGACCAGGCCGAACACGCCGGTGAAGGTGCCGCGGGAATTCCGGTGCGGCGACTCGAACCGTACGTATGCGAGCTCCTCACCCGCCGCCGCGCTCTCCCCCATCTCGTCCGCCGCCACACCGTCCACCGCCATGCCGTCCGCCGGCTCCATCGGCCGCCACCTCGCCTCCGCATCCGCATACGCATACGCGTCCGCCCCCGTCTCCGCCTTCGCTGCGATCCCGAGTTCGGATCGTCTCACCCGCCACTGACATTCCCCGTCGCCGCGCGCAGCGCGCGTGCCAGCCACTCCAGGTCGGGGGTGGCGTCGGGGGCCGGGGCCCGGCCTCGTACGCGGGAGGCGAGGCGGCGATAGCGCTCGGCGTCCGCGTCCAGGCCGGACTGGAGGCTGCGGAGTACGGCGGGCAGGTGGGCGGAGGCGGCGGTACCGGAGTCGGCGCGGCCGTCGGATCCGGCGCGCGATTCGGTCTCGGACTCGGCGCCCGGAAAGAGCTCGGCGAGGAGCGCGGCCGCCTCCGGGGCCTCGGGCTCCACGCCGCGCGTTCGCGCCTCGGCGGCGGCGTGCACGATCCTGCGGGCCCACCAGATGGAGGCTCCGGGCGGGCGCGGCCGCTCCGGCGTGGGCGTGTTGAGCTCCAGCCAGGCGCGCAGCCTGGCGCGGAAGCCGGGGTCCTGCACCAGTTCGGCCAGTTCGATCCAGGCGTCGACCTGGTCCGGCGCGGGGTCGTCCGGCAGGTCGATGGTGAGGCCGCGGATGCGCTCCCGCAGCCGGGTCTCCATGTCGAGGCCGCCGAACACCTCCTCCTTGAACTCCTCGACGATCTGCTCGCGTTCGGCGGCGGACAGCCGCGCCAGCCTGTTCATCAGCGCCGTCTCCTCAGCGGTCGAGCCACGTTTCGCCACGGTGGACAGAACGGCCCGGCTCACCTTGAGCGAGCGGATGCGCGCGTCGAGCGCGGCCACGTGCGCGTCGGCGACCCCGGCGACCGTGGCCCGGCCGCTCAGCACCCGGCACACGTCCTCCAGCCCGAGGCCCAACTCCCGCAACGTGCGGACCAGTTCGGCGCGGGCCAAGGAATCGGCGTCGTACAGCCGGTAACCGCCGGCGGAGCGCGCCACCGGCGGCACCGCCCCCTCGTCCGACCAGAAGCGCAGGGTGCGCACCGGGAGACCGGTACGGCGCGCGAGCTGACCGATCGTGAGCAGACCGGGCGCCGCACTTGGCCGTTCGACAGGTCCCACAGAGGCTCGTTCGTCGTCCATGAACGAGATCCTGGACCTTCCAGCCGCTGGAGACTCAAGCGGCTCGGCAACTCGGCAGCCCGGAACTCGCCCGCGAGAAGAGACCTACGCCGCCGCCGTCTCCTTCAACCGCGGCAGCACCCGGTCCGCGTACAACTGCAGGCTGCTCCAGCCCGCCTCGATCGGCAGCCCGCCGCACAGCGGGTGCAGGATCAGGGCGCCGAGCGGGCCCTGCTCGCGCGCCTCGGCCACGCACTCCTCCGGGGTCAGGCAGCGGTAGACGCCCTCGGCGCGGAGCTGGTCGACGGTCTCGTTGGCGTGCGAGGCGGCGGCCGAACTGATCTCGGGGCGCTGCCAGCCGGAATAGGTGCGGGCCTCGTGGAGGAAGTGCTCGCCGTGTTCGGCCCACGCGCGGTCCGGGTCCTCGGTGCAGAACACGAACTGCGAACTGCTCGGCGGCAGCAGCGCGAAGCCGCCCTCGAAGCCCTCCTCGGCGGCCAGCGCGTTGTAGGAATCGGCCAGTTCGGGGAGGTGGTCGGCGGAGAAGAACGGCAGCCGCAGGCGTACGGCGCGGCGCACGGCGGCCATCGAGGTGCCGCCGACCAGCAGCGGAGGGTGCGGCCGCGTGTAGGGCGGCGGGGTCACGCGCACGGTGCGGCCGCGATAGGTGAAGGGCTCGCCGGTCCACGCCGCGAGGAGGGTCTCCAGCACCTCGTCCTGGAGGCGGCCGCGGCGCTTCCACTCGCGGTCGAACATCTCGTACTCCTCGGGCCGGTACCCGATGCCCGCCACCAGGCTCAGCCGGCCGCGCCCGATGTGGTCGAGCACCGCCGTCTCCTCCGCGAGGCGCAGCGGATCGTAGAGCGGGGTGATCAGCGCGCTGACCATGACCGCGATCCGGCGGCTCGCGCCGAGCACGGCGCCGGCGGTCGCCAGCGGCGCGGGGCTCCAGCCGTTGTCGGCGCCGTGGTGCTCCTCCAGGGTCACCATGTCGAGGCCGGCCTCGTCGGCGAAGGCGGCCATCTCGACCGTCGCGCGGTAGCGCGCGGCCACGTCTTCCCGCTCCAGGCCGGGAGCAGCCTGGTTGAAGCGGAGCACTGAACTCGCCACCGAACACCCCCACGCGTTGATGATTTCGAGCGTGGATATCAGGCGGGGGTAGAGACAACAAGACATACGCGCCCCCGCACCGGCCCTAGGGCGGCGGCGTGTGCCGTCGGCCTCCCGTGCCGTTCAGGCCAGGTCCAGCAGTTGCTCGTAGAAGCCGCCGAACCCCCGTGCGCGGTCCACGAGATGGACCTCTAGGATCCAGTGGCAGGTCTGCCCCTTGCGGTCGGTGCGGCGCATGGGGGTGTCGTTGTCCGGCGCGATGTACGACTCCGTCTCGGCGCCCTCGTTCGTCTCGTGCGGGAACTCGCCCACCAGGTGGCCGGTGTGCCAGGTCCCCAGGCTCCAGCCCGCCTCGGCCGCCAGACGCGCCATCTCGGCGTGCAGCCGCCGCCCCGTGATCAGCGGGTCGGCGGCGAAGGCGGCGCGCCCCGCGTCGAAGAGGCCCGGCAGGTCCCGCAGCAGCCGGAGCTTGTGCGGGTCGCCGCCGAAGACGTAGGTGCGGCCGAAGTCCGCCTCGTACTGCTCGAAGATCGGGCCGAAGTCGGCGAAGGCGACGTCGTCCTCGGCGATGGTCCGGTCCGGCGGATTCTCCCGGTACGGATAGAGGGTGTTGGGGCCGGAGCGGATGATCCGCTTGTGCCAGTGCTTGGTGGTGCCGAACATCTCGTTGGCCAGGTCACGCACGCGGTCGCTGGCCTCGCGCTCGCCCACGCCTGGCGCCACCAGGCCGCGCGCCTCCACCTCGGCGAACAGCGCGACCGCCTTCTCCTGCGCCTCCACCAGACCCGCGACCCGCCGGGCCTCCTCCGCATCCGACGCCGTGGCCGTCACGCGAAACATCCCCATCTTCCGGTCGTGCCCCGCGCCCGTACGCGCCGGCACTCGTCCCGTACACGCTCGTGCTCGTCTCGTACGCGCCCTTCCGCGGGGCGGACTTCCGCCGCATCCGCGACCCTGACCACCCACTCCTCCCCCGGCCTGCCGCTCACCACACGCCCCTGCCCTGGCAGATGCCGCTTTACGGGGGACGGCGGATGCTCCGACCCTACCCAGCGCCTCTGACAGCGGGGCCTCGAAGCGCCTGACCAGGGGATTCAGCGCAGTGCGCGCTCCCTCCAGAGCTGGAAGCGCTCCAGCGGGTCGCCGTCCAGGCGCCACGGCCAGGCGGTCACGGTCGTGCCGATGGCCTGGAACGCGTCGGCCGCCGCGGTGAGCCTGTCGGCCTGGATCAGCGCGTACGCCAGCAGGTTCAGGTCGGCCAGCGCCGCCGCGTGGCGCAGGAACCCGGGCCGCGTCCACTCCTGGTGCGCCCGCTCCAGAAGGGTGGACACCGGCGGGTGCGCCCACTGCTCGCGCGCCATGAGCGAATCGGCGAGGTCGCCGGAGCCGCTCGCGGCCGACCTGTGCTGGCGCCGTACGACCGAGACCAGCTCCGCGCCGATCGCGGGCGCGTCGGCGGGCATGCGCGCGCGTGCGGCGTCGACGAAGTCGAGGAGCTGCATGTGCGAGCCGCACTCCTCGGCCGCGAGGTAGCCGGTCATGTGCAGGAAGGCCTCGCGGTTCCAGGTGTCGCGGGCCATGATCTCCTCCCACACCGGGAAGACCTCCTGGGAGGGCCGCCGCATCAGACGCAGCGCCCCGAGCAGCACCACCCAGGGCGCCGGGTCGTCGGGGTGCAGCTCGGCGACGCGGTGGCACAGCCCGATGGTGGCCTGCGGGTCGGCCAGGGCGCCGCCCCGCTGGCCGTGCCGCAGATCCACCTGCGCCTTGAGCAGCAGCGCGTCGGCGGTGCGCGGGGCGCGGGAGACCCACGCCTGCGGCAGGTGCGTGTCGCCCGTGCGCTCGGCCAGCACGGACAGCCGGTGCGAGCGCCGGTCCCAGTCCTTGCCCGGCTCGTCCAGGGCGCGCTGCACCTGTGCGATGTGGAGCTCGATGAGGCCCGGCGCCGGCGGGGCGTCGAGCACCTTGAGCACCTTGGCGAGCGCGTCGTCGTCGAGCTCAGGCGCGATCCGAGGTCGCTGACCACGGCGGGATCGGAAGAGCGGCATGCCGCAGAGCCTAAAAGAGGAACGCCCGTACGAAGAACCCCGACTGGATCTTTCCGCTTCTGCGGTCTTCCGTACCAAATGGCACGCATAGCACTACATGCACCGCTGCGTGACCTGGGCAGTTCGCGACGCACGGACGCGGTACGGGAGAGCGGACGCCGGTACGGGGCGACCCCGCCCCACAGCTTCGCGTACGCGGCTCGCCCACACGTTCGGAACCTCTCACCCGTACGTCTGGCAGATTCCTTTCGCCCCGGAACCCCGCGGGCGGGGGCGCGCGGCGCGACGCGGGGTGGTCTTCGGGGCTGCGGGGCTCGGCTGTGGCCGGAGCGGCCCGGTTCGCCTCGTGCTGAGCAGCAAACACGGAGTGATCCCAACTGTCTTGATGACATTGCTCGTTGAGATAAACCCGGTGCGGGCCAAGAACGCCGCATCGAGGTAACTCCGCTTGTCCCATGGGGCGTTGGCGGGGTTACCGGTCGTACTGTGGCCAGCGAACTGCACGGCTTCCTATGGATTCACCCCACTCTTTCCCCTTCGCCCTCGGACCGCAGGAACGGGCAGGGAAGACCCACCCACACCAGCAAGGAGCCACGGATGTCCGAAGCGGGGCCTCCCCCTGCGCCCACCCTGCCGGGACCGCCCTCCGTACCCCTCCCGGCGCCGGACGCGCCGGCCGCGAGATCCCTCCCGGAAGAGGAGGAGGGCGCGGCCGTGGTGCGGCAGTCGGGGCCCGTACTGGAGCGCCTTCTGCGCGGGCCCACCGGGCTGGGCACGGCGGGGCTGTATCCGGCGTCCCGCGCGGAAGCGGCGTCCCCCGAGGCGCCGGCGCCTCCCGCGGAAGCGGCCCCCGACGCGGCCGGGCTCCAGGAGTCCGGGGCGCGCGACGAGACCGCCGCATGCGCGGAGCCCGGGACATGCGAGGAGCCCGCGGCCGGCACGACGGCCGGGCAGGGCCACCCGATCCCGGGGCTCTACTACCACCCCATCGCCGAGCCCGACCCGGTGCGGGTCGCGGAGGTGGACAGCCGGATCAAGGCGTGGGCGGTGCACGAGGTGCGGGCCTATCCGCCGGAGTGGGAGGACCAGTTCGACGGCTTCGCCGTCGGGCGCTACATGGTCGCCTGCCATCCCGACGCGCCCAGCGTGGACCACCTGATGCTCGCGGCGCGGCTGATGGTCGCCGAGAACGCGGTGGACGACTGCTACTGCGAGGACCACGGCGGCTCCCCCATCGGCCTCGGCAGCCGGCTGCTGCTGGCGCACACGGCGCTCGACCCCTTCCACACCACGCGGGAGTACGAGCCGCCGTGGCTGGAGTCCCTGGAGTCGGACGCGCCCCGGCGCGCCTACCGGTCCGCGATGGACTACTTCCTGCAGTACGCCACCGCCTCGCAGGCCGACCGCTACCGGCACGACATGGCGCGGCTGCACCTGGGCTATCTCGCCGAGGCCGCGTGGGCGCAGGAGGAGGCGGTGCCGGAGGTGTGGGAGTACCTGGCGATGCGCCAGTTCAACAACTTCCGCCCCTGTCCGACCATCACCGACACCTGCGGGGGCTACGAGCTCCAGGCGGACCTGCACGCGCGCCCCGCCATGCAGCGCGTGATCGCGCTGGCGAGCAACGCGACCACGATCGTCAACGACCTCTACTCCTACACCAAGGAGCTCAAGAGCCCCGGCCTGCACCTCAACCTGCCCGTGGTGCTGGCCGAGCGGGAGGGCCTCTCCGAGCGGGACGCCTACCTCAAGGGCATCGAGGTGCACAACGAGCTGATGCACCGCTTCGAGGACGAGGCCGCCGCGCTGGCGGCCGCCTTCCCGGTCCCCACCGTGCTGCGCTTCCTGCGCGGGGTGGCCGCGTGGGTCGACGGCAACCACTACTGGCACCAGACCAATACCTACCGGTACAGCCTGCCTGATTTCCTGTAAGAAAGGACCCCTTCCTTGGCAAGCACTCCGTTCACCAACGTCAAGTCTCCCTCCGCGTTCGTCCCGGCTCCGGCGTCGCCCTACCAGAGCGACATCGCCCGCTACTGGGACCAGGAGGCCAGGCCGGTGAACCTCCGCCTCGGCGACGTCGACGGGCTCTACCACCACCACTACGGTGTCGGCGAGGTCGACCACGCGGCTCTCGGGGACAGCCACGACAGCGACTACGAACAACGGCTGATCGCCGAGCTCCACCGCCTGGAGTCGGCGCAGACCCAGGTGCTCCTCGACCACGTCGGCTCCATCGGGCACGACGACACGCTGGTGGACGCGGGCTGCGGGCGCGGCGGTTCGATGGTCATGGCGCACCAGCGCTTCGGCTGCTCGGTCGAGGGCGTCACGCTCTCCACCAAGCAGGCCGACTTCGCCAACGGGCGCGCGAAGGAGCTCGGCATCGAGGACCATGTGCAGGCCCACGTCTGCAACATGCTCGACATGCCGTTCGAGACGGGGCAGGCGGCGGCCTCGTGGAACAACGAGTCGACCATGTACGTCGACCTGCACGACCTGTTCGCCGAGCACTCCCGGGTGCTCGCCGTGGGCGGCCGCTACGTGACCATCACCGGCTGCTGGAACCCGCGGTACGGGCAGCCCTCCAAGTACGTGTCCCAGATCAACGCGCACTTCGAGTGCAACATCCACTCCCGCCGGGAGTACCTGCGCGCGATGGCCGACAACCGCCTCGTCCCGGCGGCCGTCGTCGACCTGACAGCCGCGACCCTCCCGTACTGGGAGCTGCGCGCGACCTCCTCCCTGGTCACCGGCATCGAGGAGGCGTTCATCAACTCCTACAAGGACGGCTCCTTCCAGTACCTCCTGATCGCGGCCGACCGCGTCTGACCCCCAGCACGCGCACGAGGGGCGGATCCCGCAACACCGCGGGTCCGCCCCTTTCGGCGCGCCCCCGCGCGCCCTTGAAGCAGACCTGCTCAGCCACCCAGCTCCACGTACGCCGAGCTCCCCCGGACCACCAGCTCGCTCGGGAACGTCTCGGACCTCGGGGGCAGTTGAGGGTTCTCCATGCGTTCCAGCAGCAGGCGGACCGCCGCTCTCGACATCTCGACCGTCGGCTGGCGGACCGTGGTCAGGGCGAAGGAGTCCCATGAGGCCATCGCGATGTCGTCGTAACCGATCACCCATACGTCCTCCGGCACGCGGCGACCCAGGGAGACCGCGGCGTCCAGCGCGCCCAGCGCGGTGAGGTCGTTGGCGCAGAAGACGGCAGTCGGCGGCTCGGGCAGTGACAGCAGTTCGCGCATCGCGGCGCGCGCCGTGCCGTGGTCGAAGCCGCCGTACGCGGTGAGGCGCGGGTCCAGGGGCAGGCCGTGTTCGCCCAGCCGGTCGGTGAAACCGCGCTCGCGGTCCCGCGAGGTGCTGGGCCTGGGCGGGCCCGCGAGGTAGCCGATGCGGCGGTGCCCGGTCCCCGCCAGGTAGTCCGCGACCAGCCGTCCGCCCTGCACGTTGTCGGTGGTGACCTGGTCGTACGGGGAATTCTCCAGGCCGCGGTGGAGAAGGACGACGGGGCCGGCGGCGTCGGCCCCCGCCGGCAGCTCGTCGGTCGCGGCGGTGAAGATCAGCCCGTCCACGGTGCGTTCCTGCATCGCGGCGAGCGCGCCCTCCTGCCCGCTGCCCGCTGCGTTCCACAGCACCATGCGCTGCCCCGCCCGCTCCAGCGACTCGGCGACGGCTTCCAGGAGTTGGGGATAGAAGGGGTTGGTGATGTCGGAGACGACGACGCCGACGGTGGCCGTCCTGCTGGTGCGCATGGTGCGCGCCGCCGCGTGCGGGCGGTAGCCGGTCTCCTGCATCGCGGCCCGCACCCGTTCCGCCGTCCCCTCGGAGACGCTGCTGCTCCCCTGCAGCACGCGGGAGACGGTCGCCTGCGAGACCCCGGCGAGCCGGGCGACGTCGCGGCTGGTGACCATGCGGTCCTCCAAGGTGACGGTACGGGTCTGAGCTGCGCGGACAAGCGGTGACGCACCCTGCGGGAAACAGGGTGTTTACGTATACACACTAGCGGGTCTAGTGTTCGTGCCGCGCCATGAATACGTACACATGCAGGGAGCAGAACATGTCGCTCACCCTCAAGTCCGCCACCGGATCCGCCGCCGCCTCGGCCGCGCGCGCCGACGTCAGGGAGAAGGTCGCGGCGATCATCGAGGACGTCCGCGAGCGCGGGGACGCCGCGGTCCGCGACTACTCGGGCCGCTTCGACGGCTGGCAGCCCGACAGCTTCCGGCTCTCCCCCGAGCGCATCGAGGAGATCGTCTCCCGCGTACCGGAGCAGGTCCTCGAGGACATCCGCTTCGTGCAGCGGCAGGTGCGGCACTTCGCCGAGCAGCAGCTCGCCAGCATGCGGGAGTTCGAGGTGGAGACGCTGCCCGGCGTGCACCTCGGCCAGAAGCACCTGCCGGTCTCGGCGGCCGGCGCCTATGTGCCGGGCGGCCGCTACCCGCTGCTCGCCTCGGCGCACATGACCATCCTCACCGCGAAGACCGCCGGCGTCCCGCGCGTGGTCGCCTGCACCCCGCCCATCCGCGGCGAGGTCCCCGAGGCCACCGTCGCCGCCATGCACCTCGCGGGCGCCGACGAGATCCACCTGCTCGGCGGCGTGCAGGCCGTGGTCAGCATGGCGCTGGGCACCGAGTCGATGGGCCGCGTGGACATGCTCGCCGGGCCCGGCAACGCCTTCGTCGCCGAGGCCAAGCGGCAGCTGTACGGGGAGATCGGCATCGACCTGTTCGCGGGGCCGACCGAGATCCTCGTCGTCGCCGACGAGCACGCCGACCCCTTCGTCACCGCCGTCGACCTGCTCAGCCAGGCCGAGCACGGGCCCGACTCGCCCGCCGTGCTGATCACCACCTCCGAGGACCTGGGCCGGCAGGTGATCGAGCAGATCGAGAAGCTGCTGCCCGGCATGCCCACCCGCGACAACGCCGAGCCCGCCTGGCGCGACCACGGCCAGGTGCACGTGGTGGACGACTTGGACGCGGCGTACGCGCTGGCCGACGAGTACGCCAGCGAGCACGTGCAGATCCTCACCCGGCAGCCGCGCGAGGCGCTGGACAAGATGCGCAACTACGGCGCGCTCTTCCTCGGCGAGGGCACCTGCGTCTCGTACGGGGACAAGGTCATCGGCACCAACCACGTGCTCCCCACCCGCGGCGCGGCCCGCTACACGGGCGGGCTCTGGGTCGGCAAGTACCTCAAGACCGTGACCTACCAGGAGGTCACGAACCCCGCCTCCAGCGCCGAGCTCGGCGAGGTGTGCGGGCGCGCCGCGCGGGTCGAGCTCTTCGAGGGGCACGCGCGCTCGGGCGATGTGCGCGCGGCCAAGTACGCCGACGCGCCGCTGACTTGGGCGCCCGAAGGCTCCGTCACCCGCGAGGACTCGTCCGCCGCGCGCTGACCACCCGCACCGCCCCACCGGCCAGCGCAAGGAGGCGCACATGTCGGTCACCGCCAAGGAGACCCCGCAGGACCCGGGGGCGGGTGGCGCGCCCGCCCCGTCCCCCGCCCGCACGCTCACGTCCAGCACCATCGGCAGCGTCATCGAGTGGTACGACTTCACCGTGTACGGCACGGCGGCCGCGCTGCTGTTCGACAAGCTCTTCTTCAGCAACGTCAGTCCGGCCACCGGGACGCTGGCCTCGTTCGCGACCTTCGCCGTCGGGTTCATCGCCAGACCGCTGGGCGGGCTGATCGCCGGGCACTTCGGCGACAAGCTGGGACGCAAGGCCACGATGGTGGTCACGCTCACCGTGATGGGCATCGCCACGACGCTCATCGGCGTGCTGCCGACCTTCGCCCAGATCGGCATCTGGGCACCGGTGCTGCTGCTCGTCCTGCGGATCTTCCAGGGGCTCGCGGTCGGCGGCGAGTGGGGCGGGGCCGCGCTGCTCGCCGTGGAACACGCGCCGCCGGGGCGCCGCGGCCTCTACGGCGCGTGGCCGCAGACGGGCGTCTCGGCCGGACTGCTGCTGGGGACCGGCGCGTTCAGCCTGGTCTCGCTGCTGCCCGAGGCCCAACTGATGGCCTGGGGCTGGCGGTTGCCGTTCCTGGTCAGCATCGTGCTGGCGGCCTTCGGCTTCTACATGCGCTACAGGCTCACCGAGTCCGACTCCTTCAAGGAGGTCACCGAGGAGTCGGGAGTGGCCAGGATGCCGCTGATCGAGGCGGTGCGCACGCACGGCAAGGAGATCCTGATCGCCTTCGGCGTGCGCTTCGCCGAGGGCGGCAACTACTACCTGATCTCCACCTTCGTGCTGGCCTATCTCACCGGGCACCTCGGCATGGACCAGCAGTCCGGGCTCACCGCCGAACTCATCGCCGCCGCCGTGAACATCGCGGTCCTGCCGCTGTGGGGCGCGCTCTCCGACCGGCTGGGGCGGAAGCCGGTCTTCCTCTTCGGCGCGGTCTTCATGGCCCTGTACGCGGTGCCGTTCTTCTGGCTGCTGGACACCCGCAGCCCGCTGCTGGTCACGGTCGCGCTGGTGATCATGCTGGGCATCCCGCACGGCGCGGTCTACGCGCCGCTGTCCGCCTTCTACGCGGAGCTGTTCACCCCGCGCGTCCGCTACAGCGGCATGTCCATCGGCTACCAGGCGGGATCCGTGCTCCTCGGCGGCTTCACCCCGCTGATCGCCGCCTCCCTCCTGGAGACCTCGCACGTCGCGATGAGCGTCGCGGCGATGATCGCTGGGGGCGCCGTGGTCGCCGCCGTGGCGATGAGCCTGGCGCCGGAGACGTACCGGCGGCGCCTGGAGGGCCGGCCCGAGCCCGCTGCCGCGGCGGTCGGTGCGGAGAGCGCGACGACCGCCTGAGGGGCCGGGGTACGAGGGGATCGCGGGCCGCCCCGGGGAGCTCACCCCGGGGCGGCCCGCAGTCGCGGATACGCCTCACGCGTCACGGGAGGCGCGGCGCGCGGCGTCAGTTGCCGGCCGGGGCACCGCCTCCGCCCCCGCCGAGGAGCGAGCTGACCACCGTCGTCGCCGCCTCCAGGCCCGCCTGCTCACGCGGGGTCAGGTTCTGGGGGTCGTCGGACGCCGACGCCGTGGTGGCGGTGGCCAGGGCTGCGCCGATCGCCAGGAGGACGGTCGCGGCTACGGTGCGGATACGCATGGGGGTTCTCCCGTCGTGGGCCATCACTTTCCCTCCACCTCTCCACGCCGGCGCCCCCTCTGACACCTTGACGCACTGCGTTGGGGTGAGTGGGGGTCGGTGCAGGGCCCTCTCGCCTCGTCGCTGTGCGGCCCCGTCTTACGGGTGAGCCGTACGGGTACGTCGTACGAGCACGCGGTGATCACCGAGGTCGGGGGGCCTGTCCGGCGCGAGGGGCCCTCACGCCCCCGAATACAACCGACACGCCACCCCCTCCTCCCCCAGCTCCGGTTCCTCCGTGTCGCAGCCCTCGAAGGCCCGGGGGCAGCGTGGGTGGAAGGCGCAGCCCGTGGGCGGGGCTGCGGGGTCGGGGACGTCGCCGGGGAGTTCGGTGGGGAGGGTGCCTGCGCCGTCGGGGTGCGGGACGGCGTCCAGCAGGGCGCGGGTGTACGGGTGCCGGGGGCCGGACCAGAGCGCGGCCGTGTCCCCCGTCTCCACGATCCGGCCGAGGTACATCACCGCGACACGGTCCGCGATGAGCCGTACCACCGACAGGTCGTGGCTGATGAAGAGCAGCCCTGCACCCGATTCGAGGGCCAGGTTCCGCATCAGCGCGGCCACGTCGAGCTGGGCCGAGGCGTCCAGCGCGGAGATCGGCTCGTCGGCGATGAGCAGCCGGGGCCGCGCGGCGAGGGCGCGCGCGAGGGCGATGCGCTGCCGCTGCCCGCCGGAGAACTCGTGCGGATAGCGGCGCGCCGCGCTCGCGGGAAGCCCGACGCGTCCCAGGAGTTCGCACGGATCCCCCGCGTCCGCCACGCCGCGCGCCGCCGCCGTACGCAGGCCGTCGGCGAGCTGCGCGCCCACCCTGCGGCGCGGGTTGAGCGAACCGTACGGGTCCTGGAACACCATCTGCACAGCGGTCAGCCCGAGGTCACGGCGACGCGCACGCAGCGGACGCACCGGCGTGCCGTCGAAGGTGACGCTCCCCGAGACCGGCGCCGTGAGTCCGCACACCGCGCGCGCCAGTGTCGACTTTCCGCAGCCCGACTCGCCCACCAGACCGAGCACTTCACCGGCCCGTACCTGGAGGCCGGCCCCGGACACGGCGCGGACCGGCGGCGCGCCCGGTCGCCGGTGGTGGACCACAAGACCGTCGACGGAAAGGAGCGGGAGCGGCCGTTCGTGGGGGGTCATCCGGTGTTCCTTCCGGGGAGCGCGTCCAGGAGCTCGCGGGTGTACGCGTGCCGTGGCACGGTCAGCACCTCGGCGCGCGGCCCGCTCTCCACCACGCGGCCGTCCCGCAGCACGCTCACGGTGTCGGCGACGGCGGACATCACGCCGAGGTCGTGGGTGACGAGGAGGACGGCGAGGCCGAGTTCGTCGCACAGGCCGCGCAGCAGGCGCAGCACCCCGGCCTGCACGGTGACGTCGAGCGCGGTGGTCGGCTCGTCGGCGATCAGCACGCTCGGTTCGCAGGCCAGCGCGATGGCGAGGGCGATGCGCTGGCGCATACCGCCGGAGAACTGGTGCGGATAGCTCCGCAGCGCCGCCTCGGGCTCCGGGATGCGGACCTGCCGGAGCAGTTCGACGGCCCGGTCCCGCGCGGCCTTCCGGCTCAGCTTCCTGTGGTGGCGTACGTGGTCCGTGAGCTGGTGTCCGATGCTGAGCATCGGGTGCAGGGACGTGGCCGGATCCTGGAAGACCATGCTCACTACGCGACCGCGCAGCGCCGCGATCCGCCGGGGCGGCAGGCTCAGCAGATCGGTGCCGTCGAGCAGGATCTCGCCGCCGGTGCGGGCGCCCTCGGGCAGCAGGCCCAGGACGGCCAGCCCGGTCATGGTCTTGCCCGAGCCGCTCTCCCCCGCCAGCCCGTGGATGCGCCCGCGCCGCAGCGGGAGGTCGACGCCGTGCAGCACGCGCCGGAACCCGCCGACGCGCGCGGGCAGATCGAGCGTGAGCCCGGCGATCTCCAGCACGCCGTCGCCCTCACCGCCACCGGACACGTCAGCGCCCGCGTACCCCTCGTCCCTCTCCGGCCGCCTCACGCCGCCCGCTCCTTCTGCGCGCCGAGGGTCTGGGCCGTCGCGGGGTCGAGGGCGTCGCGCAGCGCGTCGCCGAGGAAGTTGAAGGCGAGGACGACGGTGAGGATCGCGAGGCCGGGGAAGACCCCGATCCACCACATGTCGAACTGCTGGGTCCCGGCCGCCACCATCGCGCCCCACTCCGCCGTCGGCGGCTTGGCGCCGAGCCCCAGGAAGGAGAGGCCGGACAGCAGCAGCGTCGCGGTGCCGATGTCGAGCGTGGCGAGCACGAGCAGCGGCCCGAGCACGTTCGGCAGCACGTCCACGCGCAGCGACCGCCACGCGGAGAACCCCAGCAGCCGCCCGCTCAGCACGAATTCACGCGACCGCAGGCCCAGCACGAGGCCGCGGGTGACGCGCGCGTACGAGGGCCAGGCGACGACGAGCACGGCGAGCACCGCGTTGCGCAGGCTCGCGCCGAGCGCGGCGGCGACGACCATGGCCAGGATCACGGTCGGGAACGCGAAAACGAGGTCGGCCACCCGCATCACGGTCTCGTCCACCCACCGCCCGAAGTACCCCGCGCAGGCACCGAGCACCCCGCCGACTAGCAGGGACAGCGTGACCAGGAGCAGCGCTAGGGGAATGGACACGCGGGCCCCGTACAGCACCCGGCTCAGCAGGTCGCGGCCCAGCTCGTCGGTGCCCAGCCAGTGTCCGGCGCCCGGCCCGGCCAGCCGCGGGAGCTCCTGCGCGAGCGGGCTGTACGGGGCGAGCAGCGGGGCCGCGAGGGCGATGACCAGCCACAGCGCGCCGACCACGGCGCCGGTCACGGCGAGCGGCCTGCGCCAGGCGGGAGGCAGCCGCTTGAGGAGCCGGAAGCGGAACAGGCTCATCGCGCCCCCGCCCTCCCCCTCGCAGAAACCCTCACGGAAGCCCTCCCCCTCATCGCACCCTCACCCTCGGATCGATCACGCCGTACAGGACGTCGACGGCGAGGTTGACGGTCAGGTAGACGAGGGCGACGACCAGGCCGACGCCCATGACCGCGGGCAGGTCGAGGGTGGTGGTGCTCTTGTAGGCGTACGCGCCCAGGCCGGGCCAGGCGAAGATCGACTCGACCAGCACGGTGCCCGAGAGCAGCGTGCCGAAGGCCAGCCCGGCGACCGTGACGACGGGCACGAGCGCGGCCCGCAGCACGTACTGCACCAGCACCGTGCGCCCCGGCAGGCCCTTGGCGCGGGCCGCGCGGATGTAGTCCTGGCTCAGCACCTCCAGGACGGCGGAGCGGGTGAAGCGGGTGAGCAGGCCGACGGTGTACGCGGTGAGCACCAGCGCCGGAAGGAGCAGATGGCCCACGGCGCTCCGGAACACCGCCCACTGCCCGGCCAGCGCGGCGTCGACCGTGAACAGCCCCGTGACGTGCGGCGGAGCGCTCATTCCCGGCGCGAGGCGGCCGCTGCCGGGGGCGATGCCGAGCTGGTAGAAGAAGACGTAGAAGGCGAGCAGGGCCAGCCAGAAGGTCGGCACCGAGACGCCCAGCAGGCTGACCACGCGCAGCAGTTGGTCGGTGAAGCGGTCCCGGCGCAGCGCGGCGACCACGCCGAAGAGGACGCCGGCGGCGAGCGAGACGACGATCGCGGCGCCGGCCAGCTCCAGCGTCGCGGGGACGGCCTGCGAGAGGTCCGTGAGCACGGGCCGGTGGCTCTGCTGGGATTCGCCGAGGTCGCCTTGGAAGAGGTTGCCGAGGTAGTGCGCGTACTGCGCGGGCAGCGGCTGGTCGAGTCCGTGCTCGTGGCGGAATCTGGCCACGATGGAGGGGTCCTCGACCGCGCTCTGGCCGAGGTTGGCCGCGGCCGGGTCGCCCGGCACGACGTTGGTGAGCACGAAGGTCACCAGGGTCACGCCGAGCGCCAGGAGCGCGGCCACGCCCGTGCGTTGCAGGAGGTAGCGCGCCAGGGGGTGGCGGGCGAGCGGCCGCCCGCCACCGCCTTTCGCGGAGTCGCTTCTTCTCAGCGGGTCGCTTCTTCTCACCGGGTCACTTCGCCCCGACCGCGGCGACATCGAGCGTCCACACCGGGTTGTAGGCGACGCCGGTGACGGTGGGTGCGTGGACCGTGTTCCGGCTGGGCTGGATGAGCGGGACGAAGGGGCCGTGGGTGTTGAGCCGCTTCTGGATCTGCGCGTACTGCTTCTCGCGCGCCGCGTCGTCCATCGTCACGGCCGCCTTGTCGCCGAGCCGGGAGAGCGCGGGGTCGCCGTCGGCCTTCCAGCCGGCGCGCTTCCCGACCGTCGCGCCGGGGAGGAAGCTCAGGTAGTCGTTGGCATGCGGGTAGTCCGGGCCCCAGTACCAGAGGCCCATCTGCTCCTTCCCTCCGCGGTACTTGGCCATCTCCGTCGCGGTCGAGGCGGGCTCCAGCTTGACGGTGATGCCGACCTCCTTGAGCTGCGCCTGGATCCGCTCCGCCAGGGACTGGAGCGAGAGTCCGTCGATGGTCATGTCGCTGGCGTAACCGAGCGTCACCGTGGGCTTCTTGAGCCCGCTGTCCCTCAACGCCGCCGCCGCGCCGGTGACATCGCGCTCGGCCGCGCCGGACGCGGGCAGCGCGCCGGGGATGCTCCTCGGGATGATCCCGGCGGCCTGGACGGAGCCGGAGCCAGCGAGCCCGCGCAGGCTCCGGTAGTCGAGCCCCTTGCGCACCGCCTCCGCGAACTTCTCCTCCGACGTGGCCTTGCTGACCCGCGAATCCCTGTTGAGCAGCAGGAAGATCACGTTCGAGGACGGCCCCTGGACCAGCTTGAGCCCGCCCCGCAGGCCCTTGACCTGGTCGGAGTTGAGGTCCAGCGCGATCTGGCTGTCGCCGCGCTGCACGTTGAGCCGCTGCGTGGGCGCTTTGACGTTGCGGAGCACGACCTTCTGGTACGCGGGCCGCTGGGGGCCGGTGTACTTCGGGTTCTTCTCCAGCACGACCTGGCTGGTGGTGTCGAAGGCGGCGAGCCTGTACGGGCCCGAGCCCTCCGACGTGCCGTTGAGGTGCCGCTCCGCGGTGTCCGCCTTCCCCGCCTCCGCCGAGCCCCCGTACGCCTTCACCTTCTTCGCGTTCACGATGCCGAGCGCCGGGTTGGGGAGCACGGACGGCAGAGCCGGGTTGGGCTTCTCGCTGGTCAGGACGACGGTGGAGGCGTCCTTGCGTGCCACGTCCACGCCGTCGAGCAGGAACGCCGGGTTGCCCTTGAGCGCGCTGACCCGCTTGAGGGAGAACACCACGTCCTCGGTGGTCACAGGGCTGCCGTCGGAGAACTTCGCCCCGTCGCGCAGGTGCAGCGTGAGCCGCTTCCCGTCCTCGGACTGCTCGTACGAGGAGGCCAGCCCCGGCACCGGCTTGCTCACGTCGCCGCCCTTGTAGGTCAGCAGCGTCTCGTACAGCGCCTTGTCCACGAGGTGCCCGGTCGGCTCGAACTCCCGCGCCGGGTCGGCGGTCTTGAGGTTGAACGAGGTGTCGATCACCAGCGTGCTGCCCCCGCCGGGCGAGCCCGAGACGGGCCCGCCGCCCGAGCAGGCGCCCAGCAGGAGCCCTAAGCCGGCGGTCATCGCGAACGCACGCGCCGTCGTGGGGAATCCGGTGCGCGGTCTGGTCATGCAGGTCTCCTCCGTCGCTACTTTCCGCTGGGGATCACGCAGTGGTCGGGCTGCGGGCTCCCGGTGGGCCAGCCGAGCCCGGCGAACTTCAGCCGTCCTGCGCCGCCGTGCCCGGGGTCCAGCTCCACCACGGCGACCGGTTTGTCGTACGGATTGCCGCCGCTGGTCAGGCAGATGAGGCCGCTGGTGCCCTGGACGCGGTGGCGGGACTGGAGCAGGTTCCACTGGCCGCCCACGTCCCTGCGGTCCGGCACTTTCGACTCGTCGCCCTTCTGCGCCTGGTGCAGCGCGCGGCCGATGGTGACCATGCCGTCGTAGACCAGCATCGTGCGCGAGTCCTCCAGGTTCGGCTCCGAACCGAGCTTCACGCCCTTCCCCTCCAGGTCGTCGATCTCCTTCTGGAGGGCGTCGAGGGCGGCCTTGGGCTCGGTGAGATACCGCGGCCCCTCTTCCCCCTTCTTTCCGCCGGACCGCTGGGCGTGCTTGGCCAGTTCGGTGCGCCAGGCGTCCGGGTGCGCCGGAGCCGCGTACTGCACGGTCACCTTCGGCTTGCCGTCGGGGCCGCGGAGCTGCTCCCAGTTCGCCTCGCTCATGTCCTGCCGGAGCGAGGCGGCGTCAGAGCCGCTGACCAGGGTGTAGGTCCGGCTGCCGCAGTTCATCTGGGCGAGCTTGAGCGCGAGGATCCGCAGGTGCAGGGAACGGCCGGCGAAGTAGATGATGTCGGCCTTCGAGTCGCAGATGTTGTTGGCGATCTGGGTGAACTGATTGCCCGTCGAGCCCTTGTCGTCGATGCCGGGCGACTCGAAGGGCATCGCGGCGGGCCCGGCGGGCCCCGTCTCCTCGATGCCGCTGAACGCCTTCGCGAGCGACTGGCTGTAGCTGTCCTCGCGCTTGTCGTAGACCAGCACGGTCCGCTTGTTCTGCCGCTTCTGGTCGCCGTTGAACTGGGCGAGCGCCTGGGCCGCGTCATGGTTGGCCGGGATGATGCGGGCCAGCCCCGGGAAGCGCTGCCGCGCCTGGCCGTCCGCGCTCTCCTCGTTCGCGATCCGGTCTCCGCTGATCCGGGAGGCGAGCACCGCGACCCTGTTCTCGGTCAGCCGCTTCACCGCCTTCTCGGTCGCGTCCAGGCTCAGGTTGAAGCCGGTGACCGCGCGCAGCCGGTCCTCGGAGGAGTCGGCCATCTTCAGCAGGGTGCCCACCACCTGCTCCTGCCGCCCGTAGTCCTTGCCGGGGTTGGCCAGCACGAGCCGGATCTTGGGCGGCTCGCCCTCACCGCCGTTGGCCTGCCGCTGCCCCAGGTAGGCGCCCTGGAGGTCGCTGCGTATCTGGCGGCTCAGGGCAGAGCCCGGCTTGGACTGGAGCGGCATCATCACCGCGACGGTCACGTGCGGCTGGCCGGCGATCCGCTGGTTCTCCTCGGCGATCGCGTCGGCGACGGGCCTGATCTCCGGGGTGCCGAAGTCGTAGCCGGAGCCGTTGACCCCGACGCACTGGCCGTCGTCCTGCTTCTCGACGCCGTCGGCGCAGGTGTCGGGCTTCTGGAGCAGGGCGCTGAGCAGCCATACGCAGCCCGCGACGACGGCCGCGCTCAGCAGTGCGTAGAGCATCTTCTTCCACTTGGGCATCCCCGTTATCTCCTTCGCCCCAGCTGTTCCGTGCAGGTACAGCGCAGCAGCGGCTGCTCGTTCTCCGCCAGAGCGCTCCAGTCGCCGGCCGTCCTGCTGAGCTGGCCCGCGCCCTCGAACTCCATGATCGAGAGCAGGTCCAGCAGCTTGGCCAGCGTCCGCGCGGTCTCCCTCCCCGTGGGCCTGGTCCGCTCCTCGCACAGCCACACCGCGTGCAGGAGCTGGTCGACGGTGCGGCGCAGCGCGGGCCCCTCGGCCGCCACCAGCCCCTGCGCGCGCTCGCGGCGCGCGTCGGCGCCGCCGGGGTACGGGGCCTGGGCGATCTCCAGCAGCTCGGCGCACCACGCGCGCGGCCGCCCCGGGAGGGTCTCGGCGAGGTGGTCGACCACCTCCTCGGCGCCGCCCGAGACCAGGTGGTGGTTCATGCGGTGCGCGACGACCGAGCGGAACGCCTCATCGCCGGCGGCCTCTTCGCCCCCGCCGTCCCTGCCGGCTGGGTCACCGGCCGCGCCGCTCCTGCGCCCCGCGCCCACGTCGGCCGCCTCGTGCTCGGCCCACTCCGGCGCGGCCTCGTCCACCGCGGCGCGCACCGCGTAGTAGTCGCGCAGCAGATGGTGGTCGGCGTACCAGGCGGCGCCCTCGGGCCGCAGTCCGTAGAGCCGGTGCACCAGCATCTGGCGCAGCCCGAAGTCGCCGATGAAGTGCCGTTCGCAGCGCGGCCACCCGGTGTCGGTCAGCAGCTTGGCGACCTGATGCGCCGTCAACTTGTGCACATGGCCCTCCTGGTGGTGGCGCAGCAGCACCCCGGCACACTCCTCGTCGTGCGCGACCGACAGGTGGGTGAGCAGGTCGAGCCAGTGCGCGCGGTGCTCACCCGGCAGGTCCACCGGGAGCTGATCCATGACCAGTTCCTGCAACAGCGTGTCCAGTACGGGCTGTTCGGCGACGCCCTCACCCGGCAGCCGCAGCGGGGCCTCCAGCAGGTCGCGGTCGTTGGCGTCGGCGGGCATGCGGAAGGCGGCAGCGGCGGCGGCCAGCCGCTGCACCGTGTGCGGGCGCCCGCCGCTCAGCCGGGCCACGGCGGCGTCGATGCGGCGCCGGTTGGTCCCGCCCTCCGGCTCGGCGCGGGCCTGGCGGCGCTCGGTCTCCGCACGCAGCTGATCCCCGTTGAGGAAGGGCATCCGCAACAGCAGCACGCCGTCGGCCAGCGGCGCCTGGTCCGAGCCCTCGCCCGCGCTCCGCGACCAGGCGGGCGGTCCCCCGTCGGCTGGCCGGAACTCCGCGGGCCCGGTCACCTCCTGCGCCGGCAGCCCGCCGTGCAGGAACGCGCCGCCGTCCGCCCTGCGGGCCGTGCCGACGATCACCACGCGGTCCTGACGCGCGGCCCTGCGGTCGCTGAGCACGGCGCGCAGCAGCCGCTCGCCCAGCGGCTTCTCGGCGTGGTCCAGCAGCAGCGCGGGACGGCCGACCCTGCGCAGCCAGCCGGAGGCCGAGGCGTACGCGGACTCCAGGTCCTCGCGCAGCGCGCGGAACAGGAAGCCCTCCGCCACCTCCCGTTCAGCCCCGCCCTCCTTGAAGTCGGCGGCGAGGTTGCGCAGCCCGTGCCGCGGCTGTCCGGCGGCGCCCGCGTACGCGCCGTAGATCCGCTCCAGTTCGGCGCGGCCGCGCGGGGCGAGGCGCTCGAAGAGCACCTCCAGCAGCGCGTTGCTCACCGCGGCCGAGTACGGGTCGAGGTGCTGGGAGGAGAGCGTGGTCACCAGGTTGCGGGTGGCGCCGCGCAGCACGCCCTGCCAGAAGCCGCCGGAGCCGACGCCCAGCACGCGCTGTTTCTGCGCCAGTTCCTCGTACCGTTCCACCTCCGTGGCGACCGCCTCCGGGGTCCCCTCGGAGACGCCGGTGGCCACCATCGCCAGGCCGGTGAAGAAGCGGGGGAAGGCGAAGGAGCCGCCCGTGCCCTGCCAGGTGCACAGCCGCCTGGCCACCTCGACCAGCGCCTCGGTGGTCTCCGAGCGCGCGTCGGGCTCGGGTGCGGCGCGGTCCGCGTACCCCTCCCAGGCGCAGTCCAGGTAGATCGCCGGGACCTTGGTGGCGAATCGGTCCTGCACGCAGCGGAGCAGGCGGCCCTTGCCCATTCCCGGGCCGCCGGTGAGCAGGACCACCGGCAGGTCGGGGCCGTACAGCGGGTCCCGTCCGCTGCCCGAGGGCGAACGGCCCAGCAGGCAGGCGAAGAAGCCCTCCTCGCCGAGCAGTTTCTCGAACCCCAGGTCTTCACACACGGGCTCCCCCATGGAGTGCTCTTCCGCCCGAGAACGGCCGAACCGGTGACCGGTGCGCCAGGGCAGGCTAGTGGAACACGGGACACGAACCCATCCTGCGTCCTGAATCGACTTCTGTGTACATGAGTTGACGAGTCATCATCACTGTGCTGAAGAGCGGCTGGAGGGGTGCGCGGGTGTGCGATCGGGGCATCACGGCGGGTCACGGGCTGTCCTCGACGGCGCGCCCGGCGACCCTGCCGGAGACGCGGGGCCGCGCGGCGATGTCCGACGGGGCGCGTCTGCACTGGACGGCCCTGGGCGACACCGCTGCCCGGCCCCCGGTGGTGCTGCTCCACGGCGGTCCAGGGCTGCCCGACTACCTGGGCGAACTCGCGCCCATGGCCGCCGACTTGGCACCCGTCTTCCGTTACGACCAGCGCGGCACGGGCCGGTCGCGCTGGCACGGCCGCCACTCCCTCGCGCGGCACGTCGCCGACCTCGCCCGGCTGCTCGACGCGTGGGAGGCGCCCGCGGCCGTCCTGGTCGGGCACTCCTACGGGGCCGACCTGGCGAGCCGCTTCTGCTTCGCGCACCCGGAGCGGGTCGCCGCGATGCTGCTGATGTGCGGGCCGTTCACCGGCGACTGGCATGCCCGGTACGCGGCGGAGCGGGACCGCCGGATGTCCGGGGCGCAGCGGGCGAGGCTCGGCGCGCTGAAGGAGCTGCCGCACCGCACGGAGGCCGAACTGCTCACGCTGTCCTGGTTCACCGACCACGCCGAGCCCGTACGGGGCCGGCGCTGGGCGGCGCGGGGCGCGCGCCGTCGCCGCCCGGTGAACTGGGCCATGAACCGCGAGCTCGGCGAGGCGTCCGGCCTGGACCCCCTCGACGCGCACCTCGCCGCACTGCGCGCCCGCCGCCCCGCGCGCACGGAACTCCTGGCCGGCTGCGAGGATCCGCGCCCCGTCTCGGCGCTCGCCTCGCTGGCCCGCAGGCTCGGCGTCCCCCTCGTACGGGTCGAGGGCGCGGGGCACGAGCCCTGGCGGGAGCGGCCCGCCGAAGTGCGCGCGCATCTGCGGGAGTTCGTCCGCGGAGCGCTCGGCGCATAGGGCGCATCGGCCCGATACCGCCCCACGTCACGCCTCCGTACGATCGGGCGCATGACGCGATACTCAGCGGGACGCTGGCTCCAGGTCGTCGGGCTCGCGCACGGGGCCCTCGGCGCCGTCGTCTACCGGGACGTGTTCGCCGACATGGCGCGCGGAGGGCTGGTCGACTCGGTGCCCGAGCGCGGCGACCGGGCCGCCGCCTTCTGGTTCGTGGCCGCCGCGCCCGCGCTGTGGCTCGGCGGCCGCCTGCTGCGCTCCGCCGAACGGCACGGGGACCTCGCGGCCCAGCGCTCCGCAGGCGCCGTCCTCACCGCCATCGGCACGGCGGGCACCGCCGCGATGCCCAAGAGCGGATTCCCCTCGCTGGTGGCCATCGGCGGCGTACTCCTCTACAGGTCACGCGCACGACGCCCGAGCTGACACGGCGTCCGCCTTACCGGCGCGGCGGGCTGAGCTGGCACGACGTCACCCCTGCCCATCGCGGTTCCGCCGCACCGCGTACAGGCCGAGACCCAGGGCCAGCAGCACGGAGGCCGCGCCGCCCAGCAGTTCGGCCGACAGGCCGGTGTCGGGTAGCCATCCGCTGTCGCCGTCGTCCTGGCCGTGCGGGTGGGGCGGTGCGGTGGGGGGCGGTGTGGTGCCGGTGACTGTCGTGGTCGTACCGCAGCGGTCGTTGTCCTTGGGCTCCGTGCACGTGCTGCCCGGCGTGCGGGAGACCACCGCGTTGCGCAGCGTGGCGCCGGAGGGCGCGTCGGGGTCGACGGTCACCGAGTAGGTGAGGGTGACACGCTGGCCTGCGGCCAGCCTCCCGTTCCAGACGAGGGTGTCGCCGCGGCGGGCGACGGTGCCGCGGTCGGCGGTGGCGTCGCCGTCGTAGGCGGCGTGCCGCAGTACGGAGCCGAGGTCGTCGGTGAAGGTCGCGTCGTCGTAGTCGGTCTCGCCGGTGTTGGTGGCGGTGACGGTGTACGTGACCTTCTGGCCCGGCGCGACGGTGGGCCCGGGGGCCGACCGCTTGACGAGCGTGAGCTCCTGTCCGGCGGTGCCCTCCTGGGTCTCGACGGGGGTCTCGGTCGAGCAGCGCGGGTCCACCGCGTCGGCCCGGCGCGCGGCCCGTCCGCCCATCGGCAGCGGGCAGTTGGTGCGCGAGGTGCTGGTCACGCTGTTGCCGAGCACCTGGTCACCGCCCGGCGGATCGCCCACCGTGACGCTGTAGGCAACGGTCGCCTTCTCGCCAGCGCCGAGGTCTCCGTTCCAGGTCAGCGCGGGTGCGCCGTAGGCGACGGTGCCGCGGTCGGCGCGCGCGTCGCCGTTGTACGAGGCGTCGTCCAGCACTCCGCTGAGGTCGTCGCGGTAGGTCGCGTTCCGGTAGGTGCTGTCCCCGGCGTTGCGGACGGTCACCGTGTAGTGGACGGTCCCGCCCGGCTCGGTCCGCTCGGGCCGCGCGCTCTTGGCGATCTCCAGATGGGGCGAGGGCAGGTCCTCGCGGCAGTCCGGATCCTTCGAGTCCGCGGCGCAGTTGGAGCCCTCGCCGGTGACCCGGTTGCCCAGGTGCCGGTCGCCGGCGTCGGTGACCTTCACGGAGTACGTGACGGTGGCCCTCTCACCGGGGTCCAGGTCGCCCCGCCAGGTCAGCCGGGGTGCGGCGTAGTCCACCTCGCCCCTGTCGGCCTTGGCGTCCCCGTTGTACGTGGCGTCGTCCAGCACACCGCTGAGGTCGTCGGTGAAGGACGCGTTCTCGTAGCCGCCCTCTCCCGTGTTCTCGACGGTGATGCGGTACTCCACGCGGTCGCCCGCGCGGAATTCGCGGGGGCTGCCGGTCTTGGTGATCTTGAGGGCGGGGAGCGGGGTGTCGGTGTAGCAGACGGAATCCTCGCCGTCCTCGCCGCTCCCGCCCCCGCAGTTGTCGTCATCGTCGCTGGTCACGGCGTTCTTCAGCCGCTTGTCTCCAGCCGGCGGGTCGTCGACGGTGACGGAGTAGGTGACGTTGACCGTCTCCCCGGCCGGTACGTCGCCCCGCCACGTCAGCTTCGGCGCCCGGTAGTCGACCGCGCCCGCCGTCGCCCTCGCGTCCCCGTCGTACGCCGCGTCGTCCAGCACTCCGCTCAGGTCGTCGGTGAAGGAGGCGCCGGTGTAGGCGGCCTTGCCGTTGTTCACGACCTGGACGGTGTAGTTGACCTTGTCGCCGGGCTGAGGGCGCTTCGGGGACGAGAGCTTCTTGATGCTGATCGCGGCGACCGGCACGGTCTCGCCGCACTCCCCGCTGCCCCCGCCCGGCGGGCACGTGGAGTCCGGCGGCCCGGTCACGGCGTTCTTCAACTGGCCGTCGCCCGAACCGCTCGCGCCCTTGACGGTGACCGAGTACGTGATCGTCGCGGAGGCCCCGGCGGGCAGGTCGTGCCGCCAGCTCACCCGGGGGCGCGAGTAGTCGGCCGTACCGGCCGAGGCTCCGACGTCCCCGTTGTACTCGGCGTCGTCCAGCACCTCCGACAGGTCGTCGCTGAACGCGGCACCCTCGTACGTCGCCGTCCCGGGATTCGTGGCGGTCACCGTGTAGGTGACCTTCTGCCCCGGCTTCGCGCTGTGCGGGCTGGCGGTCTTCTTCAACTCCAGCCGCGCAATGGGGGTTTCGGTACTGCAGTCGGGGTCGCGCCCGGTGTCGCCGGCGGGGCAGTCGGTGTCCTCGGTGCCGGTCACGCCGTTCTTGAGGCGGCCGTCGCCCTGGGGCGGCTTGCCGACGGTGACGGAATACGTGACCGTGACCGTCTCCCCCGCGGGCACATCGCCCCGCCACGACAGGCGCCGCGCCCCGGCGTCGTACGCGGCGCTGCCGGAACTGGCCCGCGCGTCGTCGTTGAAGCGCGCGTCGTCCAACGTGCCGCCGAGGTCGTCGGTGAAGGAGGCGCCGCTGTATGCGGCCTTGCCCTTGTTGCGCACGGTCACCGTGTACGTGACCTTGTCCCCCGGCTTGGCCTTGCCCGGCGAGGAGGTCTTCTTGATGTCCAGCGCGCTGATGTGCGTCTCGCTGGAGCAGTCCGCATCCGTGGAACCGGCGGCGCAGTTGGAGCTCCCGGGCCCGGTCACGGTGTTGCGCATCGCGTTGTCGCCGGTGGGCGGGTTCTTCACGCGCACCGTGTAGGTCAGGGTGAGGGTCTGGCCCGCGGCGATGTCCCCGGTCCACGTGAGCTTCTGCCCGTCGGCGTCGTACGCGGGCCGCGTCGCCGCTTCACTGCCGCCGAACTCGGCCCTGGCGTCGCCCTGGTAGTCGGCGTCGTCCAGCACCTGCCGCAGATCGTCGCTGAGCGTGACGCCCCGCAGGTCGCCGGTGCCGGTGTTCTCGGCGGTGATGCGGTAGGCGACCGTGTCACCGGGCTTGGCCTCCGCCGGGGTGGCGCTCTTCTTGATGCTCAGCGCACCGAGCTTCTCGTCCGTGGAACAGTCCGGGTCAGGATCGCGGGAGCCCGCAGCGCAATTGCTGCCCTCTGCGACGACCGAATTCCGCAACCTCTTGTCCCCACCCGGAGGTTCACCCACCTTCACGGAATAGGTGAGCGTCACCGTCTCACCGGCCCTGATATCGCCGCTCCAGCTCAGCTTCTTCGCGCTGGCGTCATAACTCGGCTGCGTCGGGGTATCACTCCCGCCGCTCTTCGCCGCCGCATCGTTGTTGTACGTGGCATCGTCCAGGGTCCCCGACAGGTCGTCAGTGAGCCGCGCGCCCTTCCACGTCGCCGAGCCCTCATTGCGCGCCGTGACCGTGTAAGTGACCTTGTCGCCCGGCTTCGGGTCGCTCGGGGACGCCGACTTCTTCACCTGGAGCAGGGCGAGCGGCACCTCGTCCGAGCAGACCGGGTCCTGCGAGCCCGCGGAGCAATTGCTGCCCTCCGACGTCACGGTGTTGCGCAACTTCTTGTCGCCGCCCGGGGGTTCGCCGACCTTTACCGAGTAGGTCAGGGTCACCTTCTCGCCGGCGGCGATATCGCCGTTCCAGGTCAGCTTCTTCGCGGCCGCGTCATAGCTCGGCTGAGTCGGGGCGTCACTCCCGGCAGTCTTCGCTGTCGCGTCGTTGTTGTACGTGGCGTCGTCCAGGACGCCGGAGAGGTCGTCCTCGACCGCCACACCCGTGGCGGGACCCGTGCCCTCGTTGGTCACGTTCACCGTGTAGCGCACCGTGTCGCCCGGCTTGGCGTTCGCGGGGGTGGCGGACTTCCGGACCTTGATGTTCTCGGTCAGGTTCTCCGCGATGTCGCAGCTCGCCAGGTCGGTGATCGGCCAACCGCCGCCGTACTCCGACTGAATGCGGCCCTTCTGGTTGTCCTGTGCGTTGCCGCCGGCCACCTGGACGGACTGGCCGGTGCGCGGATCCACCTTGTACAGCGCGCCCCAATAGGCGCCGAGGTAAATCGACCCGTTGTGGTACGCCATCCCGTAATTGCTGAAGCCGTTGGAGGATCCGGGGCCCTCCACCTTCACCACCCGGGTCGTGGTGCCGGTGCTCGGGTCGAGGCGGTAGATGTACGTGGCCCCGCCGGAGGTGATGCCGTAATACGCACCGCCGTCGCTGTCCACGAACATGTCGGGCACCATCGTGCCCCCGTCGAACACCGCATCACCGGCAGGTTCCGGCTTCAGGTTGTCGCCCCGGGACCACACCGTGGTCTCCCCGGTGGCGAGATTCATCGCGAACAGCTTCGGCGCGCCGCCGTTCTGCGCCCCGTACAGCATCCCGCGCTGCGGATCGGCCGTCAGGCCGCCCCAGTCGACGCCCGCGGGGAGATTCCGCTGCTCCCCTCCGGCGATTTCGTCGGTCACCTCGTCGGTGCCCGACACATGCTTGTAGAGCTTGGGATTCGAGGATCTGTAATCGGCGTAGAAAGCAGCCGGCTTTCCGGAGTCCGGGTCCTTCCCCAACGCCATGCTGGAGGACCAGTAATCCGGCGGCGTGCCGCCCTTCCGCTTGGTGATGACCGTGTTGTCGATGGAGGCGTCACCGGCAGCGTCGTCCTGGAACTGCATTCCGGAGCGGTAGTTGCTGTAGTAGAGGCTGTCGCACCCGAAGGACGACGGCGTCCGCTCGCCCTCCACCGGCCAGGACTCGGCGGCCGCCTGCCCCGATCCGGCCACCACCAGGGCGGGCACCATGAGCACCAGAGCCAGCACCTGGGCCGTCACGCGCTTCGCTTGCCACCGAACTTCCCGCCGCACAGTCCCTCCGAGCCTTCAAGCAGGTGGAATACCCTGCATAGGCTCAGAATGAGAAAAGGGAAACAAGTGTCCGCCACAAGTCGGCGCGCGTTCTCACCCGTAAGAGGCACGCGGAAAACTCCAGGCGCTCCCTCTGTACGAAAAGAGCATGAAGGAATTCCGAGGCGCGTCCCGAGTCCAGTTCCGGCGCCGGATCCGGATCAACCCCGGTGCAGCTTGCGTGATTTCGTGAGCGCCGCGGCGAGCCGTTCCACCACCGGCGCATACCCGCGATAGCTGTAGCGCTCCTCCGTGGCCCACGGTATGACCTGGTCTTCCTGTACCGCGCGCAGGTTCTTCCACACCGGCTTCTCGGCGAACTGCTCGCGCGTGAAGGCACCCTCGCGATTGTCGAGCATCAGCAGGTCGGCCTCGTACTTGTCCGCGTTCTCCCAGCTCACGTACTCCCAGAAGGGGCCCTCCTTGCCCGTCTTCCCCTCGATGAAATGCACGCCGAGGCTCTTGAAGTAACTCAGATCGGCGGAGGGGCCGGGGTTGGCGACGTACATGTTGTCGAAATCGCCGGACATCGCCATCACGCGCAGCCCGCCCGCCTTGCGCGCGGCCTCGCGCAGCGTGCGTTCTGCCTTCGCGAAGCGCTCCTTGGCCTCGGTGACCTTCTTCGCGCGCATGTCGGCGCCGAGGGCGCGGGCGAGTTCGTCGTACCTCCGCAGCGGAGTGCGGAGGGAGGTGTACGCGGCCTTGATGCCGACGCTGGGCGCGAGCGCGGAGATCCGCTTGGCGCCGCCGTCCGGCACATACCAGAGCTTGGGCGGCGGGATCATGTTGCTGACCAGGAGCTGCGGCCGGAGTTTCGCATAGCGCTCGATGTCGAACTCGCCGAACGCGGTGCCCAGGCTGGTGATCCCTGAGGTGTCCAGGTCGCCGGACTGGGCGCCGGGTCTGCCCTTGACCTGCTTGCTCGGGCCGAAGATCCCGTCGCAGGTGATGCCGTAGTCGTACAGCGCGGCGGCCGAGCTGATGTACGCGACGATGCGCTCGGGGCGGCCCTCGCTGCGCGCGGTGCGCCCCCGGTCGTCGGTGAACTCCCAGCTCCCGCCGGAGGACTGGGCGGAACCCGAGCCCCCGCATGCGGTGAGCAGCGCGCCGAACCCGAGCGCGCCGCCCGCGCTCAGCAGCCGGCGCCGGGAGGGAGCAGGGGTCGGCGATGTCACGGCGTACCTCTTTTCACGGCAGCTTCCACGGCAGGTCAACTTAGGTAAGGCTAACCTACCCCGAAAGAGGTGACCGCCGGACCGCCGAGGTGACCGCCACGCCGCCGGACCCCCGCCCCGCCCCCTCAGAGTCCGAACAGCTTCGCCCCGTTGTCGTGGCACACCGCGCGCAGCCAGTCCTCGCCGAGGTCCAGCCGCTCCAGCGCGTGGAGCTGATGCACGTACGGATAGGGGATGTTGGGGTAGTCGGTGCCGAGCAGGACGCGGTCGCCCAGGCCGGCGAGCCGGGGCAGCTCCTCGCGGGGGAAGGGCATGAACTCCTCGGTGAAGTCCGTGAACGCCATCGTCGTGTCCAGCCGCACCTCCCCGTACCGCTCGGCGAGGCCCAGGAAGTCCGCGTACTCGGGCATCCCCACATGCGCGACGACCAGCCGCAGCCGGGGATGGCGCGCCAGCACGCACGCGATCGGTCCTGGGCCCGTGTGCTTCCCGGGTGCCGGGCCCGAGCCGCAGTGGATCACCACGGGGACCCCGGCCTCGGCGAGCAGGCCCCACGCGGGGTCGAGGAGCGGGTCGGCCGGGTCGTAATCGCCCACCTGCACATGGGACTTGAAGACCCGCGCGCCCGCCTCGACGGCCTCGCGGACGTACGCCTCGGTGTCGGGCTCGGGGTAGAGGGTGGCGGTGTGCAGGCAGTCGGGGGTGCGGGCGGCGAACTCGGCCGACCAGCCGTTCAGCCAGCGCGCCATGCCCGGCTTGTGCGGATAGAGCATCGAGGTGAAGGCGAGCACGCCGAAGTCGCGGAGCAGCGCGGTGCGTTCGGCCTCGCCGGCGCGGTAGGTGATCGGCCACTCCAGGCCGCCGATCAGCGGGCCGTTCGCGTCGAAATATTCCCAGACCTTGTGCAGGACGCGCTCGGGCATGAAGTGCGTATGGACGTCCACCAGCCCGGGCAGCCCGAGGCGGCCCCAGAAGCGGCGTACCTCCTCCGCTTCGGAAGACGTGGTCGACGGAACGGCGGATTCGGCGGACCCTGCGGGTGCCCTGCGGTGATCGTCCATGGCGCCCACCCTCGTACCCGGTGCCGCGGCCGGTCCACTCCCCTTCGCCGACGCGAGACGAAGGTCTCGGTCAGGGGGCCCGGTCAGGGCGTGTGCGGCGCGAGGGGGCCGTGCTCCAGCAGGGTGGGGAAGGTGCCCACCGCGTCGAGCGCGGTGGAGAGCTCGGCGACGATCTTCGGATCGTCCAGCGGCCCGCGCAGGAACTTCTCCAGGCGGTGCATGCGGTAGCGCACGGTGTTCTGGTGGCAGTAGAGCGCGCGCCCCGCCTCGGTCGCCGAACCGTGCGCCTCCAGCCACGCGCGCGCGGTGGCCAGCAGCGTGGTGCGGTCGTCCTCGGGCAGCGAGAGTACGCCGCCGAGGATGCGGTGCACGGCGCGCTGCGTGGTCTCCAGGTTGTTCATCACCAGCTCTGTCAGCGGGGTGTCGTCGAGCTGGCGCACCTCCTTGCTGCCGGGGCTCAGCGACTCCAGCGCGACGTGTGCGTACCGCAGCGCGCGTACGGTCTGGTCAAGACGCTCGTACACCGGGCTCACGCCCACGCGGCCCGTCGCCACCTCCCGTACGGCGTCGACGATCCGCTCCACGGGGCGCCGGCGCGGGCAGGCCAGCACGCCCGTCTCGGACCCCGGCTGGGCCCGCCAGGCGGAGCCGACGTCCAGCGCGCGCAGCCGCCCGTCGAGTCCCGGCAGCGGCGGATCGCCCGCGCTGACGCTCTCGGCGGTGACGACCAGGAACGTGCCCTGGAAGGGGAAGTCGAGCATCCGCGCGACCTCCCACACGGTCTCGCTGTTCGCCGAGGGGCCGTCGATCAGCTCGGCGACCAGGGCCGATCGGCGCCGGTCGGTCTCCACCATCCGCTCGGCGAGGGTCTCGCGATAGGCGTCGGTGAGGGCCGAGGAGTACGCGTCCGAGAGCTCCCAGATATGGGTCGCGGCCTCCAGCAGGGCGGTGGGGGCGCCGCCGCCCGCCTTCCTGGCCTCGGCGAGGAGGTGGTCCCAGAGGTAGCGGAAGTTCACCCGGTACGCGCGCAGGATCTCCGGCAGCGGTGCGTTCTGCAGCGCGCGCTTCCGGCCGGTCGTGGTGGGGCCCGACAGGTCGAGCGAGGAGGAGGCCGGATCGGCCAGATACTCCAATATGTAGCCGACGTTGTGGCGCATGGAGGCCTGGAGATCCTCCGGGCCGACGACCATGGTCCGGTAGAACTCGATGTTTTCGTACGTCTGCTGGGCCATCGCCGCGGCTATGGAGTCGATCCGGCCGAGCAGCGTCACGGCCAGGGCTGACACCTGGGCGTCTGGGCGGGGAGCTGAGGCGTGCACGGGCCGACCATAAGCCAGCGCCCCTCCCCGAATTCGCTCAATGCCCGAATTCGCCGAGCCGTACGGGATGTTGTCGGCCGCTACAGAAGTCCCTGTCGGTGCACACATGGTGCGCGGCCGCTCCCTGCCGTCAGGATCGCCACGGTGGGACAGGACCGGGCCGCAGCGGACGGGACCGAGCTGGACCGGACTGAACCACGAGTCAGGCAGGCCCGGACCGGACCGCGCGTCAGGCCGGCTCAGGACCGAACCGCGAGCCGGCGCCGGGCCCGGGCCGGCCCGTGAGTCAAGACAGCGCGCAGGAAAGCGAATTCGACGTGAGCAACCTCGCCACTGCCCTGGTGGAAGCCGCCAGGCGCGCCCCGCAGCGACCGGCGGTACGGGTGCACGGCACCGTGCTGACCTACGCCGAACTGGACGAGCTCAGCGCCCGGGTGGCCGGCGGGCTGCTCGCGCACGGCGTGCGCCCCGGCGACAGGGTGGGCTTGCGGCTGCCCCGCGTCCCCGCCTTCCCCGTCCTCTACTTCGGGGTGCTGCGCGCCGGCGCCGTCGTGGTGCAGGCGTACTCCCGGCCGCGCAGCATCACCCACGGCGCCCGGCTCATCCTCACCGCCCCCGGTGCGCGGCGCGCGGCCGACGGGGAGGCGGAGCGGCGCGGCGCCGCCGCGTTCCTGCCCGTCGGCCCCGACTTCCTCGCCCAACTGGCCTTCTGGCCCCAGCAGTCCGCCGTGGTGCGGCGCGCCGACGACGATCCGGCGGTGCTGATCTGCCCCGTCGAGCGGGACGACGCGGGCTCCGGCCCGGGTACGGGGAGGAGCGGGCCCAGCGGCGTCACCCTCAGCCACGGCGCGCTGCGCACGAGCGCCGCGGATACGGCGCGGGCGCTGATGCGGGAAGGCGCCGCCGACCGCGCCGGGGGCAGCACGCCGGTCTTCTCCCCCGACTCCCGCACCGACGGGCTCAACGCGGTGCTCCTCTCCGGCGCGTGCCTGCCGGTGGCGCGGGCGTCCGCCGCGGACGCTGCGGGTGGGGGCGGGGCTACGCCTCGTACGGTCGCGGTCGCGCGTGGGAGGGGCCCGGACCGCGCGGGTACGGGAATGGGCTCGGGCCCGCTGCCCGCGCCCGAACTCCCCCACGTGCTGCCCCTCTCCCGTCCCCAGCCGCTCCCCCGTCACCCCCGGCCGGGGCCGCCGGGGCTCATGCTCGGCGGGGGCCGCGGGCTCTGAGCCCATCCGCCCCGAGTTGGCCTGTCGCGCTATAGCGTGGGACTTCTCGTCGTGCCGCCCGGTGGCGGCGCGCGCAGACCTTCGACAGGACCAGGGACGGAAGCATGCCGGGAGAGATACCGCCCACGGGAAAGTCCACCGGGAACTCCTCCGGGGAGCCCGCAGGAGAGCCCGCAGGACAGCTCTCCGGGCAGCCCTCCGACGCTCCCGCCGGCGACGGCTCCCCGCCCCCGTTGCGTGCCTCCCACGCGGACCGGGACCGGGTGGTGGACGTGCTGCGGGTCGCCGCGGGCGACGGCCGGCTGACGGCCGCCGAGCTGGAGGAACGCCTGGAGACCGCGCTCTCGGCCCGTACCCTCGGCGAACTCGCGGCGCTCACCGCCGACCTGCCCCCTGCCGCCGGGACGGCCCTCGCGTACGAGGCCGGCGGCGCGGCGGCGAAGGAGGTCGTGCGCATCGACCAGCAGTACAGCGCGGTCGAGCGGGTGGGCCGGTGGGTGGTGCCGCGGCGCATGGAACTCACGCTGGAGTACTGCGACGTGACGCTCGACTTCACCGAGGCCGTGATCACACAGGACACCCTCCGCATCGACATGGAGATGGAGGGCAAGACCCTCACGCTGATCACGCGGCCCGACATCGTGGTGGACGTGGACGAGCTGCGGCTGCAGTACAGCAAGGTCAAGCACCGCAGGGTGCCGGCCGCTCCCGGCACCCCGGTCACGCTGCGGGTGGAGCTCGCGGGGACGAAGGAGTACGGGCGCGTGGTGGTGCGGCCGCCGCGCCGGAGCTTCGCGCAGTGGCTGCTGCGCAGGCCGGTCGGCGGGGGCGGGGGCACGGGTTCCTTGCCGCGCGGAAGCTGAACTTCCATTCCGACCTGCCCTTCGCCTCCCGGGCCTTGGCTACACCGGCTGCCGTGCCGTGCAGTCGCGCAGCCCCCTCCTCAGCTCCTCCTCGTCCAGGTCGCGGCCGATGAGCACGAGCTTGCCGTGGCGCGGCTCGCGGCCCCAGGAGGAGGCGGGCCGCAGCTCGTACAGGCGGTGCACTCCCTGGAGGACGAAGCGGCGGGGGTGGTCGTCGAGCGCGAGGATGCCCTTGATCCGGTACAGGTCATCGCCCCTGCGCTCGGTCAGCCGCGCGAGCCAGCCCTCCAAAGCGGCGCGCTCCAAGGGCTCTTCGAGCGCGATGCTGATCGCGGTGACGCCGGGGTCGTGCCGGTGCTCACGGTCCTCCAGCCAGCCGGGGTCGACGGCCATCGTGTGCGAGAGGTCGAAGGCGCCGATGCCGAGCACGGAGGTCAGGTCCAGCTCGGCGTAGCTGGAGGTGACCAGGCCCGCCGTGGCGTTGATGCGCCGCAGCCTGGCCTCGGTCTCGCGTACCCGGGCCGCGTCCACGAGGTCGGTCTTGTTCAGCACGATGCGGTCGGCCGCGGCGATCTGGTCGATCACGTGATGGCCGACGCCGTCGCCCGGGGCCGCGTCCTGACCGGTCCCCGGGTACGCGCCGAGGTGGCGGCCGATGTTCTGCGCGTCGACGAGCGTGACGATCGCGTCGAGCGTGTAGTGCGCGGCGATCTCCTCGTCCACGAAGAAGGTCTGGGCGACGGGATTGGGGTCGGCCATGCCGCTGGTCTCGATCAGCACACGGTCCACGCGGTCGCGTTCGCGCAGCCTGCGGAGGATGTCGATCAGATCCGTACGGGCCGTGCAGCACAGGCAGCAGCCGTTGGACATCTCGAAGATCTCCTCGTCGCTGCTGACGACCAGCGCGTCGTCGATGGGCACGTCGCCGAACTCGTTCTCGATCACCGCGATCCGCCGGCCGTGCTCGGCGGTGAGGATGTGGTTGACCAGCGTGGTCTTGCCGGCTCCGAGGAAACCGGTCAGCACGGTCACCGGCGTCTTCTCACCCACGGAGGCCCGGTCGCTCGCCGCGGTCTGCTCGCTGCTGTTCATCGGTGTCCTCCTGCGGGGGAACGGGGCGTGGCGGTGGGTGCGGTGGTGCTGTCCGGCGTACGCGGTGTCCGGGTCGTACGCGGCATCCGGGGCTCATCGGCCGCCCTCTCCCCGTCGAGGGGCCGCGCGATCCCGGCACGCGCGAGCAGCTCCTCCGACCGGTGCTGGGCCTCCTCAGCGGCGGCCCCCTCGTCCACGTACAGGCAGCGGCCGCCTCGTTGCACCACCCGTCCGTCGACGATCGTTGTCAGGACGTCGGAGGGCCTGGCCGCGTACACGAGGGTGCTCTCCAGGTCGTGCAGCGGCCGCAGATGGGGCTTCTGGAGGTCCACGACGATCACGTCGGCGAGGCGTCCGGGCTCCAGGACCCCCGCGTCGATCCCGGCGTGCCGCGCGCCCTCGCGGGTGGCGAGTTCGAGTGCCTCGCGTGCCCGTACGACGGTCGGGTCTAGGGTGCGCAGGCGCTGCGCGTACACGGCCTGCTTCATGCACTCGAACATGTCCTGCCGGTGCCCGCAGCCGGGACCGTCGGTGCCGAGCGCCAAGGGCACGCCGCGGTCGCGGAGTTCGCGCAGGCGGATCGTGCCGGAGGCGAGGTACGCGTTCGAGGACGGGTTGTGCGCGATGCCCGCGTGGGACTCCGCCACCTGGTCGATCTCCTCGTCGGACAGCCATACGCCGTGGGCCAGGGTGGCTCGCGCGTCCAACAGGCCCTGCTGCGCGAGCCATTGGACGGGCCGTACGCCGTAGGTCTCGGTGTAGCCGCGCGGGTCCTCGCTGCTCTCGCAGCAGTGGGTGTGCCAGCGGGTGCCGAGCTCGGCGGCCAGCTCGACGCTCGCGCGCACCAGATCCTGTTCCACGTAAGTGAGGTTGAGCGGCGCGGGCCAGACCTCCACCGTCGAACCCGGCGGCCGGGCGCGCACGGCCTCCCGGGTGATCTCCAGCTCCTCGGCGGCTGAGTACCGGAAGAGCTCCTTGGGCTGGCCGCGCCGGGCCGCCAGCTCGGTGGGCTGCCCCACGATGCCGCGCGCCACGGCCCCGCGCAGCCCTGCTTCCTCGATCACCCCGGCCACGGCGAGGGTGGTGTCCAGGTCGGAGGGCGCGTAGTGGTTGTCGATCACCGTGGTGATGCCCGCGCGCAGCGCCTCGGCGGCCGCGAGCCGCGCACCGGCCACCGCGTCCCGGCCGGTCATGGCGATGGAGTAGGGCCACATGAACTCGCACAGCCACGGCACGATGGACATGCCTTCGCCGAGCCCGCGCGCCAGCGCCTGGTAGAGGTGGGTGTGGCCGTCCACGAAGCCGGGGAGCACGGCACACCCCGTACAGTCGACGACTTCGCGGGCGCGCCAGTGCGCGAGCTCGTGCGCCGGGCCGACCGCGACGATCCGGTTGCCGGTGACGGCCACGGCGCCGGGGCGGTGGAGGGTGTGCCGGCCGTCGACGGTGACGACCGCTCCCCCGGTGACGAGCAGGTCGCAGGACGGGGCTTCCGTAGCAGGCGTGTTGGGCGTAGCTGACCTGGCAGACATGCCGCTCCTTCGCTTGTGACGACCCGTCACCACTGGCGCGGCCGTCTCGCTGCCCAAAACATGTAATGCGGCGGCAACGAGCAGTGTCAACACCCGGAACATCGCCGAACTAGGCTCCGTACAGCGGGCATTGAAGGTGCGGACGCGTGGCCTCCGATGGCATGACGCCTGGTCAGCACCCCGTGAGAAAGCAGGAATTCCCCACCGCCTTGACAGCGGTGGGCTGGCCTTTATGTTGCACGCAATGTGCATGGCGCGGCAGGGACGCCCACCGCCCCGGCGGTGGAGAGAGGAACTCGCATGCTCCACCTGCGCAAAGACCGCTCCGACCGGCCGCCGCCCACCGCGCGGAGCCGGGACGCCGTCGACGAGGTGCCCTCGCTGTGGCGGCTGGTGCTGTACGGGTTTCAGCACGTGCTCGCCTTCTACGCCGGCGCCGTGGTGATGCCGCTGCTGGTGGCGCAGGGCATCGGCCTGAAGGGCGCCGACATCGCCGCGATGATCAACGCCTCGCTGCTGGCCTGCGGCATCGCCACCCTCATCCAGTCGGTGGGGCTCCCGGGGATCGGCATCAGGCTGCCCGTCGTGCAGGGCATGTCCACCACGGCCGTGCCCTCGCTCATCTCGGTCGGGCTCGCGGCGGGCGGCGCGCGGGCCGGGCTGCCCACGGTGTTCGGCGCGGTGATCGCCGCCGGGGCCGCCACCTTCGTGATCGCGCCGCTCTTCAGCCGGCTGATGCGCTACTTCCCGCCCGTCGTCACCGGCACCATCGTGCTCGTCGTCGGCATCACGCTGCTGGCCGTGGCCGCACGGCAGGTCGGCGGCGGCGACGAGCAGGCCAGGGACTTCGCGACGCCGGTCCATCTCGGGCTGGCCGCCGTGACGTTGGCGGTCATCGTGCTGCTGCACAAGGTCTCGCGCGGCTTCCTGGCGACCGTCGCCATCTGCATCGGCCTGGGCGCGGGCACGGTGGTGGCGGTGCTCGGCGGGTACACGGACTTCTCCGGGATCCCGGGCGCCGACTGGGTCGGGGTGGCCGCGCCGCTGCACTACGGGACGCCGCGGTGGGACACCATGGCGGTGCTGTCCGTGCTGCTCGTGATGCTGATCATCGCGATCGAGAGCATCGGCCAGTTCTTCGCCGTGGGCCGGATCGTGGAGCGGGAGGTCGACGGCCGCCAGGTGGTGCGGGCACTGCGCGCCGACGGGCTCGCGACGGTGGCGGCGGGTTTCCTCAACTCCTTCCCCACCACGGTGTATTCGCAGAACATCGGCCTGCTGCGGCTGACCCGCGTGAAGAGCCGCTGGGTCGTGGCGGCGGCCGGGGCGCTGATGCTCCTGCTCGGGCTGATGCCCAAGGTGGGAGCGGTGATCGCCGCGGTGCCCGCCTCGGTGCTGGGCGGCGCGACGCTCGTGCTGTTCGGGACCATCGCGGTGGTGGGGGTGCAGATCCTGCGCCAGGCCGACCTGGGCGACCAGCGCAACACGGTGCTGGTCGCGGCCAGCATCGGCATCGGCTTCCTGCCCACGGCGTATCCGCAGTTCGCCGAGCACATGCCGGGCAAGCAGCTCCCCGCGATCTTCGAGAGCGGCATCATCCTGGGCACGCTCTCGGCCTTCCTGCTCAACCTCTTCTTCCATCGGTTGCGCATGCCGGGGAGGGGCGCGGGAGGAGGAGACGAGGGCGAAAGTGAGGCCGCGCATACGCCGGATTCGGCGGACCGCACCGCGGCGCGGAACGAAGCGGAGGCTCCAACTCCCCTGCCTTAGACGAGCGTTGGTCTCTCCCGGGTATTGACCGGCTTCCGAGATTACATGCAACATGCTCAGCAACCTCGGAGCAGCGAGGGACGACAGCAGGAGAAACCGGAGACAGACCATGTCGAGTGAGAGGGCCGTCAATCCCATCGCGGGCGGCAGCCTGCTGGCGGAGCGGGCGTACGAGGAGATGAAGGGCGCCGTGCTCGCCAACCGCCTGCGACCTGGCGACGCCCTGTCGGTGCCCGCGCTGGCCACCCAGATGGGCATCAGCCGCAGCCCCGTACGGGAGGCCGTGCAGCGGCTGATCCACGACGGCCTGGCCACCCACACCCCGCACCGCGGGGCGGTCGTCGCGACCGTCGACCTCGACGACGTACGGCAGCTCTACGCGGTGCGGGAGGTCATGGAGGGGCTGGCCGCCCGGCTGGCGACCGAGCGGCTGGACGCCACGAAGGTCGCCGAGCTGCGCGGACTGCTGGAGGAGCACGAGGAGTTGATGTCCTCCGGGTACGACGAGCAGCGGCACACCGAGATGGACATGGCCTATCACCGGCTGATCCGCGAGGTCGCCGGCAACACCCACCTCTCGGACGCGCTCGGCAACATCACCGGCAAGGCGCATCTGGCGCTGCACTCGCTGTGGCGCAGCCCCGAGGCCGCGCGGCTGGCGGTGGAGGAGCACCGGCGCATCTTCGAGGCGATGACGACCGGCGACCCCGACGCCGCCGAGCAGGCCGCGCGCGAGCACGTGCGGCGGCTGCGGGTGCGGCTGGCCCAGGCGGTGGCGCCGGGCCCGGAGGAAGCGGGCCGCGGCGGCCGGGTCCGCCCCGTCACCTAGGGGCACCCCGCACCCGGCCTCGCGCCCGGGCCTGAGCGTGCTGCATGCAATATGCGCCACCCCGAAGGGAAGTGACCGCACGTGAGCACCGCCGCCAGTCCCGCCACCGACACCGCTACCACCGCCACCGGGACCCGGGAGCCCTCCGCCATCACCGACGGCGTGGGCAGCGACGCGCTGCGCCCCGACGGCACGCTCAAGGTGCGGGGCGCCTTCGCCTACTCCTCCGACATGCAGTGGGACGGCATGGTGTGGGGCGCCACCCTGCGCAGCCCCCACCCCTCGGCGCGCATCCTGCGCCTCGGCACCGCCCGCGCGCTGGCGCTCCCCGGGGTGGTCGCCGTCCTCACCCACCGCGATGTGCCGGGCCGACCGCTGTACGGGATGAAGGTCGCCGATCAGCCGGTGCTCGCCGCCGACCGGGTCCGCTACCAGGGCGAACCGGTGGCCCTGGTCGCCGCCGACCACCCCGAGACGGCGCGCCGCGCCCTCGACCTGATCGACGTGGAGTACGAGGAGCTGCCCGCGCTCACCGACCCCGAGGAGGCCGTCAGGGGCGCGGGCCCGCTGGTGCACGCCGAGCGCGTGGACGGGCGCAGCGGCAACGTCGTACGCCATGTCCGCATCCGGCACGGCGACATGGCCCGCGCCGAGAAGCTGGCCGAGGTGACGGCGTCCGGGGTGTACGAGGTCGGCATGCAGGACCAGGCGTTCCTGGGACCCGAATCCGGGCTCGCGATACCGGCCGAGGACGGCGGCGTCGACGTCTTCGTCTCCACCCAGTGGCTGCACGACGACCACCGGCAGATGGTCGCGGCGCTCGGCCTGCCCCCGGAGAAGGTGCGGCTGACCCTCGCCGGCGTGGGCGGCGCCTTCGGCGGGCGGGAGGACGTGTCGGTGCAGATCCACGCCGCGCTGCTCGCGCTGCGCACGGGGCGCCCGGTGAAGATGAGCTACCACCGCGAGGAGTCCTTCTTCGGCCACGTACACCGGCATCCGGCGAAGATGTGGTTCGAGCACGGCGCGACCGCGGCCGGTGAACTCGTCTACGTGAAGGCGCGGCTGCTCTTCGACGGCGGCGCCTACACCTCGACCTCGCAGGTCGTGATCGCCAACGGCTCCTATTTCGCCGCCGGCGCCTACGAGGTGCCGCACGCCGAGATCGACGGCTTCTCGGTGTTCACCAACAACCCGCCCTGCGGCGCGATGCGCGGCTTCGGGGCCGTCCAGTCCTGTTACGGCGTCGAGTCCAACCTCGACAGGCTGGCCCGCGAACTGGGCCTCGACCCGCTGGAGTTGCGGCTGCGCAACGCGCTGAACACCGGCACCGTGCTGCCCACGGGCCAGGCCGTCGACGGCCCCGCGCCGGCCGCCGAGCTGCTGCGCCGCCTGCGCGACCGGCCCCTGCCGCCCGCTGCCGATCCGGGCAGCAACCCCTTCGACCTGCCGGGCGGCCTCAACAACACCACCCACGGCGAGTCCGTCGTACGGGGCGTCGGCTATGCCATCGGCGTGAAGGCCATCGGCTTCTCCGGCGGCGTCGACGACCGCTCGCGGGCGCGGGTGCGGCTGTCCCTGGTGGGTGACGAGCCACTGGTGGAGATCCACACCGCGGCCGCCGAGTGCGGCCAGGGCATCGTCACCGTGCAGGCGCAGATCGCCCGCACCGAACTGGGCGTGCAGCGCGTGGTGGTGCTCCCCGCCGACACCGCGGCCGGGGACGCCGGCTCCTCCTCCGCCTCCCGCATCACGTGGATGAGCGGCGGCGCCGTACAGGGCGCGTGCAAGGCCGTACGGGAAAAACTGACCGCCCTGGGGGACGGGCCCATGGCCGAACTCCTGTGGGAGCACGGCCCGTTGGAGGCGGAGTACGAGTACGCGCACCGCCCCACGCAGCCCGTCGATCCGGAGCGCGGGCAGGGCGACGCGCACATCGCCTTCGCGCTCGCCGCGCACCGCGCCGTGGTCGAGGTCGACACCGAACTCGGCCTGGTCAAGGTGGTCGAGCTGGCCACGGCGCAGGACGTGGGCAAGGCCATGAACCCGCTCGCGGTGGAGGGGCAGATCGAGGGCGGCAACGCCCAGGGCCTCGGGCTCGCGGTCATGGAGGAACTGCGGGTCGCCGAGGGGCGGGTGCGCAATCCCTCGTTCACCGACTACCTCATCCCGACGGTCGCCGACGTGCCCGCCATGCCCGTCGACCTGCTCGAACTCCCCCACCCCGACTCCCCCTACGGGCTGAACGGCGTGGGCGAGCCGCCGACCCTGTCCTCCACGCCGGCCATCGCCAACGCGCTGCGCGACGCGACGGGGTTGGAGCTGGCCAGGGTGCCGGTGCGCCCTGACGACATCGCAGGGGTGCGCCCCGACGACATCGCCGGAGGGAGGTGAGGCGGGCCCTTCCGGGTTCCCCACTGACGGAACGCGACCCAGGAAGCGAGACCCAGGAAGCGATATCCAAGAAGGGGACAGCACATGATCATCGACACGCACCTGCACCCCACCAACACCGTCGACCTGGCCTGGCGGCACTCCGGTGAGCCCTTCAACGGCGAGCGCATGCTGGAGATGATGGACAAGCCGTACGTGATCAACGGCAAGTCCCGCCGCATCGACGTCGGCTGCATCATGCCGCCGCCCGGCAACACCGTGTGGCAGGAGGGGATGCGCACGGGGCGCGAGGGCATCCGCGACTACATGGCGTACATCACCGAGCTGGTGACGACGTACCCGGACCGCTTCGTCGGGAACTTCATGTACAACCCGCGCTTCGGGCCCGAGAACGGCGCGAAGGAGCTGGAGTTCCACGTCAAGGAGTACGGCTACAAGATGCTCAAGCTCCACGCCAACATGCACGCCTACCGCCCCGACAGGGCGCTGGACTGGCTGCGTCCTGTACTGCGGGTGTGCGACGAGCTGGGCGTGATCGTGCTGATCCACACCGGCGACGGCCCGTACTCGATCCCCACGCAGTTCTACCCGATCATCCGGGAGTTCCCGAACGTCAATTTCATCCTGGCGCACTTCGGGGTGCAGACCGGCGGCGTGTACTGCTTCGAGGCCCTCTACATGATCCTCGACAGCCCGAACGTGTACGGCGAGTCCGGGTGGCTGCTCCAGTCGCGGATCGTGGAGTTCGCGCAGCAGATGGAGAAGCACCAGATGGTCTTCGGCACCGACTCGCCGCCCAACGAACCTGGCATGTGGGCACGCGAGCTGGAGGTCCTGTGCGACCCGCCGCCGCAGGGCATGAACCTCTCCGAGGACGACCTGGAGGGCTACCTCGGCAACAACATGGCCAAGCTGCTCGGGTTGAAGCCCACCCCGCCGCCGCGCGATGAGGCCGAGGCGCAGCTCCGGTTGAAGGACACGTAGGCGAGCGCGGAGGCGCCGGCGCGCGCGTGACGAGCACGCCGCCGTACGGGGGCAGCGCGCCGTCGTACGAGGGCAGGGGCTGGGGCCCGCGCAGGGTCCCAGCCCCGCAATTCCGCTGCTCAGGAGGGGAGTTCGCCATGCCGCCCAGCGACGAGACCCGTTCCCAGGACCTCCGCGGCTTCCTCGACGCCTACACCGCCCGGCACCCCGAGGACGTCCTCAGGGTCGGGGAGCGCATCCACGGCGAGGACGTCGCGGCGCTGGCCCTCGAACTGGCCGCGCGCGGGCGGGACGAGCTGCTGCTGTGCCCCGAGGTCGCGGGCCTCGCCGGCACGCCGCTGGTCACCAATGTCTTCGCCTCACGCCGCCGGGTGGCCAGCCTGCTGGGTACGGACGCGGCGGGGCTGCACGACGCGTACCAGGCCGCGGCCGCGCGCGCCGTCCCGCCCCGTGTCGTGGAGGAGGGCCCCGTGCTGGAGGAGGTCACCCGCGACGACGCCGTGGATCTGGAGGCCCTCCCCCGCATCCAGCACTTCGCCTCGGACCGCGCGCCCTATGTGACCAGCGGCATCATCGCCGTCGAGGCTCCCTCGTACGCGCAAGGGCGCTCCGGCAACCTCAGTTACCACCGGGCCATGGTGCACAGCCGCAACGAGCTGGCGACCAGCCTGCATTCACGGGGCCATCTGTGGCAGCTCCTCCAGCTCGCGGCCGACAGGGGCGAGAGGCTGCCGGTGGCCATGGTGATCGGCGCCCATCCGCTGTTCCTGCTCGCGGCGTCGGCGCGGGTGGGGCCCGCGACCGATGAACGGGACATCGCGGGCGGGCTGTTGGGCGAACCCCTGGACGCCGTACGCACCCCCGTACACGGCATCCGCGTACCGGCCGGCGCCGAGATCGTCCTGGAGGGCTACATCGATCCGGCGGGGCATGCGGAGGAGGGGCCGTTCGGCGAGTTCTCGGGTTACTCCTCGGACCGCTCCACCCACACCCTCCTCACCGTCCAGACGGTCCTGCGGCGGCGCGACGCGATGCTGCTCGACATCGTGGGCGGCAACACCGCCGAGCACCTCAACCTCGCCCGCATACCCCGCGAATCGGAGATGGCCCAGCAGCTCAAGGAGCGCTTTCCGCAGGTCGCGGCCCTGCACTACCCCACATCCGGCACCCACTTCCACGCGTACGTGGCGCTGCGCCCCGGGCGCCCTGGCCAGGCCCGCCAGGTCATGCTGGGGCTGCTGGGCTGGGACCCGTACCTCAAGACGGTCATCGCCGTGGACGAGGACGTCGACGTGACCGACGACGCGCAGGTCCTCTGGGCGACGGCCACCCACATGCAGCCGCACCGCGACGTGTTCCTCGTGGACGGCCTCCCGGGCAGCCCCCTGGACCCGTCCTCCACCCCCGACGGCACCACATCCCGCATGGCCGTGGACGCGACCCGCGCCCCGGATTTCGAGGGCTCCCGCATCGTGGTGGCGGAACGGAGCAGGGAGGCGGCGCGACGGGTGCTCGGGGCGGGGTGAGCTCACGCGCGAGGCGCGGCCCCCTCACCGCGTGCGGACCCCGGCGTGCGCCGGGCCCCTCATCCGACATCCACCAGCATCGGGCGGGCGAGCCGGTGCACCTGCTCGACCTGCCTGACCAATTCGCGCGGCACGCTGCTGACGTACCGGTCCAGTGCCTCATAGCCGGGAGAGCCGAATGCGACGCCTTGCTCCTCGGTGTCCCTGTGGCAGTCGGAGACGCTGTCGTACCTCCCCCGCAGCGCGTAGTTGGTCAGGGCCGACTGCACCATGACATCGACGAGCAGCCGGGAGTTCTTCCACTCCCGTGCGCCGAAGTCGTACTCACGCCAGCGGCGCCCCTCATGCTCCGCGAGGGCGCGCTCCGGAGCCGCCGCGTCAGCGCAGATCCATATCCACAGTGCGGAGGAGCCGATCTGCACGAACGGGAAAGCACCGGAAAGCCAGTCCCGTTGCGCCTCGAAATCCGGGGCGGTGTACCGGCGCCGGATGGCGAACCCGTTCTCCGGTGCCGTGAGGCGTTCGACCAGCCGGAGATATTCGGCGGGGCAGCTCCACAGCAGGATGAACGCTCTGGCAGCGCTGACACACGTGTCAGCGTGCAGCCCGCCCCCGGAAAAGGGAACGAAGATGAGCTGGGAATTCGTGGCCGGCTCATACAGACGCTCCAGCGCTCCCCAGTAGAGGTGCCGCCCGTCGAACCCCTCGAACCTGCGGGTCGCGAGGAGGCGGTGCAGCAGTTCCGCCGCCGGCTGCCCCGTTTCACCGCAGCGCGCGTGCAGCACACCGCGCAGCTCCAGCACCTCCAGCACGGGGACGGAGTCGGGCTCGGCTTCACGCAGCGCGGGACAGTGATCCATGCACATGCCACACTCCGTCGTTCACTGCGCCGGGGGTTCCAGAGCGGCGCGGACCTGCTCGGCGGTCATCTTCTGCAGCCGCACGGGATCCATACTCCTGCCGGGACAACCTTGGTCGTGAAGCCCCGCCGCTTCCTGAATCCGAACCTCGATCTGGCGGTCCTTTCGGCCCGCCAGAGAGAAATGACATACAGGACACTGGAATTGGTACCGTGCCCCGCCGAAACGTAGAGTCATCGTCGCACCTCATCAGCAGTCAGAGGTATGTCAGTTTCGAGCTCCGCGGCGAAACCAGAGCCATGGGTACCGCGCGGACAGCGCCCAGAGGAATTCGGCGAGCGCGCCCGTCCCCACCACCGCGCAGGCCACCCACCGCAGCACCGCGTCCGGCGCCGAGGTGCCGGGCCCGGGTGCCACGCACAGGCTCACGCCCGCGCCCAGCAGGGCCACCCCGGTGTTGTATGTGCTCACGGCCTTGTCGATGGTGGACTTCCAGAGCCCGTAGTCCCGGTGCTGCCGACTGCGCAGGGCCTCCTGGCGGTCTCCCAGGTCCTCCGTGCCCCACCACGCTTCGAGGTCGGCGACCGAGTAGAGCAGCGCCCGCGCGTGAAAGCCGTACTGGACGCTGCCCACCAGGGCCAGCACCGCGAGCGAGAGGGCCAGCATGGTGGCGCCCGGCCAGCGGAACCGGCCTCCGTCGGCTCCGATCACCCCGATCAGGGCGACGCCCGCCGAGGCCAGCAGGGGCGCGGCCACGAAGTGCGCCGCGTCGGCGGCCTGTCCGTAGCCGAGCGGAGCGGGCTTGGCCCAACGCGGTGGCTGGAACGACGACATGGCGGCCCCGGTTCACTGAGTTCCGCAGACCCTCGTTTCCTCAGTGAACTCGCTGCATGACGGCAGAGCAACATCCCTCCCCGTCCGGCCTGAGCCACCCGCCGTCAGCCCTCCATCGCCTCCGCGAAGGTCCCGGTGATCCACGTCGGCGCCGTGATCGCGGTGCCGACCACCACCGACCAGGCGCCGCGCTCCAGCATCGTGCGGGCCTGCGCGGGGGTGTGGATGCGCCCCTCGGCGATGAGGGGGATCTCCAGGCGGGCGGCGAGGCCGGTCACCAGGGGCTCGTCGGGGCCTGAGGGGGCAGCCGTGCCGCCCGTGTAGCCGGAGAGGGTCGTGCCCACCACGTCCGCGCCGTCCTCGGCGGCCCGCAGCCCCTCCTCCAGCGTGGACACGTCGGCCATCACCAGCCCTCCCGCCTGGTGCACCGCGCGCACGGTGTCCGCGAAGCTCCCGCCGTCAGGGCGCGGCCGGTCCGTGGCGTCCACGGCGACGATGTCCGCGCCCGCCTCCCGTACGGCGAGGGCGTGTTCGGCGGTCGGGGTGATGTAGACGCCCTCGCGGCCCACCTTCCACAGACCGATCAGGGGAAGGGGGCGGGGAAGCGCCTCGCGGATGGCCCGTACGTCCTCGATGCCCTCGGCGCGGATGCCCACCGCCCCGCCCTCGACCGCGGCCCGCGCCATCGCGGCCATGTGCCGCGGCCCTTCGAGCGGGGTGCCGGGGGCGGCCTGGCAGGAGACGACGAGCCCGCCGCGTATCCGGTCGAGTTCCTTGTGCTGCATGGGGGTTCCGTGTCCTTCGTCGTGGTGGGGGTGTCGGATACGAGGTACGAGATACAGCGGTGCGAGGTCAGGGCGTGGCCCACAGTGCCGCCGCTCCCGCGACCGCCGCGCCGCTGCCGAGCCGCGCGGGCAGGACGGCCACGTCGGCGCAGGCGGGCAACAGCTCGGCGCGCAGGGCCGGTTCGAGCGCGTCCCAGTAGAGCGGCCCGATGCCGGGCACGCCGCCGCCGATCACCACGGCGCCCACGCCGAGCGCGTTGACCAGCCCTCCGAGCGCGCCACCGAGGCAGGCCGCGCCCTCGGTGACCACCTGCCGGGCGAGCGCGTCCCCGGCGTGTGCGCGCTCCACGACGGCGCGGAGGTCCGGCGCAGGCGCCCCGCCGCGGCGCGCGTAGGTGCGGGTCATGCCGGGCCCGGCCGCGACCGCCTCCAGATGCCCCGTACGGCCGCAGCTGCACTCGGCACCTTCGGCCGCCGCGAGGGCCACGGGCAGGTGGCCTATCTCGCCCGCGCACGGGAACTCCCCGCGCAGCAGCTCCCCTTGGAGCACCAGCGCACCACCGATCCCCGTGCCCACGGCGGCGAACAGCACCGAGTCGCGCCCTCGCGCCGCGCCGAAGTGCAGCTCGCCGAGTGCCAGGGCGCGGGCGTCGTTGTCGACCCGCACGGGCAGCCCGAGCCGCCGCTCCAGCTCCCGCGCAGCGGGCACGCCCGCCCATCCGGCGAGCAGCGAGGTGGCCGACACGATGCGGCCGGCCGCGTGGTCCACGACCCCGCCGGTGCCCAGCCCGAGCCCGTACGGGGTGACCCCCTCGGGTACGGCGTCCAGCGCGGGCCTCAGCGCCCCGGCGACGGCGTCCAGGATCGCGGCGGCGCCCTCGCGGGCCGGTGTCGGAACGGTGTGCGGGGCATGCACCGACCCGTCGGGGCCGACGAGCCCGGTGGCGATCTTCGTGCCCCCGACATCGGCGCCCAGCGCCCAACGGCCGGTGAGGGGCGACCCGTTGGGCCCTGCCGCGGCTCGGACCGCCACACCCTCTCGGCCCGCCACACCCTGTCGCCCCGTCATGCCTGCTCCCTCCGCGCGGTGAAGCGGATCTCGTAGCGGTCGGCGCGGTAGGTGCTCAGGGTGTGCTCGGTGGGCCGGTCGCGGTCGTCGAGGCCTGTGCGGTCCACCTCCAGCGCGGGCGAATGCGGGGCCACGTCGAGAAGTCCGGCCGCGCCGGGGTCGAGGACGGTGGCGCGGATGGTCTGCTCGGCGCGCGCGAGCACCGCCCCGTACTCCTCGCTCAGCAGCCGGTACAGCGAACCGTCGAGGTCGTGGTCGAGCAGCCCGGGGAAGCGCGCGGCAGGCAGCCGCACGCTCTCCACGCACATCGGCGCCCCGTCGGCCAGCCGCAGCCGCCGCAGGTGCACGACCTCGTCCCCGGGGCTGATCCGCAGCCGCGCCCCGGTGTCCGCGCCCGCCGGACACAGCTCGGCGGCGAGGACGCGGCTGCTCGGGGTGAGCCGCCGCTCGGCCATGTCCTCGCTGAACGAGGTCAGCGACAGGCTCTTGGCGATCGCCGTGTCGGCGGTGAAGGTGCCGGCGCCCTGCACGCGGTAGATCCGCCCCGCGTCGTGCAGCGCGGAGAGCGCCTGGCGGATGGTGGAGCGGCTGACCCCGTACCGCTCGGCGAGCTCGCGTTCGGTGGGCAGCGGGCTGTGCGGCAGGGCGGCTGCGCACTCCTGCTCCAGGCGCTCCCGCACCTGATCGTGCTTGCGGCTCGCCATGCGCCCTGCCTCTCGCTGCTGCTCTGCACTGTCGGCGCTTTCGCCGATGAGCTCACAGGGTACGTACCAATGTGCGGCCGAGCAACCATCACTCCGCGCCACGGGCCAGCCCGTACGACCCCGCGAGCACACACGGAGAGCGGCGACGCACCAGACGTAGCCGCAGAGCACGGCGCCGGAATCGGTGACTCCGTACCCCTTGGCAAAGCTACGCGCCTGCGCCACAGTGGCGAGCACTCGCCGAATTGGATCGAACCAATTTGGCGCAGCACCATCAGGCAACAGCAGCACACCGCTCACGAAAAGAGCCCGCACATGAAGCCCACCACCCGCGCACCGGAGCCGGGTCAGCCCTCAGCCGCCGCCCGCAGGACACCGCCCGTCGTGTACGGGATCACGGTGGCCGCCGCGGTGGGCGGCTTCCTCTTCGGGTACGACACGGGCGTGATCGCCGGCGCCCTGCCGCATCTGACGGAGGACTTCGGGCTGACCCCGTTCACCTCCGGGGTGGTGGTCTCCGCGCTGCTGGTCGGCGCCATGATCGGCGCCTTCGGCGCGGGCCCGCTGGCGGACCGCTTCGGGCGGCGGCGACTGATCATGGCGGCCGCCGCGGTGTTCGGCGCCGGCTCGGTGATCGCGGCGCTCGCGCCGAACGCGGCGACGCTCACCGGCGCCCGCGTGGTGCTGGGGCTCGCGGTGGGCGCGGCCTCCTCGCTCGTGCCGGTCTTCATCGCCGAGACCGCTCCCCCGCACCTGCGCGGCCGCCTGGTCTCGGTCAACCAACTCCTCATCACCATCGGCATCGTGGGGGCGTACGCCGCCGGGTACGCGTTCAGCGGCTCGGGCAACTGGCGGGCGATGTTCGCGCTCGCCGTGCTGCCCTCGCTCGTGCTGTTCGGCGGCATGGCCCTGCTGCCCGAGACCCCGCGCTGGCTCGCCGGCAAGGGGCGCGAGGAGGAGGCCCTGCGGGTGCTGGCGCGGCTGCGCCCCGGCGCCGATCCGGCGGAGGAGCTGGCCGCGCTGCGCGAGACCGGCGAGGCGCCGCGCCGCGCCACGCTCTCCGCGCTGCGGCACCGCTGGCTGCGGCCCGCGTTGGTGGCGGGCGTCGGGCTCCAGATCCTGGGGCAGGCCAGCGGCATCAACACGGTGATCTACTACGCGCCCACGATCTTCGAGCGCGCCGGGATCGGCACCGCAGGCGCGACCCTGGCCACGGTCGGCGTCGGGCTCGTCAACGTGCTCTTCACGCTGGTCGGCATGGCGCTGGTGGACCGCGTGGGCCGCAAGCCGCTGCTGGCGGGCGGCGCCGCGGTGATGGCGCTCTCGCTCGCGGGCCTCGCCTCGGTCGCCGGCGGCCACGGCGGGCAGGCCGGCTATCTCGCGGTGGCCTGCGTCGCCGCCTACATCGCCGCTGCCGCCGCTGCGCTGTGCGTGGTGATCTTCATCGTCCCTGCGGAGCTGTACCCCACGCAGGTGCGCGGAACGGCGATGAGTGTGAGCCTCGCGGCGAACTGGACCATGAACTTCCTCGTCTCCCTCACCTTCCTCTCGCTGCTCCAGGCGCTGGGCGTGTCCGCCACGTTCTGGCTGTACGCGGGCATCTGCGCGCTGCTGGTGCTCTTCACCCTGCGCTGCATCCCGGAGACGAAGGGCCGCTCCCTGGAGGAGATCGAACAGGGGCTGCGGGCGGGCCGGGGGTAACGGGGGCCGGCCGCTGGTTGGTTGCCGGCCCCTGGGGGATCGCGGGCCTCAGGGGAACGCGGGCCCCGCGGCGCCGGGCGCCCCGGTCCCGTTCCACCGCTGCGCCGAAGTCCGTCGCTCCGCCGAAGTCCTCCGCTCCGCCGACGGCAGCCTCGGCGAGGGCAGTTCGATGGAGGGGACGTCCAACGAGGAGACGTCCCGCTGAGGCCCCTCCGGCAGGGGAGCCGTCGGCGGAGGCGGCCCGGGCGCGGGCGAGTCCGCGCCCACGCCCGCCGGCTCGCAGAGTACGAGGGCGAGGTCGTCGGCCAGCGGGCCGCCGGTGTGCGCGGCCGCCATGCCGTGCAGGGCGTCCAGCGCGTCGGCCGGTGTGGGCGCGCCCAGTGCGTCGCCGACCCGTTCGAGCAGGGGGAACCCGGCGCCGGTGGCGTCCCGCGCGTCGCTCAGGCCGTCGGTGTAGAAGAGCAGCAGATCGCCGGACTCCAGATAGACGCGGTGCGGCCGGGGCGTCGGATGCAGGCCCAACGGCGGCGAGACCTCCGGGGGTTGCAGCAGCTTGAGCTGCCTGCCCGCGCGCAGGGGCGCGGGGTGCCCGCAGTTCACGAGGCGCACCTCGCCGGGCGCGAACTCGGCGAGCACGGCGGTCACGAAGTCCTCGGGCCCCAGGGACGGAGCGATCCGCGCGTCCAGCGCCCGGGTCAGATCGGCGAGGCGGGGCGTGAGATAGGCGAGGTCGCGGAAGGCCCGTATGGCCGTCGCCGTGGTCGCCAGCGAGTCCAGGCTGTGGCCGCGTACGTCGCCGACGAGCAGCCGCGTGCCGTAAGGGGTGTGCACGACGTCGTACAGGTCGCCGCCCACCGAGGCGCCCGGCACCGGGCAGTGGTGCCGGGTGCACACCTTCACGCCGCCGATCTGCGTGGACACCGGGCGCAGGATCGCCTCCTGGGACGCGCGGGCCACGCGCAGCGCCTGGGCCAACTCGGCCTCCCTGGCGGTATTCCGCGCCGCGTTGCGCACCGCGATCCCGCCGCCGGCAGCCAGCGCCAGGAACTCCGTGGCGAATCCGGGATCGGTCACGAGGTGCCGTACGCCGCCCGCGCCCGAACCGCCCACGCCCAGGCCGCCCAAGCCCAGCGCGAGCAGCAGCGAGCAGGCGGCGACCGAGGCGGTGCGGCGCGCGTCCAGCCGGGAGCCGGCCAGGACGGGGCCGATGAGCAGCGCGCCGAGGGCCGGTGACCGGCCGTCGGCCGACGCGCCGAGCGCCGCTGCCGCCACGGTGGCGCCCAGCGCCCAGGCCATCGGGCCGCGCCGCCACCAGCCGCGCGCGCTCGTACCCCGCCACCCTCTGCCGACGGCCATGAGCAGCCCCTTCCGTCCCTGCGCGCGGTGGCAGCAAAGAGCACAGCATGGCCCAAGGCCCCCGTGACCGGGAGTAGTTGATCGGATTCAGACGTCAGTTGGCCATGTGTGTCGGCGCGCTGAAGGGGTCTGAGCACGGAGAGGGAAGATCCGGGCAGGTCATGGCATCCCGGGGGCGGCGCCCCTCCGGCGGGAAAGACTCGGCGGCGGGCGGCGAACGGCGGCCAGGGCACGAGTGGGGAGAACGGCGCATGGACAGTTCGCGGCGGGTCCGGAGGGCGGGCAATCTGCCCTCAGAGGCGACGAGTTTCATCGGGCGCCGGGCCGTGCTCAGCGCCGCATCCGGCATGGTGCTCGACGCCCGGCTGGTGACGCTGACCGGAATGGGCGGCGTGGGCAAGACCCGCCTGGCGCGGCGCGTCGGCGCGGAGTCGGCGGCCGCCTTCCCCGACGGGGTGTGGCTGGTGGAGCTCTCCCCGCTCAAGGGCGCGGCCTCGCTCCCCCTCGCCGTGTACGAGGCGCTCCGGCTGGCGGACCAGTCGCCCAGGTCGGCGTACGAGGTGGTGACCGAATGGCTCGCCGACAAGCGGCTGTTACTCATCCTGGACTGCTGCGAACACCTCGCGGCCGGATGCGCCGAGTTCGCCGCGAAGCTGCTGGCCACGGCGCCCCGGGTGCACATCCTGACCACCAGCCGCTGCCCCCTCAGGACACCGGAGGAGTGTGTGGTCACCGTGCCCCCGCTCCCCGTCGGCGGTGCGGGCCGGCGGCGCGGCGAGGGGCCCGCCGCCGCCGAGCTGCTCTTCACCGACCGCGCCGCCGCCGCGGCGCCGCTGTCCGTACCCGGCGAGCGCGACGGCGCGGTGGTCGCCGAGATCTGCGCGCGCCTGGAGGGCATCCCGCTCGCCATCGAACTGGCCGCGGCCCGGCTCTCGGAGATGTCCCTCGACCGGCTCTGCGTACTCCTGCACACCCGCTTCGAGACGCTCACCGCGCAGGACGAGCCCGTCCTCGGCGGCGAGCCGCGGCACCGGGCGCTGCGGACGACGATCGGCTGGAGCCACGAGCTGTGCACGCCGCTGGAGCGGCTGCTGTGGGCGCGGTTGTCGGTGTTCTCCGGGGGCTTCGAGGAGGAGGCGGCCGCCTGGGTGTGCGCCGACGGCCCGCTCGACAGCGACCAGGTGCCGGGGCTGCTGTCCTCGCTGGCGGACAAGTCGGTGCTGCAACGCGGCAACGCGCAGCGCGGCATGCGGTATTCGATGCTGGACACGGTGCGCGACTTCGGCCGCGAGTGGCTGCGCGGGCTCGGCGAGGACCACGAACTCGCCCAGCGCCACCGCGACTTCTACCGCCTGCTGGCCCGCACCGCGCACCAGGACTGGGCCGGCGGCCGGCAGGTCGCCTGGTGCGACAGGGCCACGGCCGAGTACGCCAACCTGCGCGCCGCCCTGGAGAACTGCCTCGCCGACCCGGATCCGCGCTACGCGCTGGAGATGGCAGGCAATCTGTGGTCCTTCTGGTTCTGTTACGGGTTCCAGCGCGAGGGCCGCCACTATCTGGACCGGGCACTCGCCAGGGCGTCGGAGGACGATCACGGTCACGAGCGGTTCTGGGCGCAGTGGGCCTGCGGGATCCTGGCGTGCGCCCAGGGGGACCGCGAGGCTGTCGAGGCGATGGACGACGCCTGCGCCCGGCTCGCCGCGGTGCTGGGCGACCCGACGGCGGCCGAGGGCGCGACCACGCTCAAGGGCGCGGGATACGCGACAGGCGGCCGGTCCGACGAGGCGGTCGCGCTGCTGGACGCGGCGCTGCGCTCGCCGGACTTCGGCGCCGGTTCGCCGCCGGTCAGGTTCATGGCGCTGTGCTCGCTGACGGTCGCGCACCTGGGCCTGGGGGACTTCGCCCGGCTCGCCGCGACCGCCGACCTGCTGCGCGCCGAGTGCGAGGAGGCGGGCGAGCAGTGGTGCCGCGCCTACGCCCTGTACTGCCTGGCCACCGCTGCCCTGGGCACCGGCGATCCGGTGGCGGCGATCCGGTACGGGGGCAGGGCGCTGCGCCTCAAATGGCGGCTGCACGACACGCTCGGCGCCGCGATGATCCTGGAAACGCTGGCTCCGGCCCGCGCCGCGACCCACCCCGCGCAGGCCGCGCGGCTGCTGGGCGTCGCCGACGGCCTCTGGAACTCCATCGGCCGCGCGCAGTCGGGCATCCCCGGTTCCGTCACGGCACGCAAGGCCCGTGAGCTCCGCCTTCGCGAGGCCCTGGGCGACGCCGCGTACGAGGCCGCGCACCGTGCGGGGCGCGAGTGCGACGTCGCGGACGGGGTCGCGTATGTGCTGAGCCTGGAATGACCGCGCCGCGCCCCGGGCCCCGTCTGGGCTCTCTCCCCCCCCACACAAGGTTGTGGGCATTCGTTCCGCTGGGGCGGAACGGGTGGGCACAACCGGACCGCAGCCCCCGGCCCCCACGCAACCACCCACCCAACGGGGTTCGGGGCGCAGCCCCGCGGGCGCCCGCGGCGAGCGCGAACGTCGAGTGCGTGGGGACGGGGGCCTCGCGGCTGGCGGTTCCGGTGTGCCCGCCCGTTCCGCCCCTAGCGGAACGCACGCCCACACCTAAGTGGGGGGAGGCGGCGCGGCGCGCAGCGCCTCCCTCACTGCTGCCCCGCGAATCGCGCCCTCTCCAGCGGCGCGTGGTCCTCCGCCCTCGTCGAGGTGAGCCGGGACGGTGCGAAACCCTCCAGCAGCAGGTCGCGGTCCCCCGTCAGCACGTCCTCCGCGACGAGGCGGCCCAGCAGTGGGCCGAGGGTGATGCCGCTGTGCGTGGCCACGGTGTAGACCGGGAGCCCGGGCCGCAGGCGCCCCGCGACCGTCAACCCGTCGGCGGGCAGCGCGCGTTGCCCCACCCGCAGGGACTCCAGCCACGCTCCCTCCGTACCGTGCAGCAGATCCGCGAGGCGGCCGAGCAGGTCCTTCGCCAGCGGTCCCCCGGGGTCGTACGACGCGCCGGGATCGGCCTGCGGGTCGAGGTCGAGGCCCTGGATGACGAGGCGCCCGCCGCCCTCGGGGCGCACGTTGAGCCGGGGCGTGGTGAGGACCGGGGCGAGCCGGGTGGGCACGGGCCCGGTGTAGGCGAGGAAGCCGACCGTCGCGGATCCGGCCTCGTCGGGATCGGCCATCGGTACGGGCGTACCGGCGAGGGCCGTGGTGTGCGCCGTCCAGCGACCGGTCGCGGTCACCACGTGATCGAAGTGCGCGCTCGTCCCGTCGGAAAGGGTCAACCGGACGCCGCCGCCCGCCGGTTCGAGCCCGCTCACCTCCGCGGGGCAGCACAGCTCGGCGCCGTGCTCGCGCGCCTCGCCCCACAGCCGGGCCAGCAGCGCGGCGGGCAGCACGTACCCCTCCTCGGGGAAGAGCGCGATGTCCCGTACCGCCGAGGGAATCCGCAGGTCGGGGGCGTGGGTACGGGCCTCGTCCTGGGTGATGCGGCGCAACGGGTAGCCGCGCGAGGACAGTTCGCCCAGCGCCTCGTCCAGGCGCTCCCGCCCGGCGTCGTCCTCGGCCCACTCCAGGTTGCCCGTGGGGAAGAACCAGCGCGGCGCGCTCCCGTCCGCCGCGCGCTGGAGCGCGTGGTGCTCGGCCATGCCCGCGATGTTGAGGTCGTGGTAGCTGCGCGGGTTCTTGGAGTGCGAGTTGATCCACGCGAAGGTCGTGCCGGTGGTGCCGGCGCCGAGCCTGGTGCGCTCGTACAGGGTCACGCGCGCGCCGCGCACCGCGAGGGACCGCGCGACGGCGGTGCCGAGGACACCGCCTCCGATCACGGCGACGGAGGGTCCTGCGGTGGGGCCAGAGGTGGGGGTGGTCATGCGGAAGTGCTCCGTTCCCTTTCGGTGATGGCCGGTTCTGCTGACGTGGTCGCGGGCCTGGCGCGGCCCGCGCAGACGGCGAAGGCGAGGAGGACCACGATGGAGGCGGCGATGCCGTAGACCGCGTACGGGACGGTCGTGTCGGCGATCTGGGCCGCGCCGCATCCGACGAGGCCCGCGCACATGGTGGCCAGCGCGGCCGCCGGGGTGAGGCGGAAGCGGCGGCGCAGCAGGTAGCCGAGGAAGACGGGCGCGGCGAGAGCGGCGGCCGAGTAGGCGTACGTGGCGACGAGCCAGGTCAGGGCGCTGGGGAAGGCGATCGCGAGCACCGCGGCGACGACGGTCACGGCCACCGTGCACAGCCGGGAGTACGAGACCAGTCGCCGGTCCGCCGCGCGCCGCCCGGCGACGCTCTCGTACAGGTCGCGCACGAGGTTGGTGACCACGGACTGCAGCGCGCTGCCCGAGGTGGAGACGATCGTGGCGACGAGGAACGCGCCGTAGGTGACGAGCAGGACGGGCGGGAGCTGGGTGATGAGCCAGCCGGCCGCCTCCTCGGGGTTGCCGAGGCCGGGGTTGCGGGCGCGCACGGAGAGGCCGATGGCCGCGGCGTACACGCCCCCGATGAGGATCGTGAAGCCGCTCAGGACGAGGCCGCGGCGCGCGTCGCCGAGCTTCTTGGTGGCGAAGAGGCGCTGGTAGTAGAGCTGATTGGTGAGCGTGCCCGGCAGGATCGCGGCGAGCCAGAGCCAGGTCTGCTCGCCGCCCGCCGCGAACACGCCCTCGGGACGCCAGAGCCCGTCGGGCACGGAGCGGGTGATGCCGCTCCAGCCGCCGGCCGCGTGCACCGCGTACCCGGCGACCACCAGGGACATCACGATCTTGAAGATGCCGAAGACGAAATCGGTCCAGGCGACCGAGGTCAGCCCGCCGGGCAGGACGAAGATGAGCGAGGCGGCGGCGATGACGAGGATCAGGGGCTCCGGGGAGAGCCCGGTGAGCTGCCCGAACAGCTTGGAGAACGCGACGAACTGGGTGGCCAGCCAGCCGAACGGCACGACCAGCGCGCACAGTCCGGCCAGCGCCACCACCGTACGGCCGTGCCCGAACAGCTTGGTGATCACGTCGGGGATGGTCGCGAAGCCCTGCCGCCGCAGCCAGGGGGCGATCAGGGCGAGCCCGAAGAAGCCGAGGACGACGCAGAATTCGTACGCGAAGACCGCCCAGCCCGAGGCGTAGGCGATGCCGACGTGCGCGATGAGCACGCCGCCGCCGGCCGCCGTGGCGAACTGGGTGATCACCACCACGATCAGCGGCAGCGACTCGGAGGCGGTGAGCCAGTCGCCTGCGCCCTTGGCACGGCGGCCGAAGTACAGCGAGAGCAGCGCGCCCGCGACGATGATCAGCAGTCCGGCGCCGACGATGGCGGCGATCTGCGCGGTGGAGTGGTGCGGCGAGTGCGGGGCCTGGGCCGCCAACTCCCAGGCACGGAGGGGTGGTTGAGAGGCGGAGGAGGGCAGGGGCGACACGTGTGGCATGGGACACGCTCCGCGAGGGGGAGGGGAGAAAAGGGGAAGGGGTGCGCTCGGGCCGCGGGGGCGCGCTCAGGCCGTGAGGCGGGCCGGGTCCAGGAAGGAGAGGTCCGTGTCGGTCTTGCCGTACACGGCGAGGTCGGCGGCGATCTCCCCGAAGACCGGCGCGAGCTTGAAGCCGTGCCCGGAGAAGCCGGTGAGCACGGTCGCGTTGCGGGCCCCCGGCAGCGGCCCGACGAGGGGATGCTCGTCCTCGGTGAAGCCCTCCGCGTACACCCCGACGCGCACCGGGTGGGGCTCGAGTCCCGGCAGCAGGTCGGCGACGGCGGTGGAGGCCGCCCGTACGAAGTCGGTGTCCACGCTGCGCGGCAGCTCCTCGGGCGAGGCGATCGGGGGCCAGCCGAGATGGTGCGGGACGATCTTCACGGCCGTGCCGTCGAGCACCGGGAAGCAGGAGAAGCCCGCCGCGTGATGGCGACGGATCGCGACCGGCAGCCGCTCGGGCCGGTGCCCGCCGACGTCGCGCGCCGCGAACCACAGCGCCGCGATGCGCCGCGCCCCGACCGGCAGCGGCGCCACGCCGTCCGGCAGTGGGAACGAACTCGCCCACGGGCCGGGGCAGATGACGACGTGATCCACGTCGTACATCTCGCCGCCCCCAGTGGCGCCCCCGTCGCCGCCCCCGGCGGTGTCCCCGGCCGTGATCCGCCAGCCCTCGCCGTCGCCGCGTTCGGCGAGCCCGGTGACCTGCCGGTACGGGAGGAGCCGCGCGCCGTGCCGCTCGGCCATGGCGAGCGCGGCCTGCACGGCGGGCTCGGGGCGCAGCACCCCGGACTGCGGGTCGAGCACGGCGACCTCGCCCTCCTCCAGGCGGTGCTGGGGGTAGCGGCGGCGCGCCTCGGCGGTGTCCAGGACCTCGTGGCGCAGCAGGTATTCCTCGGCGCTGCCGCGTACGGCGCGCACATCGGGGTGGTCAGCGGGGCCGATGGTGAGGCCGCCGCAGAGGGTCAGCAGGGGGCGGTCCGCGGCCTGTTCGAGCCCGCGCCAGAGCCCGTACGCGCGCTGGAGCAGCGGTACGTAGCCCGAGCCCTCCTTGTAGGCGGTGCGGAAGATGCGGGACTCCCCCGCCGAGGCGCCGCGGTCGTGGCCTGGGCCGTAGGCGTCGAAGGCCAGCACCCGCGCGCCGCGGACCGCGAGGCGCCAGGCGGTCATGGCGCCGATCACTCCGGTGCCGATCACGGCGACGCGCGGGGCGTCGGAGTCGGTGCGGGACGTGGCGCGGCGCTCGGTTTCGGCGTCGGCTTCGGATCGGGCTTCGCTCATGCGGAACCATCCCTTCTGAGAGGCCCGGCGGGGCCGTACTGGCCTGCACCGGGCGGCCTCTCAGGGGCCGTCCGGCACTTCCAGCACCGACTGCTCGATGAAGAACTCGGTGACCCCGGGGCGCATGATGTGCCACATGGCCTCGGCGAGCCGCCCGTCCGCGAGCCGGGTCAGCCGCCGCAGCCTGAGCACGGGTGTGCCCTCGGGCGTGCGCAGCGGACCGGCCGTCTCCTCGTCGAGTACGAGGGGCTCCACGTACATGCGCGAGGTGCTGACGGGGACGCCGGTGCGGTGGAAGTGGTGCAGGACGGTGAGCTGTTCGAGGTCCTCGGCCAGCAGGCGGGGCGCGAGGGAGAAGGGCACGGCCGTCAGCTCGACGGCCAGCGGCTCGCCCTCCTCGTCGTACTTGACGCGGCGGAGTTCGTTGACGGGGGTCTCGGGGTCGAGCCCCGGGAGGGCGACGCCTGCGTCGCCCGCGGGCAGGACCCGGGCGGACAGAACGGCATGCGGGCCGTGCACTTCGGGCCCGGTCTGTTGCGGGTTGACGAAGCGCAGCAGGTTCTCCTGGCGTGCGGTGTCGGCGACGAAGGTGCCCCGTCGCCGATAGCGCACCACCAGGCCCGCGCGGGCGAGCTCGTCCAGGACGCGCTGCGCTGTGGCGCGGCTGACCCGGTGCTCCTCCTGCAGCTCGGCCTCGGTGGGAACCCGAGCGCCCGGCGGCAGCTCGCCCGCGTGGATCCGGGCCTCGATCGCGGCCCGGATCCGCTGGTACTTGGGTACGGCCATGTCTGGTGAACCAACCTCCCTTTGATAGAACCATTCTCCAATTGACCGGTCAATACTCGTGAACGGCTTCCCTTCCCGCGACTCCCTCCCTCAACGCCCGCCCCCACGGGGCCGGTTCCGTCGCCCCGCTCCCGCCGGGGCAGGTCACGCGCCTTTCCTGGCGCTACCCCCGGGCCGCGCCCGTACGCACGGCGGCCACCGCGACCGTGGCGTACCGCAGGGTGAAGGCGCCGCCCAGCGCGTCGACCGCGGCGCCGATCCCGTCCAGCACCCCGTCCATCCGGTCGGCCGTCAGGCGCGTGAAGCCGCCCTGCGTGGGCACCTGTTCCAGCCACGCGTCGCGGGTGTCGGGAAGGCGTGCCCGAACACCGCCAACACGCCGCCTGGCAGCAGGGCTTCGGCTGCCTTCGCCTGACCCGCCTCGGGGTCGATCCAGTGCCAGGCCGTCCCCGCGACCACCCCAAGGAGCGGGCGACCTCCCGGTGCCGGTGCGGCTCGGGGTTGCGGGGCTGGGCCATCGGGAGTCCTCCGTCGTCGGGTGCGCTCCTGCGGTGCGGCGTTCCGGGTGTGCCGTTCAGGGTGTGCCGCGCGCCGTGCCAGGGAGCCTGACCTGCCAGGGAGGCCGAGCCTTCCAGGCGCGGGCGGCGTCCGCGAGGGGCGGGAGAGCGGCCCGTTGGCCGCGCGCACAAACCGCCCCCGGGATCTCTGTCCTGGCGCGGCAAGCGCGGCGTCGCCGCGCGTCCGACGGTGTAGCGCATGGAGATTCCAGCAAGCCTGCGGAAGGCCACCCCCACTGCCCCCGGCTCCCCCAGCACGCTGCGGAGGACCGGCGCCCTGCTCGCCCTGGCGCTCACCGCCTCCCTGACGACGGCCCCCGCCGCGACGGCCGCCCCGAACACGACAGCCGGCTACGACACTTCGCCGGCCCCCCACGCGGCGCCCACCTCGCCCCCGTACACCTCCCCCACGAAGCGCTGCGACACCAAGCCCTTCCAGCGCGCGCTCGAGCAACTGCGCGGCGTCGGGGCCTCGGGGATCAGCGTGACGGTCAAGAGTCCGCGCTGCGGCCTGCTGACCAGCGGTGTCGGGCGCGCGGACCTCAAGAGCGGGCGCGAGGTCACGGGCCGGGAGCACAGCCGCATCGCCAGCAACACCAAGACGTGGACGGCCACGGTCGTACTCCAGCTCGTCGGCGAGGGGAAGCTGCGGCTCGACGACACCGTGGACCGCCACCTGCCGGGGCTCGTCCGCACCCGGCACTACGACGGGCGGAAGATCACGATCCGTCAGCTCCTCCAGCACACCAGCGGGCTGCCCGACTACCTGGAGGCGCCGTACTGGGAGAACGAGACCGCACACCGCTGGGACCACACCGACCCGCTGACGACGGTCAAGCAGGCCCTCGCGGTGCCGCCGGCCGACCACGGCCCCCGGCACCGCTTCTCGTACTCCAACACCAACTACAACCTGCTCGGCCTCATCGTCGGCAGGGTCACGGGCCACCGCATCGGCACCGAGATCGACCGGCGGATCGTCCGGCCCCTCGGACTGCGCCACACCTCATGGCCCGGCGACAGGACCTCGCTTCCCGCCCCAGCCCTGCACAGCTACGTGAAGCGCTCGGGAAAGCTGCGCGACTGGACCGAGTGGAACGTCTCGGGCGCCGACGCCTCGGGCGCGCTGGTCTCCAACGGACCCGACATATCGACCTTCTGGACCGCGCTGATGTCCGGGAAGCTGCTGGCACCGGCCCAGCTCGCCGAGATGAAGAAGACCGTCCGCGACCCCGAGGAGCCCGGCGGGCGCTACGGCCTGGGCGTCGAGCGCTATGAACACGCGCCCGGCGAGGTCACCTGGGGCCACAGCGGCTTCATGGAGACCGGGCACAAGCTGCGGAACGCCGTCACCGACGACGGCAGCAGGACCGCCACGCTGCTGATCGGCTCGGAGGACTTCAAGGAGAAGAAGGTGGACACCATCCTCACCCGCCTCCTCCACGACCTCCGCTGAGGGGACCGCCGACCCACGCGCCGGGCCCGGGCCGCACAACAGCCGAGCTGCACAACATCCCTACCGCGGCCCGAGCCCGGCCAGCACCCTCAACTGCAACCACAGCACCAGCCGTTCGTCCGGATCGGCCAGGTCGATCCCGAGCTGGCGGCCCGCCTGCCTGAGCCGGTAGCGGCAGGTGTTGGGGTGTACGGAGAGCGCCCTGGCCGCGGCCGGCACGTCACAGCCCGCGTCGAACCAGCTCACCAGCGTGCGCGCGTACTCGGTCCCCTGCTCGGCGTCCGCCGCCAGCACCCGCCGCCAGGCGCCCTCCCCCAACTCGCCCCGATCCCCCATCAGCTCGGCCAGCCGCAGCAGGGTCACCCGGGCCCGCAGCTCCCCGACCGCGGCCACCGGACGCGCGTCGTCGAGCAGCCGCAGGACCGCGTCGGCGTCCGCGCGGGATTCCGGTACGGAGCCGAGCCCCTGCACCACGTCGCCGAGCCCGGCCCGTACGGGTGCGCGCAGCGACCTCCCTGCCCGGCGCACGATGTCCTCCGCGAGCCGCCGGTGCCGGTCGCACTTCCCGTCATCCGGCCCCGAAGCGGGCGCGGGCACGGGCCCCGAAGCGGGCGCGGGCAGCAGCGCGTACACCACGCCGTCCAGCAGCGCGCACGCCTGCCGCCCGTACTGCGTCTCGCACTGGAGCCGCACCACATCCAGCAGCCGCAGCGCGGTGCGTTCGGCATCCGGAACGCACGCGGAGTCCGGCGCCTCCTCCGCCGCTCCCAACGCGAACGCCGCCACCCGCACCGCTCCCAGCCCCAGCCGGTGCCCCGCCGTCGCCGCGTCGGCCGAGCCCTCCAGGAGCCGCCGCACGAGACCGGCGTTCTGACGGTGGCTCAGCTCGTGGCGCAGTTCGCGGGCCGCGCGGGCGCGCAGCAGGAGCAGCGCCGCCGTGGACGCGCCCTGCGCCAGGGTCTCCTCGGCGTCCGGCGCCAGCTTGCCGTCGTCGACCAGCCATATCGAGCCCAGCGTCTCGCCCCCTGCCCGCACGGCGACGGCCAGCCGCGGCAGGTCCTCCGGGGTGAGCGGGGGCAGCCGCACCGGCGCCGACGAGCCGAACACCCGCCGCACCTGCTCCGCGTTCTGCACGCTGTCGGGCACCTGGAGCCCAAGGATGCCCTGCTTGCGGTCCTCATCCAGCCGCTGCCCCGGAACGGTGGAGTACGCCAGGATGCGCTGGCGCGGGTCCTCGACGGAGGTGGCCCCTCCGGTCGCCGCCGCGATCGCGTCGGCCAGCGCGAACAGGTCCCCGGGGCCGCCGCCCGGCAGGGAGGGCGCGACCTCCAGCGCCGAGGCCAGCATCAGGTGCACCTGGTGCCAGGACGCCTCCTCGCCGAGCGCGAGCAGCGCCACCCCGTACGCCTCCGCCTCGGCCGCCGGTCCGTCGGCGCCGCGCACCACGACCCCGGCCATCCCGCCGTCGGCCGCCGCCCGTACCACCGGGCCCGCCTCGGCCGCGCGCACCCCGACCGCGAGCAGCAGGGCGCCGGGCGCGTGCGGCACCGGCGCGCCGGCGTCGTACAGCAGCGCCTCGGTGACCGGCGTGCCGAGCCCGGCGGGCGCGGTGTGCAGCCGCAGGTCCTGGTCGCCCACGGCGCGCATCAGGGAGCCGAGCGTACGGATGTCCGTGCCTGCACTCACCACAGGAATGCCCTCCCCACACGAAGACAACGCCGTCCCGGATACGAGACGGCGTCGCCGGAGGCGGGGTTTCAGCGGGGGCGGCGGCGTGGCGCAGGTCACTCCGCCGCCCCTGCTCCCGGGATCTAGGCGAGCGGAGCGCCCTCCTCGGTGGGCAGCGTGTCCATGAAGGAGCTGACCGAGAAGACCGCGCGGCCCGCGCCCGCGGGGCCGTAGCCGGGGGGCGAGGAGAGGCCGTGCCGCTGCATCGCGGAGCGGTAGGCGTCCAGCAGCCGGATGTGGTACTCCAGCGGCGCGCCCAGCGGGTTGCGCTTGCCCAGCGGCGTGGTCGGCTCCGGGCACCAGGTGGTGAACCGCGGGGTGATGCCGCGGGACATGAAGTAGTCCAGGCCCTCGGTGGTGGAGGTGATCGCCTCGTCCACGGTGTCGAAGCCGTACGGGGCCGCCATCTCGATGCCGGCCACGAAGTTGGGGATCACGTTGCGCGGCCCGAACACCTCGGCCGAGTCGAGGATGCGGCGGTGCCACTCCTCGCGGCCGACGTAGCGCTCCTTGCCGGGGCAGTACTGCTCGAAGAGCTTCTTGTCCCACACCTCGTAGTTGGGGTGGTAGATGCGGATGCCGTAGTCGTGGAAGCGCTGCACGTCCTCCTTGGGCAGCGCCTGCGCGACGACCTTGCCGGTCCAGCGGCCGGGGAAGCGCTCCTCGATGGCCTTGGCGTACATGCCGTAGAAGTCGGCCTCGTCCTTGCCCTGCACCTTCGAGGTGATCGAGCCGCCGGTGAGGGTGTAGGCCCGGGAGGCGCCGAGGTTGTCGTGGTCGGAGATGATCTGGAGCGCCTCCAGCACCTCCTCGACGGGCTTGACGCCGGTGTACGGGCGCCCGGCCGCCTTGTGCTGGCGCCAGTTGTGGTTGATGTCGCAGTACTGGCACTCCTCCTTGGCGCCGAAGTACTGGCAGACCCGGAAGGCGGTCAGGTAGATCAGGTAGCCCCACTGGATGGTGGGGGCGACCTCCATCACGGACTTCCCGTTGGAGAGCGTGTGGCGGTAGTAATCCGGCATCGGCGGCAGGCCGACGTCCGAGATCTTCCGCTCGTCCAGGTAGAGCCCGAGCGCGCCGTCCTCGCCCGCGCGCACGCGGTAGGGCGAGTCCGGATTGACCCGCACCGAGACCACGGTGCGCCGCAGCTCGTACGGCCCGCCGGTCAGCACGATCTCCTCGGGCGGCCGGCGCAGCGCGGCCTCGCCCAGCTCGGGCAGGGTGCGGTGGTCGAAGGAGAAGATGAAGTACGACTTCGGCTTGACCTCGCCCGTCGCCTCGTCGGTGGTCTCGCTCAGCGCCGAGTCGTCGAAGGCGATCCCGCCCCGCAGCAGATCCTCCTTGATCACCGCCTCCCGGGGGATGTGCGGGAAGCGCTGCATCAGGTCCTCGACCAGTGCGGTCCGATTCGGGTGCCCCTGCAGATCCTGCTGGGGGGACGGACCCTGCTTGGACGGCAGCAGGGTCGGCATCGGCAGAGGTGTCGACTCTGACGGCATTGTGTGATCAGGCTCCTCACTTCGCGGCCCCGGACATACCCGACGGTACTCCCGCGCCCTGAGCGGCCGAACACCGGTCGGGTCTTTGAGCCCCTGAGGGTCCCGGCACGCGGCATCGGCGTACGAGGTGAGCCAGGGCACACCGCCGCGATCACGGCCGGACCCCTCCCGCGAGCCCCCGGCCCGCACATCACCCAGGCCCGCGCACACCCGCACACGCACCGCCCGCGAACTCCCCGTACCCGCACAGGTGTTGACGCTCGGCCGCCCCCTGCGTACAACGTTGTATCTCCGAAGTCACGGGGCGCTGCCACGCACGGGTGTCTCCGGATTCCCACGTTGCACCACCCTGCCGTGGAAGGACGTCCCTCATGCGGGATCAGCCAGCACGTTCCGGACCGTCTCAGAGCTCGGGCCCCTCCTCTCGCCCCTCCCGGCGCGGACTGCTCCGCGGCACGCTGGCGTTGGGTGCCGCCGGGGCCTCCACGGCGGTGCTCGGCGGGTGCGGGAGCACCGTGGCGCAGGGGTTCACCGGGGCCCCGCCCGCTCCGTCGCGGCTGAACTTCTGGAACCCGTTCACCGGCGGCGACGGCGAGCGGATGCGGGCCATGGAGGCGGCGTACCGCGCCCGGCACCGCGAGACGGAGCTGAAGTCGGCGACCTTCGTGTGGGGCAATCCGTACTACACCAAGCTCTCCCTCGCGACGCTGGGCGGCCGCCCTCCCCAGGTGGCCGTGGCGCATCTGTCGCGGGTGCCGACCCTCGCGCAGGCGGGCCTGCTCACCGAGCTCGACCCGGCGGAGCTGGAACGCCACGGGCTGAGCCGCGCGAAGTTCGACCGGCGGCCCTGGGAGAAGGCGCACGTGGACGGCGCGCTGTACGCCGTACCGCTGGACACCCACCCCTTCGCCCTCTACGTCCGCACCGACCTCGCCGACAAGGCCGGACTCCTCGACCGGAAGGGCGATCTGCCCGATCTGGACGGTCCCGACGCGTTCCTGGACGCGCTCAAGGCGGTCAAGGAGGTGACCGGGGCCTGGGGCTGCTCGGTGGCCTCGGTGAAGGATCCGGCCACGCAGTTCCGGCTCTTCTGGTCCTTCTACCGGCAGCTCGGCGGCGGCGACCTGGTGGCCGACCGGGGCCGCAGGGTCGTCGTCGACACGGAGGCGGCGGCCGAAACGCTCGCCTACATCCGCCGGCTGGCCCGCGAGAAGGTCGTGCCCACCGGCGCCGACGGTGCGGGCGGCGCGATCACCCTGCTCAACACGGGCAGGGCGGGCTTCCTCCTGGACGGCGTGTGGCAGGTGCTCGCGGTGCGGGACGCCAAGGTGAAGTTCGACGTGCGGCCCCTGCCGCGCGTCTTCAAGGAGGCGCCGTACGCCTGCGCCGCCGACTCGCACGCGCTGGTGCTGCCCAAGGCGCCCTCGGCGCGGGCCCGGCGGCTCGACGCCTCGCTGGAGTTCGCCGCCGCGATGCTGCACGACAGCCGCCTGTGGGCCGAGGGCGGTCACATCCCCGCCTGGCTGCCCACCCAGCGCTCCCACGCCTACCGCTCGCTGGTGCCCCAGTCCCACTACGCGGCCGCGGCCGACGGCGCCGCGTACGAGCCGGCCGCCTGGTACGGAGGCGCGGGCAGCTCGCTCCAGATCGTCGTCGGCGACGCCGTGAGCTCGGTCTTCACCGGCGCCTCCAGCCCCTCGGCGGGCGCCGCGCGCATCCGCGCCGAGCTGCGCGAACTCGCCGCCCAGCCGGCGCCGGTGTGACCCCCACCCCTCAACCCCCTCGCCGCTTGCGCGACCTCGTACACCGCCTCGTACACCGCCTCGTACGCCCGGAACCACACGCCCGGAACGAAAGGCCGTCGCATGGCCACGATCGCCACGACCGCACCGCACCCGTCCGTCCGCGCACGCGACCGCTGGGCGGGTCCGGGCATGCTGCTGCCCTTCGGCCTCTTCTATGCGCTGTTCCTGATCGGACCGCTGCTCTACACGGGCGTCGCGGGATTCTTCGACACCAGCCTGTTCAGGGACGGGCTCGGCGAGTGGGCCGGGCTGTCCAACTACGCGGCGGTGCTGGGTGATTCCGAGTTCTGGCGCACGCTCAAGAACACGCTGTGGTTCACGGTCCTGACGACCGTTCCACTCGTGCTGTTGTCCCTGGCGCTCGCGATCCTCGCCGACCGCTTCGCGCGCGGGCGGTGGTTCTTCCGGCTCGCGTTCTTCGCCCCGTTCGTACTGCCCTCGGCGGTGGTCTCGCTCATCTTCATGTTCGTGTACGCGGACGAGGTGGGGCTCGCGCAGGACGTGGCCAAGCGGCTCGGCGCCGATCCCGCCCCCTCCTGGCTCGGCGACCCGGACTGGGCGATGCTCTCCATCGCCGCCGCCACCGTGTGGTGGACCCTCGGCTTCAACTTCGTGCTCTACCTCGCCGGGCTCCAGGACATCCCCCGCGAGGTGCACGAGGCCGCGGCGCTGGACGGCACGGGACCGTGGCAGCGCGTCCGGCACGTGATCGTCCCCATGCTGGGCCGCACCACGACCCTGGTCACGGTCCTCCAAGTGATCGCGTCGCTCAAGGTGTTCGACCAGATCTACATGATGACCAACGGCGGCCCCGACGGCAGCACGCGCCCCTCGCTCCAGCTCATCTACGACACCGGCTTCGTCGAGGGCCGCATCGGCTACGCCTCGACGGTCTCGCTGCTGTTGTTCGTGGTGATCCTGGTGGTGTCGCTCGTCTGGTTCGCCGTCGTCCGCCGGGCCGAGAAGGAGCGCTGACCGTGACCGCGACCTCCACCACCGCCGCGTACGCCCGGCCCGACCACGACTCCGAGGGGTCCGCGCCGCCCCGTACCCCTCGTCGCCCCCGCCTCAGGTACGACGCCGAGCGGCTGTTCAACCGTGTCGCGCTCGGCGCCCTGCTCGCCTTCGCGCTGCTCTGGCTGGTGCCGCTGGCCTGGGCGTTCGCCACGTCCATACGGCCCGCTCAGGAGGTGGTGACCAACCCGACGGGCTGGTTCACCGCGCATCCCACGCTCGCCGCGTACGGGGAGATCCTCGACGCGGGCAAGCTGCCGTACTGGTACGCCAACAGCTTCCTCACCGCGACGCTCACCACGGTGCTGACCGTGATCACCGCGTCCCTGGCGGCCTTCGCGCTCTCCCAGGCCCGCTTCCGGTTCCGGCGCGCGGCCTTCGGTCTGCTGCTGGCGGGGCTCATGATTCCGGGTCAGGTGCTGATGATCCCCCAGTTCCTGGCCCTGGAGTCGGCCGGGCTGCTCAACACGTACTGGGGCGTCGTGCTGCCCCAAGTGCCCAATGTCATCGCCGTCTTCGTCTTCAAGCAGTTCTTCGACGGGCTGCCGCCCGAGCTGATCGACGCGGCGCGGGCCGACGGTGCGGGGTGGCTGCGCACGTACTGGCAGATCGTCCTGCCCGTGTCGCGGCCCGCGCTCTCGGCCGTCACGATCTTCGTGTTCGTCGGCGTCTGGAACAACTTCCTGTGGCCGCTGCTGGTCGTCACCGACCCGGAGATGATGACCCTCCCCGTGGGCCTCACCTCGGTCCAGGACGTCTTCGGCGTCCCGTACGCGCAGCTCATGGCCTCCGCCGTGCTGGGCGCGATCCCCCTCCTCGCCGTCTTCCTCCTCTTCCAGCGCAGGATCGTGGAGGGGATAGCGGGGACGGGCTTGAAGTAGCAGTTGCCCCTACTACCCCGATGGGACCTCCCATGACACCCAGACCCAGCACGCGTTTAGGCCCCCGCTTCTTGCTCTGTGCGGCGCTTTCCGCCCTGTTCGCGCTGGTCGCGGGGGTCTTGGGCGCGCAGCCCGGCAGTGCTCACGCGGACTCAGCGGGCGCAGCGGTCACAGCGCACGCGGCGGCCCGTGCGCCGCTGCGCGACGGCACCGCGCTCTATCCCCGCGCGATCCGTCTCGCGCACAACGGGGCCGCGAACGGTCGCGTCCTGGCCTCCGTCGTCACCTTCTCCGGCAAGGACGGGCTCGGCGCGATCCACGAGAGCACCGATCAGGGCGCGTCGTTCCGCGAGGTCGGCATCGTGCGCGATCCGCAGGCCGCAGCCGGCAAGGGGCTGTGCTGCGCGACCCTGTACGAACTCCCCCGCGCCATCGGCCCCTTGCCCGCCGGCACGCTGCTCTGGGCCGCATCGGTCGGCCAGGACACCCCTGACCGGCGCATGACCCTCCGCGTCTTCAAGAGCAACGACGTGGGTCGCACCTGGAGTTACCTCTCCACGATCGCCACCGCGCCCAACACCCGCGGCCTGTGGGAACCGGAGTTCTCCCTCGACACCTCGGGCCGCCTCGTCGCCCACTACTCCGACGAGACCGACCCCGCGCACAGCCAGAAACTGGTGGCCGCGCGCACCTCCGACGGCCGCACCTGGACAGGACACCACGACACGATCGCCAGCAGGCTCGCCTCCGACCGCCCGGGCATGGCCGTCGTACGCCGCCTCGGCACCGGCCCGTACGTGATGTCGTACGAGATCTGCGCGCCCTCCGGCCAGTACGCCTGCGTCGTCCACTACCGCACATCCGCCGACGGCTGGAACTGGGGCGACCCCGCCCACCTGGGCTTCCGCCCGGAGACCGCGGACGGCCGCTACTTCAAGCACGCCCCGAACCTCGCGTGGTCCCCCGAGCCCGGCAACCCCGACGGCCGCCTCTACCTGATCGGCCAGGTCCTCCACGAACGCGACGGCACCCGCGCGCCGGACAGCGGCCGCACGGTGTGGACCAACTCCCGGGGCGGCACGGGGACATGGCAAGAGATCCCGGCCCCGGTGACAGTCACCTCCCCCACGGTCGACTACTGCCCCAACTACAGCTCGGCACTGCTCCCTTCCGCAGAGGGCAACCGCCTGCTGGAGATCGCCACGGATTGGGACGGGGGCGTGTGCAGGGCGTACTTCGCCACGGGGGCGGCGAGCGCCGCGCGCTCGCACCGTTTGACGTGATCGCTCTTCCCCCGCGGCCGACCCGTCTGTGAGGGTCGGGTCCTCATGGCGGTGTCGGCTTGCGGAGGTGGGGATCGTGGTGGATCAGCGGGTTGTGCTTGTCACCGGTGGCGGGTCGGGGATCGGGGCCGCCGTCGTGCGGCAGTTGTGCGGGGCCGGGCACCGGGTTGTCGTCTCCGGGCGGCGGCCCGAGCCGCTGCGGGAGATCGCCGCCGAGACCGGGGCCCTGGCCCACCCCTCCGACGCGGGCGACCCGGAGGCCGTGGCGGACCTCGTACGTACAGCCGTCGGCGCGTTCGGGCGGCTGGACGGGCTGGTGCTCAACGCGGGGACCGCGCGCGGCGGGGCCGTCGGCGACCTCTCGGACGAGGACTGGGAGACGGTGATGCGTACCAATGTCACCGGCCCCTTCCTCCTCCAACGCGCCGCGCTCCCCCACCTGTTGGAGTCGCGCGGCTCCGTGGTCGGAGTCGCGTCCGTGGCCGCGCTGCGCAACGGCGCGAACAGCGCCGCGTACGGCACCTCCAAGGCGGCCCTGCTCCAGCTCTGCCGCTCCCTCGCCGTGGACTACGGCCACCAAGGACTGCGCTCCAACATCGTGTGCCCGGGGTGGGTGCACAGCGAGATGGCCGACCGGCGCATGACGCGCTTCGCGCAGGAGGCGGGACTGGGCGACGGGACGGCGGAGGACGGGTACGAGGAGGCCACCCGCCTCGTACCCGCCGGCCACCCCGGCGAGCCGCACGAGGTCGCCGAGGCCATCGCGTGGCTGCTCTCCCCCGCCGCCTCGTACGTGAACGGCGCCGTGCTCACTGTCGACGGCGGCACGACGGCCGTCGACGCGGGCACGGTGCCCTTCAACTTCAGCGTGCGGGCGCGGGGTTGAGAGGCCGGCGCTAGTCCGCCAGCTCGGCCAGGGCCACGATGTGGGTCGGGCGGATGCGTACCGCCATGGCGCCCAGGCCCGCGATGCCTCGTGCGGTCTCCTCGGCGCGGTCGGCCGGCATGTAGCGGCGAGCGCCGGCCATGGCCCAGTGGAGCACCTCGTCGGGGTCCTGGCTGAGGGCGGCCTCGCCCTCGATGCTGACGTACGAGTACGGCAGACGGTCGTCGTCCACGCACAGGGCGGCGCGGGCCTCGCGGCGCAGCGCCCGCCCCTTCACCGAAGCGGCCGGCGTGGTGAACACGATGTCGCCGAGCGGCGATTCGGGGGTGGCCGCCGCGCGGTCCAGGTTGAACCAGACCGGGGCCACATGCGGCCTCCCGTCCTCGCGCACGGTGGCCAGCTTCGCCGTGCGCGCAGGCTGCGCGGTCAGGAACTCCACGAGCTCCTCGTGGGGCATGGTGCGGCCGGGCATGTCGTCTCCTTCCGGGGTACGGGCAGCGGGGGCGGGTTCACGCGGCGGCGGGCCGCGGCGGGCCCATGTAGTCGCGGAGGTGGGCGACACGGCCGTCCCGTACGGTCACGAACCACACGTAGTCGAGGTCGAACGGGACGTCCTCGGGCAGCCGGTGGTGGTGCCCCTGAGCCTCGACGATGAGTTCGTCGCCCGCCTCACGTACGCGGATGTCGCTGAAGTACCCGAAGCGGATGTGCTCGGGCAGCCGGGCCAGGTAGGCGGCGATCGCCTCGCGGCCCTCCAGGCGGCGCACCTCGCCCTCGGCGGCGAAGGGGAACTCGTGGACGGCATCGGGCGCGTACACCTGCACCCAGCCGTCGACGTCGCCCTCGGACAAGGAGTCCAAAGCCCGCGCGAACCATGCGGGAAGACCGTTCGCGGAAGTCGTCAAGGCAGCCATGGGGAGCCCTCCTGTAGATTACGGACCATGAGTCCGAATAACCGTAACACCATTCCGGACCGTGGGTCCGAAAAAAGCGAAGGGCGCCGCGGCCGCCCGCCCGTGCCCCGTACCCGCGTGCTGGAGGCGGCCGACGCGCTGTTCGCCGAGGCCGGCGCCTCGGACGCGGTCTCGATGGACGCCATCGCCGCCGCGGCCGGAATCGGCAAGGGGACGCTCTTCCGCGCCTTCGGCAGCCGGGACAAGCTGCTGGACGCCCTGTTCGCCATGCGGATGGGGGCGCTGCGCGAGGCCATCGAGACGGGGCCCGCGCCCCTCGGTCCCGACACCCCGCCGCGCGAGCGGATCCTCGGGATCATGGACGCGGCGCTCACCTTCAAGCTGGACAACCGCCCGCTCATCCAGGCCAGGGAGGTCACGGCGGGCGGCCTGCTCCAGGCGGACCACTACCGGTGGATGCACCACACGCTGCGCGACCTCATCGAGCGCGCGGCAGCGGACACCTCGCCGACCGGCACCTCGTCCACCGGCGCCCCGGAGGCCGACCCGGGATACGCGGCGCACATCCTGCTCGGCGCCCTCCGACCCGACCTCATCGACGAGTTGCTGGCGTCGGGCGAGACGCCGGAGACGCTGCGCGCCGCGCAGGCCGACCTCGCCCGCAGGCTGCTCGACTGACCGTGGATCATTGGGGCATGGTCTTCTCCCACCCCTTCCGGCTGTGGCTGCTGCCCAGCTTCGGGCTGCTCGCCGCGATGGCCGCCTGGGGCGCGGTGCGCTATCCACGGCTGCCGGACCGGATACCCGGGCACTTCGGCCTCACCGGCGTGGACGCCTGGACGGACAGGTCGGTCGGCAGCGCCTTCGTGATGGTCTTCCTCTACGCGGGGCTCACGCTCGTGATGGCCGGGAGCGCGGAGTTGTCGCTGCGGCTGACGCCGCGCGACGAGCTGGCCGCGCGCGGCGGCGCGCCGTTCGCTCTGCACGGCCCGGCCTCCACGGCCTCTTCCCTGGTCAACAGGCCCGCCAGCCGGGTCGCGGCACGGCGCATCGCGCGTTCCCTGCTGGTGATGAACCTCTGCTTCGGCGTCGCGTTCCTCGCCGGGGGCGCGTCGACCTGGTACACGGCGCCCGGCCAGCAGGTCCCGTGGTGGCTCACGGCCACCACGTTCGCGATGCTGCTCTTCGGCATCGCCCACGTACTCGTGGTGGCGCTGCGCAACCGCAAGTGATCGCAGGGGTCGCGGGCGACCGCAAATGTCCGCAACTGGCGGACAGCGGTGCCCTCTTGACCCGCCTCAGGCCCCCGGCACCCGCGCCGCCATGAACGTGGGCCGCGCCCTGAGCCGGAAGCCGAGCGCCTCGTACAGCCCTATCGCGGGGTTGTCGTGGCCGGTGTGCAGGAACGGCGTCTCGCCCCGCTCCCTGATGTTCGCGGCGACCGCCAGGATGAGGCGGCGCGCCAGGCCCTTGCCGCGGAAGTCGGGGTCGGTGCACACCCCGCTGATCTCGGTCCAGCCCGGCGGGTGCATCCGCTCGCCCGCCATCGCCACGAGCGCGCCGCCGCTGCGGAAGCCGAGGTAGCCGCCGAGTTCGACGGTGCGCTCCAGGAACGGGCCGGGGCGGGTGCGCCCCGTGAGCTCCAGCATCTCCGGCACGTCGGCCGGGCCCAGCCGTACCGCCTCCTCGTCGTGCGCGGCCTCGGCGCCCTCGTCCACGAGCTGCACCCCGGCCAGGTCGAAGGTGACCTCCCAGTCGCGCGGCGGCCGCGCGGGCGGCCCGGCGAACATCACCGAGGCGCCGGGCCCCGCCAGCCGCGCGAGGTCACGCCAGTCCTGCTCCCCCGCGTCGTCGGGCAGCGCATACCAGGGCGAGACCTCGGTGTCGTACCGCAGTACCCGTCCGGCGCGCTCGGCGAAGCGCGCGTCGGGGCCGGTCAGCGCGGAGTGCGCGGGGTTGTCCAGCGGGTGCGGCGACGGGTGCGGTGCGGGCTGCGCGGTCAGGGCGTGCTCCAAGGTCGGGCGGCGCGGGGGCCGGCCGGCCCCGGCACCTCACAACAGGCACTCCCGCCTCCACATTCCCTCGGTGCGGGAGCCTCGGTGCGCGCCGGAGCCTCGATCCCTGCGGGAGCCTCGATGCGGCACCTCCACGGCAGCGCGGGCAGATGCCCGAAGGCGGGATGGTCCGGCGCCAGCGGGCGGCCGTCGACCAGGGGCATGTCGAGATACAGCCGCTTCTTCTCGTACGTGAAGCACCCGGCGCCCACGGACTCCTCGGCCGGCCCCGACCCCGGCGCGATGTCGGTGACGCGCCAGGCCGCCGGGTCGCGGCGCAGCAGCCGGGTGTGCTCGGCGGTCGCGGGCTCGCTCAGGAGCAGGGCCCAGAACTCGTCGTCGGTCATCGCCGCGAGCTCGGCGCGGCGCCGCTCGGTCGCGTCGCGCAGCAGCACGGCGGCCAGGTGGCGTACGACGCCGTTGGGCACGGCGTTGGTGTGCGAGCACAGCCACCTGTTCTCGTCGGCGACGAGTCCGGCGAGGTAGCCGCCGGTGTCCGCGTCGGTGCTCACCCGCCCGTCCGCGATGCGCACGCGGTCGAGGGTGTACGGCGGCGGCTGGGCGGTGCGGCCGTGCGCGCGGCCGCTGCGTACGAGCGAGTCCAGGTGGTCGAGCTTGAGCGCCCCGGGACCGCCGGACAGCACCGATGGCCGCTCCCCCGCGTCGACGGCCAGCACCTCCTCGGGGTCCACTCCGTACCGGCGCAGCAGCGGCCCGAGTTCCGCGACGCGCTCGGCGCCGAGCGCGTGGTGGTCGAGTCCGGCGACGCCCTCGAAGGTGTGGCTCAGCGGCAGGTGGCCCACGTCGTGCAGCAGCGCTGCGGCGCGGGCCGGGCGGTCGGCCGGTGCGAAGTGCGCGGTGAGCGCGAGGAGTCCCAGGGAGTGTTCGAGCCGCGAGTACGACTGGGTGCTGGACATGGCGGCGGCGCCCGCGTGCGCGACGAATCCGAGGCGGCGCACCCACCAGCAGCGCAGCAACTCCCGCTCCAGCTCGGTGAGTTCGACACACACGCGCCACAGCGGGTCGCGGTAGCGGCCGCCCGCGCCGAGCGAATCGGCCACGGCGGGGCGTACGTCCCCTGCGTCAGGACCGCCGCGCGGCTCGTCCGCGTCGACGTCCGGCCGGACTCCCGTGCCAGCACTCGCGCTGCGCTGCGTCCTCATCCGCCGACTTCCCTCCGTTGACGTCCCCAGGGTCCGGCCGCGGCTTCGGCCGGACCGCACCGTACCCGCACACGACGGCGGATTTCGCCCGGTGACGACGCCGTGGCCGGGGCAGGGAGGCACGGTTCGAGGGCTCCCGCGACCTTGCCGACGCGGCAAGGCAGCACGGTACGGGCCCGCGCGGCCGGCCGCCCCGTATCCGGCATATGCCCATCGCCGTTCGATACCAGCCACCCCGGCGCCTTGCCCCCACAGGCCAATCCCTTTGCCTAAGCCGGACGTTGACGCCGCGTTCACGCGCCTTTTACGGCGTTCCGGCGTTTGGCGCGCATCCGGTGCTCCGCCAACGGGCGCACCCGGAACGCGCGCCTTCCCCTTACGAAAGGGATCGGCCACGGTGTTCAACGCGCCCTCACCCCGCCCGACCTGCCAATGGTCCGGGCCAACCCGGTGGGATGTGCTCCTTCCCAGCTCATGGACTGGTCCGGCAGTCGTATCGACGATTGCCAAGTGCAAGAAAAATTCGTTCTAAGCACGGCCAATTGGCCAGAAAGGGCTCCCTGACGCGCCGCCGGAGGGTGGAGCGTGAACACCGAGTACAAGACACCGCGCCGGGCGTCCGCCCCGCGCGGTCGGTCCCGAGGGGAGCCGGTTGCATGGGGCGTGGCAGGGCGAAGGCGGAGCGGGCCGCCGACGAGGCGGCCGACCGCCTTCTGCGGGCGGGCCAGTGGCTGCGGAGTTCGCCGGTCACGGAGGACCGGCGTGCGGTGTTCCGTACCGACCAGACCGTCAACGACGCGCCGTACCGGGAACGCTGGGCGCACGACAAGGTGGTGCGCTCCACGCACGGGGTGAACTGCACGGGCTCGTGCTCCTGGCAGGTGTACGTCAAGGACGGGCTGATCACCTGGGAGACCCAGGCGACCGACTACCCCTCGGTGGGCCCGGACAGGCCGGAGTACGAGCCGCGGGGCTGCCCGCGCGGCGCGTCCTTCTCCTGGTACACGTACTCGCCGACCCGGGTGCGCTATCCGCACGCGCGCGGCGTCCTGGTGGAGATGTACCGGGAGGCCAAGCAGCGGCTCGGCGACCCGGTCGCCGCCTGGGCGGAGGTCACGGGGGACCCTGACAAGCGGCGGCGCTACCAGAGCGCGCGCGGCAAGGGCGGCCTGGTGCGCGTCGGCTGGGACGAGGCGCTGGAAATCGCCGCGGCGGCGCACGTGCACACGGTGGACGAGTACGGCCCCGACCGGATCGCGGGCTTCTCCCCGATTCCCGCGATGTCGATGGCCTCGCACGCGGTGGGCGCCCGCTTCCACTCGCTGATCGGCGCGCCGATGCTGTCCTTCTACGACTGGTACGCGGATCTCCCCGTGGCCTCTCCGCAGGCCTTCGGCGACCAGACCGACGTGCCGGAGTCCGGGGACTGGTGGGATGCGGCGTACCTCATGCTGTGGGGCTCGAACGTGCCGGTCACGCGGACGCCGGACGCGCACTGGATGACCGAGGCGCGCTACCGTGGCCAGAAGGTCGTGGTGGTCTCCCCCGACTACGCCGACGCGACCAAGTTCGCCGACGAGTGGCTGCATCCGCACCCCGGGACCGACGGCGCCCTTGCCATGGCGATGGGTCATGTGATCCTCCGCGAGAACTTCGTGGACCGGCAGGTGCCCTACTTCCAGGACTACGTGCGGCGCTTCACCGACCTGCCGTTCCTGGTGTCGCTGGAGGAGCGTGAGGACGGCCGCTATGTGCCGGGCCGCTTCCTGACGGCGGAGGACGCGGGGCTCGCGCAGGACGCGGCAGCCGAGGCGCGGCGCTGGATGCCGGTGCTGTGGGACACGGTCACCGGCGAGCCGGCCGCGCCCAACGGCACGCTGGGCAACCGCTGGTGGGGCAAGCGGAACGAGGGCCGCTGGAATCTGGACCTGCACGGCATCGAACCGCTGCTCAGCCTGTACGGGAGCGGGGACGGCGACGGCGAGCCCGGGTCGGCCTCCGTACTGCTCCCCCGCTTCGAGACCGAGACCGGCGGCGGGGCCGCCGGGGCCGCCGGGGCCGCCGGAGAAGACGCGACCGTGCGGCGCGGGGTGCCCGTGCGCCGGGTCGGCGGGCGGCTGGTGACGACGGTCTACGACCTGCTGCTCGCGCAGTACGGGGTGGGCCGCGAGGGGCTGGAGGGGCAGTGGCCCGCCGGCTACGAGGACGCCTCGACGCCCTGCACGCCGGCCTGGCAGGAGTCCCTGACCTCGGTTCCCGCGCAGGCCGTGGTGCGCGCGGCCCGCGAGTTCGCGCGCACCGCCGAGCAGTCGCGGGGCCGCTGCATGATCGTGATGGGAGCCGGGACCAACCACTGGTTCCACTCCGACACGATCTACCGCTCTTTCCTGTCGCTGCTGTTGCTGACGGGCTGTCAGGGCGTGAACGGCGGCGGCTGGGCGCACTACGTGGGCCAGGAGAAGGTCCGCCCCTACGCGGGCTGGCAGCAGATGGCCACCGCCGCCGACTGGGTGCGCCCCTCGCGGCAGATGGCGGGCACACCGTACTGGTATCTGCACACCGGGCAGTGGCGGTACGAGGGCTTCGCGGCCGACACGCTCAGCTCGCCCACCGCGCGCGGCGACTTCCGCGGGCTGCACACCGCTGACCTGGTGGCCCGTTCGGCGCGGCAGGGCTGGATGCCCTCGGCGCCCGCCTTCGGCGCGAACCCGCTGGAGCTGGGGAGGCGCGCCCGCGAGGCGGGCGGAGACCCCAGCGCCTGGGTGGCCGGCGAACAGGCCGCGGGGCGGCTGGACTTCGCCGCACGGGACCCGGACGACCCGGCCAACTGGCCGCGCGTGCTGACCGTGTGGCGAGCCAACCTGATCGGCTCCTCGGCCAAGGGGAACGAGTACTTCCTGCGCCATCTGCTGGGCGCCGACGACAACGCCTCGGCCGAGGAGGCGCCGCCGGAGTCCCGGCCCCGCGAGGTGACCTGGCGGGACGAGGCGCCGCGCGGCAAGCTCGACCTGCTGCTCGCGCTGGACTTCCGGATGACGTCCACCACCCTCTTCGCCGACCTGGTGCTGCCGGCAGCCACCTGGTACGAGAAGCACGACCTCTCCAGCACCGACATGCACCCCTACGTGCACGCCTTCTCGCCCGCCATCAATCCGCCGTGGCAGGCCCGTACGGACTTCGAGATCTTCCACGGGCTCGCGGCGAAGCTCGGCGAACTCGCCCGCGGGCGGCTGGAGGACGCCGTCGATCTTGTCGCCACCCCGCTCATGCACGACACCCCGGGCGAGGCGCCGCCGCAGGGCCCGACGGGGCCGCAGATCACGCTCGTGGAGCGGGACTACACCGCCGTCGCCGACAAGCTCGCCTCGCTCGGGCCGCTCGCCGAGGAGGCGGGCATGACCGTCAAGGGCCTGACGGTGAACCCGCGCCCCGAGGCGCGCTGGCTCGCCGAGCGCTGCGGCGTCGCGAGCCACGGGGCCGCCAAGGGACGGCCGTTGCTGGACACCGACGTCAAGCTGTGCGAAGCGATCCTGGCGCTCTCCGGCACCACCAACGGGCGCCTCGCGGCGGAGGGCTTCGAGCGGCTGGCCGAGCAGTGCGGGGACGGCGCGGGCCTTGAGGAGCTGGCGGCCTCGGTGGCCGAGCGCCGGATCGTCTTCTCCGACACGCAGGCCAGGCCCGTGCAGGTGGGGGCCAGCTTCGAGTGGTCGGGCAAGGAGGGGCCCGAGCGGCGGTACGCGCCGTTCACCATCAACACCGAGCACCGCAAGCCCTGGCACACCCTCACCGGGCGCCAGCACTTCTACCTCGACCACGACTGGGTCGCGGAGCTGGGCGAGCAACTGCCCGTCTACCGCCCGCCGCTGAACCTGGCCGCGCTCGGCGAGAAGCTGCCCGAGGCTCCCGGGGGCGGGCGCCAGGTGACCGTGCGCTATCTGACCCCGCACTCGAAGTGGTCCATCCACTCCGAGTACCAGGAGAACCTGCTCATGCAGACCCTGGCGCGTGGCGGCCCGGTCATCTGGATGAGCGTGGCGGACGCGGCGGAGATCGGAGTGGCCGACAACGACTGGATCGAGGCGGTCAACGCCAACGGCGTGGTCGTGGCCCGCGCGATCGTCTCGCACCGCATGCCCACCGGCACGGTGTTCATGTACCACGTGCAGGAACGCCTGGTGAACGTGCCCACATCGCAGGCGACGGGACGGCGCGGCGGGGTGCACAACGCGCTGACCCGCCTGCTGATCAAGCCCACCCATCTCGTCGGGGGCCACGCGCAGCTCTCCTTCGCGCCCAACTACTACGGCCCCACCGGAAACCAGCGCGACACGGTCACCGTCATCCGCCGCCGCTCCCAGGAGGTCCGTTACTGATGCGTGTGATGGCGCAGATCGCCATGGTCATGAACCTCGACAAGTGCATCGGCTGCCACACCTGTTCCGTCACCTGCAAGCAGACGTGGACCAACCGGAGCGGCACCGAGTACGTCTGGTTCAACAACGTCGAGACCCGGCCCGGGCAGGGCTATCCGCGGGGGCACGAGGACCAGGAGAAGTGGAAGGGCGGCTGGAAGCTCAAGCGCGGCCGCCTCGTCCCGCGCAGCGGAGGGCGCGCACGGCGGCTGGCCCGGCTGTTCGCCAACCCCGAACTGCCCTCCCTGGAGGACTACTACGAGCCGTGGACCTACGACTACGAGATGCTGACCAGCGCGCCGCTGGGCGACGACGTGCCCACCGCGCGCCCGCGCTCGCAGATCGACGGCGGGCCCACGTCGGTGACCTGGGGCCCGAACTGGGACGACGACCTGGGCGGCACCGAGCATCTGCCGCGGGACCCCATGCTCCAGAAGATGAGCGAGCAGGTGCGCCTGGAGTACGAGCAGGCGTTCATGTTCTACCTGCCGCGGATCTGCGAGCACTGCCTCAACCCGTCGTGCGTGGCCGTCTGCCCCTCGGGCGCGATGTACAAGAGGGTCGAGGACGGCATCGTGCTGGTCGACCAGGACCGCTGCCGCGGCTGGCGGATGTGCGTGAGCGGCTGCCCGTACAAGAAGGTCTACTTCAACCACTCCACCGGCAAGGCCGAGAAGTGCACGCTGTGCTACCCGCGCATCGAGGCGGGCGAGCCCACCGTGTGCTCGGAGACCTGCGTGGGCCGGCTGCGCTATCTCGGGGTGATCCTCTACGACGCGGACAAGGTCGGCGAGGCCGCCTCCGTACCCGACGAGAAGGATCTGTACGAGGCCCAGCTCGGCTGCTTCCTCGACCCGCACGACCCCGGAGTGGCCCGCGCCGCCGAGGAGTCGGGCATCCCGCACGACTGGGTCACCGCGGCACGCAGGTCCCCGGTGCACGCGCTGATCAGCGAGTACAAGGTGGCGCTGCCCCTTCACCCGGAGTACCGCACCATGCCGATGGTCTGGTACGTGCCGCCGCTCTCGCCCGTGGTGGAGTCGCTGACCGCGACCGGGCACGACGGGGAGGACCCGGCGAAGCTGTTCGCCGCGATCGACTCGCTGCGCATCCCCGTGGACTACCTCGCCCAGCTCTTCACCGCGGGCGACCCGGGCCCCGTGGAGGAGTCCCTGTGCCGGCTGGCGGCGATGCGCGCGCACATGCGCCGCGTCAACCTCGGCGAGGAGCGCGACCCGAACATCGCCGCCGGGGTGGGCATGGACACCGAGGGCGTCGAGGCCATGTACCGCCTGCTGGCCCTCGCGAAATACGAGGAGCGCTACGTCATCCCCACCGCCTACACCGGCGGCACCCCGCAGGACCTCAACGAGGGCTGCAGCCTGGACGGCGCGGGCGGCCCCGGGATGTACGACGCCGACTCCTTCCACACCGAGCTGCCCGGCCTGGCGGACCCGCCCCCCGAGCCAGAGCACGCGGGGACCTCGCTGCGCGGCCGCGTCAACCTGCTGAACTGGAACGGCCGCGGCAAGCCGGCCGGCCTCTTCCCCGGCGCCCGCGAGCAGGCCGAGGAGGGCGGAACGGCGTGAACCGGCCGCTCATCCACCAGGCGTCCTCCCTCCTCCTCTCCTACCCGGGGCCCGAGTGGCCGCAGCGGCTGCACACCGTGCGCGAGGCGCTGCGCGGCCTGCCCGGCACCGAGGTCGCCCTGCTCACGGGCTTCTGCGAGCGCGTCACCGGCACGGACACGCTCGCGCTGGCCGCCGACTACGTGCACGCCTTCGACCGCAGCCGCCGCCGCACGCTGCACCTGACGTACTACACGGACGGCGACACCCGCCGCCGCGGCGCCTCGCTGGCCCGCCTCAAGTCCCTCTACCGGCAGCACGGCTGGCAGCCCGCCGGCGAGGAGCTGCCCGACTTCCTGCCGGTGATGCTGGAGTTCGCCGCGCGCACCCCGAAGGAGGGGCTGCGGCTGCTGAGCGAGCACCGGGCAGGGGTTGAGCTGCTGCGGTACGCGCTGGAGGAGCACCACGGGCCGTACGCCGACATCCTGCGGGCCGTGTGCGCCACCCTCCCGGGGCCCTCGCCTGCCGGGCGCGAGGAGGCCCGCGCCCTGGCCCGTACCGGGCCGCCCGTCGAGACCGTCGGCCTGGACGCCTTCCCCGCCCGACCCACCGCGGCGCGCGGGCCGAGCACCCTCGCCCCGGACGCGCAAGAGGAGCGCAGGTGACCTATCTCCACACCGTCCTGTGGGGCGTGCTGCCCTACCTCGTCCTGGTCCTGCTGATCGCCGGCACCGCCTGGCGCTACCGCTACGACCGCTTCGGATTCACCACCCGCAGCAGCCAGTTGCACGAGAGCAGGCTGCTGCGGATCGGCGGACCGCTCTTCCACTACGGCGTGTTCCTCGTGATCGCGGGGCACGCTATGGGCCTGCTGATCCCCGAGTCGCTGACCGAGGACTTGCACATCCACGAGTGGCTGTACCACCTCAACGCGCTGGCCGTGGGCGGCCTCGCCGGGCTGGCCACCACTGCAGGACTGGCGGTCCTGCTGTACCGGAGGCTGCGGGTGAAGGCCGTGCGGCAGCGCACCAGCCGGAGCGACCGCGCCGTGTACCCGCTGCTGGCCGCGGCCCTGCTGGCCGGGCTCGCGGCGACCGCCACGACCCTGGCGGCGCATCCGTACGACTACCGGCGCGGGGTGTCGGTGTGGTTCCGCTCGCTGTTCACGCTGGACCCGAACGTGCCCGCGATGAGCCACGCGCCGCTGGTCTACCAGGTGCACGCGCTGCTGGGCATGGCCCTGTTCGCGCTGTGGCCCTTCAGCCGGCTGGTGCACGCCTTCACCGCTCCGCTGGGGTACCTGGCCAGGCCGTACGTCGTCTACCGCTCGCGCGGCGCGCGGCCCGCCGACGCGGCGCGGCCCTCCGGGCCCTACCGTCCGGCGCGCTCGGCGGACGACCGCGCGGCGGCCGACCGCGTCGGGCAGCCGTGAGCGGGCCCGCGCCGCGGGGCGGTGCGGGCGGCGGGCAGGCGGCCGAGGCTCCCGGGGAGGCGGCGGAACCGGGGGCGTCGGCCGCGGTCCCGGCGCCGCGCGGCGGCGGCACCGGACGCCCGCCCTTTCGCCTCGACGTCCGCCTGAACCCGCCGCGTCCCGCCTGCTTCTCGCCGGTGATGGCCATGGGGATCCTGTCCCGCGCCACGGCGGCCCTGGGCACATGCGTGCTGCTCGCGGCGGGGTGGAGGGGGCGCGGGGCCGTCCACGCCTGAGGTCCGTACGAGGGTGGAGAGCCCGGCCCCCGGGTCGCGCCGGCGAGCTCGCGGCGGGGCCTGCCGCGTGGCCCGCGTGGCCGTCCGGGTGTCCGGGCGGCCACGTCTGGTGGCCCCGGTGTGGCCCGCGTCCGACAGCGGGACTCCCGGCTGGGCCGCACCGGAAAGCCGCCGGCGCGGACCGCGCCCGAAAGCGGAACTCCGAGCTGGGCCGCACCGGAGAGCGGGGGCTCCCTGCGCGGTCCGCGACCTCGCACGGGCCTTGGCCCACCGCCCCTCGCGGGGCATGCTGAGGCGGACGCAAGGTGATCACGGCGCGCCCGCGGACGGCTCGCGCCCCGACCTCATGCGGGGAAGCCCTCGGAAAGCGCCCGCGGGAAGGAGGCCCCGATGACCGCTGTCGCCGGGCCCGAACACACCCTCTCCGTACGGCAGATACTCGCGCTGGAGCGCATCGCGGCCGGCGAGCCCGAGGTGGTCGCCGCCGCGGAGCAGCTCGACCGACCCGTCCGCTGGGTCCATGTCGCCGAGGCCGCAGACGTGGGCGTGATGCTCAGCGGCGGCGAGATGGTGCTCACCACGGGGGTGCTGCTCGCCGACGACGTACGGAGTCAGACCGCGTACATCCGCTCGCTGCACCGCGCCGAGGCGGCGGCCCTGGTGCTGGGCCTGGGGCGGGCCTTCCCCGCGCCGCCCGAGCACATGCGGCGGGCCGCCGAGCGCTACGGACTGCCGATGGTCGTGCTGCACCGGCCCTTCCCCTTCGCGGAATTGACCGAGGAGGTGCAGTCGCGGCTGGTGCGGCGCAAGTACGCGGCGGTCAGCCTCTCGGAGGGCATCCGCACCGCGCTGACCCGGCTGATCACGGCCGGGGCTCCCCTGCAACACCTGCTGGACGAGGTGGCCGCGCACAGCGCGTGCCCGGTCGTCGTCACCAACCTCGCGCACCGCGTACTGGCCACGGCCGGCGAACGGTCCGCCGTGGACGACGTGCTGCGCGACTGGGACCGCATCACCCGCCAGCCTGGCGGCGTCGACGGCGAGGGCTGGATCCGCACCGACCTGGGCGGACGCGGTGAGCGCTGGGGCTCCGTCGTGCTGTGCGGCTACCGCGGCGACGAGGAGTCCGGGCGGCTGCTCGCCGAGCGCACGGCCGAGTCCCTCGTGCTGCACCGGCTCCTGTCGGGCCCTGCCGCGAGCTGGGAGGAGCAGTCGGCGCACAGCCTGCTCGCCGACCTGGTCTCCGGCTCGGTGCCGGCGGCCCAACTGCTGCCCCGCGCCCGGGCCGCCGGCCTCCCCGTCAACCGCCGCACCTTCGTACCGCTCGCCGTGCGGGACGGCGACCCGGACCGGCTCGACCGCGTACTGCGCCTGCTGGACCTGCCAGGACTGGTCGCCGACCTCGCCGACCGCCGCACGGCCCTGCTCCTCAGCCTCCCCCGGGACCAGGCGGCAGACCCCCTGGTCAGACACCTCGCCGAGCGCCTGCGCGCCGAGACCGGCGAGCGCGCCGTGCTCGCGGCAGGCCCCGTCTGTACGGGCTGGCGCGAGGTCCCCGAGGGGCTGCGCGAGGCCCTGCACGTCGCCGACGCCACCGCGGGCGCGCCGCCGGGCCATGCCGCGGTGGTCCGCCTCCGCGACGTACGGCTGCGCGGCCTCGTACGGCTGCTGCGCGACGACCCGCGCGTACAGGCCTTCGCGGAGGGCGAGTTGGACGGGCTGCTGCACTCGGCGGAGGCGGAGGGGCTGCTCCCGACCCTGCGCACCTACCTCTCCACCGGCCGCAACAAGTCCCGCACGGCCCAGCTCCACCACATGAGCCGCCCGGCCCTCTACCGCCGCCTGGAGTCCATCGAATCGCTCCTCGGCGTGGACCTGGACGACTTCGAACAGGCGGCGTCCGTCCACATCGCGCTCCTCGCCCACGACGCCCAGCACGCATGAGGCCCCTCCGACCCTGCCGCACGCATGACGGCCGGCGCGCATCACAGCCGCCCGCATGACACGGTGCAACGCCACCCCGCCCCGTCCGTGACACCGTGCACCTCGGCCGCCCCCGCACGGATTCCTAGGGTCGTGGGCCTACCGAGCACCCCGCACCGCTGGAGGTCCCGATGAGTCCCGTGATCCGCGCCGCCGTGTTCCAGACCGCCTGGACCGGGGACAAGGAGTCCATGATCAAGGTGCACGAGCAGGCCGTGCGAGACGCGGCCGCGGACGGCGCCCAAGTGCTGTGCTTCCAGGAGCTGTTCTACGGCCCGTACTTCTGCCAGGTGCAGGACGCGAAGTTCTACGAGTACGCCGAGGCGATCCCGGACGGGCCGACCGTGCGGCGCTTCCAGGAGCTCGCGCGCGAGCACGGCATCGTGCTCGTCCTGCCCATGTACGAGGAGGAGCAGCCCGGCGTCCTCTACAACACCGCCGCGGTGATCGACGCGGACGGCAGCTATCTGGGGAAGTACCGCAAGACGCACCTTCCGCAGGTGGAGGGCTTCTGGGAGAAGTTCTACTTCCGCCCCGGGAACGGCGGCTGGCCCGTCTTCGACACCGCCGTCGGCAAGATCGGCGTGTACATCTGCTACGACCGCCACTTCCCCGAGGGCTGGCGCGCGCTCGGCCTCGAAGGGGCGCAGATCGTCTTCAACCCCTCGGCGACCAGCCGCGGCCTCTCGCGCTATCTGTGGGAGCTGGAGCAGCCCGCCGCGGCCGTCGCGAACGAGTACTTCGTGGGCGCCATCAACCGCGTCGGCGTGGAGGAGCACGGCCCCAACGACTTCTACGGGACCTCGTACTTCGTGGACCCGGAGGGGCAGTACGTGGGCGGGACCGCCGACGACCAGAAGCCCGAACTGGTCGTGCGCGACCTGGACATGGCGAAGCTGCGCGAGGTCCGCGACCGGTGGCAGTTCTACCGGGACCGCGCCCCGCACACGTACACCCCCCTGACCCGCCCGTGAACCGCCGTCCCCTGGAGGAGACATGAGCTCCGTCCGTACCGTCGTCCGCGGCGGCCTGGTCGTCACCGCCGCCGAGGAGATGCACGCCGACGTCCTGGTGGAGGGCGGACGCGTCGCCGCGCTCGCCGCGAGCGGGAGTGATGTCGCCGCCTCCTGGGCCGACGCACAGGTGATCGACGCGCGCGGCAAGTACGTCATCCCGGGCGGCATCGACGCGCACACCCACATGGAGATGCCCTTCGGCGGCACCTTCGCGGCCGACACCTTCGAGACCGGCACCCGCGCCGCGGCCTGGGGCGGGACGACCACGATCGTGGACTTCGCCATCCAGTCCAAGGGACACACGCTGCGCGAGGGCCTGGACGCCTGGCACGCGAAGGCCGAGGGCAACTGCGCCGTGGACTACGGGTTCCACATGATCGTCTCCGATGTGCGGGAGGAGACGCTCAAGGAGATGGACCTCCTGGTCAACGAGGGGGTCACGTCCTTCAAGCAGTTCATGGCGTACCCCGGCGTCTTCTACAGCGACGACGGGCAGATCCTGCGCGCGATGCAGCGGGCCGGCGACAACGGCGGCCTGATCATGATGCACGCGGAGAACGGCATCGCCATCGACGTGCTGGTCGAACAGGCCCTGAGTCGAGGAGAAACGGACCCCCGGCACCACGGCCAGGTGCGCAAGGCCCTCCTCGAAGCGGAGGCCACGCATCGCGCGATCAAGCTCGCGCAGGTGGCGGGCGCGCCGCTGTACGTCGTGCACGTGTCGGCGCAGGAGGCGGTGGCCGAGCTGACGCGGGCGCGCGCCGACGGGCTGCCGGTGTACGGCGAGACCTGCCCGCAGTACCTCTTCCTCTCCACCGACAACCTCGCCGAGCCGGACTTCGAGGGCGCGAAGTACGTGTGCAGTACGCCGCTCAGGCCCGAGGAGCACCAGGCGGCGCTGTGGCGCGGCCTGCGTACCAACGATCTCCAGGTGGTCTCCACCGACCACTGCCCGTTCTGCTTCTCGGGCCAGAAGGAGCTCGGCCGGGACGACTTCTCCAAGATCCCCAACGGCATGCCCGGCGTGGAGAACCGCATGGACCTCCTCCACCAGGGCGTCGTGGACGGGCACATCTCGCGCCGCCGCTGGATCGAGATCGCCTGCGCCACCCCGGCCCGCATGTTCGGCCTCTACCCGAAGAAGGGCACCATCGCGCCGGGCGCCGACGCCGATCTGGTCCTGTACGACCCGCACGCCGAGCAGACCATCTCGGCCGAGACCCACCACATGAACGTCGACTACTCCGCGTACGAGGGCAAGCGGATCACCGGACGGGTCGAGACCGTCCTCTCGCGTGGCGAAACCGTCATCGACCGCCGCGAGTTCACGGGACGCGCAGGTCACGGCAGTTACGTGCCGCGCGACACCTGTCAGTACCTCGGCTGAGCATCACCCGCCGAACAGTGCCGCAAGCCCAATGAAGGAGCCATGTATGGACTTCGGACTCGTCCTGCAGACCGACCCGCCGGCCTCCGCCGTGGTGGAGCTGATGAAGCGCGCGGAGGACGCCGGGTTCACCTACGGGTGGACATTCGACTCGTGCGTGCTGTGGCAGGAGCCGTTCGTCATCTACAGCCGCATCCTCGCGGAGACGGAACGCCTGGTCGTCGGCCCGATGGTCACCAACCCCTCGACACGTACGTGGGAGGTCACCGCCTCCACCTTCGCGACGCTGAACGACATGTACGGCAACCGCACCGTGTGCGGCATCGGCCGCGGCGACTCCGCGATGCGCGTGGCCGGGCGCAAGCCGAACACCCTCGCGCGGATCAGCGAGGCGATGAAGGTCATCCGCGCGCTCGGCCGCGGCGAGGAGGCCGACCTCGGCGGCGGCTCGGTCGTCCGCTTCCCGTGGGTCCGCGAGGGCGCCGAACTCCCCGTGTGGATGGGCGCCTACGGCCCGAAGGCGCTGAAGATGACCGGCGAGGAGGCGGACGGATTCATCCTCCAGCTCGCCGACCCGTTCCTGACCGAGTGGATGGTCAAGGCCGTACGGGACGCGGCCACCGCCGCCGGCCGCGACCCCTCCGAGGTTAAGATCTGCGTGGCGGCACCGGCGTACGTGACCGAGGACGACTCCCCCGAGGCGCTGGCCCACGCGCGCGAGCAGTGCCGCTGGTTCGGCGGGATGGTCGGCAACCACGTCGCGGACCTGGTGGAGAAGTACGGCCAGGACACCTCGCTGGTCCCGCAGGACCTGACCGACTACATCAAGGCACGCGAGGGCTACGACTACGCGCACCACGGCCGCTCGGGAAACCCCGACACCGCGTTCGTGCCCGACGAGATCGTGGACCGCTTCTGCCTGATCGGCACGCCCGCCGCGCACGCCGAGAAGCTGCGCGCGCTGCGGGAGCTGGGCGTGGACCAGGTCGCCGTGTACGCGATGCACGACGCCAAGGAGAGCGTGATCGAGTCGTACGGGCGCGAGGTCATCCCCCTGGTGGACGGGTCCTGACACCGGGCTCCTCAGCTCATCGCCACGCGCAGCGCGACGGCGATGACGGCGAGCACCGCACCGGCCGTGACCGCGGCAGCGGCGACCGGCCACAGTTCGCTGCTCGCCACGCGACGCCGCCACCACGCGCGCACCCCGGGCGTGGTGGCGGCCCACACCAGGCACAGCGCGACGGACAGCACGGCGCCCAGCGCGCACACCCCGCTCCACCCGGCGCGCGCGTACACCGCGCCGGCCAGCGCCGAACCGACGGCACCGCCGGTGAAGTAGCAGGTCATGTAGGCGGAGGTGAGCCGACCCCGTGCCTCGGGGCGCAGCGCGTAGATCAGCGACTGGTTGCTGATGTGCACGCCCTGGTGCGCGAGGTCCAGCAGCACGATCCCCGCGAGCAGCGCGGCCAGGTGGTGCGCGCCCGCCAGGAGCAGGGCCCAGGAGCCGAGCAGCAGCACCGCGCTGACGACCGTGGTCAGCGTGGTGCGGCCGCGGTCCGCGAGACGGCCGCCCGCCTGCGCCGCGACCGCTCCCGCCGCACCGGCCAGGCCGAGCAGCCCGATCTCCCCCTCCGACCAGCCGTAACCGGGCCCCGACAGCAGGAAGGCCAGCGAGGTCCACAGCACGCTGAAGCAGGCGAAGGCCAGGAGCCCGAGCGCCGCGCGGGCCCGCAGCACCGGTTCCTCCACGAGCAGCCGGGCGGTGGAACGCAGCAGGCCCGGGTACCGCAGCGCGGCCGCGCCCCGGTGCTGGGGCAGCGCGCGGCGCAGCGCCAGCGTGAGCACCACCATGGCCACCGCGGCGACCCCGTACACCGTGCGCCAGCCGCCCAGCGTGGCCAGGGCTCCCGAGGCGGTGCGGGCCAGCAGCATGCCGAGGACCAGTCCGCTCATGACCGTTCCCACGATCTGGCCGCGCCGCTCCGGGGCCGCCAGGTCGGCGGCGAAGGGCACCAGCACCTGGGCGGTCACCGACAGGAGGCCGGTCAGCGCGGTGCCGGTCAGCAGCAGCGGCGTGTTCGAGGCGAACGCCGTGAGGGCCAACGACCCGGCGGTGGCCAGGGTGAGCCCGCAGATCAGGCGCCGGCGCTCCAGCAGGTCGCCGAGCGGCAGCACGAACACGAGCCCGACCGCGTACCCGACCTGCGCGACCGTCACCACCAGCGAGGCGGCTGCCGAGGAGAGACGGAGGTCGCGCGCGATGGTGTCGAGGAGGGGCTGCGCGTAGTAGTTGCTCGCCACGCACAGGCCGACGGCGACGGACATGAGCAGCACGGTGGCGCGGCCGGGTCCTGAGGGAGAGGCGGTCGCAGGGCCGGGTGGTGAGCCGGTCGAGGAGGTGGCCAGAGAGCCGTTCGGTGAGGAGGAGTCCACGGCGGTTTCCTTCCAGGCGCAGGGAACGGGCCAGCCGCGCACGGCGGTCGACGGCGCCCGTACGCGCCGGACTTGGCCCGTCACGATGCTGCTCCCGCCCTCTCCCATCGGTCCAACAGGTTGTTGCCATGCGAGCGATCGGTGTTCACGATCGATCCATGGAACTGCGCCAGCTCACCTACGCCATAGCCGTCGCCGAGACCGGCAGCTTCACCCGCGCCGCGCACCGCTGCTTCGTCGTGCAGTCCGCGCTCAGCGAGCAGATCGCCCGGCTGGAGAAGGAGTTGGGCACCCGGCTCTTCGAGCGCACCAGCCGCCGGGTACGGGTGACGGCGGCCGGCGAGGCGTTCCTCGGTCCGGCCCGCGAGGCGCTGGACGCCGCGGAACGGGCCCGTGACGAGGCCCTGGCCAGCAGTGACGAGGTGCGCGGCAGCCTCGTCATCGGCACCATCACGCCGCTCACCGCCGTGGACCTGCCGGACCTCCTCGCCGCCTACCGCGAGCGGCACCCGGCCGTGCGCGTGGCCCTGCGCGCCTGGCTCGTACGCGATCTCCTCCAGCAAGTGCGGGAGCACGCCTGCGACATCGCGTTCGTCGACTCCCGTCCTGGGCCGCCGCCGCGCGGCCTGGAGGGGCAGGTGCTGGCGCACGACGAGCTGGTCGCGATCGTTCCGCACGGGCACAGGCTGGCCGGGGCCGAACGGGTCGATCCCGCGACCCTCGCCGAGGAGGACATGGTGGACATGCCGCAGCGCTCCGGGATCCGCGGCCACAACGACGCCGCCTTCGCCGCCGCCGGTGCCACCCGCACGGTGACCTTCGAGGCGGACACCATGGCGCTCCTGGAACAGCTCGTCGCGCGCGGCCTCGGCCTCGGTCTGGTCTCCGCCGCGACGGCCGCGCGGATGACCACGGTGAGCAGCGTGCCGACGACGGGGATTCCGGCGCGTACGGTACGGGCGCTGTGGCGCGCCTCCACGCCGTCGCCGGCGGCCCGCGCGTTTCTGCGTCTGCTGCGCGAGCGCACGCCGGACGCGCCGCCGGAACCGTCGTGTTCCTGAACCGCGTTCGCGAAGGGGGCGCCGCTCAGCGGAAGTCGAGCAGGATCTTCGGCGGCCCCTTCCGCCCCGCCCCGAGCAGCGCGAAGGCGTCGGCCGCCGCGTCCGGGCCGAACCGCGCGGCCACCAGCGGCGCCGCGTCCAGGACTCCCGCGCCGAAGAGCCCCGCGGTGCGCGCGTAGTGGTCCAGGCCGTGCTGGATCCCGAGCAGGTCCACGCCGCGCAGGACCAGGTCGCCCGCGTCCAGCGGGGCGTGCTCGGCGGGGATGCCGACCAGCGACCTTGCCGCCGCGCGCGGCGATTCGGGCGGCGAGCGGGACGGCGGAGGCGGCGCCGGACGCCTCGACAACCACGTCGTAGGCACCACTCGGTGCCTCTTCGGTCTGGTACGCCCCAGCCGCCCCGCACTCCAGAGCCAGGTCGAGCCCCGCCTCGTCCACTCCCGCGGCATGCACCTCGGCGGCGTACGCACGCGCGAACTGCACGGCGAGCAGCCCGATCGTCCCTGTGCCCACGACCGCGACACGGTCGTCGAAGGAGAGGCCGGCGCGCTCGTACGCCTCGACCACGGTGACGGCCGGTTCGATCAACGCGCCCGCAGGTTCGGGCAGTCCGGGAGGGAGCGCGGTGACGGCGCCGGCGGGCACGCGTACGTAGTCGGCCGCCGCGCCTTGCAGCCCGTACAGGCCGGTCTCGCGCATCGCGCCGCACTGCCGTCGCCGACCGCGCTGACATGCGGCGCAGCGCTCGCAGGGCACCATGGTCCGCCCCGCGACGAGAGTGCCGACCGGGACGGCGGGCGCCTCGGTGCCGTTCTCCTCCGCGAGCGCGACGACCTCCCCGTACCACTCGTGCCCGAACACGTGCGGAAAGCGGGTCCTGCCCTCCCGTACGTGGGCCGAGGCGCCCTCCAGGATCTCCAAGTCCGTGCCGCAGATGCCCACTTGTCGCGTGCGCACCAGCAAAGTGCCGGGCTCGGGCTCCGGTACGGGGAGCCGTGTGCACTCCACCCTGCCGGGCTCGGCGAAACGGGCGGCCCGCATCGCGCCGCCGGGCCAGGTACCGATCATGCGCATGCCTCCGTGGGGGACCGCGGCCGAGACCATCCGATGATGCTGAGACCATCCGCATGATGGTGGCAAGACGTACCCGGAGACACCCGGCCACCACCCCGGACGGAAGGATCTTCCTTGACTGAGGCAGCAGCGCGGGACGCGGCCGCTCCCGGCTACTTCGAGCGCGTGGACGAGGGCGTCTACAAGCCGACCGCCCACGCCGGCGGCGCATGGCGCACGGACGAGCAGCACTTCAGCCCGCTCGGCGGACTGATCCTGCACGCCGTGGACCGGCACCTCGCCGCACAGGACGGCCCCCGGCTGCTGGTCAGCCGCGTGAGCTTCGACATCCTGGGGCAGATCGCGCTGGACGAGACCCGCATCGTCGTGGAGACCCTGCGGCCCGGGCGCACGATCGAACTGCTGGAGGCCACCGCGTACATCGGCGGGCGCGCCGTGGTCCGCGCCCGCGTCTGGCTGCTGGCGCCGCAGGACACGGCGGAGGTGGCGGGCGGCGGGCCCGAGCCGCTGCCCGCGCCGGAGTCGCTGCCGCGCTGGGATCTCTCCGAGCGGTGGTCCGGGGGCTACATCGCCTCCATCGACGTACGGCCCGTCGGCGAGCCGCAGCCGGGGCGCACGACCGCGTGGATCTCCAGCCCGCTGTCCGTCGTGCAGGGCGAAGTCAGCGGGCCTGTCGCCGAGTTCGTCGCGCTCGTGGACACCGCCAACGGGATCGCGGTGCGGCGTTCGCCGCAGGAGTGGATGTTCCCGAACGTCGACCTGACCGTGCACTTCCACCGGCAGCCGGTGGCGGGGTGGACGGGCCTCGACACCACGGTGGTCTTCGGCCCCACGGGCCAGGGCGTGACGAGCACGGTCCTGCACGACGTCCACGGCCCGGTGGGCTACGCGGAGCAGCAGCTCACGGTGCGGCCGCAGCAGCGGTAGCGCCAATGTCGGGGCTGCGCCCCGGACCCCGTTGCGTACGTGGTTGCGCAGGAGCCCGGGGCGCAAGCCCGCTGTGCCCACCCGTTCCGCCCCTGCGGAACGACTGCCCACAGCTCGTGGGAGGGGGAGACACCCACATCCCGCCGCAGCGGAAAGCAACCACGCACCCAATGGACCGGCGGTCGAAGCACAGCTAAGCCATGCCCACATTTGCCTACAGGTATTAGGCAGATGCACAATCGCTTTAGGAGCACGCAACCACACGCCCCCCAAGGCGGCGACATGGCACCCAAAGGCCTCAGCGCGGAGCGGCTGACCCGCGCCGGCGCCGAGCTCGCGGACGAGGTCGGCTTCGAGCAGGTGACCGTCTCCGCGCTGGCCCGGCGGTTCGACGTGAAGGTCGCGAGCCTGTATTCGCACGTCAAGAGCTCCCACGACCTCAAGACCCGGATCGCGCTGCTCGCCCTGGAGGAGATGGCAGAGCGCGCCGCCGAGGCCGTCGCAGGCCGCGCGGGCAAGGACGCGCTGACCGCCTTCGCGAACGTCTACCGCGACTACGCGCGCGAGCACCCAGGCCGGTACGCGGCCGCCCGCCTCCCGCTCGACCCGGAGACCGCCGCGCGCAGCGCAGGCGTCCGGCACGCCCAGATGTCGCGCGCGATCCTGCGCGGCTACGACCTGGAGGAGCCGGACCAGACGCACGCGGTACGCCTGCTCGGCAGCACCTTCCACGGCTACGTGAGCCTGGAGCTCGCGGGCGGGTTCAGTCACAGCGCCCCGGACTCCGAGGAGACCTGGCCCCGCATCCTCGACTCCCTCGACGCGCTGCTGCGCAACTGGCCCGCGCACTGAGCCCCCGTACGCCCACACCCCCGAACGACAGACAGGCACTCCCCGATGACCAGCGAGAACACCCAACACGCCGCACACACCCGCGAGTTGACCACCACTCCCCTCACGGCGGACCTCTTCCGCGGCGCGCTCGACCTGGAACGCACCGCGCACGGCGTGCTGCCGCACCGGCTTCCCGCGTGGGCGCGGGCCCAGTGCGAGGACGGGCAGCTGGCGATGGCCGAGTCGCAGCCCTCGGGCGTGCGGCTCGCCCTCCGTACCGAGGCCACCGTCCTCGAACTGGACACGCTGCCCACCAAGCGGGACTACGTGGGCGCGCCGCCCCGCCCGGACGGCGTGTACGTGCTGCTCGTGGACGGCAGCCCGTTCGGCGAGGCCACCGTCGAAGGGGGCCGCACCCTCACGATCGACATGACGGCCGGCACGGCCGAGCTCGCCCAGGGGCCCGTGGGCGGCCTCCGCTTCGACGGCCTGCCCGAGGGCGTGAAGGACCTCGAACTCTGGCTCCCGCACAACGAGACGACCGAGCTCGTCGCCCTGCGCACGGACGCGCCGGTCACGCCCTCCCCCGCGCCCGAGCGCAAGGTGTGGCTGCATCACGGGAGTTCGATCAGCCACGGTTCGGACGCGGCGGGACCGACCACGATCTGGCCCGCGCTCGCGGCGCGGCGCGGCGGCGTGGAGCTGGTCAACCTCGGCTTCGGCGGCAGCGCGCTGCTCGACCCGTTCACCGCCCGCGCGATGCGGGACACCCCGGCGGACCTGATCAGCGTCAAGCTCGGCATCAACATCGTGAACGCCGACCTGATGCGGCTGCGCGCGTTCGCCCCCGCCGTGCACGGCTTCCTCGACACCCTCCGCGAGGGCCACCCCGACACGCCCCTGCTGGTGGTCTCGCCCATCCTGTGCCCCATCCACGAGGACACCCCGGGCCCCTGCGCCCCGGACTTCAGCGGCATGGCGGAGGGCCGACTGCGCTTCCGGGCCATGGGAGATCCGGCCGAGCGGGCGGCGGGAAAGCTGACCCTGAACGTCATCAGGGACGAGCTGGAACGCATCGTCGGCAAGCGGGCGGCCGAGGACCCGAACCTCCACTACCTCGACGGCCGCGCGCTCTACGGCGAGGCCGACTTCGCCGAACTGCCGCTCCCCGACGGCCTGCACCCGGACGCCGCCGCGCACCACCGCATCGGCGAACGCTTCGCCGACCTCGCCTTCGCCGAGGACGGCCCCTTCGCGCCGGCTGCCGCGCCGGGGGCGTGAGCCCCCGTGCACACCGTCGCGGTCCTGGCCGGGGTCAGCCCGCACACGTACCGGCGGAGCTTCGGCGGGGTCCCGGCGAGGACTGCCCAGCGCACCAAGCGCACCCAGCACACCAAGCGCCCGCCAAACGCAAGTAAAACTGTTCAGTTCAAACTGGACAGTCAAAACTGTCGAATTTAGCGTGGGGGCATGCCCAGCGCTCCCGAGCCCGCGACTCCCGTGGACGTCTCCCCCTCCGCCGTCCGCGCGGCGCGCGCGATCCAGGTGACCGTCGGCCGCCTGCGCCGCCGCGTGCGCAGCGTGAACCAGACCGGGGACATCACGCTCTCGCAGGCGTCCGTGCTGGCCAGGCTCTCCAAGAACGGCCCCTCCTCGGCCAGCGATCTCGCCGGGCTCGAAGGCGTACGGCCGCAGTCGATGGCCACCACGGTCCGCGGCCTCAAGGACCTCGGGCTGGTCGAGCGCAGCCCCGATCCGGAGGACGGGCGGCGGCAGCTCGTCAGCCTGACCGAGGCGGGCCGCGAGCGCGCCGAGGGCGACCGCCAGGCCCGGTACGCGTGGCTGGCGCACGCCCTGGAGGAGCACTGCACCGAGGACGAGCGGCAGAGCGTCGCGGACGCGATGGCCGTGCTGGACCGGCTGGTCGAGCGATGAGCACGCGCACAGGGGCCGGTCACGCGATGAGCGGTGGTCACCTGACATGAGCCGCAGCACTTCCGAGGACGGCGGCGCGGACACCGCGGAGGACGGCATACCGCGCGGCGGCGCGGCCCGCTTCGACCGGCGGCTCGTCCCGCCCATGATCCTGGGGTCCGTCCTCAACCCGGTGAACTCCTCGGTCATCGCCGTCGCCCTCGTACCGATCGGCGCCGCGTTCGGCGCCCCGCCCTCGCAGACCGCCTGGCTCGTCTCGGCACTGTATCTGGCGACGGCGCTCGGGCAGCCCGTCGTCGGGCGGCTCATCGACCTCTTCGGCCCGCGCCGCCTCTTCCTGATCGGCACCTCGCTGGTCGGTCTCGCCGGCGTGCTCGGCATGGTCGCGCCGAGCCTCGGCGTGCTGGTGGCGGCGCGGGTGGTGCTCGGCTTCGGCACCTGCGCGGGGTATCCGGCCGCGATGGCCCTGCTGCGCGGCGAGGCCGACAGGACCGGGACCAAGAACCCCGGCGGCGTCCTCACCGTGCTGGCCATCGCCAACCAGACCGTCGCCGTCATCGGCCCCTCGCTGGGCGGACTGCTCATCGGCCTCGGCGGCTGGCGCACGACCTTCGCGCTGAACATCCCGCTCGCCGCCGTCGCGCTCCTGCTCGGCGCGCTCCGGCTGCCGAAGCCCGAGCGCATGCCGTCCGTACGCGGCAGGCTCGCGGCCCGCCTCGACCTGCCCGGCATGGCGCTGTTCGCGGTGATGCTGGTCGCGCTGCTGCTGTTCCTGATGGACCTGCGGCATCCCGGCGCGGGCGCGTTCGCCCTGCTCGCGCTCTCCGCCGTCGCCGGAGCCCTCTTCGCACGCCGCGAGCTGCGGGCCGCCGAACCCTTCCTCGACCTGCGCCTCCTCGGCGGCAACCGCCCCCTGCTGGCCACCTACGCCCGCGGCCTGGTGGCGTACGTCGTCTCGTACGCGGTCCTGTACGGATTCACCCAGTGGGTGCAGCAGGGGCGCGGGCTCTCCGCCTCCGGCGCGGGGCTGGTCCAAGTGCCGCTGTTCCTCACGGCGATCGGGGTCTCCGCCTACACGGGGCGGCGGCCCGGCGTGTACGGGAAGCTCGTGGCCGGCGCGGTGTTCCAGGTCGTGGCCTGCGTACTGCTCTTCCTGCTGGACGGCGACAGCCCGGTGTGGCTGCTCCTGGCGACCGCGCTGCTCTTCGGCCTGCCGCAGGGGCTCAACAGCCTCGCGCTCCAGAACTCGGTCTACCGCCAGGCCGACCCCGCGCGCATGGGCTCCTCCTCCGGGCTGCTCCGCACCTTCGCCTACATGGGCTCGATGATCGTCTCCGCCGCGACCGCCTATGCGTACCCCGAGCGCGCCGACACGGCGGGCATGCACGAGCTGGCCTGGGTGATGCTCGGCGCCGGAGTGCTGTTCCTGCTGATGACCGTGTTCGACCGGGGGCTGCGCCGGGTGGGCGCCGAGGACGCGGCACCGAATACGACCTGACCACCCTCACCGAGGGCGCGCCTCCCCCACGAGCGCGCCCGGCCTTCCCTCCCCCTCATGAAAGGATCCAACCCCCATGTCCAGCACCGCTCTTCTCGCCATGGACCTCCAGCAGAGCATGGTGTCGCGCATCGCCGGGCCCTCCTACATGCAGCGCGTCGCGGGTGCGCTCGCCGCCGCCCGCGCGGCGGACATCCCGGTCGTGCACATCACCGTGGGCTTCCGCGCCGGGCACCCGGAGGTGCACCCCAACAACAAGATGTTCTCGGCGATCCCGGACGACGCCTTCACCGACTCCGACCCCATGGCGGCCATCCACGCCGACGCGGCCCCGCTTCCCGGTGAGCCGGTGATCAGCAAGAACCGGATCAGCGCCTTCGCCGGGAACGACCTGCGGCAGGTGCTCGCCGCGAAGGGCATCGACCACCTGGTGCTCACGGGCATCGCGACCAGCGGCGTCGTGCTGTCCACCCTGTGCGAGGCCTCCGACATGGACTTCCGGATCACCGTCCTGGAGGACGCCTGCGCCGACCCGGACCCCGAGGTGCACCGCGTCCTCATGGGGAGGCCCTTCGCCGCGCGGGCCGAGGTCACCACGATCGACGAGTGGGCGAAGGCCCTGGAGACCCCGGCCATCTGAGGGTATCCACGGGGCTTGTGGTGACACCCAAACTCTCTGTTGGCCGCCGTCCGTAATGCCCGCTTAGCCTCGTCAGTGGAAGTGATCAAGACGCTCACCAGCACTGACAAGGAGCGAGTGACATGACCGAGAACGCACTGCGCGACAAGGTCGCCGTCGTCGGCGGCGGCGCGAAGAACCTCGGCGGACTCCTCAGCCGTACGCTGGCCGAGGCCGGGGCCAAGGTCGTGGTGCACCACCACAGCTCGGGCGACGAGGCCGAGCAGACGGTGAAGGCGATCAAGGAAGCCGGCGGCCAGGCCGTCTCCGTACAGGGCGACCTCACGAAGGTGGCCGACGTGCGGCGGCTCTTCGACACCGCGGTGGACACCTTCGGCGGCGCCGACATCGCGGTGAACACCACCGGGATGGTGCTGCGCAAGCCGATCCTGGAGACCACGGAGGACGAGTACGACGCCATGTTCGGCATCAACGCGAAGGCGGCGTACTTCTTCATCCAGGAGGCCGGGCGGCGGCTCAACGACAACGGCCGCATCATCAGCCTGGGCACCTCGCTGCTGGCGGCCTTCACCGACGGCTACTCCACGTACGCCGGCGGCAAGGCGCCGCTGGAGCACTTCACGCGGGCCGCGGCGAAGGAGTTCGCCGACCGCGGGATCTCGGTGAACGTGGTGGCGCCCGGGCCGATGGACACCCCGTTCTTCTACCCGCAGGAGACGCCGGAGCGCGTGGAGTTCCACAAGTCGCAGGCGCTGGGCAACCAGCTCACGCAGATCGAGGACATCGTGCCGGTGATCACCTTCCTGGCCACCGACGGCTGGTGGTTCACCGGGCAGACCATGTTCCCGAACGGCGGCTACACCACCCGCTGAGCGGGGCACGGCAACGGCACGGCGGTGAGGGGCCGCGCGGGACCGCACCCCGCGCGGCCCCTTACCGTCGTCATAGCCATGGCCGTCGCCGGCCGACCACCGCCCCCGTACGAAGCGACCGCGCACCCACACCCCCGTACACCCCCACAGCACACCCCAGGGAGCACCGAGGTGGGACTCGACCTGCACAAGCTGGAGCACCTCGTGGCCGTGGCCGAGGAGGGCAGCGTGACCCGCGCCGCCGCCCGGCTGCACCTGTCGCAGCAGGCGCTCTCCACCTCCCTGCGGGTGCTGGAACGCGAGGTCGGCGTCCCGCTCCTGGACCGCGGCGGCGGCGCGGTCAGGCCGCTGCCGGCCGGCGAGGCGCTGGTCGAGGACGCGCGGGTGCTGCACGGCATCGCGCGCTCGGCGGTGCGGCGCGCCCGGCGCATCGGGCGCGGCGAGAGCGAGGTGCTGCGCCTCGGCCACACCCCGGCCGTCACCGGCGAGGAGGTCATCGCGCTGCTGCGGGAGACCAGCGCCGCGCACCCCGGACTGGCCACCGACGTCAACCAGCGCTATCCGGCCGAGCTGACCGAGGCGCTGCTCGCCGGTGACCTGGACATCGGCCTGTGCCGGGGCATGGCACCCCCGCACGGGCTGGTCCGCACCCTCGTACGCCATCAGCCCCTGCGCGTCGCGGTGGACGCCGGACACCCGCTGGCCGCGCGGGAGTCGGTGGCCCTTGCGGAGCTGGCCGACGAGGAGTTCACGGTGTGGGGGCGGCCCGGGCGCTCGGGCTACACCGACCTGCTCATCGAGCACTGCCGCGCGGCGGGCTTCGAACCCCGCGTGGAGCGCACCCCGTTGCAGGGCACGCCGCCCGTCACGGCGGTCATCGGCACGGGCCGCGCGGCCTTCGTGACCGCGCCGCAGGGGCCGGCAGCCGATGGCCGGGTACGCGTACTCGCCCTCGACCCGCCCCTCCAGGCGCCCCTGCACGCCCTCTACGCACCCCACACCACCTCGCCGGGCCGCGACGCGTTCCTGGCCGCCGCAGCGGAATAGGCATACCGGCGCGGGGCCGACCTCCGACACCAACTCCCTTACGGAGTAGACCCGTTGGGGCGCCCGGGCTCCGCGGGGGCAATCCCCGGATCGGGTGGCGGGACACCGGCGGGTGATTCGCACAGCGGCCGGCCGGGGCGCGGCCGCGCGGTGCCGCCGCCTTGACCCTTCTCTCGAACTTTCGCGCGATAATCCACTCCTCTCCACCCGTGTCGTCCCTCCCACGGGGGTCGTTTTCCGAGCAGTCGTCCGAACTGCCGGTCAACGAGGAGGAGTTGTGCGATCGCCCGCCGCCGCCATCGGCGCCCATCTGCTATTCGAACGCGACCAGCACGTACTGCTGGGACGGCGCGGTCCGCGCGCCGTGTTCGCCCCCGACACCTGGCACCTGCCCGCAGGGCGCGTGGAGCACGCGGAGAGCGCCCGCGCCTGCGCCGTACGCGAGGCCGCCGAGGAGCTGGCGCTCACCCTGGACCCGCCCGCGCTGGAGCTGGTGCACACGGTGCACCTCCTGGAGCCCGGGGCGTCAGGGGAGCCGGTCCCGCTCCTCCAGCTCTTCTTCCGCGTCCACGGGTGGCAGGGCGTGCCGCGCAACAACGAGCCGGACAAGTGCCGGGAGTTGGGCTGGCACCCGCGCACCGCGCTGCCCTCCCCGCTCGTCGGATACGCGCGCGCCGCGCTGGAGGGCATCGCGCAGGGCTGGTCCTACACCGAGATGGGCTGGCCGGAGACCGGGGAGGGCCCCGCATGACGACCGGGCGGCATACGCGTGTGGTGGACCTCTTCGTGCTCCTGCACCGGGACGACGGGCGGGTGCTCCTGCTGCGCCGCGCCGGAGCGGTGTATGCGAGCGGCCTGCTGGCCCCGCCCTCCGGCCACCTGGAGGCCGGGGAGACCGTCGAGGAGGGGGCGCTGCGCGAGGCGTACGAGGAGACCGGGGTCCGCATCCGCGCGCGTGACCTGGAGTTCTGCCACCTCATCGACCACCGCGGCCCCGAAGGCGGCCAGCGGCTCGGCGTCGCCTTCACCGCCCAGCGGTGGCGCGGCGAGCCCTACAACCGCGAGCCGCACAAGCACGCCGCGCTGGTGTGGGCCGACCCGGCGCACCCGCCGGCGGACTGCGTGCCCTACACGGCGGCGCTGCTGGGCCAGTTCGTGCGCGGCGCACTGCTCTCCACCGACGGCTACGCGGCCCCGTAGACGGCCGCGCCCCAGACACCTCTGCCCCAGGGAAGGACGCACCGTGGACACACCCTCCGTACCGCCCCCGACCCCCACCACCACTCCCCCGCTCTCGCCCGCCGCCTACGTGCGATCGCGCCACACCGTCTGGATGAGCAGCGCCGCGCTGCTCACCGACGCGGCGGGGCGCGTGCTGATCGTGCGGCCCGGCGACCGCGCCGACGGACGCTGGCTGCTGCCGGGCGGCGGCGTGGAGGCCGGCGAGAGCCCCTGGCAGGGCTGCCGCCGCGAGGTGCATGAGGAGACCGGACTGCATCTGGCGCCTGAACGCGCCGCGTTGCTCGTCACCTGCTGGTTCGCGGTGGAGGACCGCGAACCCCTGCGCGACCTGGGGTTCCCCGGAGACGTGATGACCGTCTTCGACGGCGGCACCGTGAGCGACGGGCGCGCGGCCCGACTGCGCTGCGCGGACGGGGAGATCGCCGAGTACGCCTTCTGCGACTCGCTGCGCGCCGCCGAACTGCTCACCCCGCTGAGCGCGCGCGTGATGCTGGCGGCGCTGCGCGCGCGGCTGGGCGGCACGGGCCCGGTCTATCTGGAGTCCGGGCGCCACGTGGGTACGCCGCCGCCGCTGGACCTGCACGACGTACACGTACGGCCGCATTCCGGCCCCGCGTGGTCCTGGCATCCCGGCGAGCCCGTGCCGGAGGGACTGCCGGTCACGCAGGCGTGGGGCTGGCTGTTCGTGCCGGACGGCCGGGTGCTGCTGGTCTTCCAGAGGCACCCGGAGGCGCGCATGCGGCTGGTGATGCTGCCGGGCGGCACGGTCGAGGACGAGGACGCGGGCCCGGAGGCCACGCTGCGCCGCGAGGTCGCCGAGGAGGCCAACGCCGAACTCGGCCCCGACGTCCTCCCGTTGGGCTGGCTGCACGACCCGACCGGCAGGGCGCAGGAGGTCGACGGCCGCGCCCGGATGCGCCTGACCGCCGCCGTCACCCGCATCGGCCCCGCCCGCCCCGATCCCGCCACGGGCGACACCTTCGTACGCCTGCTAGCCACCCCCACACAGGCTGCCGAGCTCCTCCGCACAGAAGACTCCGCCGGCCGGCAGGTGACCCGGGCGGCCCATTTGGCCCGGACCCAATGGGGCATCCCGACGCCCCCGCACGGCCCGGTCGCGGAGGTTCCGCGGGAGGGGATGACGTGGTGAGGGGGCGAAGTCCTCGTACGAAAGAAGCGGGCAGCAGAGTAGTGCGGCCGGAAGACACCTCCGCCGGCGAAGAGGCTCCCGTGCGCGAGGAGTTGCGGTTTTCGGACCCCACGGGGCGCAAGGCCGCCGCGGGGCGGAGCATCCGGCTCGTGGACATGGCCAAGCGGCTGCCCTCGCTGGTGCGCCGGTCGGTCGCGCTGGCCTGGCAGGTGGACCGCTGGGCCGCGGTGGGGCTGTTGACCTGCCAGGTCGCGGCGGGCGCCATGCAGGCGATGGGGCTGGTGGCGGTCAGCGGGACGCTCACCGCGCTGCTGTCGGGCGGCGACATCGCACAGCGGATGCTCGCCGCCTGGCCCTCGCTGCTGATGCTCGGATCGGCCGCCGCGGTACGCGCGTTGCTCGGCATCACCGTCGCCTGGCTCTCCTCGCGGCTGGGCCCGCAGATGTCCCGCGAGGCCGAGCAGCGGCTGTTGCGGGTGGCGACGGAGGTGGAGCTCGCCGCGTACGACGAGCCGGGCTTCAACCACCGCAGGGAGGCCGCCGACCGCGGCGCCCAGTCCGTCCAGGACCTGGTCAACCAGGGCCAGGACCTGATCGCTTCGGCCGCGTCCTTCGTCGCCGGCGCCGCCGTGCTGGTCGGCGTGCACCCCGTGCTCCTGCCGCTGCTGGCGCTTGCCAGCCTGCCGCAGGCGCTCGCGCAGATCGCCGCAGCGCGCGTGCGCTATCTCGCGCAGCTCCGCACCATCGGCGACGAGACGCTGCTGAACATCCTGCGCTGGCACGTCTCCGACCGTTATGCGGCCGACCAGATCCGCGCGGGCACCATGGCGGGCTTCCTCGTCGGGCGCTACCGCCACGTGACCGCCCGCATCAACGCGGCCGACCGCGCTGCGGCCGACACCGGCGCGCGCATGTCGCTGCTCGGCTCGGCCTGCGGCGGCCTGGCCTCGGCGCTCGTATGGGCGGCCGTGGTGTGGCTGCTGGCCACCGGGCGGATCTCGGTGGGGCACGCGGGCACCGCGGTGTTCGCGCTCCAGGCGGTGGGCACGGCGCTGCGCGGCCTGGTGTCCGGCGGCGCACGCACCATGCGCACCGGGCTCTACATGGACGACTGGTCCGACTTCCTCGCGCACGCGGGCGGCCACCGCATGCGCCGCGGCGAGCACCGCCCCGAGCCGCCGCGCGAGATCGCGGTCGACGATGTGGTGTACCGGTACGAGGAGGCCGCAGCCGACGCCCTGCGCGGGGTGTCCTTCACCGTGCGCCGCGGCGAGGTCGTCGCGCTCGTCGGCTACAACGGCTCGGGCAAGACCACCCTCGGCAAGCTGGTCAGCGGCCTGTATCTGCCCACGGCGGGCAAGGTGGCCTGGGACGGCGTGCCGACGGGCGAGATGGACCCGGGCGCGATGTGGTCGCAGGTCGCGCTCGTACCGCAGGACTACGCGCGATGGCCGCTCACCGCACGCGAGAACATCACGCTGGGCCAGCCCGCCGAGCGCGGAGACGACGCGGTGCGCGCGGCCTGCGCGGACAGCGGGGCCGACGAGGTGGTGGCGGGGCTGCGTTCGGGGCTCGACACGGTGCTGGCCCGGGACTGGCTCGGCGGGCAGGAGCTCTCCGGGGGACAGTGGCAGCGCATCGCGCTCACCAGGGCGTTCCACCGGAGCGCTGGGCTGCTGGTGCTGGACGAGCCGACGGCCAACCTGGACCCGCTGGGCGAGTACAGGATCTTCCAGGGGCTGCGCAGGATGGCAGGCGACCGCGCGGTGCTGCTGATCACCCACCGGCTCACCAACGTCGCCGTCGCGGACCGCATCGTGGTGCTGGACAAGGGCCGCGTGGTGCAGCAGGGCACCTTCGCGGAGCTGACCCAAGCGCCCGGCCTCTTCCGCGAGTTGTGGACGTACCAGCACACGCGGGAGACCGCGCGGGGGCCGGCGCACACGGCGGCGGGCGCCACCACCACCTGCGCCGAAGGGGACGCGGAGGGAGAGCCAGCGTGAGCCTGACCTCACGCCTCGGGCACGCCGGGCACGCCGGGCACCGTGGAGCGCATCGCGCGCAGGAAGGACGCGTTGTCCGGCGTCCCGCGGACCTTCTCCAGCAGGGTCGTCAGCCCCGTACGGGCGTCCCGCGCGTGCAGCGCGCGCCGCACCGCCCGCAGCGTCGCCAACTCGGCGGCCGGCGTGAGGAGTTCCTCGCGCCGGGTGCCGGATCCGGCGATGTCCACCGCCGGGTGGATCCGCTCGGCGGCGAGCGCGCGGTCGAGGCGGAGCTCCATGTTGCCGGTGCTCTTCAGCTCCTCGAAGTAGAAGTCGTCGGCGCGCGAACCGGTGTCCACCAGCGCGGTGGCCAGGATGGTCAGCGAGCCTGCCTCCTCGGTGCGCCGCGCGGCCCCGAACAGCCGCTTCGGCCCGTGCAGCGCGGCGGCGTCCACCCCGCCGCTGAGCGTACGGCCGCTCCCGGACGCGGCGTTGTTGTGCGCACGGCACAGCCGGGTGAGCGAGTCCAGCAGGATCACGACGTCCTCACCCCCTTCGACCAGCCGCTTCGCCCGCTCGACCGCGAGTGCGGCGAGGGCGGTGTGGTCCTGCGGCGTGCGGTCGAAGGTCGAGGCGTACACCTCGCCGCGCACCGAACGCCGCATGTCGGTGACCTCTTCGGGCCGTTCGTCCAACAGCACCACCATCAGGTGGCACTCCGGGTGGTTGCCTGCGACGGCGGCGGCGAGCTGCTGGAGCAGCACCGTCTTGCCGGTCTTGGGCGGCGCGACGATCAGCCCGCGCTGCCCCTTGCCGACGGGCGCGAGCAACTCCACGACGCGCGCCGCCACTCCGCCCGCAGCGCCGCCCGCCGGGCCGTCCAGCCGGAGGCGCTGCCGCGGATGCAGCGGCGTGAGGTCGTGGAAGCGGGGGCGGTGGCGCAGCTCCCGCGGCGCGCGGCCGTTGACCCGTTCCGCACGGGTCAACGCGCGGGGCCGCTCGCCGGTTCCCTCGACGAAGTCGCCCGTACGCAGGCCGAGTTGCCGGATCAGGGGCGCGGCCACCCGCGCATCGCCGGTGTGCGGCAGCAGCCCGGCACCGCGCAGCAGTCCATGTCCGTCGCGGGCGATGTCGAGTACGCCGCTGAGGGCGGCGCGCGTCGGCGCCTGGTCCGGGGTGGCGGGTGAGGCGGGTGCCTCAAGGATGTCGGTCATGGAGGACCTTTCGGAGAGTGAACGTGCAGGTGAGAGAAGGGAATCCGGGGCGTCGGGGCGTCTCGTCCGAGCGCCCCGCGCGGCGGGCGAACGCCCGCGGCCGGAGAGAACCGCTGAATCGCCGGGCAGCCGGTCCATGGGACGGGTGCGACGGCGACAGCTCCGTACGGGATGCCGTACGGGAGTCCGTACGAGGTGTCGTACGTGATCTCGTACGGGATCGGCGTCATGCGCGGCCACGCGGGGCCGATGACGGATGATCGATGACCGCTGCCTCAGAAGGGGCGGAACGAAGGCCCAGGAAGGCGGTCTCGGCGCCACGGCCCGAGACGGGCGTAAGCAGGCGCCTATGGGAACGGTAACACCCTCGCCCGCCCCACAGCCGGGTCGCGGCCGGATCGAGCCACGCGCACCCCGCTGGCGACACGCGGCGGTGGAGCGGCCTCGCTCCCGGCATGCCCAGCACACAGCCGCAGTTGTGATCGTCATGACGCGACACGACACCGAAGCGGCCAACGACGCAGTCGATCAGGCAGCCACCGGCCGCGACATCGTCACCGACTTCGCCTTCGACATCCGGGTCGAGAACGGTCTGATCCCCCGCTACCGCATGTTCGAGAACACGTACGCGGTCTCGGAGGCCTACAAGAGCTGCCCCCCCCCGGCTGGCATCGGCCGACACTGACATGAAAGCATCAGCCCATGCTGACGTCAGCCAAAGCTGAGGTGTCCCCGCCCGACGCCGACCTGCTCCGGGTGCTCGCCGACCCGCTCCGGCTCCGGATCGTGGCGCTGCTCGCGCGCGAGACGCTGTGCACCACGCACCTGGTGGAGGAGACCGGCGCGCGGCAGACCAACCTCTCCAACCACCTGCGGGTGCTGCGCGAGGCCGGGGTGGTGGAGACCGCGCCGTGCGGGCGGTTCACGTACTACACGCTGCGGCCCGACGTCCTCGAGGGGATGGCCGGCGCCTTCGCCGAGCTGGCCGAGGCCGCCCGCACCACGTACGAGAACGACCGGAAGAGGCCCTGCTAGTGCCGCGTACCGAAACCGACCCCACGCCCGGAACCGCAGCGGCCGGGCCCGAAACCGGGACAGCGGCCGAGTCCGGAGTCGTCGGCAAGCTCTCCACCCTCGACCGCTTCCTGGCCGTGTGGATCCTGCTCGCCATGGCCCTCGGCCTCGGTCTGGGGCGCGTCGTACCGGGCCTCGGCAGCGCGCTGAGCAAGGTCGAGATCGGCGGCATCTCGCTGCCCATCGCGCTCGGCCTGCTGGTCATGATGTATCCGGTCCTGGCCAAGGTCCGCTACGACAAGCTCGACACCGTCACCGGCGACAGGAGGCTGATGGCCTCCTCGCTGGTGATCAACTGGCTGGTCGGCCCTGCCGTGATGTTCGCGCTGGCGTGGATCTTCCTGCCGGACCTGCCCGAGTACCGCACCGGCCTCATCATCGTCGGCCTCGCCCGCTGCATCGCCATGGTGATCATCTGGAACGACCTGGCCTGCGGCGACCGCGAGGCCGCCGCCGTCCTCGTCGCACTCAACTCGGTCTTCCAGGTCATCGCCTTCGGCGCGCTGGGCTGGTTCTACCTGGACCTGCTGCCGCAGTGGCTCGGCCTCGGCGACGGACAGGGCCTGGACGTGCCCGTGTGGCACATCGCCCTCAACGTGATCGTCTTCCTCGGCGTACCGCTCCTCGCCGGCTTCCTCACCCGCCGCCTCGGCGAGCGGACGATGGGACGGGAGCGCTACGAGAGCCGCTTCCTGCCCCGCATCGGCCCCTTCGGGCTGTACGGGCTGCTGTTCACGATCGTGATCCTCTTCGCGCTGCAGGGGAAGACGATCACCTCGCAGCCGCTCGACGTGGCCCGCATCGCGCTGCCGCTGCTGGTGTACTTCGCCGTCATGTGGGCGGGCACCTTCGCCCTCGGCAAGGGCATCGGCCTCCCGTACGACCGCACCGCCACCCTCGCCTTCACCGCGGCCGGCAACAACTTCGAGCTCGCCATCGCCGTCGCCATCGCCACCTTCGGCGCCACCAGCGGCCAGGCGCTCTCCGGCGTCGTCGGCCCGCTGATCGAGGTCCCGGTGCTGGTGGGCCTGGTGTACGTATCGCTCGCCTGGCGGCGGAAGTTCGCCGGTCAGCCGCGGTCGCGCGCGGGCGCACACGGCGTCGGCTGAGCGGAGAGACCATGCACCGCCCGGACCGCCGCGCCCGGACGACGTACGGGCCCGCTGCCGGTGTGCGGCACGTGCTCCACGTGCGACGCGTACGGTTCAACCCTCCGCCCCGCGCCACCGGGATGCGCGCATGACCAGTGCAAACGCGGCGGACGTGGTGGTGATCGGCGGCGGGCAGGCCGGGCTCGCCGCCGCGTACCACCTGCGCCGCCTGGAGCGCACGCGCGGCCGCAAGCTCGACTTCGTCGTGCTGGACGCGCAGGACTCGCCGGGCGGGGCCTGGCGGCACATGTGGGACTCGCTGCACCTGTTCTCCCCGGCCGAATTCTCCTCGCTGCCGGGCCGCTCGATGCCGCCCCAGCGCGGTGCGCCGTACCCGCGGGCCGCGCACGTCGTCGACTACCTGGCGGACTACGAGCAGCGCTACGACCTGCCCGTACGCTGTCCCGTACGCGTGCGGGGCGTGCACCGCGACGGTGAGCGCCTGCGGGTGGAGACGGACGCCGGTGCCTGGCGCGCCCGTACGGTGGTGAGCGCGACCGGTACGTGGTGGCGGCCGTTCGTTCCCGCCGTGCCGGGCCAACGCGCCTTCGCGGGGAGCCACTTGCACACCGTGGGCTACCGCTCCCCCAAGGACTTCGCCGGCCGGCACGTGCTGGTGGTCGGGGGCGGCAACTCCGGCGCGCAGATCGCCGCCGACCTCGCCTCGTACGACGGCGTCGGCCACACCTGGGTCACGCGCCGGCCGCCGCGCTACCTGCCCGACGACATCGACGGGCGGGCGCTGTTCGACGCGGCCGCCGCGCGCCGCCGCGCGCTGGAGGCCGGACGCCCGGACACCGGCGGGGTGGCCGCGCTCGGGGACATCGTCGCCGTTCCGCCCGTGCGCGAGGCGCGCGACCGGGGGCTTCTCGTGCGCAGGGACATGTTCGAGCGGCTGGACGCCAACGGGGCGGTGTGGCCTGACGGTTCACGCCAGGACGCCGACGCCGTCATCTGGGCCACCGGCTTCCGGCCCGCGCTCGACCACCTCGCGCCGCTCCGGCTCCGCGATGTTCGCGGCCGCATCCGCACCCGGGGCACGCGCGCCGTCGGGGAGCCGCGCCTGCATCTGCTGGGCTACGGCGACTGGACGGGCCTCGCTTCCGCCACGCTCGTCGGCGTCGGCCGTCCGGCGAAGGAGGCGGTACGGGAGATCGCGCGGCTGCTCGGCTGAGGGCGGACGGCGCTCAGCGGACGCGCTCGGCGGACGGCGCTCAGCCCAGGGCGGAGAGGCGCTGCGCCATGGTGGCCATGACGCTGGGGGCGACGCGGTAGTACACCCACGTGCCGCGCCGTTCGGAGGTCAGCAGGCCCGCCTCGCGCAGCTTCTTCAGGTGGTGGCTGACGGTGGGCTGCGAGACGCCGACGTCGGAGATGTCGCACACGCACGCCTCACCGCCGGGGTGCGAGGCGACGAGGGAGAACAGCCGCAGCCGCACCGGTTCCCCCAACGCCTTGAACATGGCCGCCGCGCCTTCCGCCTCCTCGACACTCAACGGCCCCTCGCCCAACGGCGGCCAGCGGGGCTCCACGTTCCCCAGCCCCGCGACCTGCACTGTCTCCTCGTTCGACATGCGCCTATGTTGACATGCGTCGAAGCAGGGGGCTTTGAACGCCGTGACCCCTCGCTGGTGTTGGAGGCCGCCCCTGCGCGAGTGGCCTCGCGGCCGGCGCCACCCTTGGCGCGCGGGCCTGCCCCGTGGTCACGCAGGGAGGGCGCGGGATGCGGGACGGGCCGTTCCGGGGCCATTTCGCGTATTCGGCCGCCCGCGGCGCTCCCCGTCGTGCACTCTCGGAACCGGGACCGCGCGTGCTCCGACAGCGCCGCCTGTCCGATTCCGACCATGGGTTCCGACCGTAGGCGAGGAGACGACATGGGGTGGCAGAGCGAGGAGTTCGGGGCGTTTCACGACGGCAGGGCCGCGGCGGTCCTGCGGGACGGGAGCGAACCCAAGCCGATGTGCTTCGACATGGGCAGCGGCAGCGACTTCCACGAGACCGACGAATGGTGGGTGTACGACGGCACGCTGGGCGCCCCGCGCGCCGCCGCCCTCCGCGGCGCGTGCTCCTGCGGCTGGCGCGGCACGCCGACCCACCCCCTCGACTGGTCCCGGATCGACAGGCGCCGGGCGTACGACCACGACACCTCGGGCCCTGAGCGCGACTGGGAAGGGCACATCGAGGAAGTCGAGGCGCAGACCGTCCCGTTGCCCTCTCCCCTGCAAGAGCTCCTGGACCAACTGGAGCAGCAGCTCGGCACCTTGGCCGGGCAGGCTCCCCTTGCCGCGCTGAAGGCAGTGGCGGCGCTGGAACGTACGACAGGACACATCGCCAGGGAAGCGGCCCACGACGCACAGGCCGACCAGCCCTCATGGGAAGCGGTCGGCCGCGCCCTCGGACTCCCGGCGGAGGACGCACGCGCACGCCTGGCCCACTACATCCGCAGGGGCTGACCCCGCGCGCGCCACCGCGGAGGCCCCGGCGAACCACCCCACCCCGCCCGCGGGTTAAAGCGGGCTCCGCGCGCCGTTAACACTCGCCGAGTGCGGCGCCGCGCCCGCCTCCCCCGGCCCACACCGCCGTACTCGCCCCCTATCCTCGGTGTGAAGATCCACGAGGTCGCGGGGCGCGGCCGCCGCCGTGCGCGGCAGCGTCGACAAACTTGTAGAGGCCGAACCCGCTCAACGCAGAACCGCGACCCGCGCGTCCGTAGTCCCAGGAGATGCGGGCCACCACGCCCGCCCCACAGGACCCGTAGATCCGACCAACCGCAGACGCAGACACAGAAGACCAACGACCGCAGACCGCAGACCGCAGACCGCCAAGCCACAGACCCGCAGGGCGAGGGCCCGGAACCGACACGGGGAGAGATGCGCACGTGCAGCCGCTGAACGCCGAGGATCCCGACCGGATAGGCGGATACCGCCTGCTGGGCCGCCTCGGCGAGGGAGGCATGGGCCGGGTGTACCTGGCCCGTTCGGAGCGCGGCCGCACCGTCGCGGTGAAGGTCGTACGCGCCGAGCTGGCCCAACAGGACGACTTCCGCAAGCGGTTCGCGCTGGAGATCAACGCGGCCCGGCGCGTCGGCTCCCCCGATCACGCCTCCGACGGTCCGCAGGGAGCCGGCACCCGCACCGAGTGGACCGCCCCGGTCCTGGACGCCGACACCGAGGCGGCGACGCCCTGGGTGGCCACCGGGTACGTGGCGGGGCCCGCGCTCTCCGAGGTGGTCGACAAGCAGTACGGCCCGCTCCCCCGCGCCTCCGTGCTCGGCCTCGCATCCGGCCTCACGCAGGCCCTGCGCGCGGTGCACGGCGCGGGCCTCGTACACCGCGACCTCAAGCCGTCCAACGTACTGATCACCATCGACGGCCCCCGCGTCATCGACTTCGGGATCGCCCGCGCGCTCGACACCACGGTGCAGTCGGGCGGCGGGCTGACCCGCACCGGCGGCCTGGTCGGCTCGCCCGGCTTCATGTCGCCCGAGCAGGTGCGGGGCGAGCGGGTCACCGGGGCGAGCGACGTGTTCTGCCTCGGCGCCGTCCTGGCGTACGCGGCGACCGGGCGCATGCCCTTCGGCTCGGCCGACAGCGGCATGCACGCGCTGCTCTTCCGCATCGCCGAGGAGGAGCCGGATCTCGGCGGCCTGGACGGCGAGTTGCTGGACATCGTCACCGCCTGCCTGGCCAAGGAGCCCGCGGCGCGGCCGTCGCTGGACGACCTCGCGGCCCGTACGGACGGCGCGCTCGACAACCGCGCGTGGCTGCCCGGCGAGGTGTTCGCCGAGCTGGGGCGGCACGCCGTACAGCTCCTGGACAAGGAGGACCCGGACGGCGGCCCGCATCGCGAAGCCCCGCCCGCTGAAAAGCCCGGGGCGAGCGAACAGCCCGGCGCCGGCGGCGTGTTCGGCCCGGCACCGTCGCTGACGGGCCCGGCGTACGGGACCCCGCCTGGCGCCCCGCAGAGCACGCCGCACCACTCCCCCGGCCCCGGCCCGTACGGCCCGCTCGCCTCACCCCCGTACGGCCCCCCGTACGCGGGCGGACCGGCGGGCCCCGGCGGCACCCCGCCACCCACCGGCCCGTCCGGCACCCCTCCGCCGGGGACGGGCCCGTACGAAGAGCGGGCGACCGGCGCTCCCGCGCAGAAGGAGAGAGGCGGCCCCGTACGGGAAGCGCGCAACGCGCTGGGGCTCACCATCGGGCTGAACACGGCGCTGGTCGTGTTCATGCTGTGGCTGCTCGCGTTCCTGGTGGTCGACGCCATCGTGCTGACGAAGCTGGACCACCTGATCACCTACTACGAACCGGACGAGGAGCTGGAGGATCACGGCTTCGGCGGGCTCCGCAGCGTCGTGGGGATGCTGTACCTCGGCGGCTGGCCGGTGCTCTTCGCCGTCGCACTGCTCTGGCTCACGTGGTTCCGGCGCATGCGGCTCAACGCGGAGGCGTTCGCGCCCAACGGCATGCGGTATCCGGCGATGATGGCGGTGGTGGCGTGGTTCATCCCGTTCGCCAACCTGGTCCTGCCGAAGCAGATCCTCAACGACGTCTGGCGGGCGAGCGCCACCACGCCGAGCGGGAAGCGGCGCCCCGGCACGCCGCGGGTGCCGCGGACGCTGCACACCGTGTGGTGGCTGGTGTGGCTCGTCTACCTCTTCTTGTTCACCGCCGGCATCCGCTGGGCCAAGGCGACCGAGGCGAGCACGGCACAGTCGTACGCGGTGGGCGAGCTGCTCACGCATGGGGCAGGGCTGCTCACGGCCTTCCTCGCGATGTTCGTCGTCCTGCGGCTCACACGCCACCAGCACGCGCGCATCAGGGCGGCGGCCGCCTGAGCGAGCGGTCACCCCTTCCGGGCCGGTGCGGGCTCCGCCTTGTCGCGGGGCCCGCACCTGTCGTCGGGGGCCCGGGACCCGCAACTGCGACACCGGTGTAGCAACCAATCGCGATCCTCGCGCGTCCGATCTTGTTGTACGGAGTTCAACGCTCCGTTCCTTGACGTTCCATCATGGGAGGTTGTGTGCGTAAGGCCACCAAGGGTGCGCTCGCGGCGGGGGTCGGCGCGGTGATCGCCGGGGCCGTCGTGACCACGGCGGGCGCCGGGCCGCTCGCCCCGGACGAGAGAGACGCGGCGCAGGCGCAGAGCGCGCACTCCGCCACGGGCGCGTCGGCGAAGCCGGCGAAGAAGCAGCGGCTCCGCGAGGACTTCAACGGCGACGGCTACAACGACCTCGTCATAGCCGCGCCGGAGGGCTCGGGCAAGGCCGGTTACGTCACGGTGGTGTACGGCTCGGCCAAGGGTCTGGACCGCTCAACCCGTACCGTCATCAGCCAGAACACGCCCGGCGTCCCCGGCGAGGCGAAGGCGGGCAACCGGTTCGGCGACGGCCTGGTCGCGCGCGACCTCGACGGCGACGGCGTGACCGACCTCGCGGTGCAGTCGGCCGGCGCGCACGTGATCCTGTGGGGCGCCAAGGGCGGCGGCCTCAGCGGCAAGGGCGCGGTGCGGACCGTGGACGCCAGCGACGCGGTGGGCGGCGACTTCGACGGCGACGGCAAGCAGGACCTGTTCGTCGCCCAGGGCAGCTTCACCGGCAAGGGCGAGCTCCTGCGCGGGCCGTTCACTCGCGACGGCAAGCCCGCTTCCCGGCAGGCCGTCGACCTCTCCGACGGCGACTCGGAGACGTACGGCCTCGCGGCGGGCGACATCACCGGCGACGGGGCCGACGACGTCGTCGTGCTGCGGGCGATGGAGGAGAGCTCGCGGCCCGGCGCGCTCTTCGTCGGCGGCAAGAAGGGCCTGACGAAGAAGAACGACGACGCCCCCGAGGCACTGGGCGCGACCGTCGGCGACTTCGACGGCGACGGCCACGGCGACCTGGCCTACCGCGTCGCCCCCGGCGGCGTCGTCGAGGGCCCGTGGGACGACGCGGGAACGGTGAAGGTCCGGTACGGCACCGCCTCCGGGCTCGGCAAGCGCACCGCCACCTTCACGCAGGCCACGCCGGGCGTGCCGGGCGCGCACGAGAAGGGCGACCTGTTCGGCGCCTCGCTCGCGGCGGGCGACGTGACCGGCGACGGCCGCGACGACCTGGCCGTCGGCGTACCCGGCGAGGCCATCGGCAGCAAGAAGAAGGCCGGTTCGACCGTGCTGCTCAAGGGCTCGGCTAAGGGGCTGACCGGCACGGGGGCGCAGGCGTTCAGCCAGGACACCGCCGGCGTGCCCGGAGTGGCGGAGGCGAACGACGAGTTCGGCACCAACACCAGGCTGCTCGACTTCGACAAGAACGGCCGCGCCGACCTCGCCGTCTCCGCCGCGGGCGAGAACGACTTCGCCGGCGCGGTGTGGGCCTTCCCCGGTACGGGGTCCGGGCTCGACACCGCCAAGGGCATCTCCTTCGCGCCGGGCGACGTGGGAGCGCCGGCGCAGGGGGCCACCTTCGGCGCGGAGTTCGCGAACTCGACGCCTTCGCCGCTGTGGGGGATCCAGGACCGCTGAGGCGGGTGCGGCTCCCGGGCCGCTTCTCCCTGAGGAAGACCGCCGTACGTCCCCGGCGCGAGGGTGAGGTGCGTGATGTCCGCCCGCTCGAAGCCGGTTTTCCCGGCATCCTTGCGGGCGGACTCCCGTGCCGGATTCCGCTCGCGTGCGGCGGCGATGCCCTCCGGGGAATTCGGGAAAGCGCGCACGCGTACCGTGGCTACGGTTCCCGGCCGCTGCCGGGACGCCCGATCCAGAGGAGACGCACGCGACATGCCCACGCCGACACCGAAGCCGACCGTCGTACGGATGGCCGCTCTCGCGCCGCGGCGCTGGGCCAACGGGGCCGGCTGGACGCGGGAGATCCACCGGGAGCCGGAAGCGGACGCGCCGGAGCTGACCGCGTGGCGGCTGAGCCTCGCGGACATCGAGGAGACGGGGCCGTTCTCCTCGTTCCCCGGGCTGGACCGCCACCTGATGCTGGCCTCGGAGGGCCCACTCCGCCTGACCGTGGAGGGGACCGCGCACGACCTGCGGCACACCCAGGTGCTGTCCTTCGCCGGGGACGCCGAGGTGGCCACGAGCGCCCTCGAAGGCCGGGCGCGTGCCCTCAACCTCATGGTGCGCGGCGGCACTCCGGGCGGCCTCGACGTCGTACGGGGAGACGGGCGCCCGTCGGTCCCGGCCGGTACCGTCGCCCTGGTGGTGCTCGACGGCCACGTCTCGTACGAGGGTCAGCGCCTCGAACGCTTCGACACCGTACTGACCAGGGCGCCGCACCGAGCGGACGCGGACATCCCTCCCGACCTGCGCGCACTCGACCTGCGCGAAGCGACCGTGGCCCGGGCGCACGTCGGGACCCCGGCGGACTCCGAGGCCCCCGCCCTCACCCCGTGAACGCGAGCTGCGGCAGCGGCACCGCCTCCCCCTTCGCCTCCGCGGGCCGCGCGCCCGCGGCCGCCTCCGCCATCCACCGGACGGCGCGACTGGAATCGCGCGCCACGGCGTCGGCGTCCCGGGGCGGCGGCCCGCCCAGCACCCACATGTTCAAGGTGAAGCGCGAGTCGGCGAACTCCCCCGACGCGCACGCGGTGGGCATCACCTCGTGGAACGCCGTCGCGGGGAAGAAGACCAGGGTGTCGTGGACCGGCTCCACCACCTGGTACGTGCCGCCTCGCCGCGCGCGGCCGTCGCTCACCACCGTGTCGTAGAGCCGCAGTTCCCCTCCCGTGAAGGCGCGCGGGCGACGGTGCAGGAAGTAGACCGCCGACACCGAGTGCGCCGGGTCCGGCACCTTCGAGGCGTCGGTGTGCAGGCCGATGTACCCGCCGTTCCCGTACGCGTTCAGCGCCATGTCCGCGTGGGTGAGGGCCGCCGACAGTCCGAGTGCCTCCCGTACCCGGGGCAGGCAGCCGGCGAGGTGGCGGCCGAGCGCTTCGCCGCGTACGGGCAGCATGCGGAAACGGCAGTCGTCCGAGGGCCCGCCGCCCGCCCCGTCCCTCAGCCGAGCCGGCCCGAAGCGGTCCCGTTCCTCCGAGCAGAACGACAGCAGCACCTCGGCGGCCCGGTCGCCCAGGGCGTTCTCGAAACGGCAGACGGGAACCGGCACCACCGCCTCCGCCGGCTGCCGCCTCACGAGCGGCGAGAAATCACTGATCTCCACCTGTTCCACGGGGTCTCTCAGGTAACCAGCCATGCCAGCAAGCTAGTTGGCCACGGCTCCGGAGACAGAGCACGCTTCCAGCCGTCCGGAACCGGAACGGCGGATCACACGGCTCCCCTCACACGGCCCGTTACGCGGCCCCCTCACGCCGCTCCGGCCACAAACTCCGCCGCCCTCTCCGCGGCCATGATCGTGGGCGCGTTGGTGTTGCCGCGCGGCACCGTCGGGAACACCGAGGCGTCCACGACCCGCAGGCCCGGCACGTCGAACACGCGCAGCTCGGGGTCCACGACCTCGCCCATCGCGCAGGTCGACGTCGGGTGGTAGAGCGTCTGCCCTGCGCGCCGCACCCACGCGAGCAGGTCGGCGTCGGAGCGGGAGGCGGGCGCGTCGCCGTACGGGCCCGTGGCGATGTCGGCCACCGCCCGCTGCTCCGCGATCTCCAGCGCGAGACGGGCGCCGGCGATCGCGCACTCCCGGTCCTCGTCCGTCGTCAGGTAGTTGTGCAGGATGCGCGGCGCGGCGTCGGGCCGCGGGGAACGCAGCGTCACCGCGCCCCGGCTCGTGGGAGCGAGCACGCACGGCCCGAACGCGAAACCGTGCTCGGTGGGGAGGCCGAGCCCCTCCTGGTGGAAGAGAACCGGCGCCGCGTGGAACTGGATGTCCGGCGCTGCCAGCCCCTCGCGACTGGCGAAGAAGCCGCCGGTCTCCCCGATGTTGGAGGTCAGCGGGCCGCGCCCCTCGCTCTGGAGCAGCGCGGCGTTGTCCGGGCTCGCCGCGGTCATCAGCGATTCGGCGTCGGTACGGAAGTTCAGCAGCGTCATGTAGTGGTCCTGCAGCCCCTGGCCGACCGGCAGATCGCGTACGACGTCGATGCCGAGCGCGGACAGCGCGGCGGCGGGGCCGATCCCGGAGAGCATGAGCAGCTTCGGTGACGCGTAGGCGCCCGCGGAGAGGATCACCTCGCGTTCGGCGCGCACGACTTCGACCGCGCCGGCCCGCTCCACCTCCACGCCCCTGGCCGCGCCGCCCTCGATGACCACGCGGTGCGCGCGGACCTCCGGCAGCACGGTGAGGTTGGGGCGTTCGAGGGCCGGGTGCAGGTAGGCGACGGCCGTGCTGCAGCGCATGCCGTCGCGCTGGGTGAGCTGGTAGGGGCCGACGCCGAACTGCGTCTCTCCGTTGAAGTCGGGGTTCGTCTTGTGTCCCGCCTGCTCAGCCGCCTGCACGAAGGCCGCGGCGAGCGGATGCGCCGACCTGCCCTCGCTGACGGTCAACGGGCCGCCCGCGCCGTGGAATGCGTCCTCGCCTCGCTCGTTGTCCTCCGCGCGCCGGAAGTACGGCAGCACCTCCGCGTACGACCAGCCCGTGGCCCCGGAGGCGGCCCAGCCGTCGTAGTCGGCGCGGTTGCCCCGTATGTAGATCATCGCGTTCATGGAGCTGCAGCCGCCGAACATCCTGCCCCGGGGGAGGTACGCGCGCCGCCCGCCCAGACCCGGTTCCGGCTCGGAGTCCAGGTCCCAGTCGAGGCCGGACTTGAACAACTGCGGGAAGGCCGCGGGCACATGGATCTCCTGCGCGGTGTCGGGCCCGCCCGCCTCGATCAGCGCCACCCTGACGTCGGGATCCTCCGAGAGCCGTGCCGCCAGGACGCAGCCCGCCGATCCGGCGCCGACGATGACGTAGTCGTACGTGCTGCTCATTCCGTCCCCTTTGGTTGAAGAGAGCGCTGCGCCGAACGGGAGATGGCCGAACGAGAGGTGTGCGCGCCGACCGCGAGCAGCATCGGGCACGCCGGGTGCCCGGCGATAGGGGGCGGCCTCGTACGCAACGGCACGCACGCCCCGACTCCCGTCCCCCTGCTACTGATCCCGGCGCTGTACGACGGCTCCGGCCACCACCGCCGCGCCCAGCGCCCACGCGGCGTACACGATCCAGGCACCGGCGGTCGTCCACGGGAAAGGCGTGTCCGAGGTGAACGGGATCTGCGTCAGGCGGTCCCATGCGCTCATCGGGAACGTGTGGTTGAACAGCGCCGACCAGTGGTGGTCCTCGCTGAAGAGGAGCGGTCCCAGCAGCAGGAGCACCACGCCCGCGACCATCGAGGTCCCGGCGTGCCGCAGCACCGCGCCGATCCCCATGCCGACCAGCGCGCAGACGGGCGCGAGCAGCGCGGAGGCGCACACCGCGCGGAGGGCGCCGGGGTGGTCGAGGGGGACGCCGACGTTCCGCAGGCCCAGGAACGCCTGGGTGACGTAGAAGGAGACGAGCGCGACCACGGCGCCGAACACGGTCATGGACGCGGCCGTCACCGCGAGCTTCGCCGCGAGCACCGGCCGGCGCGCGGGCACCGCGGTGAAGGTCGTGCGGATCTGGCCCGTGCTGTATTCGCCCGAGACCGCGACGACCCCCATGGCGACGGTCGCGAGCGCGAACACCAGGCTCGCGTTGCCGGTGAAGGCGTTCTGCACCGGCAGGCCGTCGCGGACGAACTGCCGCGCCGAGCTGCCGCCTTCCCCCTCGTTCCAGTAGTGGTAGGTGTCGTACGCCTCGCCCGCGTTGAAGCCGATCACGGCCAGCGCCGTCAGCAGATACGCCCACGGGGTCGAGCGCAGCGACCACGTCTTCAGCCACTCGGCGGCGAGCAGATCGCGGAAGCGCACGGCGTTCACCGGGCTTCTCCCGCGACGTACTCGACGCTGTCCGCGGTGAGTTCCATGAACGCCTCCTCCAACGAGGGCCGGTGGGTGGTCAGTTCGTGCAGCCGCACCTTGTACTGGAAGGCGAGCTCGCTGATCCGCGCGGCGGGCAGGCCGGTGACGGTGAGCAGCCCCGCTTCGGCGCGTACGGTCGCTCCCTCGGCCGTCAGCAGCGGGGTCAGCACTGCGGCCTCGGGGGTGCGCAGGGTGACGGCTGGGGCGCCGGCGCGTGCGGCGAAGTCCGCCAGGCTCTCGGCTGCGATGAGCGTGCCGCGGCCGATGACGACGAGTTCGTCCGCGGTGTGCTCCATTTCCGACATCAAGTGGCTGGAGACGAACACCGTCCGGCCCTCGGCCGCCAGCCGCCGGAACAGGACGCGCACCCACTGCACGCCCTCGGGGTCGAGCCCGTTCAGCGGCTCGTCGAAGAGCAGCACCGGCGGGTCGCCGAGCAGGGCGCCCGCGATGCCGAGGCGCTGCTTCATGCCGAGCGAGTAGCCGCCGACGCGGCGCCGGGCGGAGTCGGCGAGGCCGACCTCGGCCAGCACCTGGTCGACCCGGGTGCGCGGGATGCGGTTGCTGCGCGCCAGGGCGGCGAGGTGGGCGCGGCCCGTGCGGCCGCCGTGCACGTCGTGGGCGTCGAGCAGGGCGCCGACGTGGCGCAGGCCGCGCGGGCGGTCGCGGAACCGTACGCCGTCGACGGTGACGGTGCCGGAGCTCGGCTCGTGCAGGCCCAGGGCGAGCCGCAGGGTGGTCGACTTGCCGGCGCCGTTCGGACCGAGGAACCCGGTCACGCGGCCGGGCCGGACGGTGAAGGTCAGGGTGTCCACGGCGGTCTTCCCGCCGTACCTCTTGGTGAGTTCGCGGGCTTCGATCATGCCGTCAACGATGGCGGCCGGGCTCGCGCGGGACATCGGCCCGCCGGGGACAGCCGCGCGCCGCCGCTGTCAGCCGTGGTTGTACGCCCGCGGGCCGATGTCCCCGGGGCGCCGCCGCCCTAGGCTCGCGGCATGTCAGCGTCAGCGCACGCAGGCCGGCCGCCGCTGCTCCAGCGCCTCTCACCCGGCCGCTGGACGGGGCTCGTGTGGGCCGGGGCGATGGTCTTCGCGTACCTCGACGAGTTCTTCGTCCTGCCGGGCGACACCGTCCGCGACGACCAGATCGTCCCCGTCTTCGACATGACGTTCCTGAGCTGGGCGCTTCTGCTGGGCGCCGCCGCCCTGGTGCTGGCGGCGTGCCGGCTGCTGGAGCGGCGGCCGCTGCCGGCGTACGCCCTGCTGCTGCTCGGCTCGGCCGCCGGGGCTTCGCTGCTCGGGCAGGCGTCGCAGTTCCCGCTGGTGCAGTTCCTCGCGCCGGACGTCGCCCTGTACTTCATCGCGGCCGCCGCGAGCCGCCGCGTGTCGGTCTGCGCCGCGGGGATGGCGTACGGGGTGCTGGCGATCCCCCTGGCGGTACGGCTCGCGGGCGGCGGAACCATCAACACCGCGGGTCAACTGGCCGTCGCGCTCACGGTGTTGGTCGCCTGGCTGCTCGGCAACTCCGCGCGCCAGTCACGGCTCCACGCCCGGCGGGCAAGTGCCCAGGCCGCCGTACAGGCCGTGACGGACGAGCGGCTGCGCATCGCGCGCGAGCTGCACGACGTCGTCGCGCACACCCTCGGCATCGTCGCGTTGCAGGCCGGTGCGGCGCGCCGCGTCATCGACAGCCGGCCGCAGCAGGCACGCGAAGCACTCGGCGAGGTGGAGAACGCGAGCCGGGAGACGCTGTCGGGCCTGCGGCGGATGCTGGGGGCGTTGCGGGAGGCGGAGGCGGGCTCGGGTTCGGCGGGGGCGGGCTCGGTCGGCGCGGGTTCGGTCGGCGCGGGTTCGGTCGGCGCGGGTTCGGTCGGCGCGGGTTCGGTGGAGGCGCCGCTGCATGAGGCGCCCGGGCTCGGGCAGCTCGACCGGCTGGCCGCTGCCACCACGGCCGCGGGTGTACGGGTGGCCGTGGAGTGGAAGGGCGAACGCCGGTCCCTCCCACCGGACCTGGACCTCGCCGCGTACCGCATCGTCCAGGAGTCGGTCACCAACGTGCTCCGGCACGCCGAGGCGCGCTCCTGCCTGGTGCGCGTCGACTACCGCGAGCGGGAACTCGCGCTGGACATCACCGACGACGGCCGCGGTACGGGGTCGGCGCCCTCTGCCACCGACTACGGCTACGGCCTCGCCGGTATGCGGGAGCGAGTCGCGCTGCTGCACGGCGAGTTCAGCGCGGGGCCGCGGCCCGGAGGGGGCTTCCGCGTGGCGGCCCGGCTCCCGCTGCCGCGACCCGCGCACCGTGATCTGCGGGAGGTGGCGGCGCCGTGACCGTCCGCGTGGTGGTCGCCGACGACCAGCCGCTGGTACGCGCCGCCCTGCAGATGGTCCTCGCCGACGCCCCCGACCTGGACCTCGTAGGCGAGGCGGGCGACGGCGCCGAGGCCGCCGCGCTCGCCGAGCGACTGGCCCCCGACGTGGTCGTCATGGACATCCGCATGCCCGGCACCGACGGCATCGAGGCCACCAGGCGCATCACCGCAGGCCCGAGCGGTGCCCGCGTACTGATGCTCACCACCTTCGACGACGACGAGTACGTCTACGGCGCCCTGCGCGCCGGTGCCTCGGGCTTCCTCGTCAAGGACATGGCCCTGGACGACATCCTCGCCGCCGTCCGCGTCGTCGCCGCGGGCGACGGCCTCATCGCGCCCGGGGTGACCCGCCGCCTGATCTCCGAGTTCGCCGCGCGACCGCCCTCCGCTCCGGCACCACCGCGCCGCATCGAGGGCATCACCGCCCGCGAACGTGAGGTCCTCACCCTCATCGCCACCGGCCGGACCAACACCGAGATCGCCGGATCCCTGTGCATCAGCGCCGCCACCGCGAAGACATACGTGACCCGCCTCCTCACCAAGCTCGACGCCCGCGACCGAGTGCAGCTCGTGATCCTCGCGTACGAGGCCGGGCTGGTGGGTGTGGGGCGGGGGTAGCGCGGGGCGGCCGAACGCGTCGTCGCGGCCCGGCACTTGGCCTGAGCGCGGTGCTGGGAAGGACTACGCCCCTCCCAGCGCCGTCACCAAGCTCGCCACCGTGACCGTGTTGAAGACGAAGGCGATGATCGTGTTGGCGGCCACGGTGCGGCGCATGGCGCGGGAGGTGACCGTCACGTCGGTGACGCCGAACGTCGTCATCACGGACAGGGCGAAGTAGACGTAGTCCGCCCAGGCCGCGCGCGCGGCTCCCGGGAAGTCGAGCGCTCCTTCGTCCTCGACGAGGTTGTCCGCCTGGAAGGTCACCGCGAACGCCACCGCCACGCAGATCCACGCCAGCACGACCAGCGCGAGCGCCAGCAGCGTGCGGGGAAGCGGGGAGAAGGCGCTGCCGAGGTGGCCGGGGAGCCACACCACGGCCACGACCAGCGCGGCGGCCGCGATGAAGAGCGAGGCCCCCGGGCCGGGGGCCGTCCCGAACACGTAGCGCTGCATGAGCGTGCCGCGCGCCTCGCGGCGCGCCCAGGTGCGGACGCGCTCGGGCGTGGTGGTCAGGAAGGCCGCCAGGGTGAGGACGAGGTAGGGCAGCAGGTAGGCGGAGAGCACCAGCACGCCCACGTCGGCCGCCGAGATCCGCACCACGCTGTCGGGAGCCAGTACCACCGCCGCGCACGCCGCGACGGTCAGACTCACGGCTCCTCGCCGTCGTTCGGAAAGCCAGCGGTGCAAGGCGAACCTCTCTTGGGGGCGGGGCCCATGGAGGGCCCGGGCCCGACTGATCGTAGGAGCGCCGCGCCCCCGCGCCGCGACACCGGCCCCGGCGCGCCCCCAACCGCCGAAACCGCCGCACCCACCGAACCCACCGGAAATCCCCAGGCCAATCCCCGCCCCACCCCACTACGTTCACCCCATGGACCTGGACGAGCAGAAGCTGCTGGAGCGCTCCGGAGGGCCGGTCACGCGGGAGCGGGTGGCGCGGGGCGTGCGGGCGTTGGGGGTAGGTGAGGGCGATGTGGTCATGTTCCACACGCGGATGTCGGCGCTCGGCTACGTCGCGGGCGGGCCGCAGACCGTCATCGAGGGGCTGCGGGACGCCGTGGGCGACGGCGGCACCCTGATGGTGACCTGCGGCTGGAACGACGCGCCCCCGTACGACTTCACCTCCTGGCCCCAGGCGTGGCAGGACGAACTCCGCGCCCACCACCCCGCCTTCGACCCCCTGCTGAGCGAGGCCGACCACAACAACGGCCGCCTCCCCGAGGCACTGCGCCGCTGGCCGGGCGCCGTACGCAGCAGGCATCCCGACGCCAGCTTCGCCGCACTCGGCGCTCGGGCCGGGGAGCTGATGGAAGACCACCCCTGGGACCACCCGCACGGTCCGGGCAGCCCACTGGCCCGGCTGGTGCAGGCGGGCGGGCGCGTGCTGCTGCTCGGGGCGCCCCTCGACTCGCTCACGCTCCTCCACCACGCCGAGGCGCTGGCACAGGCGCCGGGGAAGCGGTTCGTCGCGTACGAGCAGCCCATCACCGTCGCGGGCCGGCGGGTGTGGCGGCGCTTCCGCGACATCGACACCGAGGACGCGGCCTTCGACTACTCCCCCGCCGTACCCGCGCACGCATGGCCGTTCACCGTCATCGCCGAGGCGGCGCTGGCCGCCGGCATCGGCACGCGGGGCACGGTGGGCGCGGCGGAGAGCCACCTGTTCGACGCGGCGGACGTCGTACGGTTCGGGGTCCGGTGGATCGAGGAGAAGCTGGGCGCGCCGGGAGCAGAAGCGGGGCAATGACCTGGACATCCGGCGCGCCTCGTCAAGCGCTGCCCGCTGAGCGGCCGTACGGCCTCCGGCCTGGGGTGATGTGCGTCATGGCGTTCCGCTGAGCGGAACGGCGGATGCCCCGGTGGGCCGTCGCCCGGTGGTACCAAGGGCCCGCATCCCGTACGTACGCGGATGCCCCGCCGCCCCACCGGAAGGACCCATGACGTCGCAACCTGCCCACTTCTGGCGGGAGTTGGTCACCGTGCGCCCGCACGCCACGGCGCACTGGGGTGCGTTGCGGGCCGCGGCCGGCATCGCGCTCCCCGTGGCGTGGCTTCTCGCGGCCGGGCGGCCGGAGTGGATCGGTTACGCGTGCTTCGGGTGCTTCGTGGCCGTCTACGGCCGGCACTCCACCTGGCGCGCCCGCCTGGATACGCAGGCCGGCGTCGGTGCCGCGCTGATCGTGACCGCCGTGCTCGGCACGGCGGTCGGCATCGCCCGGCCCGGCGCCCTGGCGACCGCGGCACTGCTGCTCTTCGTCTCCGGTACGGGGCTGCTGCTGGCCAAGCGGCACGGCTGGGCTCCGGCACCCTCGGTCTTCCTGGTCTTCGCGGCCGGGGCGACCTCCTCGATGCCGGTGACCGCGGCCGATCTGGTGCCCGCGCTGGGGGTGACCGCCGGTTCGGCCGCGCTGGGCGTGGCCGTCGGGCAGGCGGGGCGCCTGCTGCCCGAGGATCCGCGGGAGCGTGGGGAGCGGGTGCCCACTACGTACCGGGCGCTGTGGCGTACACCTGGCGCGGTCCGCGAGACCGTCTGCTACACGGCGGGCCCGTTCCTGGCGACCGCGCTGGCCGGCTGGGCGGGCTTCGGCCATCCGTCGTGGGCGGGGGTGGCGGCGACGATCCCGCTGGCGGGAGCGACCGCGGCGGCGCAGGCGGCCCGCGGGGCGCTGCGCTTCGCGGGCACGCTGGTGGGGATCACGGTGACGTACCTGGTGCTCGTCGGCGAACCGTCCGCGTGGGTCCTGTGGCTCGCCTCCGTAGCCGCCATGCTCCTGGCGGAACTCTTCATAGCCCGCCACTACGGCATAGCCGTCATAGGCATCACCCCCACAGCTCTCCTGACCAGCTACCTGGCAGCACCCCAGCCCCTGCGCCCACTGCTCACCGACCGCGTGGTGGAGACGGCGGTGGGCGTCCTCGTGTCGCTGCTGGTGTTGCGTGTGGCGGCAGGAGTGCGGCGGGGTGGCGGGCCTGGGGCGGTGGGGGCTGTCGTACGGGATGCGGTCGTACGGGATGGTGCCGTCGGCAGCGGCGCAGTCCCCTCCGCGGCCGACATTCGCGGGCGGGTACTGGACCCCGGCGGGGCGCCCGTCGCAGGGGCCGTGGTCACGCTCGTCGGCTCCTCGGGGCGTCAGTTGGGGCGGGCCGTCGTCGGCGGCGACGGAGCGTACGTTCTCGGCGTGCCGGCTGGCGAGCAGGCGCGCCTGATCCTGGTCGGGGCCGCTAGCGGGTATCAGCCCCGGAGCGTCGCCGCATCCGGGGGATCACGTGTTGTCGATCTCGTACTGCCCCACCCCGGCGGGGTGTCCGGGACCGTGCGCTGCGGTGAAGCGCCTCTCACCGGCGCGCTCGTCGTCGCCACGGATCGGCGCGGGGAGGTCGTCGGCTCGGCCACCACCGGTGAAGACGGCGGGTATCGGCTCGTTCCGCTGCCGCCCGGCGACTGCACGCTGACGACCAGCGCGGAGGGCTGCCGGCCCGCCGCCGTACGCATCACCGTCGGCGGCGACGTCACCCGCCAGGACACGCGGCTGCGGCCCGCCGCCCGCGTGCGCGGCGTGATACGCGCCCAGGGCGGCACGCCCCTGGCCGGTGCCCGGGTCTCGCTGCTGGACCGCGCGGGCGACATCGTCGCCGCGCACACCACCGGCAGCGACGGCGCGTACGCCTTCACCGGCCTGGCAGCGGCGGACTACACCCTGGTGGCGAGCGGCTATCCGCCGGCGACGGCACGGTTCACGGCCGACGGGACGTGCGGCGACGTCGACCTCGTACTGCGGTACGCGGACTTGCGGTACGCGGACTTGCGGTACGCGGACTGACCCCCGCGGCGCGGGGCCGCGACCGGGACGCGGCGTGTGCGGGAGCATGACGCGGGGACGGCACGCGGCGGCACGGAGGCGAGGCGGACAGGTGGAGCGTACGGAAGCGCGGCGCCCCGACGCGGGCAGCGTCCTGAACAAGGTGCAGGCGCTCCTCGAGTCCTTCGCGCCCGACGACGAACACCTGAGCCTCTCGGAGATCGCCCGCCGCTCGGGCCTCGCGAAGACGACCGTCCACCGGCTGGCCCATGAGCTGCTGGAATGGGGCGTGCTGGAGCGCCGGGGTACGGAGTACGGGCTCGGGCTCCGGCTGTTCGAGCTGGGGCAGCGCGTACCGCGCCAGCGCATCCTGCGGGACGCCGCACGCCCGTACATGCAGGACCTCTACCAGGCGACGCGCGAGACCATCCACCTCTCCATCCCCGACGGCCGCGAAGTCCTGTATCTGGAGAAGGTGTTCGGCCACGGGCAGGTCGCCTGGCCCTCGCGGTTCGCCGGCCGCATGCCGCTGCACGGACCGGCGACCGGAAAGGTGTTCCTCGCCTTCGGGCCGGAGGCGCTGCTGGAGGAGGTCCTGGCGGAACCCCTGGAGCGCATCACCCCGTACACGGTGAGTACGCCCAGCGCCTTGCGCGCCGAGGTGTCCCGCGCGCGGGAACAGGGGTACGTCGTGGAGCGCGAGCAGGCGCGGGTGGGCTTCGTGAGCGTCGCCGTGCCGCTGTACGGAGCGACGGGCACCGTCATCGCGGCCCTGTCCGTCACGGCGCCGCTGCACCGCGCGAAGGAGTCGGAGTACGTGTCCTTGCTGGAGGCGGCGGGGCGGCGCTTCGGCCTGGCGGGCGGGGCGCCGGGCAACGCCTCGGGCGGGGCGTCCGGTGGCGCGTCGGGCAACGCTTCCGGCGGCGCGTCCGGCGGCACGCGCGGCGGGAGTTGAGGGGGCGTCACCCAGCCCCCTACACAACCCCAATGGGCGAACATGGCCCCCGCGAGCCCGGGCAGTCGCCCGTGATGCGAATGATCGGCACGATCGAACACACCATGGAACGCTGGACCGCCGCCGTATGGGCCCTGGTGCGCCGCCCCCGGGCGCGCCCCATGGAGCTCCTGACGGTGCTGCACCGCGAATGCGAGCAGCACGCCATGATCCTGGGACGGGGCCGCATCCTGGTGCCCAACCACTTCGTCCTGGAGCTGCCCGACGGCAGCAGGGACCAACTCCTGCGGCATGAGGCCGAGTTGACGGCGCGATTGGCGCGCGAGGTACGGCGGTACGCCGCCGAGCAGCACTACATCTTCGCCGGCCCGGTCACCGTCGACCTGCACACGCCCGCCGGCGAGGACCACCCGCGCTACCGCATCCGCAGCCACATCGCCGCCGCCCCACCCGTCACCTGCAACGACGACCTCACCCGCGCCATGCCCCAACTGAGCGGCACGGGCGGCCCGTACGAGGCGAAGGGAGAAGCCTGAACGGGCCCGGCACATCCGTACCTTCGGCGCGAAGCCCAGGTGCCGCATGGCCAGCCGTACGTTGAACAGCGCGGCACCACCCCCAGGAGCAGCTCCCGCCCCTCGGGTCGGCGCGCCGCGGGTGGCGCGCGGCGTCGGCGTACAGCTCCAGCGTTCCGGCGCGGTAGACGAACCGCCACGGCTGGCTGTTGTGCAGCGACGGTGCGGTGCGTGCGGAACGCACCAGGTAGGTGGCCGCGTGATCCGGCGTCACCGGTGCAGGGGGTGCAGTGGAGGTCATGGCCCGCCCCGGTGCGGTGCCCGCCTCGTACGCGTACGCCGCCGGAAGAGCCCCGTCCCGCGCCTCGGGGGCACGGGACGGGGCGGAGAGGGAAGCGCGGCAACTCCCCTCGGCACTCGGCGGTCGGCGGTCGGCGGTCGGCGGTCGGCGGTCGGCGGTCGGCGGTCGGCGACTACCGTTGTTGCTACCGCTACTGCTTCTTCAGATACAGCGTCTGGCCGCCGTCCAGGGCCAGCCACAGGTACTTGTCACCGCCGAGGATCTGCGGGTTCCCGTACTTGATCTCCTGGGCGCCGGGATTGACGGTGATGGAGATGTCCTCCAGGCACCAGTTGTCCTTCGCGTCGACCGGGCTGAAGTGCACGTAGACGGGGAACGCAGCGAGTTCCCCGGTGTCGAGCTGCGGCTTGCGCGGGTCGTTGCCCGGAGGGTTGAGGTTGTTCGAACCGTCGCCCAGCACGAACGTCTGCGCCTGCCCCTGACGGAAGTCGTCCCCGCTGGTGTCCAGCCGGAATTCGCGTCCGCAGATGCCGATGCTGACGTTCCCGTCGGTGCTGGCGCCGGCGCGGTCGGCCGTGGTGACGGCGACCTTGATGGTGTCGATGTGCATGCTGCCTTTCCCCCTCTCTCGGATGGGGGCGGGCCCTCGCCCCGCCCCCGTGCCTGAGCCGTCCCCGTCCCCGCCCCGTCCCTCCGCGGCGCGTACTCAGGTGCCTCAGCTTTGACGGCCCGGCGCGGCCGCAGCAGGGGCCCGGCGGGGCAAAGAGAAAGGCCGACCGGCCCTTTCCGTGGCTTTCTGGCGTTGGCAGCTTTACGTCCTTGCCGGGGGTACGGGGTGTGCCGATTCTGAACATTCCGGCGAGCTGGAACGGCCCGGGGCGGGGCTCAGGAAGGGGGGCCGCATGGAGGTTCTGGTCGGATTCGCCAGCGCGCACGGTTCCACGCGCGGGGTCGCCGAACGCATCGCCGCGCGCCTCGCCGCCAGCGGGCTGAGCGTGGAAGCACGCCCGCTCAACGTGGAGTTGGAGCCATCGGGATACCGCGCCTTCGTTCTGGGCAGCGCGGTGCACAACGGCGCGTGGCTGCCAGAGGCGGCCGACTTCGTACGGAGCAACGGCGCGGTACTGGCCCAGCACCCGGTGTGGCTCTTCAGCGTCGGGCTGAGCCGTATCGTCGCGGACCGCTTCGGACGGCTGGCCACCGAGCCGCGCCAGATCCCCGAGTTCCTCCCCGCGCGGCGTGGAGACCCGGCTTGACCTCGTACGTCATGCCGCGAAGCCGTCCAGGCGCAGGAGCACGTCCGCGACCAGCCCGGGCCGGGACAGGAACGGGTGGTGGCCGGTGTCGAGTTCTATGACGTCGTCGGCTCGGCGGGCGTACTCGCGTTGGAGGTGCGGCGGGGTGCCGCGGTCCCGGGCGCAGACCACGTACGTCGAGGGCACCTGCTGCCACGCGGCGGCCCGCACGGGCCGGCCGGTCACGGACACGCTCTGCCGGGCCAAGTGGTTCCGCGCCTGTGCCTGGATCTCCGGCTCGCAGTCGTGCAGGAAGGTGTCGGCGAGCAGTTCGGGCCGCACTCCGATGGTTCCGGCCTCCGCGTCGACGTCGAGGAACGGGGCGGGCCCCTCCGCCCCGAACTCCGACAGGCTCTGCCCCACTTCGGGCAGATAGCTGCTGATCAGGACCAGGTGGCGTACGGAACCGGTGCCCGCGGCCGCCTCCGCCGTCACGATGCCCCCGTAACTGTGGGCGACCACGACGGTCGGCCCGTCGCCCGCCAGCAGCGTCTCGCGCACCGCCGCGACGTCCTCGGGCAGCCCGGGGCCGCTCGCGTCCACGGTCAGGCCCGTCTCGCCGCAGCTCGGCAGCGCGGGCGCGACGCTCGACACCCCGCGTTCGCGGAGCAGTTCGGCGGTGCGGTGCCACCACCACGAACCGTCCCGTACGCACGCCCCGTGCACGAACACGACCCTCATCAACACTCCCCCTCCGCCGCCCACCGGCTGCCGGCTGCCGTTCGGGCCACGGTAGCGGCAGTCGCCTTCGTGGGGAGGTCGTCCGGTACGGGGTACGGCGGAGGCCCCTGCGCCGCCGGCGCCGGATCATGGGTGTGAGCAGGGACGACGGGGCTGCGCTCGCCCGGCCGTACGCCGTACGCGTAACCGCCACACGCGCCGCAACCGCTCAGTCGGCGCCGTCGAGGCACTCCTCGGCGAGCGCGCGTACCCTCGCCGCCTTCGCCGCCATCTGCTGCGCCTCCGCGGCCCAGCGGCGGTGGGCCACCGCGCGCCAGCGGGGCGGCCGGCGCCTGCGCCAGGCCTGGTACGCGATGCGGGCGCACGCGTCCTCGACCACCAGTACCCGTACGCTCGGCAGCCGCAGCACCGCCTCCACGCCCACGCTCCGCCGCGCGCACCACACTTCCAAGGGAGCGGACACCGGCCTGCGCGACCGGCGCCAGGGAACCGTCGTCATGCCAACTCCCCCTCCACGCACCTTCTTCAGCATGGTGCGCCGCGCACTGCCGGCAGCCGAGGGGCCGGTCGGCCCGTTCGACGCCGGGGCTACGCGGGTGCTGCGTACGCGGGGGCCGAGTCGGCGTCACCGCCGTGGTGGTGCGCCTGAGCGTACGGAGAGGAGCATCGGGGCGTGCGGGGCGCCCCCTCACTCATGCGGCACAACCCCCACCGGACACCGCGCATGATGCAACACCGCATGCGCAACCGCCCCCACAGCCGCCCCCACAGAGGGATGGCGGACCCGGCGGCCCACGACCAGCAGTGCGGCGTCCTGCGCGGCCTGCACCACCTCGTGCCCCGCCCTCCCCGTCACCACCGCCTCGGTGACCTGTACCGACGGCCACTTGGTGCGCCACGGCGCGAGGGTGGAGGCGAGTGCGCGCATCGACTCCTCTGCCGGGTTGGGGAGTTCGCCTTGGGGTGGGAGGCCGGGGGCGTATCCGTACCATTCCGGGAGCTTCCAGGCGTATACCACGTGCAGCGGGGCCGCGCGGCGGGACGCTGCGTCGAAGGCGAAGTCGATGACCGGGTCGCAGGAGGTGCGCACGTCGATGCCGAGTACGACGGCGGCGCCCGCCTCCCTCGCGGATTCACCGGCGCGTACGAGGACCACCGGACAGTGCGCGTGGGCCACGGTGGCCAGGCCGACGGAGCCCATCAGGTAACCGGCCACGGCGCCCATCCCCGAGGAGCCCAGCACCACCACCTCGGCCTCCTTGGAGGCCGCTTGGAGCGCGTCGCGCGGGTCCTGGGTGATCTCGTGGGCCTCGACGATCAGGTCCCGGTGCCGTTCGGCGATGGTGCGGCGTACCTCCCGCAGGGCGCCGCGCGCACGGCGCCTGGGCGCGTCGATCTCCGGCAGCAGGGCCATCCGCGCGCCCTCGGACAGCGACTCCTCTGCGTACAGCAGCCACAGCCGCGCACGGCGCCGCGCCGCCTCCCCCGCGGCCCACTCGGCCGCGGCGAGGCTTTCGGGAGAGCCGTTGACACCTGCGACGACGCTTCGGTTCATGTCGCGCTCCAGTGAGAGTTGGGGGGGGCGGGCTCGGCTCAGATGTGTTCCGGTACGACCGCGACCGGGCAGGGCGCGTGGTGCAGCAGCGTGTGGGTGACGGTGCCGAGCTGGAGTCCGAGGTGGCCCTGCCGGCGGTGTGCTCCGACCACCAGCAGGTCGGCCTCGGCGGCGGCGTCGAGGAGGACCTTGCGCGCCGGACCCTCCAACGCTTCGCGGCGTACGGCGACTTCGGGGTGGCGCGCGGCGGGCGCCCGCAGAGCGTTGTCCACCGTGTTCCGCGCCCGTTCCCGGTGCGCGGCGGCGGGTTCGCCGGCCAGCAGCGGGTGGTCGACCATCTCGTGAGCGGGGCAGCGCCAGGCCCGTACGGCGTGCAGCTCGGCGCCGCGCGCCGCCGCCTCCGCGAAGGCGAACCGTACGGGCGCGCCCTCCTCCAACTCCCCCACCGCGGGCTCCCCCACGGCGGCGGCCTCCCCCACGGCGAGGGTCACGCGGCGGAACTCGCCCCTGACCGCCGCCTCTTCGCCCCGTACGACGACGACCGGGCAGTCGGCCGTGGCCGCCAGCGCGAGGCTCACCGAACCGAGCAGCAGGCCGGCGATCTGGCCACGGCCCCGGGCCCCGGTGACCAGGACCGAGGCGTTGCGGCCCGCGGCGCGCAGGGCGGCGGCCGGCTCCTCGTGGACGATCTCCGTACCGACCTTGGCCTCCGCATCTGCCTCCGGGGCGCGGCGGCGCGCGCGTTCGGCGGCGGTGGCCACGATGTGCTCGGCCAGGGCCTGACCTGTGGGGCGGGCGGTGCTCAAGGAGGGCAGCAGGCCCTCGTACCGCTCCCACAACGAGGCGAACACCAGCCGCAGCGGGACGGAGCGCCGGATGGACTCGTCCACCGCCCAATCCACCGCGAGCAGCGCGGAGTCCGAACCGTCCACGCCCACGACGACCGGCAGCCCCTCCATGATCCCCACCCCATCTCACCCGGGCCGACTTCGCCCGGCCACGACTGGCCTACTCGCCTTCCCGCACCGTCACACCGCGGCCGCACCACCCGCGAGAGGCGACCGGCCCTGGCTGGGGGCCATGCGGCCTTCGCCCCGCGGCACCGCGGGTGCTCGGCGGCACTCCTCCGCCAGAGGCAATCGGCCCCCGGCGCGGGACCGTTCGGCCCTGCTCGGCGGTCGGCGGTGTTCGGGAGGGTGGGCGCAGGGCCGGGGTGTGTCATGCGGGTCGGCCCGGGGCGCGGTCTCTGGTGCGGGCGGCTCGCGGCGTCGTCGGACCATCCGGGCGGAACCAGTACGGGGGCGATGCCCCGCCTCGCGGGGCCCCGCACCGGACGCCGCGGCCTCATCCGGACCGACCCGCAAGACACGCCCTGGGGAAGGAGGGGGCATGGGGTATCCCTCGCGCATCGCTGTGATCGGTGTCGGCAACGAGTTCCGGCACGACGACGGGGTCGGCTGGGCCGTGATCGGGCGGCTGGAGGAGCGGGCCAGGCAGCGGCCGTACCCGCCGGGGACCACCCTCGCGGTGTGCGACGGCGACCCCGCGTGCCTCATCTCGCTCTGGGAGGCGGCCGAACTGGCGGTGGTGATCGACGCCGCCCACGCGCACCCCGGCGTACCCGGACGCCTCCACCGCCTGGAGGCCGACAGCGCTCAACTCCACCTGCCGCACGAGGCCAACGCCCACGGTCTCGGCGAGGCCGTCGAACTCTCCCGCGCGCTGGGCCGGTTGCCCGACCGGCTGATCGTGTACGCCGTCGAGGTCGCCGACAACACCATGGGCCCCGGCCTCTCCGCCCCCGTCGCCGCCACGGTTCCACTCCTGGCGCACCGCGTGGAGGAGGAGATCACCCGCCACCGCGAACGCGCACCCCGCCAGCCCTCGCCCGGCACCGACGGCTGACCACCCCGGACGGTTCGCCGCATACCACCACCCGCGACGACCGTGAGGGCGTACGCGCCGAAGCCGACGGCCGAGAGCGCGCACGCACCGGAACCGACGCCCGCGAGGCCGTACGCATCGACATCGCCGACGCGGTGCAGAGGAGAGGCGAGCAGCCATGTGCCCGGGCGTCAGCGGCCGTCGCCGAGGTGCACGAGGTGCACGAACTGCGTATGGACACCGCCGACTTCGGCAGGCTGCGACGCGCGGTGTGCTGGCGGCCGGGCGACGGGGAGCCGGCGAGGGGCTGCGCGGGACCTTCGGGCCCGTTGAGAGCCGGACGGGCCGGTGGCGGGCACCGTACGGCCCCTGCTGTACGCCGCCCCCGCGCCGCACGCTGACGTCGAGGCCGAAGGGGCGGACGGCCAGGCCCGCCCGCGCACGCTCCGTCGAGGAGGGACAGGCCATGAAGCACCGCACGATCCAGAACGTCATGACCGCCGATGTGGTGCACGTCGGCCGCGAAGCACCCTTCAAGCAGGTCGCGGAGCTGCTCGCGGTCAACCGCATCAGCGGCCTGCCCGTGGTCGACGACGCGCGGCGCGTGGTCGGCGTGATCTCCGAGACCGACCTGATGGAGCGGCAGGCGGCGCAGGAGAAGCGGCAGGAGCGGGAGCGGAAGGCCACACGGGGCGTCACGAGGACGTTCTGGCGTGGGCGCACGGTACGCCGGCGTCTCTCCCGCCGGGCCCGCCGCCGCGAGAGCGCCAAGTCCCGCGCGACCACGGCCGGTCAGCTGATGTCCGCTCCGCCGGTAACCGTTCGCCCCTCGCAGAGCGTGACGGAGGCGGCGCGCGTGATGGCCGAACACAGCGTGGAGCGGCTGCCGGTGGTCGACGACGAGGGCCGACTGGTCGGCATCGTGACCCGCCACGACCTGCTGCGGGTGTTCCTGCGGCGGGACGCGGAGATCCGCGCCGAGGTCGTCAACGAGGTATTGATCCGCACCCTGTGGCTCACCCGCACCTCACTCGCCGTCACCGTCCACGAGGGCGTGGTGACCCTGGAGGGGCAGGTGGAGCGGCGCAGCGAGATCCCCATCGCGGTGCGCATGTGCGAACGCATCGACGGCGTCGTCTCCGTGGTCGACAAGCTCACCTACCGCCTCGACGACAGCCACCTCCAGCCCACCGAACAGGCCATGCGCGGCCTCGCCGAGGACTGGCTCCGCAAGATGTGAGCGCAGGACGTGGACGAGGCGCCATCCCGGGAGGGACAGCGATGGCGGACGCCGCGGCCCATCAGGCCGTACTCGAAACGAGCGGCATCGAAGCCCTCGTGCGGGAGCCCGCGGCGCGCGGCCGTACCGAGACCGACCGGGACGGCGCCGTCGTACTGGCCGACCTGGAGTCGGCGGACCGACTGCCCTACGGCTGGGGCGTGGAGCAGGACCGGGTGCCGGGAGGGGGCCGGTACGCGGACGACGGCTGCCGGGAACGCCGGAGGGGGGGCGTTCCCGGCAGCCGTGGAGTGCAGCGCGCCCGGGGCCACGTGCTTCTGCGTGTCGATGGGCACGGGGCCCGGTGCGGGAGCCGGTACGGACGCCGGCCCGGGCTCCGAATTCGGCCTCGCACTCACCGAGCACCGCCTCCTCGTACGCAGCGGAAGCGCGAAAGGCGCAGACGTACTCACCGCCCTCCCCCAACGGCCCACCGACACCGGCACCTCGCGCGCCGCCGAGGCAACCGTCGCCGAGGCCGCCGCGCACATGGGCCACTCCGTGCCGCCGGTGAGCCCACGCGCACTGAGGGGCGCGAGCCCGGAGGCCGAACGCTGGAACCCGACCGGGGACCACGCCGAGCGCCGACGGCGCTGGAACTCCTGCTTCGACCGGGCCTTCTCGTATCTGCACAGCGACATCACCAAGCAGACGTGGGCCCTGCACACGGAGTGCCCACAGAACTCGGAGAACCCACACAGCGAGGAGCCCCCATGAGCCACACCTCGGCGTTGCTGTCCGAACTCCCGTCCCACCGGGCCCAGCAGTTGATGCGGGCCGCCCGCGAGGTGACCTTCCCCGCGGGCACCCGCATCTTCGCCGAGAGCCACCGGGCCCAGCGCTTCTGGGTCCTGCGCAGCGGCACGGTCGCCCTCGACTCCCACGTACCGGGCCGCCGCGCCCCCGTGGTCGAGACGCTCAGCCACGGCGACCTGCTCGGCTGGTCCTGGCTCTTCCCGCCGTACACCTGGCACTTGGGCGCGAGGGCGGTCACGGAGGTGCGCGCGTACGAGTTCGACGCGACGGTCGTACGGGCGCTCATGCGCGAGGACCCGGGGCTGGACGCGGCGGTCACGCGGTACGTGGCCGAGGTCGTCGCCCAGCGTCTGAAGGCCACCCGCATGCGACTGCTCGACCTGTACGGGCCGTACGGCAGCGGACCGGCGACATGACCCGCGCCGCGGCCCCGGCTACAGGGCCCGCCGCCCAACACCCGGTGGCCGGTGCCGCGTTACCCCTCCTCCCGTACTGCCTCCTGAGGTCACGCCAGGAGCGCGCCGACACCGTCGCCTTCCACCTGGAGCCCGTGGCCGAGGCGCTTCCGCCCTTCACGCCGGGGCAGTTCGCCATGGCGTACGCGTTCGGCATCGGCGAGACCCCGGTGCCCGTGTCCGGCATCGCGGGCCTCGGCGGGTTCCACACGGCGCGCGGCGCGGGCGCCGTCTCCCGCGTGCTGTGCGGGGTGCGCGGCGGGGATGTCGTGGGGCTGCGCGGCCCCTTCGGCACCGACTGGGGGCTGAACGGAGCAGCGGGCCGCGTCCTGCTGGCCCTCGCCGGCGGCATCAGCCTGAGGACCCGTACCGACACCGGGCAGTCGGCACTCGACGCCCAACACCGGTCCACCGACGCGACGTTGCCAGCCATGTCCGCCGAGCGGGCGACCCGCATCTCCTGCTCCACCACCCACTCCCCCACCCTCACGGTCGAGCGCACGTGAGAGCCGAGACCACCCGCAGACGAGAAGTGCCGCCCGAGGAGGGCCCGATGGAACACACTCCGCACACCGTCAGCGATGTCATGACGCACACCGTCATCGCCGTGGGCCGGCACGCCGCCTTCAAGGAGATCGTGCGGACCATGGAGCAGTGGAGGACCAGCGCTCTCCCCGTACTGGCGGGTGACGGCCGCGTCATCGGCGTCGTCTCCGAGGCCGACCTCCTGCACAAGGAGGAGTTCCACGACCGCGAACCGGACCGGACAGAGGCAGGACGCCGCCTCGCCGCCCTGGGCAAGGCGGGCGGCATGACCGCGGGGGAACTGATGACGGCGCCCGCCATCTGCGTACACGCCGACTCGCCGCTGCCCGAGGCCGCCCGGATCATGGCCCGCCAGGGGGTCAAGCGGCTGCCGGTCGTCAACGACGTGGGGGCGCTGGAGGGCATCGTGAGCCGCAGCGACCTGCTCAAGGTCTTCCTGCGCGGCGACGACGAACTCGCCCACGAGGTGCAGGAACACCTCCACCTCCTCTTCCCCGGCACCCTCGACCCGCTGGGCATCACCGTCGCCGAGGGCGTGGTCACCGTCACCGGCGCCGTACGCGACGCCTCCTTCATCCCGCTCGCCGAGCGGCTGATACGCGGCATCGAGGGCGTCGTCGCGGTGGACTGCCGCCTGACCGACACCCAGGGGGAGGGCACGTGAGCGCGTGAAGCACCTCGCCAAGCAGGCGATCCGACGGGCGTCCGCATGGCGCAAGGGCCCGGTTCGGAGCGCGACCTGCCGGCGCTGCGGGCGGCTGGGCGGCGACCCGCACACGCTGCACGCCCTCACCGGGGGCGGCCTCGGCGCACTCCTCCCCCGCACCTGCCGACAAGCGACGCCGCAGACCCCGATTCCTCCTCCAACATGCGCATTCTGAGCGGGTGTTGCCGCGCACCCCGGGACGGCGCGGAGGCGCGCGGCTACTGTGCGCAGCAGTTCGTACGGAGGCGGCGCGCCCCAGACCCCGGCACCCGCACGGCAGCAACGGGGGTGGAGGCCCGCATGGGACATGCCATCGAAGTGAACGCCCCCGTGCGCGGCGCGCCGCGCGCCGGTGCCGCGGCGCGGCCGCACCTGTCCCTGACCCTGCACGTCACCCGTGCCCCCGGCGCCCACAACTGGGCGGGCGAGATGACCCACGCCGTCCTGTCCTGCTGCGGGCTGCCCGAGCCGATGGTGCGGCACCTGGCGGACGCGGCCCGCACCGCGGCGCACTTCATGGGCGGGCACAGCAGCATGGACGCCTACCGCCTGCTGGTGAGGTCCACGCCGTACGGGGTGCAGGTGACGATCACCGACTACCAGGGCCGGCCGACCGACCCCGTACCCGACTGGCTCCCCGTCGCCCCACCCGCCGGCGCCCACCGCCGCCAACTCCTGCCCCGTACGTCCCCGTTACGCGGCGACGACCCGGGAGCGGCCGACATCCACGACGCCCTGCTCCTGCACCGTTCGCCGGACGGGCATACGCGGCTGGACTGCCGGGTGGCGTGGCCGGAGCCGTGAAGGGGGCGTCGGCGTTCGCCTCGGCTCGTGCGCCCCGAGCCCGGCCCCGTACGCCAAGGCGCTCAGGCGCGGCTCCTCACGTGCAGGTGCCCGCTCGTGGGGAACTCCGGTGGCTGGGGCGGCACTTCGCGGTCGAGGGCGAATCCGCTCTTGTGCGCTACGCGGCACGAGGCGCGGTTGTCCACCGCGTGCAGGAGCTCCAGGCGTTCCAGCGGCGCCTGACCCTCCTGCGCCCGACGCGCCGTCAAGGCCCAGCGCGCCACGGCGTCGAGGGCGCGGGGAGCGATGCCGCGGCCCCGGACGTGGGAGGAGGTCCAGTACCCGACCTCCGCGCAGCGTGACGCGGGGCCGGCCCGCTTGACCACGACATGCCCCACGGGGCTGCCGCAGCCACCGCCCTCCTGCCACTCCACCACCGCGAAACTGAAGCGCGAGCCGGTGGCCCACGCCTCGGCCTGCTCCGCCACCCAGCGCCGCGCGGCCGCCTCGCTATCGAGGGGAGCGGTCAGCCACCGCCGCAGGAGCGGGTCCCGGTGCGCGGCGGCGAGGGACGGCGCGTCCTCCGCCCGCCACGGTCTCAGCCGCAGCGCGAGGCCGCCCTCCGCCCCGGCCTCCGTCAGCACGACAGTCATGCAGCCTCCCCCAGCGGCTCAAGGTGCGGTCACGGTCGCGTGGTTGCCGCGGGAGCGTCGGGCTCGCGTACGCGGTGGAGGCCCGGGCGCACCACGTGACGCGTTCGGGTGTGCGGCCTCACTTCGCCGACCCGGGACTCTTGCGGTGGTTGGCCTGGAAGCGGGCCTTCTTCTGGCGGTTTCCGCAGGTGTTCATGTCGCACCACTTGCGGGTGTGGCTCTGGCTGGTGTCGAAGAAGGCGGCCCGGCAGGTAGGTGACGCGCACAGGGCCAGCTTTCCGGCCCTCTCGCCCGCGATGATGCTGACGGCGTCCGCCGCGATCACGCTGAGGGCGTCCTCCACGCACGACGTCGGCCCGAGCCGCCAGCGCCGCTCGCCCTCGGGCGTCAGGACCGCCGCCGCCCGCCCCTCGACGCTGCGGTCGTTGATGACGCGGACGGCGGACGCGGGAAGAGCGTCCCGGACCGCGGCCGCCGTCGCGGCGGCGTGGATCGACTCCCGCAGCTCCCGGGCGAGGTCGAGCTGGGCCGCGGTGCAGGAGTCCACGGCGAGGCCCTGCACCTCCAGCCAGTCGGCGAGCCGGCCCGGCGTGGGAATGCGCTCCACCGGCTCGCCATGACGCTCCGTCAGGGTCGCCGTGAAGCTCGTCGCCAGCACGTTGCCGAGGCGGAACTCGGGGAATCCAGCACGCATGGAACCACCTTAGCCGGTTGCCGGGTGACCCGGAGAACTGCTAGAACCGTCTTAGCCGGTTCGCGATGGGTCGTGGCCGGTACCACGACGGCCAGGAGGCCTCATGCCCCGTCAGTTCAGCGACGTGCAAGCCTTTGAAGCCCGCGCGACGGACGCCGACCTCGACGACCTGCGCGTACGACTGGCCGCCGCGCGGCTGCCGGAGGCCGAGACGGTCCGTGGCGCCGGGCCCGGCCCTCGCCGGTGGGATCAGGGCGTACCCCTCGCCGACCTCGTCGAGGTCGTGGACCACTGGCGCACCGGCTACGACTGGCGCCCCTTCGAAGAGCGCCTCAACCGAACCGGCCAGTTCCGCACCGCCATCGACGGCCTGGGGATCCACTTCCTGCACCGCCGGTCCCCGCGCGAGGACGCCACTCCCCTGCTCCTGACGCACGGCTGGCCGGACAGCGTCGTCCGGTTCATCGACGCGGTGGACGAGTTGGCGGATCCGGCGGATGAGGAGGCACCCGCGTTCCACGTCGTCGTCCCCTCGCTGCCGGGCTTCGGCTACAGCGACAGGCCGGCCACCACCGGCTGGGGCACCGAGAAGACCGCGGCCGCATGGGTGGAGCTGATGGGACGGCTCGGCTACGACAGGTTCGCGGCCCACGGCGGCGACTGGGGCGGCAACATCACCACCGTTCTCGGCGGCAGGTTCCCGGCGCACGTCCTCGGCATCCACACGACGTTCGCTGAGGGGCCGCCCGGGCTGACGACCGACGGGCTGACCGCGGAGGAGCGCCGGTGGGCCGAGGACACCCGCGACTTCTGGGCACGCCGTGCCGCGTACGCGAAACAGCAGGCGTCCCGGCCGCAGACCACCGGCTATGCGCTGGTCGACTCGCCGGTCGGCCTTCTCGCCTGGATCCTCGACAAGTTCGCCGAGTGGTCGGACACCGAGGACAGCCCGTTCGAGAGGATGTCCATGGACCGCGTCCTGGACAACGTCACCCTGTACTGGCTGACGCGGACCGGCGCGTCGGCGGCCCGCATCTACTACGAGAGCCACAACGCGCTCGACCCCGAGCTCCGGGTCGACGTCCCGTCGGCGCTCACCATGTATCCCCGCGACGTCGAGAAGTGCCCGCGCCCCTGGGCGCGGGAGCGGTACCGGCAGATCGTCCGATGGCGCGAGCCCGAAGCCGGAGGGCACTTCCCCTCGCTGGAGGTCCCCGAGTTCTTCGTCAGCGATCTGCGGGAGGGCCTCGCGGCAGTGCTGGCCGCGCATCGGTGAACACCGCCGGGCACCGTCGGGCGCCCGCACCCGGTCGCCTCCTGCCCCGCCTCGCCGCCGTACTGCTCCACCGCAGACGCACCCGCGCATGAGGCGCACCGCGGAGTGCCCGAACGGCCCCACGATACGGCCGGTCGACCCACCTGCCCGCACCCCCGGCGCGCTGTACTGGAGACGGGACGGCACCTTCGCTCTCCCCCACGGACCACGGAGCAGGGACCACGGGCCACGGGCCACGGATCGAGGCGGCGTAACACCGCAGCCGGGAAGGGGGCGCGCCGTGCGCATCACCACCATCACGGCCACCGTGTCCACGGCGGACAGAGAGGGCGCCGACACGCACGGCGGCGTGCATCTGGGCATCTGCGGGCGCGAGTTCACGCTGGAGAGCGGGGTGGACGACTTCGCGCGCGGCATGACCCGCACCTTCGTCCTCGGCGCGGGCTCCAACGCGCTCAACCCGGCGGGCAACGACCCCCGCACGCCGCCGCTGAGCACCGGCGACCTGGCGCACTTCCCCGTCTACGTACGCTTCGGCCCGCGCGACCCCCGGGACACCTGGTGCCTGGAGAACGTCACCGTGGCCGTCAACCCCGGTTCGGGCGACCTCGGTTACGGCAACGTGCCCCTGCTGGGCGGCGACAAGCGCCTGTGGCTCGCGGACGACAGCGGCCGCACGGTGTACCTCAAGGAGCAGTAGGAGCCCCACGTACGGCAAGCGTCTCAGTCGGCCTGCTGCGTGGCCGGGTCGTCCCACCCCAGCGGATACAGATCGCGCCCGTCGCCCGGCGCCGGCATCTCGCCGCCCGCCTCGGAGAAGGCGGTCAGCGCCCCGACGAGCGCGCCGCGCTGCGCCGCCGGCATGCGCTCGACCACCGCGGCGATCTCCGCCCGGCGCCGGGCGGTGACCTCCTCCACGATGCGGCGGCCCGCGTCGGTGAGGCGCAGCAGCCGCTCGCGCCGGTTGCCGGGGTTGACCTGCTGGTCGGTGAGGCCGGCCGCGGTGAGCCTGGACATCATCCGCATCGCGGTCGAGGGGTTGACCCCGAGCAGCCCGGCCAGCTCGGTGAGCTTGGCGTGCTCACGCTGCGAGAGCACCACCAGCAGCCGGAACTGGGGCAGCGTCACCCGGTCCTGCACCGCGGCGAGCGAACGGGCGGAGACCGCGACCAGCAGCCGGGACGCGGTGAGGACGGCGCCGGTCACCGCGTCGACGTCCTCCGCATCGACGTCCTCCGCATCGACATCTTTCCCGGCCACGGCGTCCGCATCGACGGCGCTCGCGTCGACGTCACCTGCGCCGACGCGCTCCGTGTCCCGCCCGGGCCCCGCATGCTCGCTCATCGCTCCTTTGTACCCCGCCCCCGCACCCCCTTGACAATCTTTGCATAATGCAAGGGAGCGCGAAAGGAAGTTCCCATGCCCCGTACGGAGCCCGCCAGTACCGCCGCACAACCCGCCGCCGACCCGCCGGACCGCGCACTGCCGCCCCGGCCAGGGCCGGGGAGACTGCTCGCCGGACTGCGCGAGGACTGGTGGGGCCTGGCCGTACTGGCGCTCCTCATCGGGGCCGGTGCCGGCCTCGGTTCGATCGCCTTCCGCTGGCTGATCGAGACCTGTACGCGGCTCTTCTCCGGGCACGCCGACTACGCGGGGGCCGGACACGCGCCGCACCCCCACCTGCCCTGGCTGGGCATCTCCTTCGTCGTCCTCGCACCCGTCGTCGGCGGACTGCTCTACGGCCCGCTGGTGGACCGCTTCGCCAAGGAGGCGCGCGGACACGGCGTACCCGAGGTGATGCTCGCGGTCGCCCAGCGCGGCGGGCGGATCAAGCCCAGCGTGTCCGTCGTCAAGGCGCTGGCCTCGGCGCTGTGCATCGGCTCGGGCGGTTCCGTGGGCCGCGAGGGGCCGATCGTGCAGATCGGTTCCGCGCTCGGCTCGTCCCTGGGCCGGGTGGCCAAGGTGGCCGAGGGACGCATGCGGCTGCTGGTGGCCTGCGGCGCGGCCGGCGGGATCGCCGCGACCTTCAACGCCCCGCTGGCCGGGGTGTTCTTCGCCATGGAGCTCATCCTCGACAGCTTCGCCGTCGAGGCGTTCGGCGCCGTGGTGCTCGCGAGCGTCGCCGCCAGCGTGATCGGCCGGGCCGCCTTCGGCGACACCGCCTTCCTCACCCTGCCGCCCTTCCACGTCGACCACCTCGTGCAGTACCCGCTGTTCGCGCTGCTCGGCATCGCCGCCGGCGCGCTCGGCGTCGGCTTCACCCGCGTCCTGTACTGGATCGAGGACGCCTGCGACTGGGCCTGGCGCGGCCCCGAATGGCTGCGCCCCGCCGCCGGCGGAATCCTGCTGGGGCTGCTGCTGCTCGCGCTGCCGCAGATGTACGGCGTCGGCTACCCCGTACTGGAGAAGGCCACCGAGGGCGACTACACCGCCCTCTTCCTCCTCCTGCTCATCGCGGGCAAGATCCTCGCGACCAGCCTGACGATCGGGATCGGCGGTTCGGGCGGCGTGTTCGCGCCGAGCCTGTTCATCGGCGCGATGCTGGGGGCCGCGTACGGGATCGGCACGCACGCGCTGCTGCCGGGCAGCGCCGGGGCGGCCGGTGCGTACGCGCTGGTCGGCATGGGTGCGGTCTTCGCCGGCTCGTCCCGCGCGCCGATCACGGCCGTGGTGATCCTCTTCGAGCTCACCGGGCAGTACTCGATCATCCTGCCCATGATGCTGGCGATCGTGACCGCCACCCTCACCAGCCGCCTGCTCTCCCGCGACACCATCTACACGCTCAAGCTGCGCCGCCGCGGCATCGACCTGCGCGCGCCCGCCCCTGCTTCCGCTTCCGCCGCGAAGCTCGGCGGCCGCACGGTGGGCGACACCATGGAGGAGCCGCCCGAACCCCTGCGCGCGCGGGCCCCGTTGGCCGAGGCCGCCCGGCGGCTGAGCCTGTCCCCGCACGGCGTGCTGCCCGTCCTGGACGCCGACGACCGCTACCTGGGCACGCTCACCTCCCGCACCGTGGCCCAGGCCCTCGCCGACGCCCCGGGCCCCGACGGCCAACCGCCCACGAGCGCGGGCGACTTGGCGGCCCCGCCCCCGCACGTCACCGCCGACATGCCCCTGTCGGGAGCCCTGCACGCGCTGGTCACCGCCCCCGGCGCCGGGGTTCCGGTACTCGACCACGACCGGGCGCGCATCGTCGGCTGGATCACCCACCGGGGCGTGCTGCACCTCCTGCACGCACCCCCGGTGCCCGCGACCGGAACAGCGGCATGACCCGACGCCCTGCCGCGGCCCGGGACGCTCTTCCGCATCCCTGGGCCGCACCCGCCGCAACAGCGCGCGGCACGACCTCAACACCAGGAAGCCCAGCCCGACCAGCGGGAAGACGAGCAGGACCAGGCCGAGGAGGCCGACGGCCGAGGTCCCTACGGCGCCCGCCTCGACTCCGCGTACGAGGGACTGCGCCTGGGTCGTGAGGGAGCGGACATCCGTGGCGAGGAACAGGGGGAGCTTCCACAGCCCGTACGCCAGGTTCACCACCACCAGCGGCACGACCACCAGGATCCACGTGGTCAGCATGGTGCGCGCGTTCCGCGTCAGCGTGACCGCCGCGCGCCGGGTCCTGCGGCCCGGCCTGTGCGGCAGCAGTTGCGCCACGGCCAGCGCGATCAGCACGAGGGCGACGAGCGTTGGGTGATGCGGCCACGCCAGGCACCGCGCGATTCCCCGTACGACCCGCGCGGGGACGAACGTACGGGTGCCTACGAGGCCCAACAGCCCCGCCGCTGCCCCGTACCGCCCCTCCGCGACGGCCGCCCGGCCCCTGCTGCCAGGCGCTTCGCGCGAGGAACTTGGAGAAGGGAGAAGGGAGGGGCCTCATGCGCGGGACCGGGTGGAGGTGGCGGTGGCGGCGGAGTCCGTTGCGGCGGCGCGTGGATGTGCGGGACGCCTGGCTGGGGCTGCTGATGGGGCTCGCCCTCGTACTCGGCGCTCCGGCGGCGGGCGCGGCCACGGGCCTCCTCGCGTACGAGGTACGGAACGGTACCCGGCACGTCGAGCTGCACGAACGCCACCGCGTGACCGGCGTACTGCTCGAGGACTCCCCCAAGTCCTCGCTGGGGCAGGGCGACGGGACGGTCGACGCCATGACGGCCCGCGCGCGGTGGAGGGGCGCCGACGGTCGGCCCCACACGGGCGACGTACAGGTCGCGCCCGACCACACCAAGGGCACCTCGGTACCGGTGTGGCTCACCCGCGAGGACCGCCCGGCGGCACCCCCGCTGTCGCCGCAGGACGTACGGGACGCCGCCATCACAGGCGGCCTGATCGGCACCACCGCGGCCGCGGTCCTGCTGTCGACGGTGCGCTGGGCACTGCGCCGTTCCCTCGATCGCGTAAGGCTGGAGGCGTGGGAACGGGAGTGGGCCGTGGTCGGTCCGCGGTGGGGGCATCGGCACATCTGACGCCGGGCCGCGAATCGCCGAAGCGGTCAGCAACGGCCCGCCGCACGCGCCCAGCGCACGGAGGACCACTCCGCGCACGTGACGTGCAACTGCGCCGCGGCCGGCCTCAGTCCGGCAGGCCGTAGAAGTGGATCGGGGTGTTCGGTACGAAGCCGATGCGCGGGTAGACCGGGGCTCCGGCGGCGGTCGCGTGCAGAGTCGCGCGGGTCAGGCCCGTGGCGTGGGCGCCCTCGTACAACGCCTTGCGCGTGACCGCCTCCGCGTACCCCCTGCGTTCCCACTCCGGGTCCGTGGCGACGAACATCGCGAACAGGCGGCCCACGGCCTCCACCGTCGCGGCGCAGGTCACCGGCGTACCGTCGTCCCGCACGCCCAGATAGGCATGCACCTGCCCGCCTTTCCACAGGGCGGAGCCCACGAGCCCGTCCCGGCCGTCCTCCAACGCGAACCCGTACGCGCGCGAGTTGATGTCCGCGAACGCCTGGAGCTGTTCGTCCGTGGTCACGCGCGCGAACGTCAGCTCGGGGTGGGAGGGTTCGGGCAGGGGCAGCAGGTCGCCCGCCATTCCGGCGCCGGAGAAGGCGTGGGCGAGCCCCGCCCGTTCGGCCGCCGGGCCCAGCGCGGCGCGGGCCTCCTCGTCGAGGAGGTCTTCGAAGAGCCAGAGGAACCCCGGGTACTTCTTCGCGCGCATGATGTCCGCCGCCTGATGCAGTCGCTGCTCCAGGAGCGCCGCGTCCGCGCCGTCCTCGGTCAGCGTGAGGCAGTTCCAGAAGGCGAACCGTACGTCGGCCCAGCGCATGGCGATCCCCGGAAGCTCCCGCACATCCGCGTCCGGGTCACGGTCGAGCACCATGGCCCGCCACGCCACGGCAAGCTGCTCCATCGACTCGACGGAATCCGCATGTCCCATAGCCGCACCCTCTCAACGGTCGGTGAGGCAGGCCCCGTTGCACCGATCACGCCTTATGCACACGCCCTGCCCCAGAGCCTCAGTTCCCAGGGCCACTGTCCCAGGCCCTGCGCACAGCGCCGCCGGATCCGGCCACGCGAGACGTACGCATGACGCCCGCGGTCCGCCGGTCACACCCCACCACTCACAACTCGAACCGATACCCCATCCCCGGCTCGGTGATCAGATGGCGGGGATGTGCGGGGTCCCGCTCCAGTTTGTGGCGGAGTTGGGCCATGTAGACGCGCAGGTAGTTGGTCTTGTCGTGGTGGCCGCTCCCCCACACCTCCTCCAGAAGCTGCTGCCTGCTGACCAGCAGTCCTGGGGTGCGCAGCAGGGCCTCCAGCACATGCCATTCGGTCGGGGTGAGGCGTACGGGGCGGCCGCCGCGGTGGATCTTGCGGGCGGCCAGGTCGACCGTGAACGCGTCGGTCGTGACCGTGGCCGGGCGCCCGGCCACCACGGGCGCGCAGCGCCGCATCGCGGCCCGCAGCCTGGCGAGGAGTTCGACCATGCTGAAGCTGCGGGCCAGGTGGTCGTCGGCGCCCGCGTCCAGCACCTCGGCCAGCTCCTCCGGCTCGTGGCGCGCGGAGATGGCGAGGAGCGGCGCGGGGGTGCGGCCGCGCAGGGCCCGCAGCAGGGCGAGTTCGTGTACGCCGCCGAGGCACAGGTCCAGCAGGACGGCGTCCGGGTCGCGCGCCGCCACGAGCCGCAGCGCCGCGTCCTCCTCGTGCGCCGTGTCGACCCCGTAGTTGCGGGAGGTCAGGCCCGCCTCCAGGGAGCGGACGAGCTGCGGTTCGTGCGCGACCACGAGCACGCGGGTCATCGGAACGCCTTCCTGCGGTGAGGGGTGCGGACGAGCCGGTACGGAGGGGGTACGCGGCTGAGGCGGGCCGGCGCCCGCGGGCTCCGGTGCGCGCGAAGGCGGCCCGCGACGTACGCACACCGGTGGACCGGAGCTCGCGCGCCGCGCCCCGGTCCGCCGTCGAGGAGCCCTGTCCGCACGGTCAGCCCCGGTCCCCTGCCCTGACCTCCCTGAGGGCCAGGTTGAGTTGGAGGACGTTGACCCGCGGCTCGCCCATGAAGCCCAGCAGCCGTCCGTCGGTGTGCCGCGCGATCAGCCTGTCCACCACGGCGGTGCTCAGGTGGTTGCGCTCGGCGACGCGGTGGGCCTGCAAGCGCGCGTACTGCGGGGAGATGTGCGGGTCGAGCCCCGACCCCGAGGAGGTGACGGCGTCGGGCGGCACGTCCTGCGGCCTGACCTTGTGGCCGGGCGTGGAGTTGTCCTCGATCACCGCGGCCTTGGCCTCCCTGACCGCCCTGATCAGCTCCCTGTTGTCGGCCGAGAGGTTGGTGGCTCCGGAGACCTGCAGGTCGTACCGGGTGTTGACGCCGTTCTCCCGGTTGCTGCCCAGGCCGTCCGACGGGCGCGGCTGGAACCACCGCAGGTCGGGTTCCGCCGTCTTCTGCCCCCTCTTCAGCGGCAGGTCGTAGCGCTGGCCGATGAGTTCGGAGCCGGCGCTCCTGCCGTCGGCCTTGATCTCGGAACCGTTCGCCTGATGGGAGAAGAGGCCCTGGGCGACGCCGGTGACCAGCAGCGGGTAGAGGACCCCGGTCAGCACGGTGAGGACGAGGATGGCCCGGAAGCCGGCGCCCAGCAGCCGGGCGGCGTTGGCCATGGATGTGTTCATGAGGGTCACCCGATGCCAGGGACGAGGGACAGGAGCAGGTCGATGAGCTTGATGCCGAGGAACGGCGCGATCAGCCCGCCGAATCCGTACAGCCCGAGATTCCGGCGCAGCATCTTGTCGGCGCTCAGCGGCCGGTAGCGCACCCCGCGCAGGGCGAGCGGCACCAGGGCCACGATGATCAGCGCGTTGAAGATGACGGCCGCGAGGATCGCGGACTGCGGCGAGGCCAGGTGCATGATGTTGAGCTTGTCCAGCCCCGGGTAGGCCACCGCGAACATCGCCGGGATGATCGCGAAGTACTTCGCCACGTCATTGGCGATGGAGAAGGTCGTCAACGCGCCGCGGGTGATGAGCAGTTGCTTGCCGATCTCCACGATCTCGATCAGCTTGGTGGGGTTGGAGTCCAGGTCCACCATGTTCCCGGCCTCCTTGGCGGCCGAGGTCCCGGTGTTCATCGCGACACCCACATCCGCCTGCGCGAGGGCCGGGGCGTCGTTGGTGCCGTCGCCGGTCATGGCCACGAGCTTTCCGCCCGCCTGTTCGCTGCGGATGAGGGCCATCTTGTCCTCGGGCGTGGCCTCGGCGAGGAAGTCGTCCACGCCCGCCTCATCGGCGATGGCGCGCGCCGTCAGCGGGTTGTCGCCGGTGATCATCACGGTCTTGATGCCCATCTTGCGCAGCTCGGCGAAGCGTTCGCGCATGCCCTCCTTGACCACGTCCTTGAGGTGGATGACGCCCAGGACGCGGGCTCCCCGGTCGTCCTCGCGGGCCACCAGCAACGGCGTACCGCCCGCCTCGGAGATCGCGTTGGCCAGCCCGTCGGCGTCCTCGGCGACCTCGCCGCCCTGCTCCCGCACCCAGGTGATCACCGAACCGGCCGCGCCCTTGCGGACCTTGACCCCGTCCACGTCCACACCGGACATGCGGGTCTGCGCGGTGAAGGGCACCCACTCGGCGCCCTCCAGCTCGCCCTCGTTCCGCTCCCGGAGGCCGTACTCCTCCTTGGCCAGGACGACGACGGACCGCCCCTCGGGGGTCTCGTCGGCCAGGGAGGAGAGCTGCGCGGCGTCCGCGACCTCGGCGGCCGTGACACCTCGTACGGACACGAACTCGGCGGCCTGGCGGTTGCCCAGCGTGATCGTGCCGGTCTTGTCCAGCAGGAGCGTGGACACATCGCCCGCCGCTTCCACCGCGCGGCCGGACATCGCGAGCACGTTGCGCTGCACGAGGCGGTCCATGCCCGCGATGCCGATCGCGGACAGCAGGGCGCCGATGGTGGTCGGAATGAGGCAGACCAGCAGGGCCACCAGCACGACCATCGTCTGGCGGGCGCCCGCGTACACCGCGAAGGGCTGGAGCGTGACGACCGCCATCAGGAAGATGATGGTGAGCGAGGCGAGCAGGATGTTCAGCGCCACCTCGTTGGGCGTCTTCTGGCGCGCTGCACCCTCCACCAGGCCGATCATGCGGTCGATGAAGGTCTCGCCCGGCCTGGTCGTGATCCGCACGACGATCCGGTCAGAGAGGACCTTGGTGCCGCCGGTCACCGCCGAGCGGTCACCGCCCGACTCCCGGATCACCGGCGCCGATTCGCCCGTGATCGCCGACTCGTCCACCGAGGCCACGCCCTCGACGACGTCGCCGTCGCCGGGGATGACATCGCCGGCCTCGCAGACCACCAGATCTCCGATGGACAACTCGGTGCCGGGTACGCGGTGTTCCTCGCCGTCCACCAGCTTGCGGGCCACGCTGTCGGTCTTCGCCTTGCGCAGCGTGTCCGCCTGCGCCTTCCCACGGCCCTCCGCGACGGCCTCCGCCAGGTTGGCGAACAGCACCGTCAGCCACAGCCACGCGGTGATCACCCAGCCGAACCAGTCGCCCGGGTCGGCGCAGGCGAAGGCCGTGGTGAGGACGGAGCCGATCTCGACCACGAACATGACCGGCGACTTCGCCATGGTGCGCGGATGCAGCTTGCGGAACGCGTCCGGCAGGGACTGGAGCAACTGGCGGGGTTGGAAGATCCCCGCGCCGACGCGTCCCTCGGGGTGGTTGCCGCTCGGTGCGTCCTGGTGGGGCGCCCGGGTCGGAGTGACGGTGGACATGGCGCCCTCGTGTTCCTCGTGTTTCCGTGTGTCGGTGGTCATGAGGCCAGCCCCTCGGCGAGCGGCCCCAGCGCGAGCGCGGGGAAGAACGTCAGCCCGGTGATGATCACGATCGTGCCGACGAGCATCCCGGCGAACAGCGGTTTCTCCGTACGCAGCGTGCCCGCGGTCGCGGGGACCGGCTTCTGCTCGGCGAGGGAACCGGCCAGCGCGAGCAGGAACACCATGGGCAGGAAGCGGCCCAGCAGCATGGCGAGCCCGATCGTGGTGTTGAACCACTGGGTGTCGGCGTTGAGTCCGGCGAAGGCGGAGCCGTTGTTGTTGGAGCCCGAGGTATAGGCGTACAGCACCTCGGAGAAACCGTGCGCGCCGGAGTTGGTCATCGAGTGGGCCGGTGTGGGCAGCGCCATGGCGGCCGCGGTGAAGCACAGCACCAGCGCGGGGGTGATGAGGATGTAGCAGGCCGCGAGCTTGATCTCGCGGGTGCCGATCTTCTTGCCCAGGTACTCGGGCGTGCGGCCCACCATCAGGCCCGCGATGAACACCGCGATGATCGCCATCACCAGCATCCCGTACAGGCCCGAGCCCACGCCGCCCGGCGCGATCTCGCCGAGCATCATGCCGAGCAGGGTGATGCCGCCGCCCAGCCCCGTATAGGAGGAGTGGAAGGAGTCCACCGCGCCGGTCGAGGTGAGGGTGGTGGACACCGCGAAGATCGAGGAGGCGCCGACGCCGAAGCGGGTCTCCTTGCCTTCCATCGAGCCGCCCGCGAGCTCCAGCGCGGGCCCGTGGTGGGCGAATTCGGTGGCCCACATCAGCAGGACGAAGCCCAGCCAGATGGTGACCATCGTGGCGAGGATCGCGTAGCCCTGCTTCACGCTGCCGACCAGTACGCCGAAGGTGCGGGTCAGCGAGAAGGGAATGAGCAGGATCAGGAAGATCTCGAAGAGGTTGGTGAAGGCGTTCGGGTTCTCGAAGGGGTGGGCCGAGTTGGCGTTGAAGTAACCGCCGCCGTTGGTGCCCAGCTCCTTGATGACCTCCTGCGAGGCCACGGCGCCGCCGTTGGTCTGCTGCGTGCCGCCCATGAACCGCCCGACCTCGTGGATGCCGGCGAAGTTCTGGAGGGCGCCGCAGGCCACCAGGACGATCGCGCCGATCACCGCGATGGGCAGGAGGATGCGGAAGGTGCCGCGCACCAGGTCGGCCCAGAAGTTGCCCAGTTCGCCGGAGCGCGAGCGCGCGAAGCCCCGTACGAGGGCGATGGCGACGGCCATGCCGACGGCGGCGGACACGAAGTTCTGCACCGCCAGGCCGGCCGTCTGCACGACGTGGCCCATGGCCTGTTCGCCGGAGTACGACTGCCAGTTGGTGTTGGAGACGAAGGAGGCGGCGGTGTTGAACGCCTGGTCCGGGTCGATGGAGGAGAAGCCCAGCGACCCGGGCAGGCTGCCCTGCAGGCGCTGCATCGCGTACAGCAGCAGCACGCAGGCGAAGGAGAAGGCGAGCACCCCGCGCAGGTAGGCGGGCCAGCGCATCTGCGCGTCGGGGTCGGCGCCGACGGCCTTGTAGATCCACTTCTCGGCGCGCAGGTGTCTGGCCGAGCCGTACACCCGCGCCATGTAGTCGCCGAGGGGACGGTGGCACAGCGCCAGGGCTCCGATCAGGGCGAGGAGTTGCAGGACCCCGGCAAGGAACGGACTCATGTCGGGATCAGAACCTCTCGGGGAACACGAGGGCGGCGATCAGGTACCCCAGCAGGGCCAGGGCCACCACGAGGCCGATGACGTTCTCGGCGGTCACAGCTTCGTGACCCCCTTGGCGACGAGAGCCACCAGCGCGAACACGGCGATGGTGGCGACGACGAAGGCCAGATCGGCCATCGCGAACCCCCGGGAGACGTAGGTCGGTTGACTCCTTGAGGAAACAGCCGGCCGACGCTCCCGAACGCGCCCTTGATACGTCCCTGATGCCCCGGGGTGCGGCCTTGACGACTCCCTGACGTCCGTTGCGTCCGTTGCGCCCTTCGGCCACAGCACCCGGTCGCCGGCCCCCGTGTGCCGGTCAGTTCGTCGCCGCGGCGAACATCCCGGGCTCGTACGCGCCCCCGAGGTTGTGCACGATCACGTTCATCCTGGTGGCCGCGTTGACGAGGGCGACCAGGCAGACCAGCGCGCCGACCTGGTCGTCGTCGAAGTGCTCGCGCACCCGCGCCCAGGTCTCGTCGGACACGCCGTGGTCGCCGAGCCTGGTGCCCTCCTCGGTGAGCGCCAGCGCGGCGCGCTCCGCCTCGGTGAACACGGTGGTGTGCCGCCAGGCGGCCACCAGGTGGAGGCGGAGCGCGGATTCGCCGGCGGCCGCGGCCTCCTTGGTGTGCGCGTCGACGCAGAGGCCGCAGCCGTTGAGCTGGCCGACCCGCAGCGAGACCAGTTCCTGCACGGACTTCGGCAGCGCCGAACCCTCCAGCGCCAGCGAGGTGTTGTAGAAGCGCTTGGCGACCTTCGCGGCGGTCGGGCTCTCGAAGAGGTTGAACCGAGGTTCCATGACGTCGTCCTCACTCGTGATTCGTGTATGTCGCGCGGCTCGCGAGGGTGAGTGCTGCGTGCAGCCGCGCCGGACGAACACAAGATGCCGACGGGCCGCTCCGTGTGACGGCACGGCGATGTGGCGTGCGTCACCACCGTCGGTGTCACAAAGCGGCCGTACGCGGCGTCCGTTGTACGGCGCGGTACGGGACGTACGAGGCGCCGTACGGGCGAGCGGACAGGAGCCGACGATGGACGACCGCACCACGGGCGAGGGGACGAGCGAGGGGAAGGGCGACGTCATGGACGGCGTCACCCGGGCGTTCGTCGCCCACCGCAACCTGCTGTTCAGCGTCGCCTACGAGATGCTCGGCTCGGCCGCCGACGCCGAGGACGTGCTGCAGGAGACCTGGCTGCGGTGGGCTCGCGTGGACCCCGGCACCGTGCGTGACCAGCGCGCCTACCTGGTCAGGATCACCACGCGGCAGGCGCTGACGCAGCTTCGCGCGCTCGGCCGGCGCAGGGAGTCCTACGTCGGCCCCTGGCTGCCCGAACCGCTGTTGACCGCGCCCGACGTGGCCGAGGACGTCGAGCTGGCGGACAGCGTCTCGATGGCGATGCTGCTGGTGCTGGAGACCCTTGCGCCGGCCGAGCGCGCTGTGTTCGTGCTGCGCGAGGTGTTCGCGCTCGGGTACGACGAGATCGCCGAGGCCGTCGGCAAGAGCCCGGCCGCCGCGCGGCAGATCGCGCACCGGGCGCGGGCCCATGTCGCGGCCCGGCGGCCGCGGATCGCCGCCTCGGCCGCCGAGACGCGGCAAGCCGTCGCGGCCTTTCAACGGGCGGTCGAGACGGGGGATGTGCAGCGGCTCCTCGAGATCCTCGCGCCGGATGTCGTGCTGCTGACGGATGGGGGCGGGGTTGTACGGGCTGCGCTGAAGCCTGTTGTGGGGGCTGCTCAGGTGGTCGGTGTGCTGGGGCGGATCGGGGATGTGATGGCGGTGGAGGCTGCGCAGGTGAACGGGGGGCCGGCGTTGATTCTTCGGGTGGGTGGGGAGGTCGATGCGGTGTTGGCTGTGCGGGTCGAGGGTGGGGTTGTCACGGGGCTCTATGCGGTGCGGAATCCGGCGAAGCTTGCGGGGGTGAAGCGGCGGGGTGTGTGGGGCGGGGTGCGGGGTGCAGTGTCGTGAACGACCGCTGCGAGCGCATGCGTTGGGTGCGGGGTGGGGTGGGCCTCGCGGCTGGCGGTTCCGGTGTGCCCGCCCGTTCCGCCCCTAGCGGAACGCACGCCCACACCTAGGTGGGCGGGAGGGGGAGGCGGAAGCGGCAGATTGCGGCAGATGTGTCTCGGCGTACTGCGTGGGCCACCAAGGCGCCGCGCTGGTTCTGCAAGATGCGTTGCCATACCCGGGGCGGGTCGATCTCGGGGATCAGGACTGTCACGCGTACGCCGGGGTCGGCCGCCGCCAGTTCGCGTACGTGGGCCGCTACGGTCCTGCCCAACGCGCGGTGGCCGGCAGGGATGCGGGTGAGGGGGACGCCCGGGTTCCACAGGGCCCAGTCCCGTTCCAGTGCCTCGGTCCGCGTACGGTCCTCGGCGTCCGGCGGGCAGACGGTCACCGCGCGCACCTCGCCGCCCAGCGAGGCGGCGGCCGTCAGCGCCTCGCTGGTGAGCCGCGAGAGCGCGGCGACGGGCACGATGACCAGGGAGCGCTCGCGGCGCGGGAGTTCGGGTATCCGGCCCAGGCCGAGGCCCTCGCCGATGCGCGTGTAGGCGCGGCGCACGGTCTCGAAGACGAGCACGATCACCGGCAGCGCGATGACGATCAGCCAGGCGCCGTCGTGGAACTTGGTGGCCGTCACCACGATCGCCGCCACACCGGTGAGCACGGCTCCCAGCCCGTTCAGCGCCGCCTTGCCGCGCCACTTGGGTCCGCGTACCCCGTACCAGTGCACGACCATGCCGGCCTGCGCGAGCGTGAAGCCGACGAAGACGCCGATGGCGAAGAGCGGCACCAGCGTGTTGGTGTCGCCGCCGGAGAAGACCAGCAGCGCCGCCGAGACGGCGGCCAGGGCCAGGACGCCGTGCCGGTGCACCTGGCGGTCGGCCTTGAGGGCGAAGACGTGCGGCAGGCAGTTGTCCCCGGCCAGCAGCTTGAGCAGGACCGGGAGCCCGCCGAACGAGGTGTTCGCGGAGAGCGCCAGCAGCACCATGGTCGCGAACTGGACCACGTAGAAGCCCAGTCCGTGCCCGAGGGAGGCATCCGCGAGCTGCGCGAGGACGGTGACGCCCTCCACCGGCTGGAGGCCGAAGCGGGAGATCAGCACGGCGAGCCCGGTCAGCATCACGGCCAGTACGGCGCCGAGCGCGACCTCGGCGCGCTGCGCGCGGCGGGCACGCGGTGCGCGGAAGGCGGGCACCGCGTTCGCGATCGCCTCGACCCCGGTGAGCGCCGAGCATCCCGAGGCGAAGGCCCTGAGCAGCAGCAGGGCGCCCACGGTCGTGGCGTTTCCGGCGAGTACGGAGGCGTGCCCCGCGGCGGCCTCGGTGCTGGCAGGGCCGTCCCGCAGCAGCCCCGCCACGATCAGCGCGAGGATCGAGGCGACGAAGACGGCGGTGGGGAGGACGAAGAGCCGCGCCGAGTCGGCGATGCCGCGCAGGTTCACGCCGGTGATCAGCACGAGCACCGCGAGGCAGAGCCACAGCCGCTGCCCGTACAGCTCGGGGACGGCGGAGGTCAGCGCGGCGACTCCGGCGGTGACCGCCACGGCCACGTTGAGCACGTAGTCCAGCACCAGGGATGCGGCGGCCACCAGGCTCGTACGGCGGCCGAGGTGCGCCTTGGCGACGGCGTAACTGCCGCCGCCGTCCGGGAAGGCGGCGATGACCTGGCGGTACGAGGCGACCAGCACGGCCAGCAGCGCGGCGATCGCGAGCGTGACGGGCAGCGTGAAGCCGAGCCCGCGCGCCCCGGCGGCGGCCAGCACCAGCACGATCGCCTCGGGCCCGTACGCGACGGAGGCCATCGCGTCGAGCGAGAGCGCGGCGAGCCCGGTGAGGGCGGTGAGGCGGTGGCGGTCGCCGGGGTCCGGGGTGCCGGGGGCGTCGGGCCGCGTGGCGCCGGGTTCGCGGGTGCCGGACTCCCGGGAATCGGGCGGTTCTCCGGCCCCGGAGGCGGAGTCGGTGGCGGCCCGGGTGGTCGGAACGGACATGGAACGGGACTCCTTCGCGGTGCCTTCCGCACCGGGAACGGATGTGGTGCGGCAGCCACACGTTGCGCCAGTCCCTCGCCCTTCCCGTACGGCCCTTGCGCCTTCTTCGCGCGGAGCGGGGCGTTCTTCACGCGACGCTGATGCCCGGCCCGACGCACGGACCTGTTGCGTGCGCCGTCGACGGCCGCACCACCACGCGAAGGGCCCGGAGCCAGCCGTGCTGTCTCCGGGCCCTTCGCGTGCGGTGTACCGCTCCCGGCGGCGCTCAGAACTTCTCGGGGTAGCGGCGGGCCAGTACGAGGTAGCCGATCAGGCAGGCGGCGATGACGATCCCGACGATGCGCTCGACGGTCATGTGCGGTCAGCTCCCTCAGGCAGCGACGACGAGACGGTGGCGGTGAAGGCGGTGGCGACGGCGGTGAGGAGGCATCGCGCCACCGCCTTCCCGCTCAATCTGCCGCCGCTTGCGGCCGTGTACCGCCGACGGCACCCACTTCTGACGCCTCCCTGACGCGGAACGCCGGATCGCTGACGCGGCGTTGGCGCGGGGGCCGGCGCCTCCGTACGCCCGCTCGTCACGGTGCCCCGAAGCCGCCACGCCAAGGAACTGTCAGAGCCGCGACAGAGCCGCGTTGAGGCGGCCGCCTGGCGGAGCGCGGCGGCGGAAGCTTGCGTCACATTCCGCTCCCCGCCGCCCGCCGCCCCGACGTCCCGCGGCGGAGCCGGCCCTCCAGAAGGTCTGCTGATGCTCACCCAAGCCCCAGGCGCCTCCCCACGCGACCCCCGTACCGGCTCCCCGGCCACCGGCCGGCCTGCCACCGACCGACGTGCCGGCGGCAAACCGCCCCGCGGCAGTCACCGGCGCCGCGCACCGGGAGGCTTCTTCGACCCCGTACAGCTCGTACGGTCCTTCCCCGAGGCGCTGCACAAGCTGCGGCCGCGGGCGCTGGTGCGCACCCCCGTGCTGTTCGTGGTGGCGGTGGGAGCGGCGCTCACGACGCTCTCGGCGCTCCTGCACCCGACCGTGTTCACCTGGGTGGTCGGCGTGTGGCTGTGGCTGACGGTGATCTTCGCCAACCTCGCGGAGGCGGTCGCCGAGGGGCGCGGGCGCGCTCAGGCCGAGTCGCTGCGCCGCACGCGCAAGGGCACCGTCGCGCGGCGCCTGAAGCACTGGCACGTGGGGACCGAGCCGCGCACCGCCGAGACCGAGCGCGCCCGGGCAGCCGAACTCCAGCCGTTCGACGTGGTGCTGGTCGGCCCCGGCGAGGTGATCCCCGCGGACGGCGAGGTCGTGGACGGCGTGGCGGCGGTGGACGAGTCGGCCGTCACCGGCGAATCGGCGCCCGTCGTCCGCGAGTCGGGCGACGACCGCAGCGGCGTGGTCGGCGGTACGACGGTGCTCTCCGACCACCTCGTGGTGCGGGTGACCTCGCGCCCCGGCGGCAGCTTCCTGGACCGGATGATCGCGCTGGTGGAGGGCGCGGCCCGGCAGAAGACCCCGAACGAGATCGCCCTGAACATCCTGCTCGCCGCGCTCACTCTCGTCTTCGTGCTGGTGGTCGTGAGCGTGCAGCCCTTCGCTGAGTACGCGGGCGCGCCGCAGTCCACCACCGTGCTGGTCGCCCTGCTGGTGACGCTGATCCCCACGACCATCGGCGCGTTGCTCTCGGCGATCGGCATCGCGGGCATGGACCGCCTCGTGCAGCGCAACGTGATCGCGCTGTCGGGCCGTGCGGTGGAGGCTGCGGGCAACGTCGACACCCTGCTGCTCGACAAGACCGGCACCATCACCCTCGGCAACCGCCTCGCCTCCGCCTTCGTACCGCTGCCCGGCGTCGGCGAACTGCCCCTCGCCGACGCCGCGCAGCTCGCCTCGCTGTCCGACGAGACCCCCGAGGGCCGGTCCGTGGTGGTGCTGGCCAAGGAGCGCTTCGGGCTGCGCGAGCCGGCGCCCGGGGAGCTGGAGCACGCGCAGTTCGTGGAGTTCAGCGCCCGTACGCGGATGAGCGGGGTGAACCTGCGCTGGAGCGACGGCAGCGGGATCCAGGTGCGCAAGGGTGCGGCGGCGCAGGTGATCGCCTGGGTGGAGGACCGGCACGGCCGCGTACCGCCCGAGGCACGGCTGTACGCGAACGCCGTCGCCGCGTCGGGCGGCACTCCCCTGCTGGTGGCGGTGCACGACGCCGAGGGGCCGCGCGCGCTGGGTCTCGTGCACCTCAAGGACGTGGTCAAGGAGGGCATCGCCGAACGCTTCGCCGAGCTGCGGGCGATGGGCATCCGCACCGTGATGATCACCGGTGACAACCCGCTGACGGCGAAGGCCATCGCGGAGGAGGCGGGCGTGGACGACTTCCTCGCCGAGGCCACCCCCGAGGACAAACTCGCCCTGCTCCAGCGGGAACAGGCGGGCGGAAGGCTGGTGGCCATGACGGGCGACGGTACGAACGACGCCCCGGCCCTCGCCCAGGCCGACGTCGGCGTCGCGATGAACACCGGCACCTCGGCCGCCAAGGAGGCCGGGAACATGGTGGACCTCGACTCCAACCCCACCAAGCTCATCGAGATCGTGGAGATCGGCAAGCAACTCCTGATCACGCGCGGCGCGTTGACGACCTTCTCCATCACCAACGACGTGGCGAAGTACTTCGCGATCATCCCGGCGATGTTCGCCGGCGCCTATCCGGGCCTGCGCTCCCTGAACGTGATGGGCCTGCACAGCCCCACGTCGGCGATCACCTCAGCGATCATCTTCAACGCGCTGATCATCGTGTGCCTGATCCCGCTCGCCCTGCGCGGCGTGCGCTACGCGCCCTCGTCGGCGCACGCCCTCCTGCGCCGCAACCTCGCCGTCTTCGGCCTGGGCGGACTGGTCCTCCCCTTCCTCGGCATCAAGCTCATCGACCTGGTGGTGAGCGGGGTGCCGGGGTTGGGGTGAGCCGCCGTTCCTGCAAGGCCGTCAGGGCCGCGCCAAGGTGCCGTCAGGGGCCCGGCAAGAACGGCCCGCGCGTCTTGGCTCCGGCGCGCACGCAGCGTACGAAACGTACAGGGCATATGACGCGCACCAGACGTACGCGGCGTCTCTCCCGTATCACTCCACCACCGGAACACCGGAAGGAATCATGTCCACTTCGCCCCTGTCCGCCGCCCCGTCCCCCTCCCCCGCCTCGCTCTCGGGCCGCACCGTGCTGGTGACCGGCGCCACCACCGGCATCGGGTACCAGACCGCGCGCCAACTCGCCCAGCGCGGCGCCACGGTGCTGGTGCACGGCCGCACCCCCGAGGACGCGCGGGCCGCCGTCTCCACGCTCAGGAGCGGCCCTGACGGCATCCAGGGCGAGCGGCTGTGCGCGTTCTCCGCCGACTTCACCCGGTTCGAGGAGGTGGAGCTGCTGGCACACCGCGTACGGACCGAACACCCGCACCTGGACGTGCTGGTGAACAACGCGGCGATGGCCGCGCCGGAGCGGCACACCGTGACCGACGACGGCAACGAGGTGACCTTCCAGGTCAACTTCCTCGCCCACTACCTGCTCACCTGCCTGCTGGAGGAGGCCCTGACCAGCGAACCGGGCGGGCGCGTCGTCAACGTCTCCTCCTCGCTGCACCGCACCGCCTCGATCCAGTGGGACGACCCGAACCGCGCGCGCCGCTACTCGCGCATCGCCTCGTACGCCCAGTCCCAGCTCGCCCTCACGGTCTTCGCAGCCGACCCGCGGGTGACCGCCGTCTCGGTGCACCCGGGCGTGTGCGACACCGCGCTGCTGCCGCTGTACGCGCACCGGGGCAGCACCCCCGCGCAGGGCGCCGCGCATGTGGCACGGCTGTGCGACCCGGCCACCGAGATCGTCAACGGCGCCTACTACGAGTGCGACCGCTGCGTGGAGCCGGCGCAGGGCGCAACGGCGGCGCGCATGGTCAAGCGCCTCACGAAACTCGCCGACACCCTCGTGGCACCCGCAGCCTGAACCGCCGCCCGCCGCCTGGGCCGGCGGCGGTTCAGTCGCCGACCAGGGAGTCCAGCGCGTGGTCCAGGGCGCGCAGCAGGTCCTCCTGCTCGTCGGGGGCGTACAGCAACCGCAGCGCGAAGCCGTCGGCGAGCGCGATCACGGCGTCGGCGAGGGCCAGGCCGCGGGTGCGGGAGTGCGCGGCGCCGGTGTGGCCCGCGGCGGACAGCCAGTCGGCGAGCGCGGTCCTCACCTCCTGGTCGACGCGGCGCCGCACGGCGGCGAGCGCCGGGTGGTGCGCCGCGCGGGTGGCGAAGGCGAGTTGGGCCGCGGCCTCGGCGCGGCGCGCGGCGTCCACCGGCAGCGTGGCGAGGACCAGGTCGCGCAGGGCGCCGCGCAGCGGCAGCTCCGGGTCCACGGCCGCCATCCGCTCCTCGGCGCGCTCGCCCGCCAGCTCGGCGGCGAAGGTGAGCATGTCGTCCTTGGAGCGGAAGTACTTCTGGACCGCCCCGAGGGAGCGTCCGCTGCGCGCGGCCACCGTGCGGACGCTCACCTCGTCCAGGCCGTGCTCGGCCGCCAGGTCCAGCAGCGCCGCGCCGATCTGCCGGCGCTGCTCGTCCCGGTCCACCGTCTTGGGCATGGGCGCTCCCGCTTCCGTCTGCGTCGAATGTCCAGTCTCCCCCGCCCTCGGTTTTAGGATACAGTCGTATTCCCATTGCTCGCCGCCCGGGGCTCGCGCCGCGGGCGCCGCACCAGGAGGAGCCCGTCGTGGACGCTCGTCACGACCCCGGCCAGCGCAGGCCCGACCAGCGCATATCCACCCAGCGCGTATCCGACCAGGACAGGGACGCCGCCCTCGCGGTGCTGTCCGCCGCCCTGAGCCAGGGGCGACTCGACTCCCAGGAGCACGCGGAGCGTTCCCGCGGGACGCTGGAGGCCCGTACGCGAGGAAAGCTGGAGGAGCTCACCGCCGACCTGCCCGCTCCCCGGCCCAGCGCCCGCGAGCAGGACCGCAAGGACCTGCGGGAGTGGCTCGACGAGTGGCGGTACTGGCTCGGAGGAGTCGTCGTCCTCTCCGCGATCTGGGGCGCGCGCTGCGTCGCCAAGGGAGAGCTCACCTTCTACTGGCCCCTGACTCCCCTCGCCGTCTGGGCCGCGGTGCTCGTCGCGATCGCGGTGTGGCCACGGGGTACGGAGAAGGAGGACACGGAGAAAGGGGGCACGGAGACACGGGAAACGGAGAAGCGGGACACGGAGAAGTGAGGCGCCGCCTCACACCACCCCCTGCTCCAGCACCGCGTCGGCGACCCTCTCGACGCCGGCGATGTTCGCGCCGGTGGCGTAGTCGCCCGGGGCGCCGTGGAGTTCGGCCGTGCTCAGGCACGTTTCGTGGACGGCGTGCATGATCTCGGTGAGTTTCCGTTCCACGTACGGAAAGGGCCATGACGTGCGGGCCGCGTTCTGCTGCATCTCCAGGGCGCTGGTGGCCACTCCCCCGGCGTTCGCCGCCTTTCCGGGACCGAAGGCGACGTCGGCCTCGCGGAAGAGGCGTACGGCCTGCGGCGTGACGGGCATGTTGGCGCCCTCGGCCACCGCTTGGACGCCGTTGCGCACGAGGGTGGCAGCGTCGTCGGCCGTCACCTCGTTCTGCGTGGCGCACGGCAGGGCCACGTCGGCCGGCACCTCCCACACGCGCCCCTCACCCCCGGCCACGTACCGGGACGAACTGCCGCGCCGCCGGGCGTAGTCGGCGACCCGCCCCCGCTCCACCTGCTTGACCTGCTGGAGGAGGGAGAGGTCGATGCCCTTCTCGTCGACCACGTAGCCTCCCGAGTCGGAGGCCGTCACCGCGTGCGCGCCCAGGGCCTGGGCCTTCTCGATCGCGTACAGGGCCACGTTCCCCGACCCCGAGACCGCCACCCGACGTCCCTCCAGGTCGCGGCCGCGCCGGCGCAGCATCTCCGCGGTGAAGAGCACCGTGCCGTACCCGGTGGCCTCGGCCCGTACCGCCGAACCGCCCCAGCCGCGGCCCTTGCCGGTCAGCACGCCCGGCTCCCAGCGGTTGGTGATGCGGCGGTAGTGGCCGAAGAGGTAGCCGATCTCGCGCTCGCCCACGCCGGTGTCGCCCGCGGGCACGTCGGTGTGCTCGCCCACGTGCCGGTGCAGTTCGGTCATGAAGGACTGGCAGAAGCGCATGACCTCGCCCGCGGAGCGCCCGCGCGGGTCGAAGTCGCTGCCGCCCTTGGCGCCGCCGAGCGCGAGCCCTGTCAGCGCGTTCTTGAAGGTCTGCTCGAAGCCGAGGAACTTGACGGTCCCCAGACCCACCGAGGGGTGGAAGCGCAGACCGCCCTTGTACGGGCCGAGCGCGCCGTTGAACTCCACCCGGAAGCCCCGGCCGACGCGGACGGCACCCGTGTCGTCCTGCCAGGGCACCCGGAAGACGATCTGCCGCTCGGGCTCGGCGAGTCGCTCCAGCAGCCCGGGTTCGGCGAGTTCGGGCCGGGCGGCGAGCAGCGGCGCCAGGGAACCGAGCACTTCGCGTACGGCCTGGTGGAACTCGGGCTCGCCGGGATTGCGCCGCACGGTCTCCTCGTACAGCGCGTTCAGGCGGGAGGGAGGCATACCGGTCTCCTTGTCGTTGCGTGGGGTGAGGGCGCGGGGCGTGGAAGTGGGGCGAACGGCGCGGCCCGCGGGCCGGTTGGGCGTTCAGCCCGCCGGCCGGAAAGCCAGCACCGTGTTGTGGCCGCCGAAACCGCAGGAGTTGCTGAGGGCGAGGCGGATGCCGTGGTCGCGGGGCTCGCCGCGTACCACGTCGATGCCGGCCGTGTCGGCGTCCGGGGTGCGGAAGTTGGCGGTGGGCGGGGCCAGTTGGTGTGCTGCGCTGAGGGCGGTGAGCGCGGCCTCCACGGCTCCGGCCGCGCCCATGGTGTGCCCCAGCACGCCCTTGGCCGAGGTCACCGAGGGCGGCCCGGCGCCCAGTTCCTCGCGCAGCACGGCCGCTTCGGCCTTGTCGTTGAGCGGGGTGCCCGTGCCGTGCGCATTGACGTGGTCCACCTCGTGCGGCGCGGCGTCCGCCGAGGCCAGCGCCTGGTGCAGCGCCCGGCGCAGCCCCTCGCCGCGCGGGTGCGGCGCGACGGGGTGGTAGGCGTCGGCCGAGGAACCGTGCCCGGCGAGCACCGCGTGCGCGCGGGCCCCGCGTGCCGCCGCGTGCGCGGCGCGCTCCAGCACCAGGACGCCCGCGCCCTCGGCGAGTACGAAGCCGTCGCGGCCGGCGTCGAAGGGCCGGGAAGCGCACGCCGGGTCGCCGGTGCCGCGCGACAGCGCCCCCATGCGCGCGAAGGCCGTCGCGCAGGTGCGGGTCACCATGGCGTCCGCCCCGCCCGCGACGGCGATGTCGCAGGCGCCGCTGTCCAGCAGGAGCGCGGCGGTGATCACGGCCGTGGCCCCCGAGGCGCAGGCGGTCGCGGTGTGCGCGACGGGGCCCTGTGCGCGCAGGTCGATCGCCAGCCGCCCGGCGGCCATGTTGGGCAGGAAGCCGGGCAGCGTGAGCGGGGACACCGCGCCCGGCCCCGAGGACAGCAGGGTGCGGTGCTGGGCCTCGTACGTCCCCACGCCGCCCGCAGCGGATCCGAGTACCACCGCCACCCGGCTCGCGTCCCACGCCGCCGGGTCCAGACCGGCGCCTGACACCGCCTCGTGGGCAGCGGCCAGGGCGAGCTGTGTGAAGCGGTCGTTCCGCCAGGGCTGCGCGCCGCCCGCGTGGACGCGCGGGTCGAAGCCCGGTACGCGGCAGGAGAAGTCCACGGGGAGCTCGGCCAGTTCGGGGTCGCCTGCGGCCGTCGGCGTGCCCGAACACACCCGCGCCCAGGTCTCCTTCGCGCCGACCCCGCCGGGGGTGACCAGGCCGATGCCGGTGACAGCGAGGGGGCCGGCGCCCCGGGGTGCGGGGGCCGTCATCGCGGGCCCTCCGCTCCCGGTGCGGGACCGCCCGTGCGGGAGCCGTCGCACCGCGCCTCCACGAGCGCCGCGATCTCCCGCAGGGACAGCTCGGATGCGCCCTCCTCGTTCTCGTCCAGGGGTACGCGCCAGTGCTCCTGGAGCGTGAGGAAGAGCTCGACGACGGCGAGCGAGTCCAGTTCGAGGCCGGCGAGGGTCGCGTCGGGGGTCAGGCGTTCCGGAGCGACCTCGAACTTCTCGGTCAGGACGCCGGCCAGGTGGTCGCGGACGGATTCCATGGGGGTGCCTTCCTGTTGCGGGTGCTGTGACGAGGTGCGGAGCGGTCGGTCGTACGAGAGGTGGAGTCGGCCGTGCGGCGGTCGGTGTCCGCCGAGGCTTCGCGGGGCTCGGGCGGGCGGTGATGCGGTGCGGCCCCGGGCCAGTTCGCGGCGACCGAGGCCCAGGTGAGGCCGCCGCCGAAGGCGGTCAGCAGGGTGCGCGCGCCCGGCCGTACGGCTCCGCGCGCGGCCGTACCGGCGAGGGCCAGCGGGATGGAGGCGGCAGCGGTGTTGCCGACGTCCCGGATGTTGCCGAAGCAGTGCTGCGGCGCGATGGCCAGCCGCTGCGCGACCGCGTCGAGGATGCGCTGGTTGGCCTGGTGCCCGATGAAGGCGCGCACGCTGTCGGAGGACCAGCCGGCGTGCCCGAGCACGGTCGCCGAGGACTCCGTCATGCGCCGCACCGCGTGCCGGTACACCTCCCTCCCCCGCATCCGGAAGTAGCGCACCTCGCGGCAGAGCCTGGGCGTGGTGTCCGGCCTGCGGGAACCGCCCGCCGCGATGGAGATGAGGTCGCCGCCCGAACCGTCCGAGCCGAGGTGCGCGGCGCGTACGGCGCCGGGTTCGCCGCTCCTCCCCGGGCGCAGCAGCGTGGCGCCCGCGCCGTCGCCGAAGACCGCGGCGGTGTCCCGGTCGAGCGGGTCGACGATGGTCGAGTACGTCTCGGCCCCGATCACCAGCGGCCGGCTGCACACCCCGGCGCGCAGCAGTGCGTCGGCGGTGGCCAGCCCGTACAGGAAGCCCGAGCACACCGCCGCCAGGTCGAACGCGGGTACATGGCCGAGCCCGAGCCGGTACGCGACCTCGGGCGCCGTCGCCGGACAGCGCCGGTCGGGCGTGGTCGTGGCGAGCAGCAGCAGGTCGGCGTGCTCCGTGCCGGCCGAGGCCAGCGCCGCCCGTCCGGCGGCCGCCGCCAGATCGCCGGTGCTGACGCCCGCCGCGGCCCGCCGCCGCTCGGCCACGCCGGTACGGGTGCGGATCCACGCGTCCGTGGTCTCCAGCACCCCGCGCCGCACGACCTCCTCGTTGCTCACCACCCTCGGCGGCAGACAGGCACCGATGCCGCAGATGACGGCCGCGGGCGTGCTCTCACTCATGCGCGCTTTCCTCGCTTCGGGGTGGGGGCGTACGGGGTACGGCGGGTGGGTGTGGCGTACGGGGGTGTGGGGGCGGGGTGTGTCGTACGGGATAGGGCTGCGGCGTACGGGAGTTGGGGCCGGCGGTCGGGTCGCTCGCGCACGCGGGCGGCCGGGCGCTCGGGCACGCAGACGCCGGGTTGCTCCGGCATGCAGGCGCCGGGTGCTCGGGCACGCCCGTCCGCCCCCGGCCCTCATCCGCCCGCCGCGAACGGGGGCGCGGGCTTCGGGATCCCGGCCAGTCCCCCGTCCGGCACCGACAGGCCGCCGTCCAGCAGCACTTGCTGGCCCGTCAGGTACGCGGCGGCGGTTGAGGAGAGGAAGAGCGCCGTGTGCGCGACCTCTTCCGGTTCCGCCCAGCGGCCCATCGGCACATGCGCCATGAGCCAGTCCGAGAGCGGGGCGGTGCGGTGGGCGTACTCGGTCATGTCGGTGCGGGTCCAGCCCGCGCACAGGGCGTTGACGCGGATGCCCTCGCGCGCCCAGCCCACCGCGAGGCTGCGCGCGAGGGAGAGCTGCCCCGCCTTGGAGGCCGCGTACGCCTCCATCCTGGGCGTACCCATCACCGCCGAGGCCGAGGACATCAGCAGCAACGAGGCGCGCGGCGAGGAACGCAGGTGGGCGTGAGCGCGCCGGCACAGCGCCGCACTGGCGTTGAGGTTGACGGTCACCACCGCGTCCCAGTCCTCCTGCGCGGAGTCCTGCAACGGCGCCAAGTCAGGCGTACCGTCCGGCCGCACGGGAAGCACCCCCGCGTTGTGCACCACGATGTCCAGCCCACCCAACGCCTCGCCGGCCCGGTCCACCGCAGTACCGGCGGCCTCTGGTTCGCTGAAGTCGGCAGCCAACAACACGGCCCGCCGCCCGGCCCTGGCCACCAGATCGGCCGTCGACTTGAGCGCCTCGTTGCTGCGGGCACTGAGCGCAAGATCGGCCCCCGCCTCGGCAAGAGCCACGGCAACGGCCCGCCCGATCCCACGGGAGGCCCCGGTGACAAGGGCCTTGGCGCCATCGAGCCGAAAGGGTTCGAGAGTGTTCATGGGGTGCTCCTGTTCTGAACGGCCTTGATGGTTGCGGGAGACAGGGAGGGCGCGGCTGAGCCCTGTTGCGGTCCGGCGCGGTCTGGGCACGCGGGACTGTGACCGTCACGCTCATCGGCGGGCTCGGCCCGGGTGTCGGCCGGCCTCACCCGGATCGCCGGCGCCCCCGTCCACGTCAGAAGCGTGTTCCCCCAGGTCACGCCCGCGCCGAAGGTGGCGAGGAAGACGCGGGCGCCGGGGTGCAGGACGCCGCGGGCTGCTGCTGTGGCCAGGGCGTAGGGGGCCGAGGCCGCGCCGATGTTGCCTACCTCGTCGCCGATGATGATCTGGCGCTCGGCGGGGATGCCCAGGTCGCGGCCGATGCCGCGCAGCAGGACCGGGTTGGGCTGGTGGGTGACGAAGGCGTCGATGTCCGAGAGTGCCAAGTCCTCGCGTACGAGGGCCTGCTGGAGCATCCGCGGGAAGACCTCGGCGATGAAGTCCCGTACCGCGCGGCCGTCCATGTGGATGCGGTGCCGCCCGTCCCGCAGCGTTCCGGCGCAGGCGGGGGCGCGGCTGCCGCCCGCCGGGATGAGCACGTGGTGCGCCATCGTCCCGTCGGAGCCGAGATGGAAGTCCCCGAATCCTTCGCCCTCCCGCACCGGACCGAGCACGGCCGCGGCCGCCCCGTCGGCGAACAGCGTCGCGGTGCCCCGGTCATGCGGGTCGAGGAACTTGGAGTACGCCTCCACCCCCACCACCGCGGCGTACCGCGCCCGCACATCCGCGCGCAGCCAGTCGCACGCCACCCGCGCCGCGAACAGCCAGCCCGAGCACGCCGCGCTCACATCCAGCGCGGTGGCGTTGCGCGCGCCGACCAGCGCCTGTACGCGGCAGGCTGTGGAGGGCCCGAGTTCGTCGGGCGTGGACGTGGCCAGCACCAGTACGTCCAGGTGGTCCGGGTCCACGCCGGCGGCCGCAGCGGCCGAACGTACCGCCGCCGCGGCCAGATCGGAGGCGGCCTCGTCCGCGGCGGCCACGTGCCGGCCGCGTACGCCGGTGCGCTCCGCGATCCACTCGGGGCTGACGTCCAGGGCGCTGGCGACCTCCGCGTTCCCACGGCGGCGCGCGGGCACGTAGGTGCCCATGCCCAGCACGCCGATGCGGCGGGGCGTACGAGGCGAACGCTGCGTACGAGGCGTACGCGGCGCGGTGTGCGATGTGCTCATCAGGTGCTCCTGTGCTGCCGATTGCTGACGGACGGCCGCTCGCCGCTGCGCGGCTGATCATCGATGCCCGGCCGGTCGCCGCTGCCTGACTGGTCGCCGCCGCCCGGCCGATCGCCGCCGCCCGGCCAGTCGAGGGAGTCGGCGAGGGCGTCCCCGTACGGGGCGTCGCCCAGCGGCGGGCGTCCGAGCTGCGGCGGCGCGGCCATGGCCTCCTCCAGCCAGGGCAGGTGCGGCAGCACCAGATCGCACAGGCCGTCCATGACCGTGGGCAGCGAACGCGCCGTACCGGGCGTGAGGACGCCGGCCGTCTGCAGCCCGCCGGCGAGCGCCCGTGCCCGCGCGACCCCGTACAGCGCGGCCAACGGCTCCAGCGCGGTGCGCAGTTCGGGCGCGCGTACGGCGGCGAGGGTGTGGTGCACGGCGTCGGCCGCCAGGCGTTCGGCGTGTGCCTCGCCGAGTTCGCGCGCCTGCTCCAGCAGCGGGTTCCACAGGTCGAGGCCGCGGGTGCCGCACTCCTCGCGTTCGCGCAGCGCCTCGCGCAGCCGCGCGGTCAGCGTCCGCTCGCGCAGCGCCGCCACGGCCGGCCACCACTGCGGGGTGCCGAGCGGCCCCGGAGCGCCCGAGTACACGCCGTGCCCGGAAGCGCCGTACCCCGAAGCCCCGTGCCCGGAAGCGCCGTACCCCGAGGCCCCCGGCCCCGGGCCCCCGTCGTGCTCGGCCAGCGCGCGCCCCGCGTCCAGCAGGATCAGCCGGTCGTCGCCGCCCGCGGTGCGGAAGGCGTGCGCGAAGCCCCGGTAACCGGGCAGCCGGTTCACCCCGAGGTAGCCACCCAGGCCGCTGCGCTGCTGGCACTCGGCCGCCACGCGCGCGGTGCCCTCCGCCGCGAGCGCCTTGTAGACGGGCAGCGCGCCGTCCACCGCCGACCACGGCGCGAAGGCCGCACGCGGCGCGGCACTCTCCTCTGCGGGCGCGTACGGGGCCCGCGTGCGCACCGCGCGCAGCCACCCCTCACGCGCCGCGTTGCCCGCGCAGGTCAGCGCGAACGCCTCGGCCAGCGCCCCCAACAGCGCGTGCTGCTGCGGCCTGTGCGCGAGCACCGCCGCACCGGGCGAGGGGCCGCCGCCGCTGCACCGGTGCGCGGAGTGCCGCAGCGCCTGGGAAGCGCAGCCGCGCGCCATGGCCGCCAGCGCCGAGGGCAGCGTGCCCCACAGGGCCTGACCAGCGCAGAGGGTGCGCTGCAACCGCGCCTGGGCCGAGCCGAGCGGATCGTGGAACTCGCCGTCAGCGTCGAACTCCGCGCCGTCGCTCAGCCACCGCTCGTACGGCAGACGCACCCCGGAGAAGCGCACCAGCGCGTACTCCAGCGGGAGGTCGGGCGCCGTCAGCGGCCCGGAGATGTGCACGCCGGGCGCCGGCCCGTGCGCGTCGCTGAGGTCGACCAGGAAGGAGAAGACGCCGCAGTCGGCGCCCGCGTGCCGCAGCCGTGCGCACACCACACCCGCCTGCGCGATGCCCGGCGCGCCCACGCTGGAGAACTTCGCCGCCCCGTTGTCCGGCGTCCGCAGCACGAACTCGCCGCGCTCCGCGTCGAATTCGGCCGTCGTACGCGGCTGGAGGTGGCTGCCCGCCTCGCCCACCTCGGTCACCAGGTACGAGCCCTTCACCCGCGCCGACTCCAGCGCCTCCAGCTCGCCGGCCAGTCGCGCCGGGTCGGGGCAGAGGGCGAGCACCGAGCCCAGGCACAGTACGTAGTGGTTGAGCGCGGTCATGTAGAGCGGCGGGTCAGCGACCGCCAGACCCTCGCTCATGGCTGCCAGCAGGCGCGGACCGCGGGCCATCCGCCGTACGGGGCCGACGACTTGGGCGAGCCTGCGCAGGTCGCGGTGCGCGCGGGCGTTGTGCCCCGACGCGGGTACGGGCCGCTCGCCCATCTCACCGAGCACGGCCAGCAGCCGCCGCCGCGCGTCACGGGTGTGCGGATCATGCAGGATCCCGTCGAACTCCCGCCGCGCCTCGGCACAGGGAGCGGCCACCGCGCCGCTCACGCGGCACCGTCCGGGCGGGTGGTGGGGGTGGGCGGGGCTGTGGGGGTCGCGGTACGTGGGGTGGCGGCGGGGCGGTCCGTGGTGGGCCGGTCCGCGGTGGTCCCTTCCGCGTCGAGCCTGTTCGCTTCGTACGGGCTCGCATCGCACGCGCTCGCGGTGCGAGGGCCCGCGGCGGGCCGGTCCGCCTCGGACGTGTTCGCCTCGTACGGCCCCGCATCGCGCACGCTCCCGCTGCGCGGCCGCGCGGCGTGTTTGCCTCGGCGTGGCCTGTTCCACGGGAAGTCCGGGTCGGACAAGGGGGCGTGGGCCGCGGCGGGTTCGGTGGGGAGGGAGCGGCGGGCGCAGCGGGTGAGGGACCAGCCCGTGCCGGCCTCCAGCAGTTGCGTGTACGGCGCGCGTACGACGCCGCGCAGCGCACGAGGCAGATGTACGGGATGGGTCAGGCAGGCGGCGAGCCGGCGCGGTACGTCCTCATCCGGCTCGTACGCCCGCCCCAGCACGGCGGAGTGCACGGGCAGCGCGGCCGGCTCGACCGGCAGCCCGCGCAGCGCGGCGGCGAAGCGGTCCGCCTCCCGCGTCAGCGAGGGGTGGTGGGAGAGGAACGGCAGCCGCAGGCGCTGCGTCGCCAGGTCCTGCCCCCGTGCCAGCGCCTCGACCCGTTCCAGATCGGCGAGCGGACCGCTCAGCACCGTCTCGTCCGGGGCGTTCACGCAGGCCAGGGCCAGTCCGTGGGGGCCGCACCCACGCAGCAGCGCACGCGCCTCCGCCTCACCCGCACCCAGCAGGGTCATACCGCCGGCGCAGGGGGCAAGGCAGCGGGCGAGTTCGCAGGCCGCACGCGCGCCGTCCGCGATCCGCAGGATCCCGCCCGCGGTGCACGCCGCGATCTCGCCGAAGCTCACGCCCAGTACGCGGTGCGGCGCGCGCCCCGCCGCGCTCAGCGCACGGTGCACCGCGACCGACGCGCCGAACAGGGCGAGTTGGGGCCGGCCGACGGGACCTTCGGCCAGGTCGCGGCCGCTGGGCGGGTACGGGCTGAGCAGCGCGCGCCCCAGCGGCGGCACCCCGTACTCCGCGCCCGCCGCGTCGATCTCGTCGAAGACCTCCTCCACCGCCGCGCGCACCAGCGGCTGCGTCCGTACGCCGCGTACCAGCGGGCTGAGCGCGAAGTCGCCCTGCCCCGGAAAGACGTGGACGGTCGTGGCGCCATGCTTGTCCCCGGGCGGGGAAAGCGAATTCAACAGCACACTCATGGGGGAACTCCTCGGGTACGGCAGCGTTGCCGCACGTCGCAGGGCGTAAGGGAACCGTCCGGAGCCGTCTCCGGAAATCCAGACAAGCAACAGGAACCGAGCGCTGGAAAGCGCTGACGGCAACGCCCTGTTGAAACCCGTGAAAGTCGCGGGGTATGCGCTATACGGCATGCGGCGTGTGGCATGCGACGTGCGGCGCACGGCATGCGGTCAGGGGAAACCGTCTGGCCGTCTGGCCCGCAACCCGTAATAGGCTTACGGGGCAGACGGTTTCCGGTCTCCAATGCCGCGCGCACCGGCTCACGACGGCGTACCGGCGGGCGCACGGGTGCGCAGGCGGTTTCGCCTTTTTCACGGACTTCACGCGCACAGCGCCGGGAAAGCGTTTGGATAACGCTCCAGGACCGCATTCACTAGCTATGCGGCTGCCCTTCCCGGCTCACGTACGGCTCCAGCTCCCCCGCGTTTTCCTCCGCCGGCCCCGGGAATCCGGAGGTGCTGCCCGTGGCGCCGACGCGTTCTGACAACCAGCGACTGCGCAGGCTCCTGGTGGAGGCCGGCCTCACCCAGGCCGCGCTCGCGCACGCCGTGAACCGCCTCGGCGCGCAGTCCGGCATCCGCCTCCATTACGACCGCACCGCGGTGGCCCACTGGCTGAGCGGTACGCGACCGAGGCCCCCGGTGCCGCAGCTCGTGTCCGAGGTACTGTCCCGCCGCCTGGGGCGCCTGGTCACGCCCGCCATGACGGGTCTGACGGCGGAGGAAGGGGCGGGCGAACATGCGGATCCGTTGCGGCAGTTGCATGCGTTGCTCGGTTCGGGGAGGGGGGTGGGGAGCGGGTCGGACGCCGCGCCGGACACGGCGTCGGGTGCCGGGTGCGGCACTGCGTCGGACAGCGCGGCGGACGTGGCGGCAGACGCCGGGTCAGGCACCGCACCGGGCGCGACGGCAGACGCCGCGCCCGGCATCGCATCGGACCCTGTGCCGCCGCCGAAAGTGCCCGAGCAGCGCGGGCCCTCGTCCGCGGGGCCGGGCGGCGCGGTCGCGGACGCGGACGCAGGCGCAGGGAGGGAGGCGGCGGGACCCGCGTCAGCGGCGGGAGCGGCGCCCACGAGACCGGCGCACCCGGGGACGGCAACCCCGGGACCGCCCGCCGCACAACCGACCTCCGCACGACCACCCTCCGCGCAACCGGCCTCCCCTCAACCGCCCTCCCCCGAACCGGCCTCCGCCGGAAGCGTGGAGCGCGCCACCATGCAAAGCGCGACGGCCTTCTTCGCGGCCTCCCTGGACGCGCACGGTGGCGGACGCGCCTCCGGCGCCCTCACCCGCTACCTGGCGGACGACACCGTCGCCTGGCTCCGGCGCGCCTCCACTCCGGCCGAGCGCACGGCCCTGCTGGTGGAGGCGTCGCGGCTGGCCCTGCTGCTGGCCCGCATGGACGCCGACGGCCGCGAACACGCCTGCGCCCAGGACCACTTCGCCCTCGCGGAACGCCTGGCCGAGGAGTCCGGAGAAGCGGCGGCGCAGGCGGTGGTACTACGGATGCTGAGCACCCACGCCGGGCGGCTCGGGCGGCACCGCCAGGCACTCCGTACCGCCGAGACGGCCACCCGTACCGTCCCCGACTCCGCTGGCCCCGAACGGGCCTTCGTCCTCGCCCAACTCGCGGTGGCACGCGCGTCCTGCGCGGAACGGCGGGGCGCGCTACGGGCGCTCTCGGCGGCGGAGCACACCGTCGAGAGCGCGGAGGAGGGCGAGGGCCCCTTCGGCTCCTACCCGCGCGCGGCGCTGGACTTCCAGACCGGCGAGGTACTGCACGCGCTCGGCGACGAAACGGCGGCGCTGCGGGCCTGGCAACGTTCGCTGGACGCCCGCGCGTACGCCGACCGAAGGGGCCGCGCCCTCACCCACGGCCGCATCGCCGCCGTACTCCTCAACGCCGGCCGCGCGGAGGAGGCCACCGCCCACCTCCACAAGGCCCGCCCCCTGCTCTCCGGCCTGGACTCCCTCACGGCCCACCACATGATCCGAGACCTCCAACACCGCACCCGCACCTACCGCAGAAGAACCCGCAACGGCCCGACGGGCAACGGAACATGACGCACACCCCTAGTCACCGCCGGGCCGGACACACGGACTTTCTCCCCGGCACGTTAGGTAAGGGCTCGCGGACGCCCAGCGCGACACTTCGGTCCGGCGTCCGGCCGTACCCGTCCGCTCGACTTCGGGATCGAGGCGCGGGGCGAATCGCCGACTCGCGGATGACGGAGGACAGCCCTTGGTCGGACGCGGGGAGCAGCGCGGCGCTCGTACGTTCGCTCCACGGGACCGTCCGGGGCGGCCCGCCGGCCGCGAGACCACAGGAGGCGCGCCATGCACAGCAAGGAATCCCCCGTCGGAGGCATCAGCCGGAAGTCGTTCCTGGCCGGGGCGGCCGGAGCAGCGGCCCTCGGGCTCACGGGTGCGCTCAGCACACACCACCCCGCCGCGGCGAAAGGTACGGCCCGGCCCGGAGTGCGGTACCGAGGCGCGTGCTACACGGTAGGCGCCGGGGAAACCCCCGCCACCGCGTGGAACGCGGCCCGCATGCGCGAGCACGTCCGGGCGATCAAGAAGGGCCTGCACGCCAACGCCCTCAAGGTCACCGGCGACGGTGTCGAGCGGCTGACCGCCACCGCCGACGAGGCCGCGGAACACGGGCTGACGCTGCGCATCGAGCCGACCCTCGGCGACCGCCCGCCGCACGAGATCCTCGACCACCTCGCGGAGACCGGCCGGCACGCCGAGGAACTGCGCCGCCAGGGCGCGCGGGTCGAACTCGCCGTCGGATGCGAGTTCTTCCTCTTCGTGCCGGGCATCGTGCCCGGGGACGACGCCGTGGAACGCGTGGACAACCTCACCAGCGGGCACTTCGACGCCGCGCACATGGCGCGCGAGCTCGCTGCCTTCACCGCGCGCTCCGCGAAGGTCGGAAGGTCGGTCTTCCGCGGGCCGCTGAGCTACGCCGCGGCCCAGGACGAGGACGTCGACTGGGACCTGTTCGACATCGTCGGCATCGACTATTACTCCGCGCATTCCCGCCGCCGGGATTACGTACGCGAACTCCGCCGCTATCTCCGTTTCCAAAAGCCCGTGACCATAGCGGAATTCGGCACGTGCACGTTCAAGGGCGCCCCCGCGAAGGGCGGAATGGGCTGGCGTACGGTCGACTACACCAAGCAGCCGCCCGAAATCACCGAGCGGCTGGTCCGCAGCGAGCGGACACAGGCCGACTACCTCACCGCCGTGTACGACGCCTTCGAAGCGACGGGGCTGCACGCGGCGTACGCCTTCGAGTTCATCACCCCCGAGGCGCCGCACTGGCCCGGCGATCCCCTGCACGACCTCGACATGGTCAACTACGGCCTCGTGAAGACAGTCCAGGACACCCCGGGAGACCCCGCATCCCCCTGGCGCTGGGAGCCGAAGCAGGCGTTCCACGCTCTGGCCAGCCGATACGCGCACGCGGCCGCCCGCACACCAGAGGGCCGAGCCATCCGCTGAGTCAGAGCTGGCAAGGGGCCCCGGCCCCACCACCACCCACCGACACGGCAACGGCACTCGTACGCGCGTACCCCAGGCTGACCACCGCGTCGAGCCCGCCACCCGGCGCGGGCCGCAGCCCGATGTCCCCGGTGCCGGCCCGGGCGAGCTGCTGGGCGATCGCCAGGCCGAGGCCGCTGCCGCCCGCGGGGGCGCCGGGGGCGCGCCAGAAGCGGTCGCAGGCGTTCCGGCGCTGGGCCTCGCTCATGCCGGGGCCCTGGTCCCTCACGTGGAGTTCGACATGGACGCGGCCGCCGAACGCCCCCGCCCGGCTCCCGCTCCCGGCCACCCGTTCACCGCCGCCCCTTCACGTCCGTCCCGCGGTGGCGCGCGGCTCCGGGGCGGCGGCGGGCTCCGGCACCGGCGTACGGCGTCCCGGCGCGGTGGCCACCCATCCGACGCCCGCGCACACCGCGCAGATCACCCCGCCCAGCAACAGCCCCGAGCGCGCGCCGACGCGGGCGGGACGGCGCGACGGCCGCCCCGCCCAGCTCAGCCGACTCAGCCTCAGGCTCGGCCTCGGACTCAGCGCAGGCGCAAGGCCTCGCTGACCGTCGTGAAGAGGTCCGTCTGGTCCGTGACGCCCAGGACGCGGTACGCCTGCGGGCCCTGGGCCGCGATGCGTACCTCGGTCCCGGTGTGCTCCTGGGACTGGCCCGGCGTGTTGGTCGAGTAGTTGACCTTCATCTGCTGGCCCTCGTCCGTGACCAGCGTCGAGGACTGGCCCGGGGGCTTGGCCTCCAGCGGCACGATCTGACTGGTGTGCCCGTGGTCGGCGGTGGTGACGACGAGGGTGTCGGGGTGCTTGGCCGCGTACGAGCGGGCCACCCGCACCGCGCGGTCGAAGGCCGCGGTCTCGCCGATCTGGCCGCACGGGTCGGCCGCGTGGTCCTGCTTGTCGATCGAGGCGCCCTCGATCTGCAGGAAGAAGCCCCGCTTCTTGCCGGCCTGCTTGCGCTCCAGCAGCTTGATCGCCTTCTCCGCCTGCCCGGCGAGCGCGGGCGTGCCGGCGGGCCGCTTCGGGTTGGAGGTGACGCAGCGCTGCGGGTCCGTGCCGCCGACCGCCGCCGTCTTGCCGGTCCACTCGGTGGGCACGTTGCCGGGCGCGAACAGCCCGAGCAGCGGCTTGCCCCTCACGTCCTTGACGGCCTTCAACCCCGCGTCGTCGGTGGCGAGTTGATAGCCCAGCTTCCGCGCTTGCTCGGTCACCGTCAGCCCCTTGTACGGGCCTTCGCCGATCTTCTGGTCGAAGCGCTGCCTGCCTCCGCCCAGCATGACGTCCACCTTGTGGTTGACGCTCTGTTCGGCGATGGACCCGGGGCCGCCCTTGCCGATCGTGTCGGCCGGGCACTTCGCCATGTCGGCCGGGCCCTGGCAACTGCGGTCGGTGACGTGCGCGGCCTGCACGGCGGGCGTGGCGTCGGTGAGTTCGGCGGTGGTGACGTTGCCGGTCGCGTACCCCTTCTTGCGGGCCAGCTCCAGCATCGTGGGCAGCGCCCTGTCGGTGTCCGGGCTCTTGGAGATCCGGCCGTTCACGGTCTTGTGGCCCGTCGCCCACCCGGTGCCGCTGGCGGCCGAGTCGGTGACGTAGTCGGGGGTGCCGTCGGCGTGCACCGCGTACGTCGTGTACGCGCCGGTCATCGGGAACCTGTCCATGTTCAGCCGCCCCGCGGCGCCCACGGTGTAGTTGCGGGCCAGGGTGATCTCGGAGTCCCCCATGCCGTCGCCGATGAGCAGGATGACGTTCTTCGCCCTCCCGCCCTGCACCGCCTGCCGCGCCTGCTCCCGCGTCTGCTGCGCGCCCTGGGCGAACGCGCCGGCTGCGTACGGGACCGCGACGGCCGCGGCACCGGCGGCAGCCACGACGGCCACCGCCATGCGGGTACGGCGTAAGGGTCTGGGTGACATGTGGTTCTCCTCGCTGCGACAACGGATGCCGGGCGGCGTACACGCGGTGGCAGGCGGCCCGGACTGGCCGACCACATCATCGCCATCTGAACCAGAGGTGACGCCCGGTACCTTCCCTTACGTCCTGAACATGTCGAGCCGGCGCGGGAAACCGGCCCGCGGCCCCCGGCTGAGCGGCGGAGCGACTGTTTCCGTATTGCCTTGCAGCACGGCCCACAGCCCGATCGACACATCGGAGGCACCCGATGAAGCGCTCAGCCACGGTGACCGCGGGGGTCATCGCCACCCTGCTGGCCATCGGCCTCAGCGGCTGTTCCGGCACCGACGGCGGCAGCAAGAAGCCGTCCTCGACGCCCTCTTCGGCGAGTCAGAGCACGACAGGCTCGTACGGTACGGGGGGCTCGTACGGCACCGGGGGTACCGGCGGCAACGGCGAGGTGGGGGCGACGACCGTCGCGCTCGGCTCCAGCAAGTTCGGCAAGATCCTCGTGGACGCCAAGGGCCGCACGCTCTACCTCTTCGAGGCCGACAAGACGGCGAAGTCCACCTGCGCGGGCAGTTGCGCGAGCGCCTGGCCCCCGCTGACCACCACCGGCAAGCCCGTGGCGGGCAAGGGCGTGAACACCGCACTGCTCGGCACGTCCAAACGCTCCGACGGCTCAACCGAGGTCACCTACAACAAGCACCCGCTCTACCTCTACGCGGGCGACACAAAGCCCGGCGACACCAACGGCCAGGAACTGAACCAGTTCGGCGCCGAGTGGTACGTCCTCAACGCGACGGGCGCGAAGGCGGGGGACTGAGGAGGGATGGCGCGTGATGGGTGGTTGGCGGGAGGGGGCTGGTGACCGGCGCCGGCGACGGGCGGCCCGCGACGATCTCGCGGTGCTGGCGGCGCGGTTCGGTGGTGTCTGTCATCGCGGGCCGCCGCATTGGGGGCCGGCGTCGCCGCCCGCGTCCGGGAGGAACCCCCTCGTACGCGGGCGGCGGCGCCATGCGCGGCGGCTAGACGTGCGGCAGGCGTCAGGACCGCGTGGCGACCGCTTCGACCTCGAAGAGGATGTCGGGCATGGCCAGCCCGGCGACCCCTATGACGGTCTGCGTCGGCGGCTTCTCCGCTCCGCCGCTCGCCACGGCCTGCCCGATCGCCCCGAGCTTGTCGAAGTCGGGGTCGACCACGTACGTCCGTAATTGGACGACGTCGGCGAGACCGAGGCCGTGTGCCTCGAGAGCCGTGGCCAGATTCCTGAACGCCTGCTGCACCTGCTCGTTGAAGTCCTTCGAGACGACCATGCCGTCAGGGCCCGAGCCGTACTGGCCGGAGACGAACACCAGCTCCGTACCGGCGGGGACGCTGGCGGTGTGGCTGTAGCCGAACGGGCCCGGGTCGTGCAAACCGTCCGGATTGACGATCGTGTGTGCCACGGAGTGACCTCTCTTGTGAATCGGACATTGCTGTGCCGCCGAATCGGCCGGCGGCGACCGCCGTCGGTGACGAGTGCCGACCTGAGCGGAAAGGCCGTCAGCCGAGGCGGAGTTCGGGGCGGTGGACGTCCGGCCAGGTGGTCAGGTGGGGCGCCTGCTCCATGCTGTTCAGCGGCTCCGTTCCCACGAGCGGCGGGCGGGCCGCCGGCGCATCGCGGACCTGCTCGACCCGTGCCGGGACCCGTACGACAGGGAAGCGCGATAACGCCGGCGAGGTGACGTTCAAGGCTTCTCCACCCCTCGGACATGTCGGCAGTCCACTCCTCGCTCAGGAAGCGAAGACTCCGGCGGAATGCGTCAGCAGACTCGGCGATTTCGGGGAATTGCGTGGCCGGATACGGGAGTTGCCTCTCCGTGAAGCGTGGATCCGAGCATGCCATCCACCCCTCGACGGAATGGTGAATTCCGTCCGACGGCGGACATGGCCAACCGTCCCCCGTTTGCCATCCTGCCCCCTTGCGGAAAGTCATAGAACAGCGCGGAACTCCACCATGTCAAGCCTGAAAATGGCGGCAGGCTACAGTTTTCGCCTCGCACGACGGCCGCCGTTCTTGATCGTCACAGTGCGTTCGACCCGGTCCGGTCGGCCCCGAGGACGACTCCCCTCTCCGCGGAGAACTTGCCGAAGCGGTCCCATGGAACACGCGCGTATTCCTGGGAGACACCGTGGTAACCGGAAGGGTTGTGCAGCACCAGAACATCCTCTGTGGCACCTACGGCGAGCACCAAATGCCCGCCGGTCCGCGGAGGTTCGGATTCCGGGTGTCGAATCGACGGATGGACCGACAGCATCGCGAGCCTGCCCCCGGCGAGGATGCCGGGGATCTCCTCGGCGGGGAGGTGGGTCCTGACCTCGGCGGCCAGGCCGAAGCGAGCCTCGACCCAGGAGGCGAACGGCGCGTAGATCAGCCCCCGGAGCCCGTCGCCGTCCCGTACGTACGCGCCGGCGTCGACGCATTCGGCCGCGAGTTCCATGGGTGCGGGGGCCGTGTGCCCGAAGTGTTCCAGGGCCATGCGGAGGCAGGCGACGCCGCACAGCCGCCATGACCACCACGCGTATTCCTGCGGGTCGGCGGCACCGTAATCGGCCCAGGCAGGATCATCGCCGGCCGAAATGCGGCCGGTCACAATGTCCTCCACGAGAGGGGCGGAAGCCCACTGGGCGTAATAGGGGACCGAATGCACGGATTGCACAGCGGAGTTCGCGTTGCCCATGGGCGCGAAGCCTAACGCGGCGGCACAGCAGGGCCCGCCAGTGCACATGCCGCAGGGCCCGCACTCAACGCGTAGGTGCGGGCCCTGCGGGGTGCGGTGCGGGACCGCGCCGTCAACGGTTCATGGCCGTCCAGAACTCCTCGAAGGACATCCGGCGGTCGCCGTCGGCGTCGAGCGAGTCGATCAGCTCCTGGGCGGCCGACTGGGTGATCTCGGAGCCCTCCAGCTCCGCGACCACCTGGCGGTACTCGTCCGCGGTGACCAGGCCGTCGCCGTCGAGGTCGTAGCTGTCGAAGACCTTGCGCGCCGCAGTCTCCATGATGTCCGCCATGTGCTCTGCCCTTCTGCGTCCGTACCTTGCGCCCCCAGGCTATCCGCCGCCACACGGCGCACCGACGGCCACCGGGGCCCAAGTGAAGCCGCCCCACGCGCAGTCGGGCACACCGGGAACCCCTGCGAGGCAGCACGGCGGCACGGTCCGGAGGCAGCCCGGTCAACGGCCCGACCCATGCCCGAAAGGCACCGCGTCAACGGCCCGACCCGTACTCAGCGGCCACCGGATCGGCGCAGGTCGCCGCCGGGCTCTTGTCCTTGGCCAGGAAGATCGTCTGGGCCATCATCCGGTACCCCGACATCCCCTCGCGCAGGGTCTCGATGGACTCCTCGGGGTGCACGGAGTCGATCACCGCGTTCGGCCCCACCGCGTTGAACTGGTGGGACACACCGCGCGGTATCTGCATGTCCACCCAGGAGTTGGGCGGCACGATCACGTTGTGCCGGTCGCGGTCGACACCCGTGGGGGTGCCCGGCAGCGCGTCGGTGAACGCCCTGAGCGGCCCCGCCCAACCGACAGCGGGCCGCACGGTGATCGGCGACAGGCTGGAGACCCGGATGGTGGTGCCTGGCCCGGTCATCATCCGTACGAACCGCAGCCCGGTGTGCAGGTGCATCCGCGAGCAGATGTCGCGCTCGGTCGTGTCGTAGAAGTCCATCAGATAGCGGTCGGCGAAGAAGCCCTCGAAGGGCGGTTCCAGCATGAACACGTCCCCCTCCTCGAACTCCTGGGCCTGCTTGAGGTGGCCGTCGGGGGTCGGGCGCGCCTCCTCCTCGCGGTGCTGTGCGCGTACCAGCCCGGCCAGCGCCTCGACCACGGCGAGCGCGGCCTCGGGAGGCAGCTTCACCACCGGGGTCAGCCGGTTGCGGTCCGGGTCGCGGTGCCCCCGGACGTCGAGGATCTCGTCCTCGTGGTCCGGGGTCTGCTTCATCCGCTCGGCCGCCGCGGTGCTTCGGGTCATGCAGTCGCTCCTGTGTGCGTGTTCGGTCCGGCATCCTGCTGTCGTGCCCACAGCACTCCGCCCAGGTCGTGGCGCCCGGCGCGCAGCACCGAGCAGCCCGTGGCGGAGAATCCGCGCCCGCGCGGCCGCGCCAGCCACCGCCAGCGGTCGGTCGCACCAACGGCGGTGGGTTCGTCGGGAGTCGAGCTGCCGAGGAAGTCCAGGAGCAGCCCCAGCGGCCAGGCGGGGCCGTCGGCGGCGGGCCCGTGCGGGAGTACGAGGAACGCGCCGTCACCGAAGCGGGTCTCTGCGCCGAACGGCAGGGGCGGGCCCTCGTATCCATGCCGGGCCGCCACCTCCGCTGCGAGTTCCGCGTGCACGGACAGGGGCCACGAGGCCAGCAGCGTGCTGCGCCAGCGCGCCTTGGCCCGGGCAAGCTCCGCCTGGGCCTCCTCGTCCACGCCGTACGCCGCCTCCGCACGGCCCTCGCTGTGCCAGTGCTCCCGCAGGAAGTCGAGGGCGCCGAGCACAGGTTCGTCATCGGTCCCCTGCGCCTCGTACCGCCCCTGCGGCCGTTGTGGCTGGTCACCGGCCTGCGCGGCCAGTGCGTGCAGGCGGCCGTCCTCGGCTCCCGCGCGCAGCAGGTCGTGCGCGGTGGCCGCGGCGTGGCGCAGCAGCCGTTCGTAGCGCGCGGGCGCCACCCGGCGCGCGGCGAGGTCCCGGCTCATCGCCTTGCGCTGGGGTTTCCCGGTGGAGGTCGCCCGGAAGCCGCCGAACTGGATGGCCGCGGGCCGCAGTTGGGCCCGCCGGTGCAGCTCCCGTACGTCGTCGAGGTGCTGGTCCGTGGCGATGAGCCCGACGTCCTGGCCCAGCGCGGGCTCGTCCACCGCGACCGCGGCGAAGCGGCCGGTGAGGCCCGCGTCGCGCCACCCGCCCTCGATGTCGAGCGGATAGTGCTTCTCGCCGCCCCGGTTGATGCGCTCACCGGCGCGCCCGCGCAGCACCAGCAGGCCGTCCCGCAGCTCGCCGAGGTCGCCGGTGCGCAGCCAGCCGTCCTCGGTGAGCGTGGCGGCGGTGGTGTCGCCGTCCTGCCAGTAGCCGGCCATCATGTCCGGGGTCCTGATCCACACCTCCCCGGATTCCAGCCGCAGTTCGGTGCCGGGCAGCGGTGCGCCGACGGGCGGTGTCCGGTCCAGGTAGTGGCTGCGGAACTCCGCGTCGTCGAGCCGCGGCATGGTGAAGCTGAAGTTGACGGCCTCGGTCAGCCCGTAGCCCTGCCGCAGGCGCGGGCCGTAGCGGCGGTGGAAGCGGCGGGCGAGATCGCTGGTCAGCGGCGCGGCGGCGGTGATCAGATACTCCAGGCCCTCCGGCCACGCGGGTCCCGCCTCCACCAGGTCGGCGAGCAGCGCGGGAACGATGGAGGCCGTCCTGGCTCCCGCCGCGTCCAGCGCGGCGAAGTACCCGTTCGGGTCGAAGGTGTCCCGCAATACCAGCGGCGTACCGGTGAGATGCGTGCCGAGCAGCGACATCATCAGCGCGTTGCAGTGGTAGAGCGGCAGGCACGTGCCGTGCGGGCGGTCCGGCGCCATGCCGTGCAGCTCGGCGGTCTTGGCCGCGTTGCCCACCGCGGCCCGGCGCCCGAGCATCACGCCCTTCTGCGGCCCGGTGGAGCCGGAGGTGAACATGATGAACGCGAGGTCGTCCGGCGCCGTGTGGCGGTCGGGCAGCCCCGTACGGCGCAGTCCCCCGGCGTCCACCACGGCCGCGGCCGAGACGCGTTCGGCGAGCGGGGCGACCGAGGACTCGCTGGTACGCGGTGGCAGGGGTACGGCGACGAGGCCCAGGTCGAAGCAGGTGAGCAGGACGTCGGCCAGGGCCTGCCCGTTGGGCAGCCGGATCATCACCCGTGAGCGGGACGGCAGTTGGGCGAGGGCGCCGGCCTCGGGGGTCGTCCCCGTGCGGCGGGTGTCGGTGCCGGGGCTGTTCAACGCCGCCTCCTGAGCAGGTCGCGGAGCTGGACTCCGACGTCGTCCACGTACTGCGGCTGCATCATGCGCAGGTGCGCGGCCGTGCTGTGGCCGACGGTCAGTTGGCCGCCGACGTGGGGGCGCCACAGCTCGTGGTGCGGGGGCCCGACGGGGGCGTCCGCGGCCTCGATGAAGGTGACGTCGCCCGGGTAGCGGGGTGGGCTGTAGGCGCGCAGGAGGCGGTCGTTGTGGCGCGAGACCTGGATGACGCGTTCGACGTCGTCCTTGGTGAAGTGCGCGAACACGCTTCCCTCGCGGTGCAGCAGCGCGGACACGGTCGCGAAGTCGAGCTCGTCCGCGCCGAACCGGCTGTCGTCGATGCCGGCCGCCGTGAGCAGCAGCCGGAAGACGCGTTCGTCCACGAGGGGCTGCGCGGGTCCGGCGTCGGCGGCGGTCACCGTGTCCGCCAGGAGCAGGGCTCCGGCGGGCTCGCCGAGTTCGTGGAGGCGTACCGCCATGGCGTGCGCGACGAGTCCGCCGAAGGACCAGCCGACCAGGTGGTACGGGCCGTGCGGGCGCACCGAGCGGAGCAGGCCGATGTAGTGCTCGGCCATGGCCTCCACCGACTGGGGCGGATCCGCCGCTCCCCCGGGGTCCGCCGCCTGGATGCCGTGGACGGGGTGCTCGGGGTCGATGTGCCGCAGCAGGCCCGCGTACACCCAGCTCAGGCCGCTGAGCGAGTGGACGCAGAAGACGGGGTCGGCCGGTCCGCCGGGGCGGAGGGGTACGAGGTGTGCCTCCGCGGTCATCGGCGTGGACGTCGTCGGCGCGGGGGTCCGCGCGGCCTCGTCCAGCAGGCGGGTGAGGGCCGCGGGCGTGGCCGCTTCGAAGACGTTTCGGAGGGCCGGTTCGCCGCCGAGGACCGTGCGGACCCGCTCGGTCAGGCGCGCGGCGAGGAGGGAGTGGCCGCCCCGTTCGAAGAAGTTGTCGCGGGGGCCGACCCGGGGCAGGTCCAGCACCTCGGCGAACAGCTCGCACATCACCTGCTCGCGGACGCTCTCCGGCGGCGGCGCGTCGTACGGGGAACCCGCCGCGTCCGGGGACCCCGGCGCGGCCCAGTCGGGCTCGGGCAGCCGGTCACGCAGCAGCTTCCCGTTGACGCTGAGCGGCAGGCGGTCGAGGGCCAGCAGCCGTACGGGCACCATGTAGTCCGGGAGTTGCCTGGTCAGGTGCGCGCTCACCGAGGCCAGGTCGGCGTCCTCCGGGGTGACGTAGCCGACCAGGCGCCGGTCGTCGGGGCCGCGCTCGTGCACGGCTACGGCGGCCGCCTGGACGCCCTCGTGCCGCGTCAACGCGGCCTCGATCTCGCCGAGTTCGATGCGGTGGCCGCGGATCTTGACCTGGTCGTCGGTACGGCCGTGGAAGCGCAGCTCCCCGTCCGCGCTCCACGACGCGAGGTCGCCCGTGCGGTACATCCGCTGCCCCGCCGGGCCGAAGGGGTCGGGGACGAAACGGGTCGCGGTCAGCCCCGGTTGGTGGAGGTAGCCCGTGGCCACGCCCGCTCCTGCCACGTACAACTCGCCCCGCACGCCCGGCGGCACCGGCTGCAGCCGGGCGTCGAGTACGTAGCAGCGGGTGTTCCACAGGGGGCGGCCGAGGGGCACGGTGGCGCTCTCGGCGCGGTCGGGCGGGGTGCCCGGGGCGACCGGGGTCTCCTGGGCGACCGGGTGCGTGGTGGACCAGACCGTCGTCTCGGTCGGTCCGTAGCAGGCCAGCAGCGAACGGGTGCGGGCGCTGAGCTGGGCGGCCAGGTCGGTGGGGACCGCCTCGCCGCCGATGACGGCGCGGATGCGGCGCAGTTGCTGCGGGTCGCGCCTGGTGAGCGCCTGCCAGAGCGAGGGGGTCGCCTGCATGACGGTGACCCGGCGGTCCTCGAGCAGCGCCGAGAGCTCCTCGGGGTCACGGAGCGTGTCGCGGTCGGCGAGGACCATCGCGCCGCCGGTGATCAGCGGCAGATACAGCTCCGGCTGCGACATGTCGAAGCCCGCAGGCGCGGCGGCCAGCACCCGGTCCCGCGCGCCGACGTCCACCTGCTCGCGCAGGGCGAGGAGGAGGTTGACCAGCGCGCTGTGCGGCACGATCACGCCCTTGGGCCGCCCGGTGGAGCCCGAGGTGTAGGTCACGTACGCCGTGTCCTCCGGCACCCGCGCGGGTTCGTCCGCACCGGCGCCGACGGTGAGCCCGCCGTCATGCCGCACGACCAACTGCGGCCGCGCGTCGGCGAGCAGCGCGGCGGTCCGCTCCGGCGGCAGCGCGGGGTCGAGGGGCAGATAGGCGGCACCGACCGCCTGGACGGCGAGCAGGGTGGCAGGGAGGTCGGCGTCACGCGCCAGTTGCACCGCGACGAGGCTTCCGGGTCCGGCGCCGCGCGCGCTGAGCTGGGCGGCGATGTGGGCGGCTCGGGCTGAGAGGGCGCGGTAGGTGAGGGTGGTGGGGGCGGGGGTGTTGGGGGGCGCGGGTGTCGCGGCGGTCTCGGCGATCCCGCAGTAGAGCGCCGGTGCGTCCGGCGTGCGCTCCGCCTGTGCCGCGAAGAGTCCGTACGCGGTGGTCGCGGCAGGGTCGGCGGTGTCGGCGAGCCCGGACGTCCCTGCGTGCCCGGCGGCGTCAACAACTCCAGCCGTCCCGGCGGGCACGCCCTGCCCCGCGGCGTCAACAGCTCCAGCCGTCCCGGCAGCCGCGGCGTGCCCCGTGGCGTCAACAGCCCCAGCCGTCCCGGCAGCCGCGGCGTGCCCCGTGGCGTCAACAGCCCCAGCCGTCGCGGCGGTCCCGGCGGTCCCGTGCTGGAGAGCAGGCGTATCCGACGTGCGCTCCACCTGCGCCGCCGCGGAGAACGCGCCCCCGGTAACCCCGGGCACCCCACCCACCCGACGCGCGGTCGCGTTCCAGCGCTGCGTGAGCCGTTCCCTCTCGCCTCGTACGAGGAGCGGCAGGTCGGTGACGGGGCGGTCCGGGGCGGTCGTCGCGGCGTCCAACAGCTTGTGGAGGCGGGTGATCAGGAGGCGGGCCGAGGCGGGGGTGAACAGTTCGGTGTCGTATTCCAGTTCGCCCTCGATGCCGGCCTCGGCGCCCTGCTCCGTGTGGTGCGGGCGCAGGCTCCACAGCAGGTCCATGCGGGAGGCGCCGCTGTGCGCGGTGACCGGTTCGGCGTGCAGCCCTGGCAGGTCGAACCGTGCCGGCGGCGTGTCCTGAAAGGCCAGCATCACCTGGAACAGAGGGTGCGCCGAGAGCGAGCGCGGCGGGTTCACCGCCTCGACGACCTGCTCGAACGGCACGTGCTGATGAGCGAACGCGTCCAGGTCGGTCGCGCGCACCCGCTCCAGCACCTCGCTGAACGTGGGCGCCCCGCTCACATCCGTACGCAGCACCACCGTGTTGACGAAGCAGCCGACCGTCTCGTGCAGCGCCTCGTCGTGCCGCCCGGCCACCGGCGTACCGATGGGGACGTCCTCTCCGGCGCCGAGCCGCGAGAGCAGCACCGCGATCGCGGCGTGCACCACCATGAACACGCTGGTGCGGGACGAACGCGCCACCTCACCCAGCCGCGCGTGCAGTTCGGCGTCGAGGGTGAAGTCGACGGTCTCCCCGCGGTGCGCCGACACCGGCGGCCTGGCGCGGTCGAAGGGCAGCGGCAGCGACTCCGGTGCCCCGCGCAGCGTCCTGGTCCAGTACGAGAGCTCGGCGTCCAGATCGAGACGCCCCTGCCAGAGCGCGTAGTCCGCGTACTGCACGGGGTGCCGTTCCCACTCCGGCGCCGCGCCCTCGCAGCGCGCCCGGTAGGCGGTGGACAGGTCGCGGGCCAGCGGCGACAGCGACCAGCCGTCGGCGGCGATGTGGTGCAGCAGGACGAGCAGGACGTGGCGCTCCGGCGCGGTCTCGTACAGCACGGCGCGCACGGGCGGTTCGGCGCTCAGGTCGAAGACGTGCGTCCCGGCGTCGGCGAGCAGCCCCGGCAGCTCGGTCTCCGAGGTGGCCACCACCTCGAAGGGCACCTCTCGCGTGTCGTGGATGTCCTGGTGGGGCTCGCCGTCGATGTCGGTGACGGTGGTACGCAGGCTCTCGTGCCGGTGCATCACGTCGCCGAGAGCCGCGCGCAGCGCCCCCGCCGACAGGGGCCCGCTGAACCGGGTGGCGAAGGACATGTTGTAGACCGAGTTCGGCCCGGCGAGGCGGCTGAAGAACCACAACCTGCGCTGCGCGGGAGACAGCGGGATGCGCTCCGGCCGCCGTGCGCAGGCCGTGAGTTGAGCGGTCTCCGCGGGTGCGGCGGCGCGCGATGCGCCGCCTTCGGGTTCCGGCAGGTGCCGCGCCAGATCGGCGACGACGGGGGTGTCGAAGAGGGTGCGGATGCTGAGCTCGCAGCCCCATTCCGTCCGTACCCGGTTGATCAGGCGGGTGGCCAGCAGCGAGTGCCCGCCCAGGTCGAAGAAGCTGTCCTCGGCGCCGACTTCGGGTATCCCGAGCGTCTCGGCGAACAGCGCGCACAGCAGGCTCTCGCGCGCGTTCGCGGGCGCCCGGCCGGCCGGCAGCGCCGCCTCGGGCGGCGGCAGCGCCGCACGGTCCAGCTTCCCGTTGCCGGTCAACGGGATCTCCCCGACCGGCAGGATGAAGGCGGGCACCATGTGCGCGGGCAGCACGGAGCGGGCGTACTCGCGCAGGGTGGAGGGGGACGGCGCGGCGGGCTCCCCGGCCTCCCCTGCGCCGGACTCACCGGACTCGCGGGCCTCTTCGGACTCGCGGACCTCTTCGGACTCACCGGACTCGCGGGGCTCTCCGGACTCCCCCGAATCCCCCAACTCCCCCGACTCCCCCGCGCCCACGACGTAACAGAGCAGCCGTCCGCCGTCGCCGTCCGCGTCGCGGTCCGCGAGGACCACCGCGCGCCGCACGGCCGGATGCCGCTCCAGTACGCGCTCGATCTCCCCCGGCTCGATCCGATATCCGCGGATCTTCACCTGCTGATCGGCGCGCCCCAGGTACTCCAGCGTGCCGTCGGGGCGCCGCCGTGCCAGGTCGCCCGAGCGGTACATGCGGGTGCCCGGCGGACCGAACGGGTCGGGGACGTAGCGGCTCGCGGTGAGGCCGGGGCGGCCCAGATAGCCGCGGGTGACGCCGGGGCCGCTCACGTAGATCTCGCCGGGGCAGCCGGGCGGAACCGGCCGCAGCGCGTGATCCAGCACGTGAATCCGCAGGTCGGGCAGCGCGCGGCCGATCACGCCCGCGGTCTCCCCCGGATCGCGCAGCTCGGCGTGGGTGGAGTGCACGGTGGTCTCGGTGATGCCGTACATGTTGACCAGCAGCGGCCGGCCCGGGCCGTGCCAGGAGCGGACGCGGGAGAGCTCCAGCGCCTCGCCGGCGAACACCACGCGCCGCAGCGCGGGCAGCACCTCCGCACCCTGCCCGGCCGTTTCCGCCGCTTCCGCCAACTCCGCCTCGGCGCCGAGGAGTTGGTAGAACGCCGAGGGGGTCTGGCTCAGCGTGGTGACCCGCTCCCGCGCGAGCAGCCGCAGGAAGTCACGCGGCGACCTGGCGACGTCGTCCGGCACCACGACCAGCCGTCCCCCGCGCCCCAGCGCCGCCCACAGCTCCCACACCGAGACGTCGAAGGCGTACGAGTGGAACAGCGTGTGCACGTCGTCCCCGCCGAAGCCGAAGTGCGCGTCGGTCGTCGCCAGCAGCCGTACGACGTTGCGGTGGGAGACCATGACGCCCTTGGGCTCGCCGGTGGAACCCGAGGTGTAGATGACGTACGCGAGACCGTCGGGGTGCACCTGCACGCCGAGATCGTCGGAGGCGTACGCGGCGGCGTCGTCGAAGGCGTACGCGGCGGCCGGATCGGTGGCCTGACCGGTCCCCACTCCGGATTCGGCGTCCGCGAGCACGATCTGCGGCAGGGGCGCCGCGAGCCGAGCGCCCGTCACGACGAGCGCCGGATCGGCGGCCTCCAGCACCTGCCGTATCCGCTCCTCGGGGTGGCCCGGGTCCAGCGGCAGGTAGCCGGCCCCCGACTTCAGCACGGCCAGCACCGCCACCACGAGGTCCGTTGAGCGCTCCAGGACCAGCGCCACCAGGCGTTCGGGTCCGGCCCCGCGGGCGACGAGGAGCCGCGCGAGGCGGTTGGCGCGCGCGTTGAGCTCCCCGTACGAGAGGGTGACGTCTCCGCAGGTCAGGGCCAGTGCGGTCGGGTGCTGCCGCACCTGGTCCTCGAAGAGCGCGGGCAGCGTGAGCGGCGCGGTCACCGCAGGCGGCGCGGCCGGTTCGGGGGCCCGTTCGAGGCCCGCCACGGCCTCCGCCAGCTCCTCCGTCGGCTCCTCCCGCTCATCGTTCAGCAGCAGGTCGAGCCGTCCCAGGATCGCTTCCGGATCGGCGGTGATCCGTTCCAGCAGCGCGCCCAGCCGGTCGAGGAGGCGCCGCGCCTCCGCCTCCTCGAAGAGGTCGGTGCTGTGGTCGAGGCGGAACCGCATCCGGCCGCCGGGCACGGCGATCAGCGTGAGCGGGTAGTGCGTGCCGTCGCGCCCCTGCACGTCCCGCAGTTCGAGGCCGGGTACGAGGTCGCGCAGGGCGTCCTCGTCGATCGGGTAGTTCTCGAACACCACGACCGTGTCGAACAGTTCGGCGTGCCCGGCGACGGCCCGCAGCCGGGACAGGTCGGCGTGCTGGTGGCCGAGCATGGAGAGCTGCTGGGCCCGCAGGTCGGCGAGGGTGTCGGCGACCGTGCGGCGGGGGTCCAGGCGTACCCGCACCGGAATGGTGTTGATCAACAGCCCGACGATGTCCTCGGCGCCGGGCAGCTCGGCCGGCCTGCCGGAGACCGTCGTGCCGAACACCACGTCCTCGCGCCCGGTCTGCGCGCCGAGCAGGGCGGCCCAGGCCAGTTGCACGATCACGTTCGCGGTCAGTCCGTACTCGCGCGCCACGGCCTCCACCCGCGCGCTGACCGCCTCGTCCAGCTCGCCGGTCAGCCGGTTGCGGGCCGCGCCTCCCGCGCCGGGACCGCCGCCGCCTGCTCCGCCGACCAGCGTCGGTCCGTCCACCGAGGACAGCAGCGCGCGCCAGGCGGCCTCGTCCGCGCGCGCGTCACGGGTGGCGAGCCAGTCCAGGAAGTCGCGGTACGGCGTGGCCGGCGGCAGCGCCCGCCCCGCGTAGAGCGAGAACAGCTCCCTGATCAGGATCGGCATGGACCAGCCGTCCAGCAGCAGGTGATGCGTCGTCAGTACGAAGAGGTGCCGGTCCGCGCCGCGGTGCAGCACGGCGGCGCGTACGAGCGGCGGATCGGCGAGGTCGAAGCGCCGCCCGCGGTCGGCGTCGAGGAAGCGCTCCAGGTCGTCGGGCGCCGGCATCTCCCGCCACTCCACGGGCGCGTCCGGGACGACCGTCTGCACGGGCCGCCCCGAGGGGCCGTGCCGTACGGCGGCCGAGAGGTGGGGGTGGCGCCGCAGCAGGCGCTGGAGCGCCTCGCGCAGCGCGGCCGTGTCCAGCGCGCCGTCGAGCTCGAAGACGAACTGGACGAGGTACGGGTCGGCGCCGTCGTGGTCGTACAGGGAGTGGAACAGCAGCCCCTGCGCCAGGGGCGGCAGCGGCAGCTCACCCCGCGTACGGCCGCGCGCCCGCCGCACCAGCGCCTCCAACACCTCGAACCACCTGCGCCCCAACTCAACGACCCGTTCCTCCTCCAGGAGCCGCCCAGCCCAGGACCAGTGCGCCACCAGCCGGGGGCCGTCGGGGTGCTCAGCGACCACCGCGTCCAGCTCCACGACGTGGCTCATCGCCATGCCGTCGTTGGCCGCGGGGCCGCCGTCGGTCGCGGATCCGTCGCTGGTCGCGGAGCCGCCGGCGGGCGCGGATTCGTCACCAGACGCGAAGCCGCCCGCAGCCGCGTGGCCGCCGGCGGTCGCAGAACCACCAGACTCCGCAGAACCGTCACCGGCGGACGCCCCGACCCCCGCAGCCCCCGCACCTCCATCCGCGCACACCGCCCACGCACCCCCACCCCCGACCTCGAAGCGCCCCAGGTAGTTGAAGGCGAACTGCGGTGCGGGGCGGCCCGCCAGAGCCGGGGCGGTCTGTGGGTTGAGGTGGCGCAGCAGGCCATAAGAAAGGCCCTCGCGTGCCGCGCCCCGCAGGCGCGCGCGCACCGTGGCCACCGCGCCGTCCAGTGCCGTCGGATCCGTACGCGCCTCCGCCCAGGAACAGCCGGGGTCCAGCACCGCCGGGCACAGCGTGGTGAACCAGCCCACCGTGCGGGACAGGTCCACGCCCGCGGCGAACTCCTCGCGCCCGTGCCCCTCCAGGTCCACCAGCAGCGCCTCGGGGCCCTCCCGCCAGTCGGCCGCCGCCAGCGCGAACGCGGTGGTCAGCAGGTCCTGCACAGAACAGTCGAAGGCCGCCGTCGCGTCGGTGACCAGGCGCGAGGTCAGTTCGCTGGGCAGCTCGACGGAATGCCGGGCCCGGGTCTCCTCGGTGTCCACCGCGCCGTCGAGGGCGCGGTCCGCGACGGGCGGGTCCTCGGGCGTCTCCCGCCACCGGGGGAAGTCGGCGAGCACGGACGGGTGGTGCGCGTACTGCACCAGCGCCTTCGCCCACTGCCGGAAGGAGGTCCCGGTCGGCTGCAACCGCGGGACCTCACCCCGGCGTACGGCCTCCCAGGCCGCGCGGAGATCGTCGTGCAGGATCCGCCAGGAGACGCCGTCCACGCTGAGGTGGTGCACCGTGAGCGTCAACTCGCCCGGCTCCCCGGGCCCGTGATCCGCCCAGGCGGCGTGCACCATGCGCCCGCGCTCGGGGGCGAGCGCCGTGTCCGCGGGGTTCAGCTCGACCGTCACGCTGGGCAGCACTTCCAGGCTCCACAGGGTGCCCACGGTCGTCACGCACAGCCGCAGCATCTCGTGGTGATCGACCAACGCCTGCACGACCGCGCGCACCTGCGCCTCGGTCATGCCGACGGGGGTACGAACGGTCAGGGACTGCACGAAGTCGTCGAGGGGGCCGCCGCGTTCGCGCAGCCAGTGCATGATCGGCGTCAGGGGGGCGGTGGGGTCCCCATCGTCCGAGCCCAGGCCGCCGGCACCGGCGCCGGCACCGGGCCCGCCGTCGCCCAGCACGATCCGCTGCCCCTGAGCGGCCCCTGAGGCGGCCCCCGACACGGACCCTGACGCAGACCCCGACGCCACCCCCTCCGCGAGCCCGGAAACAGTCGGGGTGCGGAACACGTCCAACGTGCTGACCCCCAGCCCGGCCCGCTGCGCCGCCCCGGCCAACTGGATCGCCTTGATGCTGTCCCCACCGAGCCGGAAGAAGTCCTGGTCAAAGGGAACTTGCGGCAGCCCGAGCACGTCACGGAACAGCTCGGCCAACCGTTCCTCGGTAGACGTACGGGGCGACGCGGCACCCTCCGCGGGTACCGCGGCCTCCGCCCCGGCTTCCGCCGAGGGCAACGCCGCCCGGTCCAGCTTCCCGTTGCGTGTCAGGGGCAGCCGCTCCACCGCGACCACGGCCGACGGCACCATGTACGGGGGCAGCCGCTCCGCCACGGCGTCCAGCAGCCGCGCCGTGTCGCCGCCCGCCACGGCCACGTACGAGACCAACTGCCGCACGCCGGGGCGGCTCCCGTCCTCGCGCAATACGGTCGCGGCCTGCCGTACACCGGGCTCGGCCAGCAGCGCGGCGTCGATCTCGCCCGTTTCGATGCGGAAGCCGCGCAGCTTGACCTGGCCGTCGGCGCGGCCGGCGAACTCCAGCTCCCCGTCGGCGTTCCAGCGGGCCAGGTCGCCCGTGCGGTACGCGCGGGAACCCGGCGGCCCCCAGGGGTCGGGCACGAAACGTTCGGCGGTCGCCACCGGCCGCCCGAGGTAACCGCGCGCGACGCCCACGCCGCCGACGTACACCTCCCCCACCACACCCGGCGGCACCGGCCGCAGCGCGTCGTCGAGGACCAGCACACGCTTGCCGTCCAACGGCCCGCCGATCGGGACCGAAGCGGCCCCGGCACCCGCGTCCCGCACCGCCGAACGCGTCGCGAAAACGGTCGTCTCCGTGGGCCCGTACCCGTTGACCACCGTGAGGTCGGGCAGCGCGGCGCGCACCGCACGCACCGCCCCGGGCGACACCACATCGCCGCCGGTCCACACCTGCCGCACCCCGGCCAGGCACCCCGGCTCCTCCGCTGCGATCACGTTGAACAGCCCCGCGGTCAGCCACAGTCCGGTGATGCCGGTGGCGGCGACGACCCGGGACAGCGCAGCCGGCTCCAGGTGTCCCGGCGCGGCGACGACGACCTCGCCGCCGGTGAGCAGGGGCACCCACACTTCCAGGTTGAACGCGTCGAAGGCGTGCGGCGAGTGCAGCAGCACCCGCTCCGCGCCCCCTTCGCCCCACCACCGGTCGGCCGCCAGCGCGGCGAGATCGCCCTGGGTGATCGCGACGCCCTTGGGCCCGCCAGTGGAGCCCGAGGTGAACATCACGCACGCCAGCGCGCCAGGCCCGACCCGCGGCTCCCCACCATCCCCCGCCCGTACGCCCGCTCCCCTCCCCCGTACGTCCAACCGCCGCACGCCGCTCTCGCCCGCCCGCGCGACGATCTCGTCCTCTTCCGTACGCGGCTCGGTCACCAGCAGCCGCGCCCCGGCGTCGGAGAGCACCGTCAATTGCCGTGCGAGCGCGTCGTCGCGCTGCAGCGGGACGTACGCGGCGCCCGCCCTGACCACCGCGAGCGCCGCGACGACGAGGTCCACCGACCGCTCCAGCAGCAGCGCGACCGTCCGCTCGGGCCCCGCCCCGGCCGCGGCCAGCTCGGCGGCCAGCGCCGCGCTGCGCGCGTCCAGTTCGCGGTAGGTCAGCCGCTCGCCCGTCTCGGCCGAGCGCACCGCGAACGCGTCGGGTACGCGGCGCACTTGGGCGGCGAAGCGGCCCACCGCCGTATCGGTGGGTGCGGCCGCAGTCTCGCCGCCGGTGCCCTGCGCGCAGTTGGCCGCGCGCTCCTCGGCGGTGGTCGCCGCGATCCGCGCCAGGGGCGTGTCCCGGTCGGCCTCCGCCACCTGCCACAGCACATGGAGGAAGCGGTCGGCGATGTCCCGCAGCACGTCCTCGTCGTAATTCGCCGGGTTGGCGTCGAAGTCGAGGCGGAGGACGCCGTCGCCCCTGTCGTACGCGACGATCGACAGGTCCTCCGACGGCGGCGCCTGGAGGTTGTGCACGGTCGCGGTCGCCGGGCCGAAGCGCAGCGGCCGGTCGAAGCGCTGGATGTTGAGCACGGGGCCGAAGAACTTCCGGCCGTCCTCGGGATATCCGAGGTCGCGCCGCAGCTGCTCGCCGCGATAGCGCTGGTGGCCGCGCACCTCGCGCAGCTCCTCCGCGACCTGGTCGAGCAGCTCGCCGGCGGTGGACGCCGGGTCGGCGCGCAGCCGCAGCGGGACGACGTTGGCCGACATCGCGGGCACCGTACGGGCGAGTTCGGGCGCGCGCCCCGCCACCGGCAGGCTGAGTACGACGTCGCGGTGGCCGGTCACCGCGTGCAGGCAGACCGCCGTCGCCGCCGTGAGCAGCCGGGTCCACCGGTGCCCGAGCCGCCGCGCGCCGTCCCGCAGCACGGCGAAATCCTCGGAGTCCAGCACCCTGGTCAGGCGCAGCGAACGGGCCGCCGCCGGCGCCGGCCGGCTCCCGAGGCTGAGGAAGTCGGGCCGCCCGGCCATGCGTTCACGCCACCAGTCGCGGTCTTCCGCCCGCTCGCCGCCTTCCCGGTACGCGGCCTCGGCGTCGATCAGCGTACGCAGGCCGCTCCAGCCACTGGCGGGCACGGCACGCCCCTCGTACAGGCTGCTGTAGACCTCCGCGACGCGCTCCGCGAACAGCGCCATTCCCGCGCCGTCGAGCGCGAGGTGATGCGCGCGGTGGAAGACCATCGCGCGCTCGTCGGCGACGCGGAGCACGGCCCCCAGGAACAGCGATCCCGCGCCGTCGCCCCTGGCCTCGGCCATGCTGTCGTGCATCCACCGCATGGCGGCCGCTTCGGGGTCCGATGTGTGCCGCAGGTCGATCACTTGGGCGGTGTGCGCGAGGTCCGGGGCGGGGCGCTGCACCGGCGCGGAATGGGCTGCCGCCGTGGCCCGGTCGGAGTCGGTTTCCGCCGATCCTGCTGACTCCGTTGCTCCCGTCGGTTCCGTCGGGCCCGTCGGTTCCGTTGGGCCCGTCGGTTCCGTTGGGCCCGTCGACTCCGTTGGGCCCGTCGACTCCGTGGTCTTCATCGGTTCCGTTACGCGGACATTGATCGCTTCGCAGTCGGCCGCGGCTCTGGTGACGGCGTCGGCCAGGAGGGCGGTGTCGATGTCGCCTTCCAGCACGAGGTACTCGGCCCACTGGTAGGCGCCGGGGGCGGCGAGCCCGGAACGCTCGGCGAGCCACACACCGAGCTGCGCATCGGAAAGGGGCAATTGGGGGGAGTTTTCGGGCAGTTCGGGCACGAGAATGAGCATCCCCACAGGTCGTGTCGGCGCGCGGCCGACGACTGCCGTCGACGGTTCTGAGGTGACCGGGTTGATCGGGAAGCGGACCGCCCCATCGAAACACGGTAGGCAATGACGAAGTAAAGATACGGCAATATGAGCTAGCTCACCACGGCGCACACCTGCGCAAATGCGCCGGTGACAGCGACTGGGGGTCTGCTCTAAGGTAAAGCGGCAGCCATGTACGGGGTGGTGTACGGGGCAGCCCGTTCTGTCACAGCCGGAGCCTCGGCAGGCCCGCCTGCGTCCGCCGACGCGCGCCCGGAGTGCGGGACTTCACCGCGTACGGCACGTACGGCACGCAGGACACCACGTACGGCACCTTCGCCCAGCCCTCCGAGAAGGAGCGACCGGATGAGCACCAACCCCTTCGAGGACCCTGACGGCACCTATCTGGTCCTCACCAACGACGAGGGGCAGCACGCCCTGTGGCCCGCGTTCGCCGAGATACCGGACGGCTGGCACACGGCCCTCGCCGCGACCGACCGCGAAGCGGCACTCGCCTACATCGAGGCCAACTGGACCGACATGCGCCCCACGAGCCTCATCGCGGCCATGGAGGGGGCTGCGGACAAGGTCTGACCTGCGCGGCTGGCGCTTGCTCCGGTGGTCACTCGGCCCGGCAGCACTCCTGCGCCACCTCGACGAACGCCAGCTTGGCGTCCTTGAGCTCGTCCGGCTTCTTGTGCCGCCGCAGGCAGTCGACGAGGTGCTGCGCCGCGGCGGTGGCCTCCGCCGGGCCCTCCAGGAGTACGCCGCCGAGCGCGCGTTGAAGCGCCACGTCGTCGTCGGCCTGCCCACGGCGGATCTTCGCCTCCGCAGCGGCGAGGAAGTCCGCGTACGTCTGCCGGCGAAGGGCGAGCGCGCGCTGGTCCGCTTCCGCGCGCAGGGTCATGCGCACCGATTCGAGTACGGCATCCGCCTGGCGGTCGCCCGCGTGACGTGCGGCTGCGGCCTGCCGGAAGCCCGCGCTGCGGGTGTACCAGCCGGTCACGACGCTGCCCGCGATCGCCGATCCCGCCGCGATCAGAGCGGTTGCCCAGTCATTCATGCGGCCATCCTCGCGATCACGCCCGGTACGCCGCGCCTTCTTTTCCGTACATGCGTCACGGATCACTCTGCGGTCCCCTCACGGGGCGCGCGATACGATCGCCCCATGTCGCCCGACGCCGCGGATACCCCACCCCCGACCTGCGAAAACACCACCCCGGCCCACCGCCACCCAGTAAACTGGACCCTTACGAGCGGCGAGCGGCGAGCGGCGAGCGGCGAGCGGCGAGCGGCGAGCGGCGAGCGGCGAGCGGCGAGCGGCGAGCGGCGAGCGGCGAGCGGCGAGCGGCAAGCGGCAAGCGGCAAGCGGCAAGCGGCAAGCGGCAAGCGGCAAGCGGCAAGCGGCAAGCGGCAAGCGGCAAGCGGCAAGCGGCAAGCGGCAAGCGGCAAGCGGCAGCCAGCTTCCAGCAACCAGCAGCGGCGAACCGCCAGCGGCCAGCAGCATCGAGCGACCGGCAGCCGGCAGGCAGCAGCAAGCTCTGAGAAGGCGACGTTCGGCAGCGGCCGGCCGGCGACCAGCGACGAATGGCCAGCGGCACCTACTGGCAGCGAGCAACCAGCAGTCGGCGACCAGCGCCGAACGGCCGCCGGCGAGCGACCGGCGAACAGCGCACCGACGACCAGCGGCGGCCCGCAGCCAGCAGTCGGCGGTGACCGGCGGAATCAGCCAGCGGCCAGCGACCGGCGGCCACCGACGGGCAACCAGCAGCCGACGCCCCGCGGCGAGCACCCCGCAGCGACAGGCAACCACCGTCACCACCCAGCGGCGAGCCCCCGGTGACCCGCGCCCAGCCCCAAGAAGCCCGCGCCCACCGAACTGTCCTGTTCGCGGCGCGGTCCGCTGTTGCGCTGTACCGGCTGCTCGACGTTCTCCCCGTCTTCGCCGGGGACGCCAGGATCAGTCGGCGCTTCACGCTCGTACCCGGCTCGGACTTCGGGGTCGACGCCTTCGCCGCGATCGACGCGCTCGGCGGCCGTACGGTGCCATGGGACGAGGCGTGCGCGCGCTCGCATGACCTGGTCATCACCGCAAGCCCGAAGGGCGACCTGCATCTGCTGCGCGGCCCGCGCGTCCTCATCCCGCACGGCGCGGGGTTCAACAAGGCGATCCCCAGCGAAGGTTCGGCGGACTCGGCCTCCGGGCTGGACCCCGCGTACCTGCGGCAAGACCAGCCCCGAGCCCGCGCAGCCCCCGCAGCGCTGCACGCCCTCGCCCACCCCGAGCAGATCGCCAGGCTCGCCGCCGCGGACCCGCGGGCCGCCCGGCGCGCACAGGTCGTGGGCGACCTCACCCTGGAACGCGTCCTGGCCTCCGCCTCCCTGCGCGACCGCTACCGTGCCGCGCTGGGCACCGGCGCCCGCAAGCTGCTGGTCCTGGCCTCCACCTGGGGCCCCGAGTCCCTCATCCGCCGCCGCCCCGGACTCCCGGCCCGACTCGCCGCGCGCCTCCCCTCCGAGGAATATCAGTTGGCCCTGGTCATCCACCCCAACGAGCGCAGCCTGCTGGGTACGCACGAGCTGAACGAACGCCTGGCGCCGGCCCTCGACGCGGGCATGGTCCTGCCGGACGCGTACGAGGAGTGGGCCTCCGTTCTGGTCGCCGCGGACGCGCTGGTCACGGACCATGGTTCGGCCGCCCTGTACTACTGCGCCGCCGACGGCGACCGCCCCGTCGTGAGCGTCTACGAGGGCGGCGACGAACTGATCCCCGGCAGCCCGATGGGCGTACTCCTCGACCACGTACCGCGGTTGGAGCGCGCCGAGGACATCCTCGACGCGCTGGGGGCGTACCGGCGCGGCCCCGCGCACACCGCGGCGCGGGCCGCGTTCGCGCCCGCGGGCGATGCGGTGGAACGGCTGCGCGCGGAGGTGTACGCGCTGCTCGACCTCACGCCGCCCGCGACCAGCGCCACGCCCCGGCCGCTGCCCTCGCCCGCCCCCGCTCCTCGCGTGCCCGCCGCGTTCGACGTCGAGGTATCGGCCGACGCGAACGGCCTCCGGGTCACCCGGCGTCCGGCCGGCCTCGGCCCGCCCGGCCATCACCTGGCGGTGGAACACGGGGCAGCGGCCGAGCAACTGGCCCGTTCCGCGGGCCTGTTGTACCGCCGCCCGCTCCCGCCATCCACCGCCCCCGTGAACGCGTCCTGGACCGCCGACGCCTGGACCCGCCACGCCCTGGCCGCCTACCCCGCCTGCGGCACAGCAGCGGCCCTGCTGCCGGACGGCCGCTGCCTGGTCCGACTACGCGCCCACGACCAGCCGTACGCAGCCGAGCCCGAGCCCCTGTACGAGGCAGGCCAGACGCTCCACATCGACCCCGCGATTGCCCTGTCCGCGATACACGCCCAACTACCCATACCGCCCGGCGAAACGACCCTCCACTGCCTCGTAGGAGCCCGCCGCTTCCGCGTCGAGCTCCGCCCAGCCACGGCCACGGAGGCCGCACAGACCATCTAGCTCCGCGCCCAAAACGGCCACCGCCGGACAAGCACAGTTCCCGACCCGCGCACCCACCCGGGACGGGACACCAACCAGGAACGCCGACGACCGCAGAATTCACGGGCCCCCGCACGGTGCTCCGCCGCCGCATCCGGATCGGCGAGCACGCGTGCGCCCCGGCGAGCTCAGTCCCCAACTTCGCCCGCCCGGGACGGCCCACGTGGCCGGCCAGAAGAAAGATCGCTGTGCCAGAGGCCGCGCAAACCATCTGGCGCAGCACACCTGGAACAGCCCGTGCCGCTCCCGGAAAACGCGGGCTGGCTCAGCCCCCGAGCATCACCCACCCGCCGGAGGCGGGACGGGACGCCAGCAGAAGCAAAGCGCGACGGACTTGGGGCCGCGCGTCCCGCCTAGGCCAGCCCGTTCCGCTCCCGAAACGCGCGGGCCGCCGCCCGGTGCCCCTCCGCTGCCTCCGCGTACCCCTCAGCCGCGTCCAGTTCGGCCAACGCCTCGTGGACCCGGGCGATTTCGGAGCCCGCGCGGCGGGTCTCGGCCCGGCTGAGGGACTGTTCATACAGCTCGCGGGCCTCGCCAGCGCGGCCCAGGCGGTGCAGGACCCCGGCCAGGAGGAACGCCGAGCGGCCCGTCAGCCTCTCGCGCTGCTGGGCGGCGAAACCGGCGTGGGCCTCGGCCAGCAAGCATCGCGCGCCCTCGAGGTCGCCGGTCTTCGCGGTCGCCTCGCCCATGCGGTAGGTCTGGAGCAGGACGCCGTACGGATTCGGGATCTGCCGGTGCTTGTCGCGGGACGCGGCGAAGTCGGCCAGTGCGGCGTCCCATTCGCCCCGTACACCGCGGAGCATGCCGCGGTGTTCGAGCGCGGACGCGGCGAGTTTGCGGTCCCGTTCGGAATCCCCGAGCAGGTCGAGGGCCGAGAGCGCGGCGTCGATCTGCTCCTGAGCGCCCGCCAGGTCGCCCGACTCCCAGAGCGGACGCGCCAGTTGGCATCGCGTACGTACGAGCCAGCCGGCGTTCCCTCCGTGCCGGACCGCCGCGTCCACGGCGCGCCGGAAGACCTCGACGGCTTCGGACTGGTGGGGGTGGTCCAGGGCGTGCGTCCACACCGCCTCGGACAGGGCCACGGTCGCGGCGTCCATCCCGCGGCCGTGCGCGAGGCGCGAGCACGCGAACAGCACATGCCGTTCCTCATCCAGCCAGCGCGCGGCGCGGACGGCACGTTCGGCGCGGTCCGCGTCGCCGGCGGCCGCCTCCGGGGCCTGCAGCGCAACGTCCGGCACCTCGGGTACGGGGTCGAAGAGGTCCACGACGGTGAGCCGGCGCCCCGCCGCGTACCGGTCGGCCAACTGCGCCTGCCGCACGAACCACCGCACCACCCTCTCCTGCGCCTCGCCCACCTCCTCCTCCGCCGTCTCCCGGCGCGACCGGCGCAGCGCGTGGGCCCGCAGCGGCCCGAGCAGCCGCATCTGCCCGGCCTCCGTCCGCGCCATCCGGCGCAGGTCGAGGAAGCCGGCGCGGTCCAGTTCGTCCAGGGCGTCCTGGCAGTCCTCCGGGGTCAGCCCGGACAGCGCGACGGCGGAGTCGACCGTGAAGGACTCGCCGGGGTGGTGCGCCAGCAGCCGGTACAGGAACGCGGCCGTGGGGGACATATCGGCGTAGACCGTGTCCCACAGGTGCTCCACGTCGGGCACGCCCTGCTCCTCCAACTCCGCTGTGAGGTCGGCGAGGAGGCGGGACAGCGGGCGCAGCCGGTGCGTGCGCACCCACCGCCCGGCCACGTGCAGCGCTGCGGGCAATCCGTCGCACAAGCGGATCACCGCCCGCGCCGCCTCGGGGTCTGCGGCCAGCCGGCGGTCGCGGACGATCAGTTCCAGCAGCTCGGTCGCGGCCTGCTCGTCCAGGGGCGGAAGGGGCAGGTCCACCGCGGCGCCGGCCTCGAGGTCGCGGAGCGGGCCGTGGCTCGTGACGATCACCACGCCGGCGCCCGAGGCCGGGAGCAGGGGAACGATCTCCGAGCCGTAGCGCGCGTTGTCCAGCAGGAGGATGAGCTTGGCGTCGCGGGTGCGGTTCCAGAACTGGCCGCAGCGGGCCGCGTATTGGGCCTGCACCTGGTCCGGCTCCACGTCGAGGGAGGTCAGCAGGTGGGAGAGTACGTCGCCGGGGTCGAGCACGCCGTCGGCGCGGAAGTCGTCGAGGTCGACGCTGAGTACGCCGTCGGAGAAGGGGTGGTTTTCGCCCAGGGTGCGGGCGAGCAGCACGGCCAGTTCCGTCTTGCCCAGGCCTCCCGGGCCGCTCAGCGCGAGGATCAGCGGGCGGGAACGGTTCCGCCAGCCCGTCACGGCACTGAAGGCGCGCTCCTGCTCGTCGTCGCGGTTGACGAAGTGCACCGGCTCCGGCGGAAGTTCGACCCTCACAACAGCCCCCTCGACCCTCGGCAGCGCCCTGAACACCCTGCCAGACGATCATGCACTCTAGGGCCTCGGCCCGCCCCGTGTCCGACCGAGAGCGCACCGCTGCGTTGGCTGGGCGGCGACAACGCGACAACGCGGTCAGCCGTGGTGGGACCGGCTCGCCTTCGTCGCCGGTACGTCGGCCTACGTACTCCTGCGCCCCATGAAGCCACCCCGTTCGCGACGGAACGCGAGCGCAGTCCCCCACACCCGCGCCCACTCCGACCCCGGCACCCGCACCCCTACGCAGCCGAAGAAACCGCCCCCGCCCTCCGCCCACACCCCGACGTGATCCCCCACAGACCCGCCACCCGGTAGTAGACCCCGTTCACGAACTGGAGCAGAAGCAGCGTGACCGGCCAGAGCAGGCCGGCGACGGCGGGGGCCGCGTCGATCGGGAGCGTGTAGGCGATCACGATGCGCGCCGCGGCGTCGGCCAGTAAGGCGGCGCCCCAGATCGCCGTGGAGACGCGCCATATGCGGCGGAAGGACGGTTCGTTCTCCCACAGGGTCTCCCACGGCGTGCCGTCGGAGCGGAAGCGGCCCTCCAGCAGCGGGCGCGCGCCCAGGTACGCCAACGGGCGCGCCGTCCACACCGAGCCCAGGAAGCACAACCCGGCCACGGCCGTCACCCAACCGTCCCTGGCCAGCATGAACCTGGCTCCTCCGCCGATCAGCGAGACCAGCATCCCCAGCAGCATCACGCCCGCCATGAACGCCGCCATCCCCTCCAGCCGGCGGTCGCGCAGCCAGCACGCGCCCGCGGTCAGCACGGGCAGCACCGCACCGGCCAGCAGCGCGGCGAACGCACTCGCGCCGAGCCCGCGCAGCACGTAGAAGAGGGCGATCGGCGCACCCACGTCCCATATCAACTGGAGCAGCGGGCGGCGGGGGCGGCGGGCGCGGGCGGTCACGGCTCCCTCCGTGTGGCGAGCCGGGCCAGTTCCGTCAGTTCGCTGACGCCCTGCTCCAGGGTCAGACGCGGCGGGCGCGCCATGCGGACGATCGCCGCGTCGACAGCGGACTTCAGCGTCAGCGCCATCAGCCGCGTGTCGAACGCGCGGAATTCGCCGCTCTCCTGGCCGGCCCGCAGGATCGGTTCCAGGCCCTCGACGTTCGCGTGCGCCGTGGCCTCCGCGCCGTAGCGCAGTACGCCGTCCGCGTCCCGCTCGTTCAGGCAGATCTCGGTCATCGCCCGCACCGAGGACGGGTTGCGGGCGGCCCACTCCAACTGCGCCCCGAGCCGGGCCGTGAGCGCCCCGAGCGACGACGTCTCGCCCGCGACGCGCTGCGAGATCGCGCGGTACGCGCGCAGCCCCACCTCTTCCATTACGGCGTCCATCAACTCCCCCTTGGTGCCGAAGTGGTAGGAGATCAGCCGGGTGCTGGAGATCTCCGCCCGCTTCCTGATCCGCGCGAACGTCGTCTGCCCGTGGCCGCTCTCGGCCAGGGTCTCGATGGCCGCCTCCACGATCTGCGCCCGCCGCGCACTGGCGGCGAGCGACCGGCGCGGGCCGCCACCGGAGGCCCCTCCTGGAGTTCCGCCGGAGGCCCCGCCGGCCGTGTTCGCTCCCCCTGTTACTCGCATGAGTAATTCATTCCTCGGTCGAGTAATCCCCAAACCCGCCCGCCCGCACGCCAGTTGCCCGCCAGGCCGGCACGGCCCGGGCGAGCAGCCCCCGCGGTCGCGGAAGTCGCCGACGCCGGCGTCGAGGGGGTGCTCCGTGTACCGGTGGAAGCGCTCCCCGCGCCGGGCCGTACGGCGCGAGGCAGGTCGGGGTCGACGAACGGCGCGATGAGCGCGCCCGACACCCCGGCCCGCCGACCCGCGCCGCTGCTCCCAGCGGCGCTTGAGGGCGGGCCCGGCGAGCATGCAGGCCTCGCTGGAACCGGTGGTGGAGCGACCCAGAGCCGTGACGCCCTCTCACGCCGCCTGGAGCTGCTTGCCCCCGTTCGGCAGTGCCTCGGCGAACAGGAGGATCAGCGGCGGGAACTGGTACTTCGGCGTGCCGCAGAGTGTGGGTGTCGTGGTCATGAAGGAGGCGTCGACCAGATCCTCCAGCGCCCGTTCCGCCTGGAGCTCGGGAAGGCCCAGCGCCGCGCCGGCCGCCGACGCGGTGAAGGGGTCGCCGCCCAGCATGGATAACCAGGGGAAGACCTTGCGGGTACGGAGCGGGAGGTGCGCCAGCGCGGCGTTCAGCGCTTCGATCACGTCCAGGTCGCCGAGGCGCAGCTCCTCCAGGCGGCGGCCGGGGTCGGCGAGGCGGTGGGCGAGCTCGGCGACGGGCCAGTGCGGGCGCGAGGCCAGCCGGGCGCCGGCGATCCGCAGGGCCAGCGGCAGTCCGGCGCACTGGCGCACCACGGTCCTGGCCATCTCGTGCTCGGCGCGCACCCGCTGAGGGCCCGCTGTGGCCTCGAGTAACCGGAGGGACTCCTCCTCGGACATCGGCTCCAGCACGAGGGTGTGCGCGAGGGTGACGGAGGTGAGCCGCGTACGGCTGGTGATCAGGACGGCCGAGCCGCGGCCGCTGGGCAGCAGCGGGCCGAGCTGCGCGTCGCCGACGGCGTTGTCCAGCAGGAGGAACAGGCGCTTGCCGGCCGTACGGGTGCGGTACAGGCGCACCAGCTCCTCCGTGTCCTCGGCCAGCGCGGAGAATCCGGCGTGGTCCGTGGAGACTCTGGGCTCACCCAGGGTGCGCAGCAGTCGGACCAGGACCTCGCTGGGGGTCTTGGCGCGCCCGTCGGGGTGCGTCAGGTCGGCGTGCAACTGGCCGTCCGCATAGTGCGGCGCGACGATGTGCGCGGCGTGGACGGCAAGGCAGGACTTGCCGCTCCCTGTCATGCCGGTGACCAGGGCGCGGGCGGGCTGCGCGAAGGCGGGCCCCGACGCGGACTCCGAAGCGTGCTCCGGGGCGTCCTCCCAGGCCGCGTCGCCCCGTCCGTCCCGCTCGCCCCGTCCGTCCTGCTCGCCTCGCTCGTCCCGCGCGCGCCGCGGAAGCAGCATGGCCGTCAGGGCGGTGAGTTCGCGGGTGCGGCCGGTGAAGGGGACGGTGTCCGGCGGGAGGGTGTTGGGAGCCATGGCGGGCTCCCTGGCACCGGCCTCCTCGCCCATCTCGCCGCGCAGCATCGCCTCGTACGCTGCGCGGAGTTCGGGTCCCGGGTCGACGCCCATCTGCTCGGCGAGCGCGGTGCGGCCGTCGTGGTAGGCCCGCACCGCCTCCGACTGCCGGCCGCACCGGTACAGCGTGGTGATGAGCTGCGCGCGCAGCCTCTCGTGCAGCGGGAAGCGGGCGACCAGGCCGACGAGTTCGGCGCAGATCTGGTGGTGGCGGCCGAGCGCGAGGTCGGCCTCGATGCGGTGCTCCAGCGCCGTGAGGCGGGCGGCCTCCAGGCGCGGCACCTCGACGTCCTGGAGGTGCTCGGTGGCGTACTCCAGCGGCTCGCCCTGCCACAGCGCGATGCCCTCGCCGAGATAGCGGCTGGCCGAGGCGTAGTCGCACTGGCCCAGGGCCCGCTGGCCGAGCGCGGTGAGGCGCTCGAATTCGAAGACGTCGACGCGGCTGGAGGGCGCGTCGAGCACGTACCCGGGGCCTTGGCGGGCGATGTCCACCTCGGGGCCCAGGTGTTTCCTGAGCCGGGATACGTACGTGTAGATCTGGGAGTTGAGGGTGGACGGCGGGGTGTGGCCCCACAGCATCTCGCTGAGGCGGGAGTCGGAGACCACCCGGCCGCGCGCGAGCAGGAGCTGGGCCAGCACGGTGCGGATCTTCGAACCGGAAAGCGGGACTTCCGATTCCCGTCGCTGCGCCGTCACGGGTCCGAGAAGACGGAATTCTATGGCAGCTGTTTCAATATTCATGACGGAAGGTTCTGGCGTACCAAGCACTGGAGCCGGACGACGGTGAAAGTCGAATGCCCGGCGGGAACGGGAAACTGAGGAAGACGGGGCCGGAAAACGGAACGGTGCGGCCGCATTCAGGTGGACGCGGAACAGCGGAAGAGTGGTCGCGTCGACCTCAGAGGAATCAGTGCACATGACATGGTTCGCCCCCTAGTTATGAACTTTTGTGCTGCCGCGGACCCTGCGCACCCGCCCTCGATCCCCGTGGGGCGCGGTCGCTGCCGCGGAAAGATTTCTCAGCGCACCGGTACACCCGATGCGCCGGTCACCCTAGCAGAAAACTCATGCAAACTTCACAGAACCGAGTTTTCTATGATCTTTCCGTGCGGGGTGGAGCGGAATCGCTCCACCCCGGGTGCATTCCGGAATCAACCGCGTACGCAGCGTCAGTATCCGCCCCACTGGCTGAGCAGAGTCGCCTTCTCCTCCTGCTCCATCAAATCGATGCTGTGCACCGGCACTTCGAGATCGCCGGTGAGGGCGCGCAGGACGGTGAGGCTGCGGTCGAGGTACTTCTGCGCCTCTTCGCGGCCGAGGACGTCGGGGCGGTATCCGAGCCGGAGTTCCAGCGACCCGTCGGTCTGCGGCACCGCCACCAGGCGCAGCGGATAGTGCGTCGCGTCGAGCACGTCGATTCCCGTGAGGCGGGTCTCCGCCAGGCCGCCGGAGAGCGCCTCCAGGTCGAGCGGGTAGTTCACCAGCATCGTGGTGGTGTCGAAGAGCTGGTCTGTGCCGGCCAGCCGCTGGATGCGGCCCAGGCCCAGGTGCTGATGGTCCAGCAGTTCCGACTGGGCGCTCTGGAGGGCGCGCAGGGTGTCCAGCAGCGAGTCCCCGGCCCCGAGGCGCACGCGGACCGGCACCGTGTTGGTGAACAGCCCCACCATGCGCTCCATGCTGGGCAGTTCGGCCGGGCGCCCGGAGACGCTGGTGCCGAACACGATGTCCTCGCGCCCCGTCGCGCGGCTGAGCACCAGGCCCCACACGAACGCCAGCGCCGTGTTGAAGGTGATGCCGTGCGGGCGTATGCGCTCGTTCAGCGCGCGCATCTCCGACGCCTGGAGCTCGCCCGGGATGCGGACGTGCAGCACCGCGGGCAGGTTCCGCGCCTCGGGGGCGATGAGCAGGGGCCCCTCCAGGCCGCGCAGTTCGCGGCCCCAGGCCGCCTCGGCCGCGCTCACGTCGTACTCCGCCAGCCACTCCAGGTGGTTCCTGTGCGGTACGGGGCGGGGCAGCTGGCTCCCGCTGGCGTCCGACCAGAGCGTGAACAGCTCGCCGACCACGATCGGCGTGGACCAGCCGTCCCACACGATGTGATGCGCCGTCAGCAGCAGCCGGTGGCGGTCGGGCCCGAAGCGCACCAGGGTCATGCGCAGCAGCGGCGGGCTGCTCAGGTCGAAGCGTCGTACCCGCTCCTGCTGGGCGGTGCGCTCGGCCTGCTCCTCGGCCCGCTCCCCTTCCAGGTCCGAGACGTCGACCAGCGAGAACGGCAACTCGACCGCGCCGTGCACCACTTGCACAGCGCGTCCCGAGTCGGTGTGGAATCCCGTACGCAGTCCGGTGTGGCGGGCGAGGAGGTGCTCGCCCGCGGTGCGCAGGGCCGCGACGTCCAGCGGTCCTGCGAAGTCCATGCGGACCTGGCAGGTGTAGACGTCCACCCCGTCCTCCCCCGCTTCCAGCGCGTGGAAGAGGAAGCCCTCCTGGAGCGCGGTGACCGGGAGGATGTCCTGCAAGCCGGGCACCCGGGCCTCCAGGCGCTCGATCTCCGCCTGCCCGAGGGCGACCAGGGGCAGGTCGGACGGGGTGCGCCCGCCGGCGTCCGGCCGCCGGTCCAGGTCGGCGACCTGCTCCAGTTCACGCAGCCAGAGCTGCTTGAGCTCCTCGACCTCGTCCTCGGTGAACACGCCCTCGGGGGTGGTCCACAGCGCCTGGAGTTCGGGGCCTGCCGCGGTGCGCCGCTGCTCGGCGTTGATCTCCAGCGCGTGCGTGAGCGGCATCCGCGGGTCGGCGCCGTGCGGCAGCACGTCGGTGGCGCGCACCTGCAGCCAGCCCTCGCCCACGCCGCCGGTGACCCGGCCCAGGTAGTTGAACAGCACCTGCGGGCGCGGCGCCCCGGTCAGCCGGTCCCGGCCCACCGGGTCGTAGCGGCGCAGCATGCCGAAGCCGGTGCCGTCGTGCGGCGCCTCCCGCAGCTCCTCCTTGACCTGCTTGACGGCGGAGGACACGCTTTCGCCGGTCCCCGTCAGCCGTACGGGGTGGATGCTGGTGAACCACCCCACGGTGCGCGAGAGGTCGAGGTCCGTGGCGGTGTCGCGGCCGTGTCCCTCCAGGTCGACCAGCACCGGCGCGTCCTGCTGCCCGTGCCGCGTACGCCAGGTGGCGACGGCGCGGGCCAGTGCGGTCAGCATCAGGTCGTCCACCCCGGCGTGGAAGGCGGCCGACAGGCGCAGCAGCGCCTCGGTGAGCTGCCCCGGCACCGCCACGCGGGTGTGCCTGGCCGTGCTGTACAGGTCGCGCGCGGGGTCCAACGGGCGCCCGCCCAGCAGGGGTTCGGCCACGTCCAGGATGCGGGTCCAGTGCTCCAGCTCGTGCCGGTAGGCGCCGGAGGCGGCCCGCTCGGCCTCGGCCTTGGCCCAGGTGCGGTACGAGACGGGTACGGGGGCGAGGTGGGGCCTGCGTCCCTCGACCGCTGCGTGCGCGGCGGCCGACAGCTCGGGCAGCAGCACCCGCCACGACACTCCGTCGACCACCAGGTGGTGGATGCACAGCAGGAGTTGGTCGGGCTGCCGGTGCCGGCCGGTGACGCGTACGGCCTGCACGTTGATGCCGCGCTCCGGGTCGAGCCTGCCGGCGGCCGCCGTGCCGGCCTCGGCCAGCGCGACGGGCCACTCCGGCTGGAGCAGTCCGCCCAGGTCGACGTCGCGCAGCAGCGGGCCGGCGTCGACGGCGCCGGGCGGCGGGGTGTCGAACCACGGGGTGCCCTCTTCGTCCCGCGCGAGGCGGGCCCTGAGGAGGTCGTGCTGGTCGAGTACGGCCTGGAGCGCGGTGCGCAGTGCCTCGTCGTCGAGGTGTACGGGGAGTTCGACCAGCACCGTCTGGTGGAAGGCGCCGAACTCCCGCGCGCGTTCGGCCAGTCCGAGGGCGACCGGGGTGAGCGGGGCGACGCCCAGCGCCTCGGTGCGGTCCTCGGCGGCGTCCTTGCCGTCCAGCGGGCGCGCCACCCGGGCCAGGCCCTCGGCGGTGCGCTGCCGGAACACGTCCCGCGCGCCGATCGCCCAGCCCTCGTCGCGGGCCAGGGCGACCACGCGCAGCGCCAGGATGCTGTCGCCGCCCAGGTCGAAGAAGCTCTCGTCGGCGCTGACGTGCTCCAGGCCGAGCACCCGCGCGATGGCGGAGACGAAGACCTCCTCCACGGCGGTCGCCGCCTCGCGCCCCTCGCCGGCCGCCACGTCGGGCTCGGGCAGGGCCGCGCGGTCCACCTTGCCGTTCGGCGTCAGCGGCACCGCCTCCAGCGGCACGAGGACGGCCGGGACCATGAACTCCGGCACGGCGGCGGCGAGTTCTTCGCGTACGGCGGCCATGTCCAGGGACGCGCCCGCCTCCGGGACCACATAGCCCACCAGGCGCTTGACGCCGGGACGGTCCTCGCGGGCCACGACGACGGCCTGCGAGACCCCGGCGCAGCCGGTCAGCGCCGACTCCACCTCGCCGGGCTCGATGCGGAAGCCGCGTACCTTCACCTGGTCGTCGGCGCGCCCCAGGTACTCCAGCACGCCGTCGGCACGCCAGCGCGCCGTGTCGCCGGTGCGGTACATGCGCCGCCCCGGCCAGAAGGGGCAGGGCACGAAGCGCTCGGCGGTCAGCCCGCCGCGGCCCGCATAGCCCCGTGCGAGCCCGTCACCCGCGACGTACAGCTCGCCCTCGGTGCCCGCGGGGACCGGCTGGAGCTGGTCGTCGAGCACGTACACCCGCGAGTTGTCCATCGGGGAGCCGATGGGCGGCAGGTCGTCGATCTGTTCCTCGAAGGAGAACAGCGCGGCGAAGGTGGTCGTCTCGGTGGGCCCGTAGCCGTTGAGCAGCGTCAGCCGCGGGCAGGCGGCGCGCACCCGGCGCAGCACGGCCGGGGAGAGCGCCTCGCCGCCGGCGATGACGGCCCGCATGCCGCGGTAGGCGGCCGGGTCCTCGGCGGCGATCAGGTTGAACAGGGCCGCGGTCAGGAAGGTGCTGGTCACCCCGTGGCGGCGGACCAGGTCGCGCAGGGACGCCGCGTCGAGCGCCGACGGCGGGGCGACGACCACCCGGCCGCCGTTGAGCAGCGGCACCCACATCTCGTAGACGGAGGCGTCGAAGGCGTGCGGGGAGTGCATGAGCAGCCGCTCGTGCGCGCCGTCGCGCCAGCGCCGGTCGGCGGCGAAGGCGACCACGTCGCGCTGTGCCACGGCCACGCCCTTGGGGGTGCCGGTGGATCCCGAGGTGTAGATGACGTACGCCAACTGCTCTCCGTACACCTCCCGTCGGAGGTTTCCGGGGTCGCTCTCCTCGCCGGGTGCGGGGACCCGTACGACGTCCTCGGGGTCGAGGAAGTGCAGCTCGTCGTCCGGGCGGTCGGTGATCAGGAGGGCGGCTCCGGCGTCGCCGAGCACCCACTTCATGCGCTCCGCCGGATAGCCCGCGTGCAGGGGTACGTAGTGTCCGCCGGCCTTGAGGATGGCGAGGGTGGCCACCAGCACGGCGCTGGAGCGCTCCAGCAGGACGCCGACCGCGCTCTCGCCGGTCACGCCGGCCGCTTCCATGCGGCGTGCGAGGCGGTGCGCGAGGCGGTTGGCCCCGGCGTTGAGCTGACGGTAGGTCAGCTCGCGTTCGCCCTCGACGACGGCGACGGCGTCCGGGGTGGCCGCAGCCTGCGCCTCGAAGCGGGCGGCGAGGGTGTCGGCCGGGTACTGCGTGCGGTTCCACTCGACCAGGACGCGGTGCAGCTCCTCGGGCGAGGGCAGCGCGAACTCGCGCAGCGGGCGGTCGGGCCCGGCGACGGCCGCGCGCAGGAAGCGGGTGAAGCGCTCCTGGTAGCGGCCCAGGTCGGCGCGGGTGTAGTGCGCGGGGTTGCCGTCGAGGTCGAAGCGCAGGCCGCTGCCGTCGTTGCGGTCGTAGACCGCGAAGGACAGGTCCTCGATCAGGCCGAGCGAGAGGTTGTGCGCGACGGCCCTGCTGCCGCCGAAGCGCAGCTGGTAATCGAAGTCCATGATGTTCACGACCGGGCGCACCACGCCGCCGTCCTGCCCGCCGCGGCCCAGGTCGCGCTGCACGTCCTCGTGCCGGCAGCGCTGGTGCCGCAGCGCGAGCCGCGCCTCCTTGGCCACCTTCGGTACGAGGTCGCGCAGGCTGTCACCGGGCGCCACCTCGATGCGCAGCGACACGACGTTGGCGAACATCATGGGCGTGCTGCGCAGTTCGGCGCTGGTGCGGGCGGTGACCGGCAGGCCGAGCACGACCTCGCGGGCGCCCGTCTCGCGGTGCAGGAAGGCGGCGGTCACGGCGATCAGCAGGAGCGGCCACCGGGTGCGGCACGCGCGCGCGACCTCCGCGAGCTCACCGGTGAACTCCACCGGCCACTCGCTCGCCAGGCGCACGACGGAGGCGCCGGGGTCGGCGGGGCCCGGACCGTGGGTGGCGGTCCTGTGGTGCATCAGCACCGGCTCGGGAGCGTCGGCCAAGCGCTCGGCCCAGTACGCCCGGTCGGCCGCCGCCTTCTCGCCGGCCCGGTATTCGGCGTCCTCCTCCACCAGGCGCTCCAGCGCGACGAACGACTCGGGCCGCTCGGCCGCGGGGTCGAGCAGCGCCGTGTACTCGGCGGCGATCTTGCGGCTGACCAGCGAGCCGCCGTAGCCGTCGACGAGGATGTGGTGGACGCGCTGGTAGTAGAAGTACCGCTCGGCGCCCACGCGGTAGAGCACCCACGTGGTCAGCCCGCCGCCCGCTGCCAGGTCGATGGGCCGGGTCAGGTCGCGCCCCATCAGGGCGCGCGCCTCCGCCTCGGGGTCCGCATGCCCGCGCAGGTCCACGCAGCGCAGCTCGCTCTCGGCGCGGTCGCCCAGGAGCTGCCGGACCGTGCCGTCGGGCCGCTCCTCGATGCGCAGCACCCGCAGGGCGTCGGCCTGCTCGATCAGGTTGCGCCACGCCTGGCGGAAGACCTCCAGGTCGAGGGGCCCCGATATCTCCAGGTACTCGGAGATGTTGAACGCGTGACCCGTGCTCTCCAGGCCGTGCGCGAACCAGATGCCCCGCTGCGCGCCGGACAGTGGCAGCCAGCGCTCGCTCGCCGCTTCGGACATGTGCTTACCCCCGTGCTCGTGCCAGGTTTCGTGGACGGTCGGCAACGCGCCGCTCATTCCGGGCGCTGCGCCCCGGCGGCGAGGCCGGGCAGATCAGCCGTCAGATAGCGCGTCAGCAGCGCCGTGAGCTCCTCGGCCGCCGTCTCCAGATAGAAGTGGCCGCCCGGCAGTGTCTCCACGCTCAGCCCGCCCACCGTGTGCCGTGCCCACTCGCGGGCCTCACGCGGGGTGCAGGCCGCGTCGTCCGCCCCGCACACCACGGTGACGGGGCAGGTCAGCGGGGCGTCGGCGGCGCAGCGGTAGTCCGCGAGCATGCGGAAGTCGGCGCGCAGGATGTGCACCGCCATGGCGCGCAGGTCGGGGTCGTCCAGCATCGTGCTGCCCTGGCCGCCGAGCGAGCGCACGTAGGCGAGCGCGTCCTCGTCGGTCGCGAAGGTCACCGCGGCGCTCACCGGCGCGTGCGGTGCCCTGCGCGCCGAGGCGAACAGCCGCACCGGGGCGCCGGGGTGGGTGGCGCGCAGCCGCCGGGCGACCTCGAAGGCGACGGTGGCGCCCATGCTGTGCCCGAACAGGGCCGTGGGGCGGTCGAGTCCGCCGGCCACGACCTCGGTGATCCGGTCGGCCAGCTCGTCCAGTGAGGCCGGCACCGGCTCCCCGAAGCGGTCCTGCCGCCCCGGGTACTGCACCGCCGTGACCTCCAGCGCCTCCGGAGCGCTCTGCGCGACGTCGCGGAAGGCGGTGGCGCTTCCGCCCGCGTGGGGGAAGCAGATCAGCCGCGCGTGCGCGGCGGGACGCGGGCTGTAGACCCGCAGCCACTCACTCGGTGCGAGGGCTTTGACGGTAGACATGGGCGCGGCGACTCCCTGCTTGCGACCCGGCGTTGGACGGTCGGACGGCAATTCCGTCCGACCGCACCGTGCCGCACCCGCCTATACTTTCTCCACATCTCCCCCATTCCCCGCATGAGTCGGACACGGGACCGGGGCACGGCCACCGGCGGCGAGCACGGACGTCGTACGTACGCCCCGGCGCCCCTCCCGGCGGAAGCCCGAACGAAGCCGGAACGAAGCTCGAACGCGCAAGGCCCGCCGCGCGGTTGCGCGGCGGGCCTTGTGTGCGGTGCTCAGCGGCTCGGCGTCAGGCGGCGCTCACCGTCACGTCGCCGCCCTCGGTGCGGGCCTCGATGGAGTGGGAGGACTTGGCGTCCTTCTCGACCTCCACCTTCTCCTCGCCGCCCTCGGTGCCGCCGTCGACCGCGTAGGCGCCCTTGGGCACTGTGATGTCCGCGTCGCCTCCCTCGGTGGTGGCGCGCACGCTGTCGGGTGCGTCGCGGAACGCCAGCTCGACGTCGCCGCCCTTCGTGGTGGCCTCGGTCTGCTTGCTGCGCAGGTCCTTGAGCTTCACCGAGCCGCCCTCGGTGGCCACGGCGACGTCGCCCGAGGCGCCGCGCACCTCGACGTCCCCGCCGTCCGTGTCCAGTTGGAGCTTCAGCGAGGCGGGTACGGCGATCTCGTAGTCGATCGCGCAGTTGCCCTTGCCGCAGCCCTTGTCGCTGATGCTGACGACGCCGCCGCTGGTGGAGTGCGAGGACTGCGGCTTGTCGTCGGAGTAGCGGATCTTCTCCTTGACCCGGACGGTGTCGTCGCCCGAGGCGGTGACCCTGATGTCGCCGCCCGCGGTCCTCATGTGCAGCGCGGTGGCCTTCTCCTTGATGTCGTAGCTGCGCTCGCTGGTCTTCTTGTCGTCGCTGGCCGGCGCCTCGCAGGCGCTCAGGACGAGGGCGGCGGCAGCGGCAGCGACCGCGCACCGCGCCAGCTTCCCCGTGGCCGGCTTCCGGGTGGGGGGAACGGTCTTCCGGTGGTCCGCATTCATGGTCAGTGCTTCCTGGTGAGAGTGAGGGAATCGCCGGACTCGGCGCCGGAGGGGGACGGCGCCCCGGACGAGGCGTCCGGGGAGGGCGCGGCGGCCGCGGGGCGCTTGCCCCAGGCCCGCTCGCCCAGCAGCGTCAGCGCCGCCGGGAGGAGCACGCCGCGTACGAGGGTGGCGTCGATCAGGATGGCCGCGGCCATGCCGACGCCGAGCATCTTGAACTCGACCGCGCTGAGCGTGGCGAACAGCGCGAACACAGCGATCATCACGGCTGCGGCGCTGGTGATGACGCCGGCGCTGCCCGCGACGCCGCGTACCACCGCCGTCCTGGCGTCCTCGCCGTTGCGCCAGCGCTCGCGGATCCGGCTGAGGATGAAGACGTGGTAGTCCATGCTCAGGCCGAAGAGGATGGCGAACATGAACAGCGGCAGCCAGTTGACCACGCCCCCGCTGGACTGGAAGTTGAGCAGCCCCGCGAGGTGGCCGTCCTGGAAGCCGAGCACCACCACGCCGTAGGCGGCGCCGATGGACAGCAGGTTGAGGATCACCGAGACCACGGCGACCAGCGGCGCGCGGAAGGCGAGGATCAGGGTCACCAGCGCCAGCAGCAGCACGAAGCCGATCACCCAGAGCTGCCGCTGCTCCAGCACGTCAGCGAGGTCCTGCTTGCCCGCGACCTCGCCGGTCGTGGCGTAGTGCAGCCCCTCGGTGCCCTCGAAGGCCTGCGGGAGCACGTCGCGGCGCAGGGAGTGGAGCGCCTGCGTGGACTTCGCGTCGGTGCCCTTGCCGGCCAGCGGAACGCTGATGCTCAGCACCTTGTCGACCTTCTGCGCGGTGATGGGCTCGCCCAGCAGGTCGCTCTCGGCCGCCTTCTGACGCAGCACCTCGACGACCTTGTCGGCCTCGCCGGTCGTGGCGCCCTCGCCCCACACGACGACCTGCGCCGGGGAGGCGCCGCCGGGGAACGCCTGCTGGAGCCGGATGCCGGCGTCCACCGTGTCGATGCTGCGCGGCAGGGAGTTGAGCGACCCCGGCTCGCTGAGCTTGAGGTGCAGCGCGGGCACCGACAGGGCGCCGAGCGCCAGCAGGGCGACGCCGCCCAGCAGCAGCGGCCTGCGCACCACGGCGCGTGCCGTCGCGGCCCAGCTCCGGGACTCGGTGGCCTGGGTGCGGCGCCGGCCGAGGAAGGGCAGGCGCAGCGCGTCGACCCTGCGGCCCAGCAGGGCGAGCATCGCGGGCAGTACGGTCACCGAGCCGAGCACGGCCAGGCCGACGACCACGATGGTGCCCATGGCCATGCCGTTGAAGACGTCCACGCCGACGATGAGCAGCCCGCACATGGACAGCATCACGGTCAGGCCGGAGACGATCACCGCGTGGCCCGAGGTGCGGGCGCTGATGCGCAGTGCCTCCTTGGGGAGCTTGCCTGCGGCCCGCTCCTCGCGCTCGCGCCGCAGGTAGAAGAGCGAGTAGTCCACGCCGACGGCCATGCCGATGAGCAGCACCACCGAGGAGACGGTGCTGTTGGCGGGGATGACGGTGCCGATCACGGAGACCACGCCGAGGGCCGCGGCCACCGCGCTCACCGCGAGCAGGACCGGTACGGAGGCGGCGACCAGGGCGCCGAAGACGACGAGCAGGATGACCAGGGTCACCGGCAGCGAGAGCATCTCCGCCTGGCCCAGGTCCTTGTCGGCCGCGTCGCTGATGGCGACGTCGAGGGAGAGCTCACCTGCCATCGCCACACGGGCGTCGGGGTGTTGCTTCTGCAGCTCCTCGACCTTGTCCTCGAGGGCGAAGAGCCGCTTGTCGGCGTCGGGGCCCGCGGGGCCCGGTATGACGGCGGTGACCAGCCCGCTCTTGCCGTCCTTGGAGATGAGCTGCTTCGCCGCCTCGGGGCTGTCGCCGGGGGCGGCCACGTCCTTCACCACGCCGCTGTCGGCGCGCAGTTGGGCGGCCACGTCCTTCGCCACGGCTTCGAGCTTCGCGTTGCCCTGTAAGGGCTGGGCGCGGTGCTTGTCCTCGATGAGGATGTTCTCGCGGAAGTTGACGTCCTTCTTGTCCTGCTCCCGCATGATGCGCTGGCCGCGCCCCGACTCGCCCGCGTCGGAGGTCTTGGCGCCGCTCCCGGCCGCGCCGCCGGCCACCACGCACACGACGACCAGCAGGAACCAGCCGAGAATGGTCTTCTTCGCGTGCCGGGCCGACCAGCCGGCCACCCGCTCGGTGAGCGGGTGCCGTTCGCTCCTGCCCTCCTCGGGCGGCGCTCCGGACGGAGACGTGCCCGTTCGGGCAGTTCCCGACGGTGGCGTGTTCGACATAGGGTTCCCCTGCCTTGGAAGTGCGTTTCGGGGAGCCTCCGGGCCGGTTCACCGCTCGGCGCCACGTGGCTCACTCCGGATGAGAACGCCCGTCTTCCCCGGCTCACGAGGTGTGCGAGACCTCGCCGGGTACGGGCGGTGGTTCAGCCCCGAGGGGCACGTGCTTCTCGCGCGCCGCGCCGCGGGTTGCCGCCCGGGGCGCGGTGGTGCGCGCAGTGCTGATGGTGCGGTGGTGCGGGTTGTGCGCGTAGTGCGGTGGTGCGGGATCGCGGCGCGCATGATGCGCGTACCGCGGTCGTTCAGTGGTGGATCGTCACGCGGGGCCCGGGGCCTGCTCGGCCCGGCCGCTCGCGGGGTGGCGCCCGTGGCGCCCGATCACTCGATCTCGCGCATCATGCGCTCCATCGAGGACACCGACTTCTGCGCCGCGCTCAGCTCCTCGTTCATGCGCCGCTGGATCTCGACGTTGTCCTCGAGCAACTGCGCGTACTTCTGCGCCAGTTCCTTGTACTGCTCTTCACGAGCGGCGATCATGCGGGCACGCCAGGTCGCGGCGATCTGCCAGACGAGCACCGTCAGCAGCACGAACAGTCCCCCGGCGCCGATCATCCCGACGAGCGCGGTGTCATCCATGGCGAGCGTCACGACCCCTTCCCCCTTCGGACGCCCTCGGGGAGGGCTCCGTCCCGATCCTTCACGATCTGCTCTTGTACTCCCTCGGTCAGCGCCGGCTTCTCGCCGTCGTCGACCTGTGCCGGCTGCGCGCCCTCGTCGGTGAGCGTCAGCGCCGCCTCGGCCACGCGCTCCGGCGTCAACACGTATGCGAACGGCTCGACTTCGAAGTACCGCATGGCCTTTCCCCCCTCCGACACTTCCAACGTGCCGACGATCAGGCCCGATGCCTCCAGGCGCTTGAGATGCATGTGCAGCAGCGTGCGGCTCATGCCGATTTCCCGGGCCAGCTGACTGACGTAGTTACGCCCGTGAGCCAGCGCCGCGATGATCCGCATCCGGTGCGGATTCCCCAGTGCCGACATGACTTGCAGGAACTCGTCACCGGAGGGAGTCGGGTCGCCTGACACAGCTCCCCCTTTCACGTGTCAGGAAACTCTGACACACAAAGAGGGACGTGTCAAAGATTTTTGACAGGCCGGACATCGGAGACACCGCCTCCGGTTTCACCGTCCTCGGAGCCGCAGCCCGCACCGGACTCGCCGCCCGCCTCAGACCCGCTGCCCGCCTCCGAAATCCCGTCCGCCCTGCGGATGGTGGGCGAAGCGAGCGCGAGCAGCGTCAGCACCGCCATGCCGGCCGCGACGCCCGTCATGGTCCCGACCCCGCCGAAGAAGCCCAGCACCACGCCGCCGACCAGCGCGCCGAGGGAGTTGAGACCCGAGCTGACCAGGCCCATGACGCTGCTCACGCGGCCCTGCAACTCATCGGGCGTCACGGTGACTTGGTAGACGCCCGCCGCGACGTTGAGCAGTGCGCCGGCCCAGCTCGCGCCGCCGCTCACCAGCCCGAGCGCGACGGGGTGGCCGAGCACCGCGAGGGAGCCCATCAGCGCCGTCCACAGGCCCAGCGCCAGGAACAGGATGTGCTGGATCCGCAGCCGCCGCATGAACCAGGACGCCGTGAGCGCCCCGATGATGCCGCCCACGCCGCCCAACAGGCCCACGGCGCCCACCATGTACGCCGGGTGGCCGCCCTCCTTCACGATCACCACCATCGCGAGGGCCATCACCTGGAAGGCGATGTTGCTCCCGCTGATGACCAACAGGGCCGCGCGCAGGAACCGTTGCCGCCACATCCAGCGCAGCCCGGCGCCTATCTCCTTGCGCAGCGCCCTGGGCGTGCCCTTCCGCGCGCCCTCGAAGCTCTGACGCAGCGTCAGCATGGTGCACAGGCCCGTGACATGGGTGACCGTGGCGGCCAGGAACGGCGCCCATCGCGCGAGCGAGAACAGTCCCGCGCCCATGGGGTGGCCGAGCAGCCCGGCGGTGTGCCCGCGCGCCTCGTTCTGCGAGAGCGCCTGGGAGAGGTGGGTGGGGTGGACGACGTGCCGTACGGCCGCCCGCTCGGCCAGCCGGTAGAAGATGACCGCGCCGCCCTCCAGGAAGGCGACGAGCATCACGTGGCCGACCCACAGCTTGCCCAGCACCAGCGCCACGACGAGCGAGGCCATGCCCAGCAGCCCGGTCAGGTCGCAGACCATCATGGTCCGGCGCCGGTTCCACCGGTCGATGAGCGCACCGGCGGGCAGTACGAGGAGGAGCTGCGGCAGCAGAGCGGCGAAGGCGACGAGCCCCGCGTGCGCGGGCAGCCCGGTGCTCCACAGCATCAGCAGCGGGTACGCGGCCGTGGCGGACCGCACGCCCAGCATGGAGACACCCGCCCCGGCCCACAGTTTGCGGAAGGCGCGGTTGCGGCGCAGGGGCGGCGGCGGTGCGGGTGCCGGGTCGGCTTCGGGTGTTTCTGCTGGTCCAACGCTGGTCAAGGTGGCGGTCCTCACGTGGAAGGGCGGCCCGGCCGTACGTGGCCGGGCCGCCTGGGGCTGATGCGTCAGACGGACCTGTGCGAGGCCGTGAGGGCCTTCACCACCTGGACGCCCGCGTCGCCGTTGGTCAGCACGACGAAGCCGGTGCGCGCGCGGAGCCGCGTCACCGAGACGCCGTGGTAGCCCACCGGGGTCCCGCCGTGCCCGAACTCCGTCTCGGACGCGGTCACATCGACCGCCGTACCGAGTCCGTAGAGGCTGAGCGGCGACGGCGTGAGCATCGCCTCGGCGGTCTCCTTCCGGAGCAGCGCGCCGGGGCGGCCCAACGCGGAGCGGCGTACCTCCAGTGCCGCCTTGGCCAGGTCAACGGCCGTCGACCACATGCCGGCTGCCGCGGCGTCCGGCCTGATGCGCCAGCCACCCGCGTACGGGGTGCCGTCGGCGCCGTGGCCGGCGGCCACGGTGCGGCCCGGGCCGTACGGGAAGTCCTGGCCGAAGCCGCTGTCCCGCATGCCGAGCGGTTCGAGCACCAGCTCCCGCATGACCTGCGCGAAGGGCTGGCCCGTCACGTCCTCCACGAGCTGCTGGAGCACGCAGTAGTTGACGTTGGCCTTGCGGAACCGTTCGCCGGGGACGCCGTCGCGGGCGACCGGCGGCACCTCGCGCGAGGCGCTGCCGTCCAGCAGGTCGAGCAGCGAGGGCCCCTCGCCGTCCGCCGGGAAGCCGTTGCCCGGGGTGGGCGACAACGCGGCACGGTGGCCGAGCAAGTGCCGTACGGTGACCGGCTCCTGGCCCGGCTCGGTCGGCACCTTCCAGGTGGTGAGCCGGTCGTTGACGTCACCGTCCAGTACGAGGACGCCCCGGTCCACCAGGCGCAGCACGCCCAGCGCGGTGATGTGCTTGCTGAGGGAACCGACCTGGAAGGGGGTGTCGGCGCGCACCGGGGTCTCCCCCGCCGCCGTGCCGTACCCCTCGGCGGCCACCAGCTCACCGTCGTGGATCACGGCGACGCTCGCGCCCGGCACGCGGTGCTCGTCCAGGATCCGGTGCACGAAGTCCGTGTCCGGCAGCGTGCCCTCGGTCCACCAGGAGGTGGGGGCGGGCTGCTCGGCTTGCTTCCCCGCCTGCGCGGAGTCGGCTTCGGCCTGCGCCTCGTCCGCCCCCTCCTCCATCGCCTCGGCCATCGCCTCGTCGAGCGCCGCGTCGAGGGCCGCAGCCACGGCCGAGAGCGTTTCGTGCTGGTAGAGCATGAAGAGCGTCAGCGGCAGGTCCTCCCGCTGGGCAGCGGCGACCGCCTGGATCACCAGGATGGAGTGGCCGCCCCGGGCGAAGAAGCCGTCCTCGCGCCCGACCTTCTCCACGCCGAGCACCTCGCACCAGATCCGCGCGAGCCGTTCCTCGGTCCCGGTGGCCGGCGGCGCGAAGTCCTCCTCCCGTACGTCGTCCTGCCCAGGCTCAGGCAGCGCCCTCCGGTCGACCTTCCCGTTGGCGTTCAGCGGGATGGACTCCAGCAGGGTGACGTCCGATGGGACCATGTACGCGGGCAGCTTCTCCGCGCAGTGCGCGGCGAGTTCGGAGGACGCCGGGGGCGCGGCGGGGTCGGCCGGCACCACGTAGGCCACGAGCCGTACGTCGCCCGGCGCGTGCTCCCTGCCGAGCACGGCGGCCTCGCGGACTGCGGGGTGATCCGTCAGGACGGTACGCACCTCACCGGTCTCGATGCGGTGGCCGCGGATCTTGACCTGGTCGTCGGTACGCCCCAGGAACTCCACCGTGCCGTCCGCCAGCCAGCGGGCCAGGTCACCCGTGCGGTAGAGCCGGGCGCCCGGGGCGCCGTAGGGGTCGGGGACGAAGCGCTCCGCGGTCAGCGCGGGCCGGTTGAGGTAACCGTGCGCCACGCCCGTGCCGCCCACGAACAACTCGCCGGTCGCACCGACGGGGAGCTGCCTCATGTGGGCGTCCAGGATGCGCATGGTCATGCCCGGCAGCGGGGCACCGATGGGCACCACCGGCTGACGCACCTCGGTCGGCACCGGATGGATACAGGTCCCCACTGATGCCTCCGTGGGCCCGTACTCATTGATCAGACGGCCCGCGCCCAGCCAGGAGGTCCAACGCTGGGCCAACGGTGCGGGCAGAGCCTCACCGGCCACGACCACCACACCCGCCAGACCGCGAGCCTGACCCTCCGTCAACTGCTGCGAGAGGATCTCCAGATGGCCCGGCGTCAGCTTCAAGAACGCGAACGGGCCAGCCGCGACAAGCCGTTCGCCCAGCTCCGACAGATCCATCTCCTGCGGCAGCATCACCACCCGCTGCCCCGCCACCAACGGCGCCCACACATTCGGCACCACCAGATCGAACGCGACGGAGGAGAAGACCGCGCCACCAGAACCACCACGGCGCGCCCCGGCCTCCGCCAAGTCCCGCGCAGCCCAGGCGACATGGTTGGCCAGTCCACGATGGGAGACCGCCACACCCTTCGGACGCCCCGTCGACCCCGACGTGAAGATCACGTACGCGGTGCTCTCCGGATCCACGGTCACGTCGAGGCCCGCGGACTCCTGCGCGGCGATCGCGTCCGCCTCGCCCTCCACATCCACGACCGTAGCGGCAGCATCACGCAGCTCCCCCGCGTACGCCGAACCGGTCACCAGCACACGCGCGCCCGCATCGCTCAGCATCGTCCCGATCCGCGCGGCCGGGAAGGCCGGATCCAGCGGCACAAACGCCGCCCCCGCCTTCCACACACCCAGCAGCACCGCATGCAGCTCCGGCCCACGATCCAGCAGCACACCCACCACCGAGCCGACCCCCACACCCACATCCCGCAGATGCCGAGCAACCCGATTCGCGCGCGCCTCCAACTCACCGAAGGACACGGCAAAACCGTCCCCCTCCACAGCCACCGCACCCGGCACCCGCGCCGCCCGCTCGCCCAGCACCATCGGCACCGGACGCTCGGACACCGCGCCCTCTGAGGCGGTCTCCCAGTCGCCGAGCACCTGCCGCTCTCCGTAGGGGAGTTCCAGGTCGCGGGGGTCGCCTTCGGCGTCCGCCGCCATGGCCTCCAGGACTTGCCGGTACAGGGCGGCGAGCCGCTGCCCGTTCGCCCGGCTGACGGTGCCCGGGGCGCAGCGGAGCTGGAGCCGCCCAGGCGCCGAGGACACGGAGAAGCCGAACTCGTTGTGGCTGGACCCGGCGCCCGCCGAGGCGTCGACGGTGATGCCGCCGCGCTCCTCCAGGTCCTCGACGGAGCCGAAGTCCTGGTAGCTGAAGTAGACCTCCAGCAGGCGTTCCCCGCCGCCGAACTCCCGCTGGATGGCGGGCATCGGGAAGTGCCGGTGCGTCCACATCTCCCGCTCGGTCGCGAAGGTGCCGGCGACCAGTTCCCGCCAGCTACGGGCGCCCCGCCGGTGGCGGAGGGGCAGCACGTTCAGGAACATGCCGTGCACCCGGTCGGCGTCGGCGGCCTCGGGCCGCACGTGGTGGGTCAGGCCGGAGAGGAAGGCGTCCTCCGGCGTCAGCCGCGCGAGCACCGCGAGATGGGCGGCCAGCAGCACGCTCTTGAGCGGCGCGTGGGCCCGGGCGGCGAGGCCGCGCAGACCGTCCCCGATGTCCTCGTAGGACACCGGCAGCACGTACAGCGCCTCGTCGGCGTACTCGTCACCCGCATCTGCGGGGCGGTCGTCGCCCGCCCCGTCCTCGCCCCAGCCGTCCGGCAGCCGGAAGCGCTCCTGTCCGGCGACCTGGCCGCGCCAGTAGTCCCGGGACGCCTCCGACTCCAGCGCGGCGAGTTCGGCCGCGACGGTGTCGGCGAACCGGACCTTCGGCGTCCGCGTCCGTACGCCGGCGTCCTGCGCGTCGAGCACGCCGTCGAGCAGGCCGTGGTAGACGCCCATCAGCTCGGTGAGCATCTGCTGGAGGCTCCAGCCGTCCAGGATGACGTGCGCGTACGCGGCCGTGAGCTGCCAGCTTCCGTCGCCGCACAGCAGCACGCTCAGCCGCAGCAGCGGGCAGGCGTCCTGCGGCAGTGCGGTACGGCCCAGCCGGTCCACGTGCTCCCGTACGAGGCGGTCGGCCGCTTCGCCGGTCGCGCCGTCCAGGTCCTCGACCTCCACGGTCAGCGCCGCGTCGGAGTGGACGAGCTGGAGCGCCTGCGAGTAGCCGCTCAGGTGCACGCTGGTGCGCAGCACGTCGTGCCCGGCGACCAGCGTGTCGACCGCCTTCTGGAAGACGGCGGCGGCGAAGGGCCGCCCGTCGCGCACGCGCATGCTCTTGACCAGGTGGTACGCCGGGTTCTCGGGGGCGGCCAGCATCTCGATCTGCATGCCGAGCTGGCTGCGGGTGAGCGGGTAGGCGTCGTCCAGGCCGTCCGGGAGCAGCGCCAGGTCCGCTTCGCCGAGGAGCGCGAACGGCTCGACCGGCGGTGTCACGCCGGCGCCCTCCCGTCCGGCGAGCAGGGCGCAGAAGTCCTCCAGCACCGGACGCTCCATCAGGTCCCGCACCTCGGCGCTGATCCCGGCGTCGCGGAGTGTCCCCACGAGGAGGACGCTGCGGATGGAGTCGCCGCCCAGCTCGAAGAAGCCGTCGCGCAGGCCGACCCGGTCCACGCCGAGGACGCTCTGCCAGATCGCCGCGACCTGCTCCTCCAGCGGCGTACGCGGGGCGACGAACTCGCCCGCGGCGCGCAGCGATCCGGCGTCCGGCGCCGGCAGGGCGCGCTTGTCCAGCTTGCCGTTGGTGGTGAGCGGTATCGACTCCAGCTCCACGAAGGCGGCCGGGACCATGTACTCGGGCAGCGTCGTGGCCAGGGTCTCCCTGATCGTCCTGGCGTCGGGCGCCCGGTCGTCCTCCGGTACGAGGTAGCCGACGAGCCGCTTGTCGCCCGGGGTGTCCTCCCGTACGACGGTCACGGCCCGGCGTACGCCCTCGCACTCCGCCAACGCGGCGGTGATCTCGCCGAGTTCGATGCGGAAGCCGCGGATCTTGACCTGGTCGTCGATCCGGCCGAGGAATTCGAGGCTGCCGTCCGGGCGGCGCTGTGCCAGGTCGCCGCTGCGGTACATGCGCGCGCCGGGCGCCCCGAAGGGATCGGGCACGAAACGCTCGGCGGTCAGCGCCGCGCGGCCGAGATAGCCGCGGGCCACACCGGGCCCGGACACGTACATCTCCCCCGCCACACCGTCGGGCACGGGGCGCCCGTCGGCGTCGAGCAGGTGCACCGTCAGGTCGGACAGCGGGCGCCCGATGGGGTTGCCGTCGGCGCCGAAGTCCTTCTTGGTGAGCCGGTGGTAGGTGGTGTGCACGGTGGTCTCGGTGATCCCGTACATGTTCACCAGCGAGATCCGCCCGAGGCCCAGCTTGTCCGTCCACGGCGTGAGCTGCCCCAGTTCCAGCTTCTCGCCCGCGAAGATCACGGCACGAAGGGAGAGGCCCTTGACCCGGCGGTCCCCCGCGCCGGCCAGACCGACCAGCGAGCCGAAGGCCGAAGGGGTCTGGCTCAGGACGGTGACCTCCTGCTCGACGAGCAGGTCCAGGAACTCCTCGGGCGAGCGCGTCACAGAGCGCGGTACGACGACCAGCCGGCCGCCGTGCGCCAGCGCGCCCCACATCTCGAAGACCGACACGTCGAACGCGTACGAGTGCGCCATGGACCACACGTCCGCCTCGTCGAAGGCGAAGTGCTCCTGGGCCGTGGACAGCAGCCGCACCACGTTGGCGTGCGTGAGCACGACGCCCTTGGGGCGGCCGGTGGAGCCGGAGGTGTAGATCGTGTAGATCACGTTCTCCGGCGAGGACACCCGCACGGGGTCGGAGGCCGGCTGCTGCGCCAACTCCCCTTCCAGCGCCGGGTCGTCCAGCACGACGAGGCGGCCGTCGAAGACCGTGGAGAGCACCGGTACGAGGTCGGAGCTGGTCACCACGGTGCGCGCACCGGCGTCGCCGAGCACATAGCCGAGCCGCTCCACGGGGTTCGCCGGGTCCAGCGGCAGGTAGCCCGCGCCGGACTTGAGGATGCCCAGGAGGGCCGGGATCAGTTCGGACCCGCGCTCCAGGTGCAGGCCGACCATGTCCTCGGGGCGCACGCCCGCGTCCCTCAGCAGATGCGCCAGGCGGTTCGCCCGCGCATTCACCTCCGCGTACGAGAGCTCCGTACCCCCGGCGACCACGGCAATCGCATCCGGAGCATCCGCAACCGCCGCCTCGAACAGTTCGTGGACCAGGGTGCCGTCGGCGATGTCCTTCGCCGGGTCCGTCGGCATCGATATCTCCCTCTGCCGCGGGTTCGCCGCGGTCGCTTCGTGCGGGTGCAGCGCGGTCGCGTCGCCGTCCACGTCCTCGGCCAGCGACTCCAGGACCGCCCGGTACATGGCGCCCAGCCGCTCGGCCGCCTCCTGGCCGATCAGCTCGGTGCTGCCGCGCAGGCCGATCTTGCGGTCGCCGTGCGCGTGCACGGCGAGGCCGAACTCGTTGGGGGCCTCGCTGATGCCGGTGGACTTGTCGACGAGCGCTCCGTCGGTCTCGTAGAAGTCGACGAAGTTGAAGAACACCTCGGCCAGCCGCTGTCCGCCGCCGAGTTCCCGCTGGATCGCCGGCAGCGGGAAGTGCCTGTGCGTCCACACCGCGGTCTCGTGCGCCAGTACGCGGGTGAGCAGCTCGCGCCAGGTGCGCGAGCCCCTCTCGTACGGGAACGGCAGGGTGTTGAGGTGCATGCCGATCACGCGCTCGGCGCCGACGGCCTCGGGGCGCCCGTGGAAGACCACGCCCGTGTGGAAGGCGGACGCGTCCGTAACCTGGCTCATCACCTTGAGGTGGACCGCCAGCATCAGCGTCTTGAACGGCACGTCCGCCTCGGCGGCCCGCTGCCGCAGCCGCTCCGCCAGATCGGCCACCGGCACGTCCACGGCGAGCGGCGCGGGCCGCCCCTGTCCGGCCCAGCCGGACGGCGGGGTGAGCACCGCGTACTCGTCCACCACACGCTGCCAGTAGCCGCGCGTGTCCGGGCTGCGCAGCGCCGCCAGCTCGGCGGCCACGGTGTCCGCGTACCGGACCGGCAGCGGCGGGTACGGGGCCGGGGCGCCGGCGTCGCGGAACTCCCGGTAGGCGAAGAGCAGTTCCATCTCGAGGTTCTGGGTGCTCCAGCCGTCGATGATGACGTGGCAGGTGGTCAGGGTCAGCCACCACGCCTCGTCGCTCTCCAGCAGGACGGAGACGCGGAGCAGCGGAGCCTCGGTCAGGTCGAACAGGCGGGCCCGTTCGGCGGCCACATGGGCGCGCAGCTCCCGCTCGCCCTCCTCCTCGCCGGTTCCGCGCAGGTCGATGACCTGCACCGGGATCTCGGCCTGCGCGTGGACCAGTTGGAGCGGCACCGAGTGGCCGGTGACGCGGACCGAGGTGCGCAGCGAGTCGTGCCGGGCGGCCACGGTGCGCACGGCGGCGCGCAGTGCCTCCTGGTCGAAGGGGCCGTCGTCGGTGATCCGCTTGGCGATCACCGAGTGGTAGTTGTTCCGCTCATTGCCGCTGAGCAGTTCGGCGACCATGCCGAGCTGCACCTGCCCCAGCGGATAGGCGTCCGCCAGGCCCTCGGGCAGCGCCCTGCGGTCGGCCTCGCTGATCAGCGCGTACGGCGCGGTCGCGGCCCGCTCCTCCCCGTTACGCGCGCGGCCCTCGATCACGGCCGCGAGCCTGGCGGGGGTGCGCTGCTCGAACACGTCGCGCACGGACACCTCGTAGCCCCGGCCCCGCAGTGCGCCCACCACGCCGACCGCGCGGATGGAGTCGCCGCCGAGGTCGAAGAAGCGGTCGGCGGTGCCGATGCGTTCGGCGCGCAGGACCTGCTGCCAGACCTCCACGACATCGGCCTCGGCTTCCGAGACGGGCGCGACGAACCCGGGGCCGGCGTCGGCTCCCGAGCGCTGCCCGCCGTCGGGGGCGGGGAGCGCCGTGCGGTCCAGCTTTCCGTTGGCGTTCAGCGGGAGGGAGTCCAGCGGCACGAAGGCGGACGGGACCATGTACGGGGGGAGCTGGTCGGAGCAGTGCTCCTCGAGCTCCGTGGTGTCGAGCGGTTGCTGCTGCCCGGCGACCACGTAGGCGATCAGGCGCTTGCCGCCCTCGGCGTCCTCGTACACGGTGACGCGGGCCTCCCGCACGGCGGAGTGCCGCTGGAGCACCGACTCGATCTCCGGGATCTCGATGCGGTGGCCGCGGATCTTGACCTGGTCGTCGGTACGCCCCAGGAACTCCACCGTGCCGTCCGCCAACCAGCGGGCCAGGTCACCCGTGCGATAGAGACGGGAGCCCGGGGCGCCGTAGGGGTCGGGGACGAAGCGCTCCGCAGTCAACGCGGGCCGGTTGAGGTATCCGTGTGCCACGCCCGTGCCGCCTACGAACAGCTCGCCGGTCGCGCCGATGGGGAGTTGGGCCATGTGCGGGTCGAGGATGCGCATGGTCATGCCCGGGAGCGGGGCGCCGATGGGCACCACCGGCTGACGCACCTCGGTCGGCACCGGATGGATGCAGGTGCCCACTGATGCCTCCGTGGGCCCGTACTCATTGATCAAGCGGCCCGCGCCCAGCCAGGAGGTCCAGCGCTGGGCCAACGGTGCGGGCAGGGCCTCACCGGCCACGACCACCACACCCGCCAGATCCCGTGCCTGATCCACCGTCAACTGCTCGGAGAGGATCTCCAGATGGCCCGGCGTCAGCTTCAAGAACGCGAACGGGCCAGCCGCGATGAGCCGCTCACCCAACTCGGACAGATCCATCTCCTGCGGCAGCATCACCACCCGCTGCCCCGCCACCAACGGCGCCCACACATTCGGCACCACCAGATCGAAGGCCACAGAGGAGAACACCGCGCCACCGGACCCGCCGTGCGCAGCCCCGGCCTCCGCCAAGTCCCGCGCAGCCCAGGCGACATGGTTGGCCAGTCCACGATGGGAGACCGCCACACCCTTCGGCCGCCCCGTCGAGCCGGACGTGAAGATCACGTACGCGGTGCTCTCCGGATCCACGGGAAGGTCCAGCGGCGCACTGTCGCAAGCAGCGATCGCGGCCGCCTCGCCCTCCACGTCCACAACCGTCTCGGCGGCCTCACGCAGGTCAGTTGCGTACTCAGAGCCGGTCACGAGCACACGCGCCCCGGCGTCCTCCAACATCGTCCCGATCCGCGCGGCCGGGAAGGCCGGATCCAGCGGCACAAACGCCGCCCCCGCCTTCCACACACCCAGCATCACGGCATGCAGATCCGGACCACGGTCCAGCAGCACACCCACCACCGAGCCGGCCCCCACACCCACATCCCGCAGATGCCGGGCCCAGCGATTCGCGCGCGCCTCCAACTCACCGAAGGACACGGCGAAACCGTCCCCTTCCACGGCCACCGCACCCGGCACCCGCGCCGCCCGCTCGCCCAGCACCGCTGGCACCGGACGCTCGGAGATCATGGGCGCCGCCGTGCTCCAGGACTCCAGCCGCTCCGCGTCGCCGTGGGGCAGCCGTACCGCACGCGCTTCGCCGTCGGCGCCTTCGGCCATGGCCTCCAGGACCTGCCGGTACATGCCGGCCAGCCGTTCCGTGGCCTCGCGTGTGAGCACGCCCGTGTGCGTCTTGAGGACGAGGCCGCTGCCGCCCGTGCCGACGGTCAGCGCGAACTCCGTACCGCCCGAGCCGAACCCGGCGCCGAGGTCGAGCTGTTCGGCGTCGAGGTTGTGGAAGTCGCGGTAGTTGAAGATCACGTCGATCAGCCGGTCAGAGGCCCCGCCGGCCAGCCGCTGCACCTCGGGCAGCGGGAACCTGCGGTGCGGCCAGAGGCCGACCTCGGCGTCGAAGACCTGGCGGACCAGTTCGCCCCAGGTGCGGGCGCCGCGCTCGTACGGGAACGGCAGGGTGTTGAGGAACATGCCGTGCACCCGGTCCGCGCCCTGCACCTCGGGCCGTACGTCGACGACGAGACCGGTGTGGAAGCGCTCCGCGTGCGTGAGCTGGCCGAGCACCTTGAGGTGGGCGGCGAGCAGCACGCTCTTGACCGACGCGCCGGACTCGGTGGCCAGCGCGCGCAGGCGTCCTTCCAGGTCGGCGACCGGAACGGTGACGGAGTACGCCTCGGAAGCGCCCTCGCTGCCGGCCCAGTCGGCCGGGAGGGTCAGCGGAGCGTGGGTGTCGACCAGGCGCTGCCAGTACGCGCGGTCCTCCGTGCCGGCCAGCGCGGCCAGTTCGGCGGCGACCGTGTCGGCGAACCGTACGCCGGCGGGCTCGGGCACCACCGGTTCCCGGCCGTCGGCCAGCGCGCGATAGCAGTCGATCAGCTCCATCAGCATGGAGTGCTGGCTCCAGCCCTCGGTCACCATGTGGGACCGCGTGAGGCTCAGCCACCAGCCGTCGTCCGCGAGATGGGCCGCCATGCGCAGTTGCGGCGCCCGGGCCGGGTCCAGCGGCGTGCAGGACTCCTCGGCCACGTACCGCTCCAGCGCCCGCTCCGTCTCCGCGGCGTCGAGCCCCCGCAGGTCGTGCACCGCGAACGGCACCTCGACCCGGCTGTGCACCAGTTGGAGCGGGGTGGACGCTGTCGACAGGTCGAAGGAGGTACGCAGCGCCTCGTGGCGCGCGGCCACCTCGCGCAGTGCCGCGCGCAGCGCCGCCTCGTCCAGCGGGCGCTGATCGCGCACCTTGTATCCGGCGGTGCTGTGGTAGTGCGCACGGGCGCCGGACTGCTGCTCGTAGAGCATGCCGGTCTGCACCTGGGTCAGCGGGTACGCGTCGTCCAGGCCGTCCGGCAGCAGCGCCCGGTCCGCCGCGCTGATCAGCTCGAACGGTGCCACAGGGCGGTACGCCTCGGCGGGCGCGCCGCGGGTGCCGATGAGCGCGGCGAGGCGCGCGACGGTGCGCTGCTCGAAGACGTCGGCGACGCTGACGTCGTGCCCGGCCGCGCGTACGGCGCCGACCAGCGCGACGGCGCGGATCGAGTCGCCGCCCAGGTCGAAGTACGAGTCCTCCACGCCGAGCGTCTCCAGGCCCAGCACCTCGGCCCAGACCGCGGCGAGCTGCTGCTCCAGCGGATTGCGCGGCGCGACGAACGCGCCGGCCGCGCGCAGGGATCCGGCGTCGGGAGCGGGCAGGGCGCGCTTGTCGAGCTTGCCGTTGGTGGTGAGGGGGATGGCCTCCAGCTCCACGAAGGCGGCCGGGACCATGTACTCGGGGAGCGTCTGGAGGAGTTCGGCACGGAGTTCGGCCGGGGACACCTCGCCCTCGGGACCGCTCTCGGGTACGACGTACGCCACGAGGCGCTTGTCGCCCGGGGTGTCCTCGCGTACGAGGGTCACGGCTTGGCGTATGTGCGCGCAGGCCATCAGCGCGGCGCTGATCTCGCCGAGCTCGATGCGGAAGCCGCGGATCTTGACCTGGTCGTCGATCCGGCCCAGGACTTCGAGACTGCCGTCGGCACGGCGCAGGGCGACGTCACCGCTGCGGTACATCCGGGCGCCGGGCGCGCCGAAGGGGTCCGGCACGAAGCGCTCGGCGGTGAGCGCCGGGCGACCGAGGTAGCCGCGGGCCACGCCGGGGCCGGACACGTACATCTCGCCGGGGACGTCGACCGGGACGGGGTGGCCCTGCGCGTCGAGCAGGTACACGGCGAGGTCCGCGAGCGGGTGGCCTACGCGGCTGAGCGCCGGGTGTTCCACGTCGTACGTGTCGACCTCGTGGTACGTGGTGTGCACGGTGGTCTCGGTGATGCCGTACATGTTCACCAGGGAGATCGCGTCGAGACCCAACCGCTCGGTCCACGGACGCAGTTCGCCCATTTCCAGCTTCTCGCCCGCGAAGATGACCGCGCGCAGGGACAGGGCGTCGATACGGGTATCGCCAGCACCAGCCAGACCGACCAGCGAACCGAAGGCCGAAGGGGTCTGGCTCAGGACGGTCACCCGCTGCTGGGTCAAAAGGTCCAGGAATTCCTCGGGGGAACGCGTGACCGCGCGCGGTACGACGACCAGCCGGCCGCCGTGCGCCAGGGCGCCCCACATCTCGAAGACCGACACGTCGAACGCGTACGAGTGCGCCATGGACCACACATCGCCCGCGCCGAATTCGAGGTGTTCGCGGGCCGTCGAGAGCAGCCGCACCACATTGGCGTGGGACAGCACGACACCCTTGGGGCGGCCCGTCGAGCCGGACGTGTAGATCGTGTAGATCACGTTCTCCGGCGACGACACCCGCACGGGGTTGGAGACCGGCTGCTGAGCCAACTCCCCTTCCGTCGCCGGGTCGTCCAGCACGATCAGCCGCCCGTCGAATACCGTCGACAGCTCGCCCACCAGCTCAGATGTCGTCACCACGACCTTCGCGCCCGCGTCACCGAGCACGTAGCCCAGGCGCTCCACGGGGTTGGCCGGGTCCAACGGCAGGTATCCGGCACCGGACTTGAGAATGCCCAGCAGCGCCGGGATCAGCTCGACCCCGCGCTCGAGGTGCAGACCGACCATGTCCTCGGGCCGCACACCCGCGCCCCGGAGCAGATGCGCCAGACGATTGGCCCGCGCATTCACCTCCGCGTACGAAAGCTCCGTACCACCAGCAACCACGGCAATCGCAGACGGCGAATCCGCAACCGCCGCCTCGAACAACTCATGCGCCAGCGAAACAACGGGCTCACCGGAATCCGCAGCGGCAGCCGTCATCACCTCCCGCTCACCGGCAGGCAGTCGGGAAGCGATCGCGTCGCCGCCCACACCCTCAGCCGCCATCGCCTCCAGCACCACCCCGTACATCTCCACCAGGCGCTCGACGTTGGCCTGGGTGAGGACGTGGGTGTTGCTGCGGAGGCCGATCTGGCCGGCGACGGTGGTGACGGCGAGGCCGAACTCGGTCTCGGTCCGGTTGATGCCGTTGCCCTCGTCGACGACCTCGTCGTCGCCGATGTTGTGGAAGTCGAGGTAGATGAAGAACACGTCCAGCAGGCGCTGGCCCTCGCTCTGGATGCCCTGGAGGGGGAAGGAGCGGTACGGCCACGCCTCCGCCTCGCGGTCGAAGACCTCCCGCACCAGGTCGCCCCAGGTGCGCGCGGTCCGCGCGTGCGGATGCGGCAACGTGGTGATGTACATGCCCATCAGCCGGTCGGCGCCGTCCACCTCGGGCCGGGTGTGGCCGACCAGGCCGGTGAAGAAGCGCTCCTCGCCGCTGAGTTGGCTCAGCACCTTGAGGTGGGCCGCGTGCAGCACCGCCTTCATCGGCACGCCGGCCGCGGCGGCGAGACCGCGCAGCTTCGGTTCGAGATGGCGGTACGAGTACGCGGCGCCCACGCGCTGCGCCGGGGCGTCCAGGTCGCCGTGCCAGCCGTCGGGCAGCGTGAAGCGGGCGTGGCCGTCCACGATGTCCTGCCAGAACTCCCGCTGCTCGGCGGAGGCCAGCGCCTCCAGCTCGGCCGCGATGGTGTCGGCGAAGCGGACCTGCGGCGCCTCGTAGTGCACGTCGCCGCCCGCGCAGAGCTGGCCGTACACGTCGACCAGGTCCTTGAGCAGGGTGTGGTAGCTCCACCCCTCAAGCACCGCGTGGTTCTTGGTGAAAGAGCAGCGCCAGGTGGTCGGGCTCTGTACGTGGAAGAAGATGCGCAGCAGCGGCGCGGAGGAGTTCAGGTCGAAGCGCTTCGCGCGCTCGGCCGCGGCGAAGGCGACGAGCTCGGCCTGCTGCTCGTCGGCGTCGAGGTGGCTGATGTCGCGCCAGGCCAGCGGGATGTCGACCTCGGCGTGCACGAGCTGCATCGGCACGCTGAACCCGGTCAGCGCCGCCGAGGTGCGGAGGATGTCGTGCTGCTCCGCGACGATCCGTACGGCCTCGGTCAGCTTGCCGAAGTCGAAGGGGTTGTCGTCGCGGACCAGGAACGAGATGAAGTCGTGGTAGTTGCCGCGCTCGCCGGAGGCGAGGGTCTCCACCAGCATGCCGGTCTGGTTCTGCGACAGCGGGTAGGCGTCGGACAGGCCGTCCGGCAGCAGCGCCCGGTCCTCGTCGCTGATCAGCGCGAAGGGCTGGACCGGCGCCAGCGGGGCACGCGGAACCTCGCGCCCCGTGGCCGCCGCGCACAGCGCCGCGACGGTGGTGTGCTCGAAGACGTCGCGTACGGAGACCTCGAAGCCCGCGGCGCGCAGCGAACCGACCAGCGTGACGGCCCGCAGCGAGTCACCGCCGAGCGCGAAGAAGTCGTCCTCCACGCCGACGCGTTCGGCGCCGACGGCCTCCGCCCACACGGCGGCCATGCGCGCCTCGGCGGGAGTGCGCGGGGCGACGTAGCGCCCCTGATCGAGCTGCTGCGCCGCCGGCTCCGGCAGGGCGCGCTTGTCGAGCTTGCCGTTGGTGGTGAGGGGGATCGACTCCAGCTCCACGAAGGCGGCCGGAACCATGTACTCGGGAAGCGTCTGGAGGAGTTCGGTACGGAGATCGGCCGGGGACACCTCGCCCTCGGGCACGACGTACGCGACCAGGCGCTTGTCGCCGGGTGCGTCCTCACGGACCACGGTGACGGCCTGGCGTATGTGCGCGCAGGCCATCAGCGCGGCGCTGATCTCGCCGAGCTCGATCCGGAAGCCGCGGATCTTGACCTGGTCGTCGATCCGGCCCAGGACTTCGAGGCTGCCGTCGGCACGGCGCAGGGCCACGTCACCGCTGCGGTACATGCGCGCACCGGGCGCGCCGAAGGGATCGGGCACGAAGCGCTCGGCCGTCAGCGCCGGGCGGCCCAGGTAGCCGCGCGCGACACCCGGGCCTGAGACGTACATCTCCCCCGGGATCCCGACGGGTACGGGCTGCCCCTGCGCGTCGAGCAGATAGACCGCGAGGTCGGACAGCGGGTAGCCGACCCGGCTCAGTGCCGGGTGCTCCGCGTCGAAGCCGTCGATGCGGTGGTAGGTGGTGTGCACGGTGGTCTCGGTGATCCCGTACATGTTCACCAGCGAGATCGCGTCGAGACCCAACCGCTCGGTCCACGGGCGCAGTTCGCCCATTTCCAGCTTCTCGCCCGCGAAGATGACCGCGCGCAGGGACAGGGCGTCGATACGGGTATCGCCAGCACCAGCCAGACCGACCAGCGAACCGAACGCCGACGGGGTCTGGCTCAACACTGTGACTTGTTGCTGGACGAGCAGGTCCAGGAACTCCTCCGGGGAACGTGTCACCGCGCGCGGTACCACGACCAGCCGGCCACCGTGCGCCAGGGCACCCCACATCTCGAAAACGGACACGTCGAAGGCGTACGAATGCGCCATCGACCACACATCGCCCGCGCCGAACGCCAAGTGCTCGCGGGCCGTCGAGAGCAGCCGCACCACATTGGCGTGCGTGAGCACCACACCCTTGGGGCGGCCCGTCGAGCCCGAGGTGTAGATCGTGTAGATCACGTTCTCCGGCGACGACACGCGTGCGGGATTCGAGCTCGGCTGCTCCGCCAACTGCTGCTGCGTCGCGGCATCGTCCAGCACGATCAGCCGCCCGTCGAACACCGTCGACAGCTCGCCCACCAGCTCAGACGTCGTCACCACGACCCGCGCACCGGCATCGCCGAGCACGTAACCCAGCCGCTCCACGGGATTCGCGGGGTCGAGCGGCAAATAACCCGCACCCGACTTCAACACACCCAGCAACGCGGGAATCAGCTCAACCCCACGCTCCAAATGCACGCCCACCATGTCCTCAGGGCCCACACCCGCACCCCGCAGCAAATGCGCCAGACGATTGGCCCACGCATTCACCTCCTCGTACGAAAGCTCCGTACCACCAGCAACCACGGCAATCGCATCCGGAGAATCCGCAACCGCCGCCTCGAACAACTCATGCGCCAGCGAAGCAACCGGCTCCCCCGCATCCGCAGCAGCAGCCGTCATCAACTCCCGCTCACCGGCAGGCAGTCGGGAAGCGATCGCGTCGCCGCCCACACCCTCGGCCGCCATCGCCTCCAGCACGGCCCCGTACATCTCCACCAGGCGGTGGATGTGGGTGTCGTCGAGCCAGCGGCGGTTGGCGGTGAGGATGATGTGGCCGGAGCGGGAGGAGACGGTCAGCGGGAACTCGGTCGGGCTGTCGTCGTTGCCCGCCATGATGTCGATCAGGTCGGTGTCGACCTGCCGGAAGTCGTGGTAGTTGAAGTAGACGTCCATCATCCGGCCGCTGCCGCCCCAGGCCCGCTGCACGGTCGGCATCGGGTAGCGGCGGTGCCCCCACATGCGCACCTCGGCGTCGAACACCCGGCGCACCAGCTCGCCCCAGGTGCCGGCGCCCCGGCGGAAGGGGAACGGCAGGGTGTTGAGGTACATACCCGCCACGCGGTCGGCGCCGACCATCTCGGGGCGGATGTCGCAGACCAGGCCCGTGTGGAAGTCCTCCTCGGCGGTGAGCTGGCTCAGCACCTTCAGGTGCGCGGCCACCATCACGGCCTTGAGGGAGGTCTCGGTGGCCGCGGCCAGCGCGCGCAGCCCGGACTCGATGTGCCGGAAGGAGAAGGCGGCCTTGTGCGCGTCGAAGCGCCCGGCGCCCTGGTCGCCCCAGTCCTCGGGCAGGTGCAGCGGCGCGTAGTCCCGGACGGTCTCGTCCCAGTACGCGCGGTCCTCCTCGGACTCCAGCGCCGCCAGCTCGGCCGCGATGGCGTCCGCGAACCGTACGTCGGGGGTGCCCGCGTACTCCGGCTCCCTCCCGTCGCGCAGCGCGAAGTACGTGGTGAGCAGCTCCATGATCAGGGAGTGGTAGCTCCACCCCTCCATGATCGGATGGCACTCGGTGATGGAGAGCCACCAGCCGTCGCCGTTGGTGGTGTGCGCGTGGTAGCGCATCAGCCCCGGCACGGTCATGTCGAAGGCGTGCGCCCGCTCGGCGGTGGCGAAGCGCCGCACCTCCTCCCACACCGCGTCCTTGTCCAGCGCGGTCAGGTCGATGGTGCGGGCGACCATCTCGGCCTGCCGGTGCACCAGTTGGAGCGGGCGCGAGTAGCCGGACAGGTGGAGCGAGGTGCGCAGCGCCTCGTGCCGGCCCACGAGCACGCGGCCCGCGGCGGCGAACGCCTCGGCGGAGAAGGGGGCGGCGTCGCGGATCCAGTACGAGGAGACGTTGTGATAGTTGTTCTGCGTGTCGTCGGTGAGCATCTCGACGACCATGCCGAGCTGGTTCTGCCCGAGCGGATAGGCGTCCACCACGTCCTCGGGCAGGAGGGAACGGTCCTCCTCCGCGATCAGCTCGAAGGGCCGCACGAGCCGCTGGGTGACGCTCTGCTCCCGCGCCTCACCGGTGAGTTCGGCCAGCCTGGCCACCGTACGGACGTCGAAGATGTCCCGCACGGTCACCTCGAACCCGGCCTCGCGCAGCTCTCCGACCAGCGCGACGGCCCGCAGCGAGTCGCCGCCCAGCTCGAAGAAGCTGTCGTGCGCGCCGACCTGGTCGACGCCGAGTACGGACTGCCACACCCCCGCGATGCGGCGCTCCAGGTCGTTGCGCGGCGCGGTGAATGCACCGGCGCTGCGCAGCGCGGCACCCGCGGGCGCGGGCAGGGCGCGCTTGTCGAGCTTGCCGTTGGTGGTGAGCGGGATGGTCTCCAGCTCCACGAATGCGGCGGGGACCATGTATTCCGGGAGCGTCTGGAGGAGTTCCGTACGGAGATCGGCCGGGGACACCTCGGCGCCCTCCGCCGGCACGAGGTAGGCCACCAGGCGCTTGTCGCCCGGGGTGTCCTCGCGGACGACGGTCACCGCCTGCCGTACGCCGGCGCAGGCCATCAGCGCGGCGCTGATCTCGCCCAACTCGATGCGGAAGCCGCGGATCTTGACCTGGTCGTCGATCCGGCCCAGCACCTCGAGACTGCCGTCGGCACGGCGCAGGGCCACGTCACCGCTGCGGTACATCCGGGCGCCGGGCGCGCCGAAGGGATCGGGAACGAACCGCTCGGCGGTCAGCGCCGCGCGCCCCAGGTAGCCGCGCGCGACACCCGGCCCTGAGACGTACATCTCCCCCGGCACGCCGACCGGCACCGGGCGCCCCTCGGCGTCCAGCAGGTACACGGCGAGGTCGGACAGCGGGTGCCCGACGCGGCTCAGCGCCGGGTGCTCCGCGTCGTACGTGCCGACCTCGTGGTACGTGGTGTGCACGGTCGTCTCGGTGATCCCGTACATGTTGACCAGCACCGGAGCGGACAGGCCGACGCGCTCGGTCCACGGGCGCAGCTCGCCCATCTCCAGCTTCTCGCCGGCGAAGATGACCGCGCGCAGGGCGAGTTCATCGATGCGGGTGTCGCCGGCGCCGGCCAGACCGACCAGCGAGCCGAAGGCCGACGGGGTCTGGCTCAGCACGGTGACCCGCTGCTGGACGAGCAGGTCGAGGAATTCCTCGGGGGAACGCGTGACCGCGCGCGGCACCACGACCAGCCGGCCACCGTGCGCCAGGGCGCCCCACATCTCGAAGACCGACACGTCGAAGGCGTACGAATGCGCCATCGACCACACATCGCCCGCGCCGAACGCCAAGTGCTCACGCGCGGTCGACAACAGCCGCACGACATTGGTGTGGGACAGCACGACACCCTTGGGGCGGCCCGTCGAGCCCGAGGTGTAGATCGTGTAGATCACGTTCTCCGGCGAGGACACCCGCACGGGGTTGGACGCCGACTGCTGTGCCAACTCACCAACGGTCGCAGCGTCATCCAGCACGATCAGCCGCCCGTCGAAGACCGCCGACAGCCCCGGGGCCAGGTCGGACGTGGTCACCACGACCCCCGCCCCCGCGTCGCCGAGCACATAGCCCAGCCGCTCCACCGGATTCGCCGGATCGAGCGGCAGATAACCCGCACCCGACTTCAGCACGCCCAGCAGCGCGGGAATCAGCTCGACCCCACGCTCCAGATGCACGCCCACCATGTCCTCGGGGCGCACACCCGCGCCCCGGAGCAGATGCGCCAGACGGTTCGCGCGGGCATTCACCTCCGCGTACGAGAGCTCCGTGCCACCGGCGACCACGGCGACCGCGGACGGCGCATCGGCGACCGCTGCCTCGAACAACTCGTGGGCCAGGACGGTGTGTTCACCCGCGCCGCGCCCCGCCGACGGGCCGGCCGTGACCAGTGCCCGCTCCTCCTCGCCGAGGATGTCGAAGCGTGCGATCGCGGTGTCCGGGGCGCCGAGCGCCTGCTCCAGGAGCGTGCGGAAGTGGCCGGTGAGGCGCCGTGCCGTCTCCTCGTCGAAGAGGGAGGTGGCGTACACCAGGCGGCCCTGGAAGGGGCCCTCGGGATGCTCCTGCACCTGGAGGGTTAGGTCGCACTTGGCGATGCCGTCCTCGTGATGGAACGGCTCGACGGTCAGGCCGGGCAGCGTGAAGGAGTCCATCCGCCACTCGTGCATCGTGAACGCGACCTGGTAGAGCGGCGTGCGCGACTGGTCCCGCTCCGGCTGGAGCTCGTCGACCAGGCGGGCGAAGGGCACGCTCTGGTGGTCGAAGGCGTCGAGCACGTCCTGGCGCGCCTCGGTGAGCAGCTCGCCGAACGTGGTCTCGGCGCCCTCCCACCGGGCGCGCATGACCAGCGAGTTGATGCCGTAGCCGAACATGCCCTGGAACTCGGGGCGGTTCCGCCCCGACACCACCGTGCCGACCGGCACGTCGGTGCGCCCCGTGTAGCGGGAGACGAGCGCCTGGAACGCGGTGAGCAGCACCGTGAACGGGGTCGTGTCGTAGCGCCCGGCCACCTCGCGCAGCCGGTCCGAGAGCTGCTGGGGCAGCTCGAAGCCGACGTCGGCGCCCGCGTGGTCGCGCACGTCGGGGCGGGGTCTGTCGGTGGGCAGCTCGGTGGGCTCCAGGCCGGCGAGCCGTTCGCGCCAGTAGGCCAGGTGCGGGGCGGCGCCCTCGCCGGCCAGCTCGCGGCGTTCCCAGGCGGCGTAGTCGGCGTACTGCAGCGGCACGGGCGGCAGTTGGGGCTCGCGGCCGTCCAGCGCCGCGGTGTAGACGGCGCTGAGCTCTTGGCCGAAGACGCGCGTGGACCAGGCGTCGCAGGCGATGTGGTGGAAGACCACGGCCAGTACGTGGTCGTCCTCTGCCAGGCGCAGCACCCTGGCCCGCACAGGCCACTGCTCGGCCAGGTCGAAGGGCGTGGCCATCTCCGTGTCGAGCGCGGCGCGCGCCGCGGCCTCGCGCGCCTCGGCGGTGTCGCCGTCGAGGCTGGTCACCGGCAGGGCGACGGTGCCGACGGGGTCGATGACCTGGACAGGTTCGCCCTCGTGGAGCGCGTAGCGGGTGCGCAGGATCTCGTGCCGGGCGCACAGGTGCTGCCATGCGGTGTGCAGCGCCTCGGTGTCGAGGGTGCCGCGCATGCGGAGCACGAGCGGCACCAGGTACTCGGTGCTGTCCGGCTCCAGGCGGCTGAGGAACCACATCTGCTGCTGTCCGTGGCTCAGCGCCAGCGGCGCCGAGCGGTCGGCGCGCGGGAGCGCGTCCCTGCGGGCCGCGCCGCGCGCGCCCCGGCCTGCGAGCCGCTTCCGCAGCAGTTCCTCGCGCAGAGCTGCGGCGGACTGTTCCTGGTGGCTCATGCGGTGGGTTCCTTCGTCTGCTCAGAGTCCGCGATCACGTCGCTGTCACTCATCTGGTCGATCTCGGCGCGGATCAGGTCCTCGACGGTCCGCGCGATGCCGGCGACGGTCGGCGCGTCGAAGACGGCGCGCACCGGGAGGGTCACGTCGAACTCGCTCCGGATCTCCGCGATCATCCGGATGGCGAGGATCGAATTGCCGCCGCGGTGGAAGAAGTTGTCGTGCGCGCCGGCCTCGACGCCGCAGGTGTCCCGCCAGATCTCCTGGACGGTCTCCTCGACGGGGCTCAGCGGCGCCTCATCGGCCGCCGCCGCGGGGGCCGGGTCCGGCAGCGCGCGCCGGTCGACCTTGCCGTTGCGGTTCAGCGGCATCTCGTCGAGCCGTACGCAGGCCGAGGGGACCATGTACTCGGGCAGGTACCGGGCGCAGTGCTCGGTCAGTGCCCGCTCGTCGGCCTCCTCCGGCCCGGCCGGCGTCCAGTAGGCGACGAGCTGCAGTGCGCTGCCCTCGCCCCTCGGCACCACGACCGCCTCTGCGACGCCGGGGTGGCCCAGCAGGACGGTGCGGATCTCGCCGGTCTCGACGCGGTGGCCGCGGATCTTGATCTGGTCGTCGCCGCGGCCCAGGAACTCCACGACCCCGCCGTCCCGCCAGCGCACCAGGTCGCCGGTGCGGTAGAGACGGGCGCCCGGTGCGCCGTACGGGTCGGGCAGGAAGCGCTCGGCGGTCAGCGCGGCGCGGCCCAGATAGCCGCGGGCCACGCCGGTGCCGCCGACGTACAGCTCGCCCACGGCGCCGACCGGCACGGGACGCATGCCCTCGTCCAGCACCCGCAGCTCCATGCCGGGCAGGGGGCCGCCGATGGGCACGGTGCCGGTGCCGGGGTCCCGCGGCACCGGGAGGAGGGTGCTCCCGACGGACGCCTCGGTGGGGCCGTACTCGTTGAACAGCCGCCCCTCGCCGAGGAGTTCGCCCCAGTGCGCGGCCAGGCGCCCGGGCAGCTCCTCGCCCGCGACGACGATCCTGGCCGCCAGGCTCCCCGCCTCGCTGGGGGTGAGCTGGCGGGACAGCACGTCGAGGTGTCCCGGGGTGAGCTTGAGGAAGCTGAACGGGCCCGACTTCACCAGGCGTTCGCCCAGCTCGGACAGGTCGGCCTCCTGCGGCAGCAGCACCACGCGCTGCCCGGTCAGCAGCGGCGCCCACAGGTTCGGCACCACCAGGTCGAAGGCCACGGAGGAGAACACCGCCCCGCCGCCCTGCCCCGCGCCGGCCAGCGCCTCCGCGGCCCACAACAGGTGGTTGGCGATGCCACGGTGGGTGACGGCCACGCCCTTGGGGCGGCCGGTCGATCCGGAGGTGTAGATGACGTAGCCGAGGTCGTCGGGGTGGCTCACCTCGCGTGCCGCCTCGGCCAGTTCGCCGAGCGGCCGCACGGGCCTGTCGCGTACGGCGTCGAGGCCGGGCCCCGCGAGGTGCACCGTACGGCCGCCGAAGCCGCCGGCCGCTCCGTTGCCCGGGCCGCCGTCGAAGCCGCCGTTCGCCCCGCTGGCCATCGCGCTCTCGAAGCCGCCCGTCGCCCCGCCGTCCGGGGCGCGGTCGGTGAGCAGCACCGAGGCTCCGGCGTCCGCGAGCATCGCGGTCACGCGGTCGGCCGGGAAGCCGGGGTCGATGGGCAGGTAGGCGGCGCCGGCCCACCAGGTGCCCAGCAGCGCCGCGTGCAGCAGCGGGCCGCGGTCGACGAGGACGCCCACGGGGGTGCCGCGCCGCACGCCGAGGGAGTGCAGGTGATCGGCGATCTGACCGGCCCGCTCGGCGAGTTGACGGTACGTCAGCCGCGTCTCGTCCGTCTCGACGGCGACCGCGTCCGGGGTGCGTACGGCCTGCTCGGCGATGAGCACGTGCGCCGCCCGCTCGGGCTGCGGCGCGGGGTCGCGGCCCCACGCGTCCAGCCGCGCCCTCCCCTCCTCGGTCAGCAGCGGCAGCTCGGCGAGGCTGCGCGAGTGGTCGGCCGCGGCGCTCTCCAGGGCGCGGCCCAGGGCCGAGGCCAGGTGCTCGGCGGTGGCGTGGTCGAAGAGGCTGGTGGCGTACTCCAGCCCGCCGACCAGGGAGCCGTCGCGCTCCGGGCGCAGCAGCAGCGTCAGGTCGGTGTGGGCCAGGTGCCACATCCGGTAGAGGGTCTCCAGGTCGCCGTCCACGGGCCCGTTGAAGTCCTCGCCGTGCAGGTCGAAGGCGACCTGGTAGAGCGGGGTGCGCGAGAGGTCGCGCTCGGGGGCCAGCTCGTCGACCAGCAGGTCGAAGGGGAGCTCCTGGTGCAGCATCGCGTCGCGGGTGACCGCGGCGGTGCGCCGGACGGCCTCGGCGAAGCCGAGCCCCGGCTCCAGGCCGCAGCGCAGCACCACGGTGTTGAGGAAGAAGCCGACGGCGCCGTCGAGTTCGGGCAGCCCGCGCCCGGACACGGGCGCGCCCACCGGCACGTCCCACTGGCCGGTGTAGCGGGCCACGACGGTGGCGAGCGCGGTCAGCACGGTGGTGAAGCGGGTGGTGCCGATCTCCCGGCCGAGCGCGTCGAGGGAGCGCACCGTCGCGGCGGGCACGGTCAGCGGGGCGATGGCGCCCTTGCCGTCCCGCACGGCAGGGCGGGGCCTGTCGGCGGGCGCGGACACCGGCTCGGCGCCGTCCAGTACCTCGCGCCAGTGCGCCACTTCGTCCCGTACGACGTCCGGGGTCAGGCGGTCGCGCTGCCAGGCCGCGTAGTCGGCGTACTGCACGGGCAGTGCGGGCAGCTCCGGCTCCTCGCCGCACACCAGGGCGTCCACGACCTGGTGGAACTCGCTCTCCAGCACCTTCGAGGACCACCCGTCGGTGGTGATGTGGTGCATGGCGACGACGAGCATGCGCGAGCCGTCGTCCAGCCGGCAGTAGGCGCCGCGCAGCAGCGGCTCCTCCGCGTCGAGCCGGAAGCCGGCGGTCATCAGCGCGTTGAGCTCGGCGGGCAGCTCCTCGCGGGTGCAGTCCACCGTGGTGAAGGGGACGCGCACGGAGGGCCGGATGAACTGGAGCGGTTCGCCGTCGACTTCGGCGTAGCGGGTGCGCAGGGCCTCGTGCCGGTCCACCAGCACCTGGAGCGCCTGCTCCGCCACCTCGGGCCCGGCGATGCGCGGCATCTTGAGCAGCAGCCCGGCGACCCACTCGGGGCTGCCCGGATTGAGCCGGTCCAGGAACCACAGGCGCCGCTGGCCGTACGAGAGCGGCACGCCGCGGTCCTTGGGCACGGGCACGACCGTGGTGGCCGGCGCGGGTGCCGCCACCGTCCCCAGCAGCTTGGCCTGCTCGGCCAGGATCGGCGTACGCAGCAGGTCGTGCAGGCCGATGTCCTGTCCCGTGGCCGCACGCAACCGCGTCGCCAACACCGCCACCTGCAACGACGTACCACCCAGCCGGAAGAAGTCATCGCCGGGCGCGACGTCCTCGACCTTCAGCACGTCCTTCCAACAGTCGGCCACCAACTGCTGCGCCGTGTCGAGGGATTCCCCGTCCTCGTCCAGCTCCAGCAGCGCGGCCTGCTCGGCCAGGACCGGCGTACGCAGCAGATCGTGCAGGCCGATGTCCTGCCCCGTGGCCGCACGCAACCGCGTCGCCAACACCGCCACCTGCAACGACGTACCACCCAGCCGGAAGAAGTCATCGCCCGGCGCGACCTCGGCGACGTTCAGCACGTCCTTCCAGACCTCCGCCACCAACTCCGTGGCTCGGCCCGAGATATGACCGGCCTCAGCGGCCGGAGCGGCGAGCGGGTCGGGCAGGGCCTTGGTGTCGACCTTGCCGGTGGGGCCGAGCGGCAGCGCGTCCAGCGGCACGAACCGGGAGGGGACGTGGCTGCCGGGCAGCCGCTCCAGCAGGTACGCGCGCAGCGCGTGCTCGGTCACCTCACCTTCGGCGCCCTCCCGCGGCACGACGTACCCGGCGAGGCGCTGTCCGCCGTCCTCGACCTTGTACGGGCGCACCACCGCGGCGCGCAGGGACGGGTGGGCCGCCAGGTGTGCCTCGATCTCGCCCGGCTCGATCCGCACGCCGTTGATCTTCACCTGGTCGTCGGCGCGGCCCAGGTATTCCAGCACGCCCTCCGGCGTCCACCGCACGCGGTCCCCCGTGCGGTAGAGGCGCGAGGCGTCCTTGGCGAAGGGGTCGGGCACGAAGCGGTCGGCGGTCTGGCCGGGGCGGCCCAGATAGCCGCGGGCCAGCCCGGCGCCGCCGATCAGCAGCTCGCCGGGAACGCCCACGCCGACCGGCCGGAAGGAGGCGTCCGCCACCAGCACCCGGGTGCGCGCGACGGGCCGCCCGATCGGCACGGGCCCGGTGGCCTGCGCGGGGTCGAAGCGGTGCGCCGTGGCGTTCACGGAGCACTCGGTGGGCCCGTAGGTGTTCCAGACCTCGACGTCGGCCAACTCCCGCACGCGGTGCGCGAGTTCGGCGTGCAGTTGCTCGCCGCCCGAGAGCACCTGCCACAGGGCGCCGCAGCCCTCCCAGCCGCTCTCCGCGACCATCAGCCGCAGGATGGAGGGCACCACCTGGAGCGTGGTCACCCGGTGCTCGGCCACCTCGCGCACCAGGGCGCCCGGGTCGCGCTCCGCGCCGGGTTCCGCGAGCACCACGGCGCCGCCGCACGCCAGCGGGGCGAAGACCTCCCACACGTGCGCGTCGAAGATCAGCGACGTGCGCTGGAGCACCCGGCTCCCCGGCCCGAACCCGAAGGTCTCCACCATCCAGCGGATCAGGTTGCCGATCCCCTCATGGCTGACGACCACGCCCTTGGGCTCACCCGTGGAACCCGAGGTGTGCAGCACGTACGCGGCACCGTCCGGGTCCAGGGACACCGCCTCAGCACCGGCCGACGAGCCCTCAGCCGACGGCTCCTCCGCGAGCTGATCCACCGTCACCGCCCGCGCCCCTGAGGCCGCCACCGCATCCGCGTCGCCGGCCTCGCACAGCACCAGCCGCGTGCCGGAGGCGCGCACCAGCGCCTCCAGTCGGGCCTGTGGCGCGCCGGGGTCCAGCGGCAGGTAGGCGGCGCCGGCCCGCCAGATCCCCAGCAGGCCGGCGACCAGGTCGGTTCCCCGGCCGAGCCGGACGCCCACCGTGGTCTCGGGCCCGGCGCCGTGCGCCCTCAGTCCGTGGGCCACGCGGGCGGAGCGGCGGTCCAGCTCCGCGTACGTCAGCTCCGTACGGCCGGCCACCACCGCCACGGCGTCCGGGGTCGCCACCGCCTGACGTGCGATGAGCTCGGGCGTCAGCGGGGGCCTCGCCGGGGAGTCCGTACCCTGCGCGGGATTCATGTCCGCTCCTCTTGATGACTGGTCGCGGGTGGGTGGCTGGTCGCGGGATGGAGGGGTGGGGTCAGGTCAGGCCGTGGCCTGCGCGTCCATGCGGCGCCGCAGACTCGCGGGGCGCATGTCGGTCCACACCTGGTCGATGTGGGCGAGGCAGTCCTCGCGGCTGCCGGAGGTGCCCTCCTCGCGCCAGCCCGCGGGCAGGTCGCGGTCGGCCCACCAGATCGAGTACTGCTCCTCGTCGTTGAGGACGACGCGGAAGGTCTCGGTGCTCTGCTGCTCGCTCACTGCGCTCTCCTGATGAGTTCGGTTCGGCCAACGGGGATGCGTTGGCGGGTACGTGGGTGGGCGCGGGCCCGCCCGGGGGCGCGCCGGCCCCGTACGCGGTCAGTCTGCGGACCCGCGCCATATATGACCTATATGCGGCGTACGTACGACGGCGTGCGGATCACGGCGGCGCTCACGGCGGCGGATCACGGCGTACGCGCGCTCAGCCGGTCGTGGCGACCGTGCTCAGCCCGTCATGGCGACCAGGACGCGGCGGCTCCCGGTGAAGGAGCGGCGGCCGTGCGCGACGAGGATGTTGTCGATCAGCAGCACGTCGCCCTCGCGCCAGTCGACGTCCACGGCGTTCTCCAGGCCGCGGTCGCGCACCTGGATCACGTACGCGTCCGGGATCGGCGTGCCGTCGGCGAAGGTCACCGACTGGGGCAGCTCCTCGGGCGGCATGATCTGCGCCAGCGCCTTGGCGGTCTCGTCGCCGAGCGCGGCGGGGTGCCACTGGTCGGACTGGTTGAACCACACCTCGGCACCGGTCACCGGGTGCGTGAGGGTGGCCGGGCGCACCGTGCTGACGCGCAGCGTCCCGTCCCGCAGCCAGCTCCACTCCGAGCCGGCCTCCTTGAGGTAGGCGTCCACCTCGTCGCGGTCCTCGGTCTCGAAGGTGTCCTGCCAGCTCTTGCCGAGGCCCTTGCCGCCGTGCAGGTTCTGCGCATAGCGGACGCCGTCCCGGTAGGCCTCGCGGACCTCGTCGTCGAGCGACTCCAGCCACAGCGCGGCGTCCACGACCGGGGTGGCGCCGCCGGTCTCGGCCGCGACCTGGCAGTAGAAGGCGAGCCGGGTGGGCCAGCTCGACGCGTACGAGAGCTCGTTGTGCATCGAGATGACGAACTCGGCCGGGTATTCGGTCGAGGTGTAGACGTTGGAACCGACCTTCGTACGCGGCGAGTTGCCGTTCACATAGGCCAGCCGGTGCGGCAGGAGCCGGTCAAGGACCGGGTCGAGCTGCTCCTTGTCCAGCCCGAAGCCCCGGAAGACCAGGGCCTTCTCGCGGGTCAGGAGTTCGCCCAGACCGTCAAGGCGGTCCAGGTAGCCGACCAGCCCGTCGAATGAGGCCGGTACCCCCGCGTCCCCCGGAGTGATCTCCAGCGGGGCCCAGGCGTTCTGGTCAACCATGGATGCAAGTCCCTTCAAGGTGGGGTGGGTTCGGGGCCGTGCCCGCGCGGCGGAGGGCCGTGCGGCACTCGCGGTGCGGCACGGCCCGGGGCCCGGGGTTCGGAGCTCGGGGCCCGAAGCTCGGGTCCCGTCGGAGCCGGCTCTCGCGTCGGCTCTCGCGTCAGCTCTTGCGCGCGCCCATGCCGACGACGACGCGGCGGGAGCCGGTGAACGGGTCCCTGGCGTGCGACATCAGCGCGTTGTCGATGATCATCACGTCGCCGCGGCTCCACGGGTGCCGGTAGGCGACCTGCTCGTACGCGCCGCGCAGCGCCTCGATGGTCTCGGGGCCGACCTCGGAACCGTCCGCGTAGAAGGTGTCGTTGGGCCGCATCCCCGGGTCGGTGGCGAGCAGCGCCTCGTGCACCTCCTTGGGCTCGGTGCCGCGCACGTTGAGGTTGAGCACGCTGTTGCACCAGGTGCGCTCCCCCGACACCGGGTGGGTGCGAATGGCGGGCGCGTCCTGGGTGGTGTGCAGGCCCAGCTCGCTCCAGCGGGCCTCGACACCGTTGGCCGCGCAGTACGCGTCGACGTCCGTACGGGACTCCGTACCGAACGCGTCGGGCCAGGAGACGCCCAGGCCGCAGAAGTTGCGCGCGTAGCGCACGCCGCCCTCGAAGCGGGCCACGACCTCGTCCGGCAGGGCTTGCAGCATGGCTCGGCCGTCGGCGATGGGCGTGCTGCCGCCCGAGGCGGGCGCCTCCAGGCAGGCGAAGACCAGGCAGTCGGGCATGTGGCGCCGGTAGGAGAACTCGTTGTGGAACTGGATCGGGAACGCCGCCGGGTACTCGGTCGAGGTGAACGCCTTCCCGCTCAGCGCGGTGCGCGGCGAGGACTCCTCCCCGAACTGCGTGCTGGGGTCGACGAGGAGGGAGACCGCCTCGTCGAACTCCTCGACCGTGCCGACCCCGGCGTTCCGGAAGATCACCGCCCCGTGCTCCACCAGGGAGCCGACCCAGTCGGGGTTCCCGGCCAGCCACTTGTCGAGGCTCGCCGCGCCGTCCAGATCGACGAGGACCGGCGTGGTGGAGGTGCGCTGCTGCGTCATGTGTGTGCTTCCCCTGAGAACCCGAGAGAACTGCTGGACCCGGTGGGGATCCTCGGGGGCGCGCCTTATGGGACATCTATATTGCCCGGCCACAGGGTGTTTGACCGGTTCGTGGGTGGTGTCCGGTTCGCGGGTGGTGTAGGGCGCGATGGGCCGGTCGGACCAGACGGTGGCGCACCGCTACGCGCGCCTGCGGGCCGACTTCCGTGACCTGGCGAAGGCGACCGGCAGGTCGCGGACCACCGCCCGGCGCAGGCTCGCCGAGCTGCGCGCGGCCGGGGCGCTCGACGTCGACGTCGACGTCGACCCCGCGCTGCTGGGCGTTCGCCGACGCCGCCGAACCCGCCCTGGACGCGGGCTTCGACGGAGTCGAACTGCATGGCGCCTACGGCTACCTCATCCAGCAGTTCCTCTCCAGCAACGCCGACCAGCGCCCACGACACGTTCTACCGCGGCGAGGTACGGCGGAGGTCGGCCCACCTGGACGTGCCTCCCTCACGAGGGCAGCGACGCCAGCCAGTCCAGGAGAAGCGCGTTGGTCTCCTTCGGGCGCTCCTGCTGCACCCAGTGGCCGCAGCCGTCGAGGACGTGCGAGGCGAACAGCGCGGGCATCGTCGTCGGGAACGCGGTGATCGCCTCGCCCAGCCACCGGGTCGGCCCGTCCAGGCTCCCGCCGATGAACAGGGAGGGCTGGACCAGCGGGGCGCCGTGGTAGGCGCGCAGGTCGTCGCCGTCGTGGTTCATGGCCCGGTAGCGGTTGAGCCCTCCGGTCAGTCCGGTGCGCTCGAAATCGGCCGCGTACCAGTCGAGTTCGGTATCCGACAGCCAGCCGGGCAGCGGTCCGGTGGGAGAGCGGTCGCGCATCCGGGCGCCCGGCGGGATCGTGAACGGGTCCGGGCGGTCGGGATCCCCCATCCCCTCGGCGGCCAGGGCCGCGTAGAAACCGGCCAGCCAGCCGCGTACATCGGGTTCGATCTCGGCCTCGGCCCGCCCCGGCCGCTGGAAGTAGTCCAGGTAGAACTCGCCGCCCTGGGCCAACGGGGCCAGGGCTTCGGTGAGTCTGACGTCGGCGGGCGGCGCGTACGGCACGCTCAGCAGGCCCACGGCGCGGAAGGTGTCCGGGTACGAGAGCGCCGAGGCCGTGGCGATGGGCGAGCCCCAGTCGTGTCCGACGATCACGGCCGACTCCTCGCCCAGCGCCCGGACGACGGCGTGGCTGTCGGCCGCCAGCTCGCCGATCCGGTACGCGTCCGGCCCGTCCGGCTTGGAGGAGCGGCCGTAACCCCGTACGTCGACGGCCACCGCCCGGTGACCGGCCCCGGCGACGGCCGGCAATTGATGGCGCCACGAATACCAGGACTCGGGAAACCCCAGGACCGCCCGTACGCGGAGACCGCACCCTCGCGGCATGAACGAGCTGCTGATCAGCGGGGATGGCGGGCGCGGACGCTCAGGTCGCCGTACCGCGACAAGGCCGCCCCGAGATCGCCACGCTTCTGCCGCACCGTGGAATCCAAGAACGCAAGACTGGCAGCCGCGGTGACACGCGGGCCCTCCGTACGGTCAAGGGACCCGACGAGTGCGGGCACCGGCGGCAGGTACAGCGGGGCGTCGGTGAAGGTGAGGTGTACCGCGCCGGGGACCGAGAGCCGGTAGGTCGTCGCGGTGCTGAAGGCGAGGGTCTTCGCGAGGCGGGGAAGGTAGTCGGGGTCGATGTCCTTCGTGACGTCCTGGGTGAGCGCGAGCACCGGCTGGTGGAACGGACGGGGCGCGGGGTCGCGCGGAAAGCCGTCCACGTTGATGACGGCGTCGAACCGCCGGTCCTGGCGCGCTGCCAGCAAGGCCGCGGCGCCGCCGATGGAATGGCCGGTCACCGCGACCCGGCCGGCATCGAGCCGTCCGGCCAGGGGGCCCGCGCCCTGGCCCCGGTCCACGCGGGTGAGTTGAGTGAGCACGAAGCGCAGGTCGGCGGCCCGCACCGCAGCCCATCCAGCAGCCCGCCTGTCGTCCGTGGCCCGGTCGCCCGTGGCCTCGATCTTCTTGTGGACGGTCCGGCCGTCGGCCAGCGTGACGGCGGCGGAGTCGTAGGGATGGTCGAGGGCTACGACGACGTACCCGTGACTGGCCAATTCCTCAGCCCAGGCCGTGTTCTGGGTACGCACCCCACCCAACCCAGGAGAGAACAGCACAATGGGGAATCGCCCGTTCCCCTCGGCCACCGCCGCACCGGAAACCGAGCGCGTACGGGCGGATGCGACGCCGTCGAGCAGAAATCCGGGAACGCCCACAGAGTCGGCAAAGGCATCGGAGACGATGCGCGCCTCGCGCTCCGTACGCCCCAGGTACCGCGCCGATTGTGCGCCGTGGGCCGCTTTTTGGGCGGGATACCAGAGCTGGGCCACAACCGTACGCCGGTCATCGGCCGCGGCGGTCGCGGGCTCTGCTCGTTCCGGATCAGTCCATTCCATGACGCGGGTGCCGACCGGGAATTCCCCCGAGGGCTTCGGAAATTCCGGTACGGGGAAGGCCCAGGCCGACACCGGGCCTGCCGCGACCAACCCGAGGCATGCCACAGAACCCGGCAACGCGAGCCACCATCGGGCCCTCCTCGCCGGCTTTCCGGTACGCGCGCGCAGCACGGGCGAGACCGCGAAAGGGAATGCGAGGGCCGCCGCCACGAGCACGAGCGCCACCTGCCAGCGCAGCCCGACCACGCCCAGCGCGACCCCGGACACCACGACCGCTAATGCCGAGGCAATGGTGACCGGCGGGCGGGCGACGGGAGGAATCCAGCGCGCGACCACCAACACGACGGCGCCCAGCACCAAGAGGATTTCCAGAGGGGACATGTACAGTCCCGAAATGGTCTGGGTCATGCGAACATTCTTGAGACCGGCACCTGTCCAGCGCGTCACCCTCTGGTCGCGTTCGCATCCACCCGAAGTCGCACGGAGAATCGGCGATTATCCGCCTCCCTGCGTATGCCCTGACGTCCCGTCAAGCCGACCGTCGTGACCGCGCTCAGAAGGAGATTGCGCTTCCCGCAGCGCGCCGCGCGGAGAACGGCGTCGAGTGGTTCGGCGCCGGCAGGAGCCGGTGCATGCGGCGGGCCAGGTCGTCGGCGCCGTAGCGCTGGCAGCCGCGGTAGTGGTTCAGGCTGCCGGCGAACCCGCCGCCCCGCGCCCGCCCAGCCGCAGGGCTGCTCCACCGACCTCAGCAAGGGCCCACAGAAACGACCTGGCCCCCGAACTCCGCACATCGGCAACTCGTAGCCCACTGCGCCACATTGACGTCCATTGCGGCCGATCCTAGGCTCACTCGCCGTCGGCTCCGGCCGTACGCACGAGCGAATAGCCGTTGTGCGTGGGGCCGTTCCCCATCGCGGCGCCCGGCACGGCGACGGCCGCTGCCCGACCGGTACCACCTGCACCATCCCGCACCCACCGCCCCGGGAGGAGCATGTGAAGAGACCCAAGACGGCCGTACGGGCCGTCGCCGCACTGATCACCACCCTGGCGCTGACCGGCGCACTCGCGGCTCCCGCCGCCTCAGCGCAGACCACCTCGGCGCAAACCGCCTCCGCGCGCACCGCGACGGGGCCGGCCGCCCCGACGTCCGGCCCCGTCACCCACGAGGAGAACGACCGCGTCCCCAAGGGCGCGGAATGGACCCAGCACTACTTCCCCTCCTCCGACGGCTCCGGCACCGAGCTGCACGCCGACGTCCTGCGGCCCGAGGGGATGCCCAAGGGCAAGAAGGTGCCCGTGATCCTCTCCGTCGGCCCGTACTTCTCGCACAGCGGGCAGAGCGGCCCCGAGGGCTGGACGCACACCGGCCCCTCGAACCGCTTCCAGGACTTCATCGAGGGCACCGACCTCTTCAAGCGGGGCTACGCCTTCGTCATGGTGGACCTGCGCGGCTTCGGCGGCTCCACCGGCTGCCTGGACTGGGGCGGCCCCGGCGAACAGGCCGACGTCAAGGCCGCGGTCGACTGGTCGGCGAGCCGGCCCTGGTCGACCGGAGCGGTGGGCATGTACGGCAAGTCCTACGACGGGGTCACCGGCCTGATCGGCAACAACCTGGACCAGAAGGCCCTCAAGGCCGTCGTCTCGCAGGAACCCCTGTGGGACATGTACCCCTACATCTACTCCAACGGCGTGCCGCGGCCGAACGTGACCGGCACCGCCAACGCGTACAACTCCATCGCCACGATGGACCCGTTGGCGGACGACGACGCCCACTACCGGGCCAACGCCCGCTACGAGGACGGCCATCCGCAGTGCCTCACGGAGAACTCCGCCGGATACCGCATATCCGACCGGAACGATCCGCACTGGACTTCACGCGACCTCGCCAAGGCGGCGAAGGGCAGCGACACCCCTCTGTTCATCACCCAGGGCTTCATCGAGCCCAACACCAAGCCCGAGGAGATGACGGAGTACCTCGGCAACCACAAGGGTGTCGAACGGGGCTGGGTGGGCCAGTGGGACCACGTACGCGGCGGCGACCGCACCCCGGACGGGCGCCTGGCCATGGGCCGCGAGGGCTGGTACGAGGAGACGCTCTCCTTCTACGACCGCTACCTCAAGGGCAAGAAGCCCTCGGCGCGGTATCCGGCATACGCCGTGGAGGACTCCACCGGCGCCTGGCGCGGTCAGAAGACCTGGCCGGCCCCGGAACACTCCGCCAACCTGCCGCTCGGCGGCGGCAGTTACGTGGACGACGGCGGCACCTCCGCCCGTAGGGCCGCGGGCCTGTCCGGTACGCCGGCGAAACCCGACCGTTCCTCCGGCGAGGGGGACATGGAGAAGGCGCCCGCGACCGCGCAGATCCCGGAGAACCTCGCCAAGGGAACGGTCAAGAAGCAGCAGGCCGGTGAGGTCACCTCCAGCTACTTCACCTGGTCACGCCCACTCAAGCGGGACGTACGCATCACCGGCACCCCACGGATCACCCTGAACGCCAAGGGCAAGGGCAACATCATGCTCAAGCTGTACGACCGCGCCCCGGACGGGAGCGCCGTCATGTTCGACGAGCAGGTCTCCCTGGTGCGTTCGGGCCGGCTGAGCATCGATCTCAAGTCCACCGACTGGACCTTGGCCGCCGGCCACAGGCTGGTCGTGGAGACGGGCTCCATCCAGACCGGTTCGTGGAACGACACACCGTCGGGCGAGACGATCCGGGTCAAGGACGCACGCCTGGCGCTGTCCCTGGACGACCCGTCAGACGACACCCCCACAGCGGGCGAGCGCTCGCCGTACCTGGACACATACCTGCGCCAGAACACCGTGCCCCTGCCACCCGGCCGCCCCACCTTCACAGTGGGCCGCCCCTGACCCTCCGCCATCCCTCCGACCGACGGCGCTACGACGACCACCCCCGGCCGCCGCAGCGCCGAGGGACTCGGTGCGCTCGGTGTTGCGAGTACGGGCGCACGTACGCCCACTCGTCGAGCAGAGTGCGATGCAGACGCTCGGCCTCGCCGTTCGTCTGCGGGCAATAAGGGCGCGTGCGTTTGTGGACGATGCCAGCGGCGCTCAGGGGCTGGGAGAACGGCCGGGATCGGCAGCAGGAGCCATTGTCCGTGAGGACGCGATCGACGGTGATGCCGTGGTCGGCGAAGAAGGCGTTCGCACGCTTCCAGAAGGCGGCAGCAGTCCGTCATGCGCGCGGTCAGCCGACGGCGGGCGTGTCAGAGGAGGATGACGGTGCGCTCGCCGGGTGCATCCTCGTGGGCCCAGGCCGCCTCGACCCGGTCGAGCGGGAACGGGTGCGGGCGCACGGCCATGCCGCCCGCGGCGATCGCGGCGACGAGTTCGGCGAACTCCCGCTGCAGGACGTCCATGGGGACCGCTCCGAAGCCACTGCCCAGGACGCGGAATGCGTTGGAGCGCATGGCGTGTCCGGACAGCGTGATGGAGTCTCCGCCCATGCCGCCGACCTGTACCCAGTCGAGCAGGCGGGTGTGCTGGGTACGTACTTCGAGGACGGCGCGCATGGCGAGTTCGGTGGGCGGCCCCCATACATAGTCGAGGACCACGTCGACCTCCGCGGCGGCCTCGGCGAGCGCGGCCGCGGTGGCGTCCTGGTCGGGGGTGAGCTGGACGATGTCGTCCGCGCCTGCGGCGGTGAGTTCGTCGAGGCGGGCGCGATTGCGTCCTGCGGCGACCACGCGCTCGGCGCCGAGGTGCTTGGCGACCTTGACGGCCGTCGAGCCGGCGTTGCCGGTGGCGCCGTGCACCAGGACCGACTGCCCGGCCTGGAACGGGACGCGCGTGCGCAGCACTGTCCACGAGGACAGGGCCGGGTTCATGGTGGCGACCAGGAGTGCGGGATCGGTTCCGTCCGGGACGGGGATGGCGGTGGCCGGGTCGATGGCGATGCGCTCGGCCAGAGAGCCCGCGCCCATCGGCATGACGAAGGCGAGGCTGCCGTCGGCCCGGCGGACCACGGCGTCGGCGCCGGCCAGGGCGGGCAGCGTCTTGGGGCTGGTGTAGTGCTTGCCCGCGGCGATTCCCTTGGTGGCACGGTGCACACCGACGGCGAGGACGTCGACCACTTCCTGGCCGGGGGCAGCCTCGGGGGCGGGGACGGAGCGGAAGTGCGGCGGCTCGTCGAATGACTCCACGAGCGCGGCGTTGATCATGGGCATGCGGGCTTCCCTTGCTTGGTCCACGACCCCACTAAGATACGGAGTCGTTTCTTATTGCCCCGAGCGTACGGCCGCAAGTTAAGATACGCAAGCGGATCTAAGTGCACGGCGAGATGCCATGAGAACGGACATGCGGGAGCAGCGGTGAGTGAGCGGCGCACAGAAGGCACTCCCACGCGGCGCAGGGGCGCAGCCCTGGAGGACGCGATCACCGATGCCGCCTGGGAAGTCCTCGTCGAGCAGGGCTACAACGGCTTCACCTACGAAGCCATCGCAGCGCGCGCCGGAACCAGCAAACCGGTGCTCTACCGGCGCTGGCCACAACGCGAGGACCTCCTCATCGCCACACTCGCCCGACGCTGGCGTCCACTCGACATCCCCGACACCGGCAGCCTGCGCCAAGACGCCCTCACCTTCCTCCGCACGGTCAACGCCGAGCGGGCCCGCACGGTGATACTCCTGCGCATCCAGCTCGCCGACTACTTCCGCGAGACCGGCACCAACTTCAACGACCTGCGCAGCCGCCTCCACCCCACGGACCAGCAGCCCCCCTTCGCGACGCTCGTCCAACGCGCCGTCGAGCGAGGCGAGCTCACGGATGCACCGCGCCCCGAACGCGTGGTGAACCTGCCCTTCGACCTGGTACACCACGACATGCTGACGACCACGGGCGCGGTGCCGGACGAGAAGATCGTCGAGATCGTGGACACGGTGTGGCTCCCCCTGCTCGGCCTGTCACCCCACGACACGCAAGCAGGCCACTGAGCACCCTCGATCGCCAGCGGAACGAGGCCGAGGGAAACCCTCCCAGCACCAGCTCGGGCGCTTCTGCTCCGAGTTCGCAGCGCAGCCTCCCAGCTCGACCACGGCCGCCGTACGGCACAAGAACACCCCAGGCACGTGCAACCAGGACTGGCGACACCAGGACGCGCTCTTGCCGGGGCACCGACTACCTCAAATGACGCCCCGCCACGAAAGTCAGCATGAGGTCGGCATCAGGATGACCAGACCCCCGACGGCTGCTGTCGGGGGTACCTACGTGAAGGTGTACTGGCGAGGAAACCGGAAGAACGGACTGACACAAGCCAGCAGCGGATCAACCATGCGGCACCACTGCCACCGGAGACGTCGCCCGGCGGATCAACGTATGGGTGACGGGGCCGAGATGAGGCCTGGGGGTGGTGTGCGGGCCGCGGCCGACGACGGTCAGGGAGGCGCGGGCGGCGTTCACGCACAGGGTGGGGCGGGGGTCTCCGTGGCGCAGGTCCAGCTTCACCCGTATCTGGGGGTACTTCTCCCGCCACGGGCGCAGGACCGCGCGTACCGCTGCATAGGCTGCCGCCTCGTCCTCCTCCCAGGTGGCGGGGGATATGGGGGCGAGGGCGTGCGCGACGGGCAGCCACCAGGCGTGGACCACGCGCAGCGTGCTGTGGTGGCGGAGCGCGGCCTCGAAGGCGAAGGCGATGGCCGGGTCCTGGTGGTGTGCCGGGTCCAGGCCGAGCACGACGGGCCGCGCATCCGCCGTGTGCGCGGCGGCGGTCGTCTCCCAGCCGGGCCGTACGAGGACGACGGGCCCCTCGGCGTGCGCCGCCGTGAGCAGCGTGAGGGAGCCGGTGAGGAATCCTCCGAGGGTGCTGGGAGCCATGTTGCCGATCACCAGGCAGTCGGCGTGCCGTGTCGCCTCCAGCAGCGCGGGAAGCCGGGGCTGCCAGGCATGGAGGGCCTCCACCTCCAAGCGCGGGTGCCGGCTGGAGAGTTCACCGGCGGTGTGGCGCAGACCGTACTGGGTCAGACAGCGTCGCCGCTCCAGGCCCAGCTTGTCCTCGGTCCCGGGCGGCAGCCCTTCCAGCGCGTACACGAGGCGCAGCGGCAGGCGCGCCGACTCCGCTTCCCTGGCCGCCCAGTGGGCGGCTCCCAGGCTCGCCTGGTAGCCGCTGAATCCGGCGACGATGTGCTGGTGCATGCGCGGCACCTCCCCACGGGTCCGCCGCGCGGCCCGCCTCCTCGTGCTTTCAGAGTCGGCAGCTCGCGGGCGGCGGGGCAGGGGCCGTTCGGCTCCTACCGCACGGTGTCGGGGTGGGAGGCGCGGCGTACGAGGTATGCGGCGCTGCCCTCCAGGGTCTCCAGCTGGTCGTAGTCCTCCTCGTCGATGCGGATGCCGGCACGGTCGGCCAGCGCCTCGACGAGGCTGAGGAAGTCGAGCGAGTCGAGTTCCAGCACCTGCCGGAAGGGAGCGTCGGCGGGCAGCGAGGCCAGGTCGGCGTCGGGGGCGATGCGCAGGAGTTCCTGCTGGACGAGGCGTACGGCCTCATCGGTGGTCAGGGTGGTGGTCATAGCTCCTCCGGGTGCTGCAACAGCCGTTGTACGGCGGCCAGGTAGCGGGCGCCGGTCGCGCCGTCGCTGGCGCGGTGGTCGGCGGCGAGGGTGACCGTGACGGTGGGGCGCACGCCCAGCAGCCCGTCCACGGCGGCGGGGCGCTCCCGTACGGTGCCGAAGCCGACCAGGGCCACCTGCGGCGGGTGGATCACGCCGTAGACGGCGTCGGCCTCCAGGTCGCCCATGCTCGTCACGGTCACGGTGGCGACGCCGGTCTCCGAGGCGCGCAGCCGCCCGGTGCGGGCGCGGGCCGTCAGGTCCTTCAGCCGGGTCATCAGCTCGGGCAGGGCCAGGGTGTCGGCGTCGCGCAGGGCCGGGGCGACCAGGCCGCCGCCGCGCAGCGAGACGGCCGTGCCCAGGTGGACCTCGGTTGCGGGGTGGAAGCGGTCCTGTTCCCAGAAGCCGTTCAGCTCCGGTACGCGGCGGGCGGCGAGCGCGGCGGCCTTGAGCAACAGCGCGGCCGGGACGAGGCGTCGGGCCACGGGTGCGCTGCGGTTGTGCTCGCGCATCCATGCCATGGCGCGGGTCATGTCGACGGTGCGGGCGAGGTAGTAGTGCGGGATCTCGCGCTTGGACCGGCTCATGAGCTGGGCCGTGGCCTGGCGCATGGCCTGGTGGCGGTCGGCGCGCTCCGGTCGCGGGTTCGTCGCCCGCGGCGTGGGGGCGTGGCCGTCCGGCGCCGGGGGCGCGATCGCCGCCGCGGCCCGCACGTCCGCTGCGCGTACGGCGCCGCCCTCCCCCGTGCCGCGCACGGCGGCGAGGTCCACGCCCGACTCCGCGGCGAGGCGCCGCGCCAGGGGTGTGGCCCGTACTCGCCTACACGGCGGGGCTGTTGCCGCCCGCTCCACGTCGGCCCGCGTGACGCGCCCGCCGCGGCCGGTGCCGTGGACGGCGGTGAGGTCCAGGTGCCGCTCCTGCGCCAGATGCCGCACCAGGGGGCCTGCCGATCGCCGCGTCGCCTCCGCCCCCGCCGGTGCGGCGGCGCGCGGCGCTGCGGGCTGCGGGGCGGGATCGGGCTCACCGCTCCTCTGCGTGGCGGGTGTTGAGGGTGCCGCGGCCTGCGCCGCGTGTACGGATGCGGGCTCGGCCCCTGTCTGCGGCCCGGGCGTGGAGACGGCGGCGGCCTGCGCCGCAGGGACGGGTACGGGAGCGGGCTCGGCCCCCGTCTGCGGTAGGGGTGTTGAGGGTTCGGGTGCCTGTGGCGCGGGAGCGGGTGCGGCGGCCTGCTGCGCGGGAGCTGACGTCGTGGCCGAGGCCGCCGGCGTGATCTCCGCCAGCGGTGCGCCGACCGGCAGCACCGTGCCCGGTTCGGCCAGCAGCCGTGTCACGGTGCCGCTCTCGAAGCACTCCACCTCGATGTCGGCCTTGGCGGTCTCGATGACGGCGACCACCTCGCCCTTGGTGACCGTGTCCCCGCTCTTGACCAGCCACTGGGTGAGGGTGCCCTCCTCCATGTCGGCGCCCAGCGAGGGCATGCGGAACTCAGCCATCGCGCCCCACCGCCTTGCGGGCCGCGCGCACGATGTCCTGCGGCTGCGGCAGGGCGGCCTCTTCCATCTGCCGCGCGTAGGGGATGGGCACCTCGGCGCTGCACACGCGCTCCACGGCCGCGTCGAGTTCGTAGAAGGCCTGCTCGGTGATGCGCGCGGACAGCTCCGCCGCGAGGCTGCCGGTGCGCCAGCCCTCGTCGATGATCACGGCGCGGTGGGTGCGGGCGACCGCCGCCATCACGGTCGCGTCGTCCAGGGGTCGCAGCGTGCGCAGATCGATGACGTGGGCGGAAATGCCGTCCGCTGCGAGGAGTTGGGCCGCCTCCAGCGTCTTGGGCAGCGAGCCTCCGTAGGTGATGAGGCAGATGTCCTCGCCTTCCCTGCGTACGGCCGCCGAGGTGAGGTCCGCGGGGGCGGTGGGCGCGGGCGGTTCGCCGGAGGTGTTGTAGAGCGAACCATGCTCGAAGATGATCACTGGGTCGGGGTCGTCCAGCGCGGGGGCGAGCATGCCGCGCGCGTCCTCCAGGGTCGCGGGCGCCAGCACGCGGATGCCGGGGATGTGCGCGTACCAGCCCTCCAGGCTGTGCGAGTGCTGGGCGGCGAGCTGCCGCCCGGCGCCCGTGGTCATCCGGATGACCACCGGGACCGAGAACTGGCCGCCGGACATGTGCCGCAGCGTCGCCGCGTTGTTGAGGATCTGGTCGAGGGCCAGCAGGCTGAAGTTGACCGTCATGATCTCCACGACGGGCCGCAGTCCGGCCAGCGCGGCGCCGATGCCCGCGCCGACGAAGGCCGATTCGGAGAGCGGGGTGTCGCGAACGCGCTCGGGCCCGAACTCCTCCACCAGCCCGAGGCTGACGCCGAAGGCGCCGCCGTACGTGCCCACGTCCTCCCCCATGAGGAAGACGCGCGGATCGGCGCGCAGGGCCTCGCGCAGCGCCTCGCGTACGGCCTCTCGGTAGGTGACCTTCGCGGACGGGGTGGTCTTGGCCGCTCCGGTGGCCGTGGTCGCCTCGGTGGTCCCCGCTGAGGTCATGGCCGCGCCTCCCCTCGTACCGGCGTGGTGTGGGGCTCCGCATCGTCCGGCGCGGTGTGCACGAATCGCAGCAGCTCGTCCGGGGATTCGGCAGGTGCGGCCTCAGCGGACTTCTCCGCACGGGCCACCTCTTCGGCCACCTCGCGCTCCAGCTCCGCGAATCCGGCGTCGTCCAGGGTCTTCTCGGCGCGCATCAGCCCGGCCAGGGCGTCGATGGGGTCGCGCTCGCGCCAGCGCTGGATCTCGTCCTTGTCGCGGTAGCGGTCCGGGTCGTACATGGAGTGCGCGCGGTAGCGGTACGTGCGCATCTCCAGGAAGTGCGGGCCGTGCCCGGCGCGGATGCCGTCGGCGGCGCGCTGTGCGGCCTGTTCCACGGCCAGGACGTCCATGCCGTCCACCGCCCAGGCGGGCATGCCGTACGAGGCGGCGCGCATGGCCAGGTCGGTCTGCGCGTGCTCGGTGGCCAGCGGGGTGCCCATGGCGTACAGGTTGTTCTCGCACACCAGCAGCAGCGGCAGGCTCCACAGCGCGGCCAGGTTCGCCGTCTCGTGGAACTCCCCCTCGGCCACGGCGCCGTCGCCGAAGAAGCAGCACACCAACCCGGGCCCGCCGCGCACCCGTTCGGCCAGGGCCAGGCCGGCGGCCAGCGGCAGGCCGCCGCCGACGATGGCGTTGCCGCCGTAGAAGCCGCGGGCGACGTCGAAGAGGTGCATGGAGCCGCCGCGTCCGCGGCTGCACCCGGTGACCTTGCCGTACATCTCGGCCATGACCGCCTCGGCGGGCACACCGCGGGCCAGCGCATGCCCGTGTTCGCGGTAGGTGGAGACCACCGGGTCGGCGGGCTCCAGCACGCGGGTGGCGCCGACGGCGACGGCCTCCTCGCCGATGCCCAGGTGGACGAAGCCGCGGATGCGCGCGGCGCTGTAGAGCTCCACGCAGCGCTCTTCGAAGCGGCGGATGAGCAGCATCGCCGAGAGCAGGTCGCGCTGGTGCTTGGCCCGGGCGCCGTCGCGGCGTGCGGGCTTCTTCGCTGCGGTGCCGCCGCGTGGCGTCTTCGGGGTTTTGCGTGCTGCGGTCATGACGGGTTCTCCAGCGTGGAGGTGTCTCCCTCGGGCAGGCCCAGTTCGCGGGCGCGCAGCAGACGGCGCATGACCTTGCCGCTGCGCGTCTTGGGCAGGTTCTGCTCGAACGCGATCTCGCGGGGCGCCACGGCGGGCCCCAGCTTGCGCCGGGCGAAGGCGAGGAGTTCGGAGCACAGCTCCTCGCTGGGCTCGGTGCCCGGGGTCAGGGACACGAAGGCCTTCACGATCGTGCCCGCCGTGCTGTGCGGGCGCCCGATGACGCCGGCCTCGGCCACCCGCGGGTGCTCCAGCAGCGCGCTCTCCACCTCGAAGGGGCTGATGAGGTGCCCTGCGGACTTGATGACGTCGTCCGCGCGGCCGACGAACCAGAAGTAGCCGTCGGCGTCCCTGCGCACCACATCGCCGGTCAGGTACCAGCCCCCGGCGAAGGAGGCGGCATAGCGCGCCTTGTCGTGCAGGTAGCCGCGGAACATCGAGGGCCAGCCGGGCCGCAGGGCCAACTCCCCCTCCGCGTCCGGCTCGTGCAGCATCCGTACGTGTCCGCCCTCGCACCAGGCCCTGCCGTCGACGCCGCGGGCCAGCACGGCGGCCTCGATGCCGGGCAGCGGGCGCCCCATGGAGCCGGCGCGTATGTCGCACGCCGCGAAGTTCGCGATCATGATGCTGCCGGTCTCGGTCTGCCACCAGGTGTCGTGGACGGGCAGCCCCAGCACCTCGCTCCCCCACAGCACGGCCTCGGGGTTGAGCGGCTCGCCGACCGAGGCGATGAAGCGCAGCGCCGAGAGATCGTGGGAGCGCGGCAGCCCGTACGGCCCCTCCCTGGGCGTGGCGCGCATCAGCATGCGGATCGCGGTGGGCGCGGTGTACCAGACCGACACCCGCTCCTGTGCCAGCGTCCGGTACCAGCGCCGGACATCGAACTCGCCCTCGTCCACGACCGCCGTCACCCCGTGCGTGAGCGGCGCGATGATCCCGTACGACATGCCCGTCACCCAGCCGGGGTCGGCCGTGCACCAGTACACGTCCTCGGGGTGCAGGTCGAGCGCGTAGGCCGCGCTGATGTGGTGGGCCACCACGGCCTCGTGGACGTGCACCGCGCCCTTGGGGCTGCCCGTGGTGCCGCTGGTGAAGTGCAGCAGGGCCATGTCGGCGGGGGCGGTGGCTACGGTGGTGAAGTCCTCGGAGGACGACGCGAGTTGGCCGTCGAAGCGCAGGGTGCCGGGCACCTCTGCTGTGGTGGGGCCCACCAGCAGGACGTGTTCCAGCTCGGGCAGCAGCTCACGGGCCGGGGCGACCTTGCGCAGGTAGTGCTGCTGGGTGGTCACCAGCACCCGGGCGTTGCCCAGGCGCAGCCGCTGCTGTACGGGGTCGGGGCCGAAGGCGGAGAAGAGGGGGCACAGCACGCTGCCGTTCTTCAACGTGCCCAGCACCGTGGTGAAAAGCTCCGGACAGCGGCCCAGCAGGGTGAACACCCGCTCGCCGCGTCCCACCCCGAGGGCGCGCAGCACGTTGGCGAACCGGTTGGTGCGCCGGGCCAGTTCGCCATAGGTCACCGCCTCCACCGTGCCGTCCGCACGCACACAGCGCAGCGCCGTACGCTCGCCCCGTCCCACTGCCAGATGGCGGTCCACCGCCTCGTAGGCGATGTTCAGACCGCCGCCCGGGAGCCCGGCCAGCCGCTCGCGCGCCTGCTTCCAGGTGAAGCCCGCGCGCTCGCGCTCGTAGTCGCCCAGGTACGGAATGACCGGTGACGGTGCCCTCTTGTGGATGGTCTCCGCCGTCATGGCAGGCTCCCCTCGTCAAGCGGCTTCCGCAGCCTTCACTCCCGAGCATCACCTTCTGGCGGGCCGCGGGCTAAGGGGCCGAACGACCCCTCCATGGAACGGTCCGGGCCCTGTGACAACCCCGGCGGGCTCACGGAAGCAGACGTACGGAACGAGCCCCGCTCCGACCCTGCGCGAGTGCTGCCGCGGCGCCCCGCTCCAGCGCGGTACGCACACGGACACGCGGTCCGCCCATGAGGGCGTCGCCCACGGCCCCGCGCAGAACCTCTTGCGCGCGTGCCCGCTCCTCGGCCTCCGTCATTTCCTCGGAGGCCGGGGCGTAGGGGGCCCTCAGCACGGTGGAGGGCAGCCAGGCGTGCACGGCCAGCACCGCGGTGCGCAGCAGCCGTGCCTGACCCAGCGCCCAGCGCAACGCGGCAGCTGAAGGAACCGACCCGTCGATGCCCACCACTACGGCACCCTGTGCCGGCTGCATCATCACCACCTTCTGGAACGTGCTCTTCGACTGGGCCTTGAGCACGGATGCCCCGCGGCTCACCCGCACAGCCCGCTCCGGCACCCCTGCGACAGCACCTCGGCCACCGGGCGCCGCGGCACCGGCGGCAGCCGCCCGGCGTAGCCCAGGTGCAGGATCATCTGCGGGTAGCGGCCCGCTGTGACCAGCTCGCGCACCTGCTGCCGCAGGTACGGCACTTCCAGGGGCTGGGTGTGGAAGGCGGCGCTGATTCCCCGGGCGGACGCGTACAGCAGCACGCGTTGCAGCGCCTGCCCGGAGCGCAACCACGCACGGCAGCCGTCGCGTTGGGTGTTCAGCACCGCCACGAGGCCCGGCGTCCGCGGCTCGCGCCACCCCGCCACAGGATGCGGGCCCCCGCGCCGGGCCAGGCCGGCGAAGTCGCGCCCCGGGAAGATTCCCGCGTCCGGCGACGCCACGATCGCCGAAGCCGGAACGCCGTCCAGCCGTGGCCTCCCCCGCAGCGCGGTCCAGTCGTCCAGCTCTGCTGACAGGCCGGCGTCGGCCCGCTGCTGCTCCTCAGCCGCTCGGATCAAGTCAGCCAGGCGGCGCCGTTCCACATAGCCGCAGGGGGCGAACAGGTCGCTGCCCTCCTGCTGAGCCTGGCCGCACAGTTCCTCCGCGAGCACGGACGGCACCCGGCGGTGGTGGAAGAGACCGCGGTAGGTGTGCCGCACCAGCATGGCCCGGTACATCCGGTCGGTCTCGGCGCTGGGAGGGGCGTAGGCGCCCCATCCGATGCGGGCGATCAGCTCCGGGCTCGCGGATTCCGGGTACGTCCGCACCACGGGCACGAAGCCCAGGTGCCGCATGGCCAGCCGCACGTTGAACAGCGCGGCCCCACAGCCGATGAGCGTCTCGCGCCCGTCGGGGTCGGCCCGGCGCGGGCGGCGGGCGTCCTCGGCGTACAGCTCCAGCGTCCGGTCCCGGTACACGAACCGCCAGGGCTGGCTGTTGTGCAGCGAGGGTGCCGTGAGGGCGGAACGCACCAGATAGGTGGCCGCGTGATCCGGCGTGACCGACGAGGTGGAGGACATGGCGGCCCCCGGTCTCTGCGAGTGTCCTGTCCCTTGCACCCTCGGCCGCGTCCACCGCGTCACACCAGGGGCCATGTCCCTCTGCGAGGGGACCGGTCGGCCTACACCTGTGATGCCCTCGGTCGGCCACACTTCGGCCAGGAGGGGAGCGCGGCCGACGGCCCGCCGGGGAAGGGATGCGGCCGTCGGCCGGTGCCGGCCGCGGACTCGGCCCTGACGCCCGGGACGGCCGCCGTACGACGGTTCGCCGCACGACGGTTCGCCGCACGATCACGGCGACAGCAGGGCTTGCCCGAGCGGCGGGACCATGCGGCCCCTCCCGTAAGCCGCACCCGGGGATGACACTCGGGCTGCAAGGTCAGTCGTTCCCTCGACACCGCTTCCTCGACAGTGTTTCCTCGACACGGGCCGGGTGATCGCATGCCTCCGCAGGTACTTGTCGCGTACGGCAGCACGAACGGTTCCACAGCGCAGATCGCCGAATGGATCGCTGACGCGCTCAAGGCGGAAGGATGCGCCGTTCAGGTGCGGTCCGCCGCCGAGAGGCCCTCACCGGAGAGCTACGACGCCGTGGTGGTGGGCGGGGCGCTCTACTCGGGGCACTGGCACCGTGACGCGCGGCGCTTCGCACGCCGGTACAAGAAGCAACTCGCCCGCCGCCCGGTGTGGTTGTTCAGCAGCGGACCGCTGGACAGTTCCGCCGAGGAACGCGAACTGCCGCCCGTGCCCGAGGCCAAGCGCGCCCTCATGCGCGTGGACGCACGGGAACACCTCGTCTTCGGCGGCAAGCTGGACGACACGGCACAGGGGTGGCTGGCCCGGCGCATCGTGGCCGCCGGGCGCGGCGGAGACTTCCGAGACCGGGAGCGCATCCAGAAGTGGGCCCGCGGCATCGGGCGCGAACTCGACGCCGAGTTCGGCGACACCAGGTCAGCTCAGCCGTACTGAGCGGGCGCCTCCCCGGACGGGCGGGCGCGGTCGCCCGGTAGCCCGGTATCGAGGGGCTTCGGCCCAGGGCGCGGCCACCGACCTGGGCTAGCTGCGCGGCAAGACCGCAGTGGTGGTGTCGCCCCCGTCCACGCTGCCGTCGCGTGGGCCAAGCCCGTCGGGCGAGGGCCCGTTCAGCCCGTGATGGTGGCCGTCGCCTGGGGTCACGTACTCCTTCCGGCCCGCCCAGCCGGCCGTCGCCTCGAAGGCCGATTCCACCTGGCCTGGGGCTGGCCTGGGGAGGGGCGAGCGCGTACCGCAGGGCCACGGTGCCGCCCATGCTGATGCCGACCACCGCCACACGGCGCAGTCCGAGAGCGGTCATCACCGCTTGGACGTCAGCCGCGATGTCCGCCGTCGTCCAAGCCGGCCTGTTCCAGCGGGTCTTGCCGCAGCCACCCCGGACGTCGGGAACGACCGTGCGTCTGCAGTGGACGAGCCAGCCGATCTGACGGGACCACTGGCGCCAGTCGCACCCCAGTCCGTCCCAGTCCGTGAAGCAGGACGACCGGCTCGTCCACGGCCAAGTGCAAGGCTTCGCCGTGCAGATCGAGGTCGACGCTGTATCAGCCGCGCTGCACCGGGATGGAGCGCGACTCGGGCTTGGCCTCGGCCAGCGGCACGGTGACCTCCAGCACGCCGTTGGCGTAGCTCGCGGTGGCCTCATCGCCGCGCGCGCCCTCGGGCAGCCGCATGGACCGTGCGAAGGAGCCGTACCGGAATTCCGAGTGCCCCTTGTGCTCGGTGCGCTCCTCGCGCTCGGCGCGGATGACCAGGACCTCGCCCGAGGTGCTGATGTGGATGTCCTTCTCCGGGTCCATGCCGGGCAGTTCGGCCCGCAGGACATAACCGTCCTCGGTGATCTGCTCCTCGACCCGGATGTCGTGCATGCCGGGCGTCCGGCGCCCCGGTACACCGGCCTCCATCCAGTCGATCAGTTCAGGGAGCAGGGGGTACCACCCCTGACGCCGTTCGAGTCCACTCATCTCAACGACTCCTTCGGTTGGGACACTTCGAGGGCTTCACCGGCTCCGCGCGGGGCAGCCCCTTGGCGACAGCGCTCCGGCTGCACGAGCTCGACCGGAAGCGAAGAGCATGGGCGATCCCGTGGCGGCCGCCAAGGGCACGAGAAGCGGCGGGGAGCAGCGCGGCTCCCCGCCCCGGGCTGCTACTGCTTCTTCAGATACAGCGTCCGCCCGCCGTCCATCGCCATCCACAGGTACTTGTCACCGCCGATGACCGGGGTGTTGCCGTACTTGATCTGCTGTGCGCCGGGGTTGACGGTGATGGAGATGTCCTCCAGGCACCAGTTGTCCTTCGCGTCCACCGGGCTGAAGTGCACGTAGACGGGGAAGTTGCCCAGTTCCCCGGTGTCGAGCTGCGGCTTGCGCGGGTCGTTGCCCGGAGGGTTGAGGTTGTTCGAACCGTCGCCCAGCACGAAGGTCTGCGACTGCCCTTGGCGGAAGTCGTCCGCGGTGGTGTCGAGGTGGAACTCGCGCCCACAGATGCCGATCATGACATTGCCGTCGGTGCTGGCACCGTCGCGGTTGGCCGTCGTGACGGCGACCTTGATGGTGGTGATGTTCATGCTCCTGCTTCCCCTCTCCACGGATGAAGGCTGGGCCTCTGCCATCGCCGTCCCCCACGGCGTGTGCTCAGATGTCCCAGCCTTGGCGCGGCGCCGCTGCCGCCAAAGAGTCCTGCGGGGCAAGCTGGGAGGCCGACCGGCCCTTTCCGGCGTACGGCGTACGCCGGCCGGGCGGCGGGCCGCCCGGGCGCCCCGGTTGCCGAAGGGCGCGGGCGCAGGGCGAGGCCGGGAGTGCCCCGCGCTCCCTGGGCCTGACGGTCCGGCCCGAGGGCCGCTCGGCCCTGGAAGCGCCGCGCAGGCCGCCGCATTCTCGGTTCCGGGGTGCTCGCGGGTGCCGCCTTGCCGTACCGCCCGCCTCCTCCAGACCGCGACACAGGGCACGAGCGCGACACAGGGCACAAGGAGGCCGGCGCATGGTCGTACGGGTGGGGATCAACGGATTCGGGCGGGTGGGCCGCAGCGTGCTCCGCGCCGCGCTGGAGCGCACTTCACAAGGCGCCCCCGAGGTGCGGGTGGTGGCCGTCAACGACATCGCACCGCCGGCGACCCTGGCCCATCTGCTGGAGTTCGACTCGACGTTCGGTCGCCTGCGCCGGCAGGTCGCGCACACTGGCGAAGCCCTGGTCATCGACGGTGTCTCCGTGCCGGTGAGCGCGGAGCGGGACCCGGCGGCCGTCCGCTGGGGCCGCCATGACGCCGACCTCGTCATCGAGTCGACCGGACGCTTCCGCGAACGGGAGGCAGCCGCCGTGCACCTGGCCGGCGGGGCGCGCAAGGTCATCGTCTCCGCGCCGGGGAAGGGCGTCGACGCCACCGTGGTGATGGGCGTCAACGAGAGCCTCTACGACCCTCGGACCCATCACGTCGTCTCCGCCGCCTCCTGCACCACCAACTGCGTGGTCCCCATGGTCAGCGTGCTGCACCGGCGCTTCGGCATCAGCAAGGGCCTGATGACGACCGTGCACGGCTACACCAACGGCCAAGCCCTGCTGGACGGCCCGCACAAGGACCTGCGCCGGGGCCGCTCCGCAGCGCTAAGCATCATTCCCACCAGCACGGGGGCCGCACGCGCCGTGGGAGTGGTGGTGCCCGAGCTCGACGCGGCCCTCGACGGGCTCGCGCTGCGGGTGCCGGTGGAGGACGGCTCGCTCACCGACCTCACGGTGATGCTGCGCGAGGAGGCGGACGCCGCGCGCGTCAACGCGGCCTTCGCCGAGGCCGCCGCGGGGCCTCTGCGCGGCGTACTGCGGGTCTCGGAGGCGCCGATCGTCTCGCGGGACGTCATCGGCGACCCCGCGTCCTGCGTCTTCGACCCGGAACTGACCATGACGCACGGCGAGTTGGTGAAGGTCTTCGGCTGGTACGACAACGAATGGGGCTACGCCAACCGCCTCCTCGACCTTGCCTCCCACATCGCGGCCCAAGAGTGACGGCCGCCCGGAGGTGATTCACCGCAGGGACGATCGCCGGACCGCCCTGCTGCCGGGGCAGCAGGGCGCCCGCCGCAATGACGCACGCGTACTGGACAGTCGGTACCGCCACAGGACCAGAAAAAGTGGCGCCCGAGAAAGCCCTGGGGCAATACGGAATTCCAGGGGTGCGCGCGAGAACACCGGGTGCCGCCCCCACGGCCACCCCGCCCGTCCAGCATTCGGAGTTGGCGGTTTTCCCTACTTGCTGCGGATAAAGAGCGCATTGATTCTGGGGTTCGCTGGATAGGGGGCCGCGGGCTCCTCTCGCCTGCCCGGACCACAGCCTGGAGGGGATGGCATGGAGGTACTGGTCGGATTCGCCAGCGAGCACGGCTCCACACGCGGGGTCGCCGAACGCATCTCCACGCGCCTCATCGACAGCGGGCTGATCGTGGAGACCCGCCCGCTGACCGTGGAGTTGGACCCGGCGGGGTACCACGCCTTCGTGCTGGGCAGCGCGGTGCACAACGGCGCATGGATGCCGCAGGCAGCCGACTTCGTACGCCGCAGCAGCCAGGCCCTGGCCCAGCACCCGGTATGGCTCTTCAGCGTGGGGCTGAGCCGCATCGTCGCCGACCGGTTCGGCCGGCTGGCCACCGAGCCACGCCAGATCCCGGAATTCCTGCGCTCGGTCCATCCCGTGCAGCACCACCAGTTCGCGGGCGCCTTCTACCGCGACCAGACCTCCTTCTTCGGGCACCTGGTCTTCAAGGCCCTGCGCGGCAGGTACGGCGACCACCGCGACTGGAAGGAGATCGACGGCTGGGCGGAGCAGATAGCGAGCAACCTGACGCGGCCCCAGGATCGGTGAGCCCGGCCCGCTCCGGTCCAGGGCGGCGGGCGAAGCCGGTGGAGGCTCAGCGCATTGCCATCGACGCCGCAGCACCAAGGGGGGAGCCATGAACGAGGAGCGCCCGCTGGCATACGGGGCCGCGCTGTTGTCGTTGTGCCGGTGCATCGCCCGCACAGCACTGCTGCTCACCCGGCACCGGATCCTTCTGCCCCGGGACCGCGTGGGCGTCCGGCTGCGGTTCGCTGACGGCACCTCGGCGCGGGTCTACCGGGAGACCGTCGTACGGGACCTGGCGGTGCGCGACCCGTGCGTTCTGGTGGTCGCCTTCCGGCTGCGCGGCGTACGGGGCGCGGGACACGCCCTCTTCCGCCGCGAGAGCCTGCTCAACACCCCGCTGTTCGTGGGTTTTCCGGGGTTCGTCTCGAAGCTGTGGATGGCCGCCGACGAGCAGGGCCGCTACCGGGGGCTGTACGAGTGGGACGGTGCCGCTCGCGCCGAGCACTACGCCCGCTCGCTGTGGCGGGTGCTCGCCCTGGTCTCGGTGCCCGGCTCGATCCACTTCCGCGTGCTGCCCGCGGAACACCGCACCCCGCTGCTGCACGGCGAGCGCACCGGCCCGGACGCCGACCCCGCCACCGAGGCCTCCAGTTGGTGGCGCCCCGTGGGTACGGAGTCCTCGTGACACCGGACGTCCTGGTGGCAGGCGCGGGCCCGACGGGCTTGGCCCTGGCACTCCAGGCACACGCGCACGGCGCCCGCGTACGGGTCATCGAGCGCCGGGCGCAAGCCACCCGCCCCTCACACGCGCTGCTCATGCATCCGGGCACGCTCGAGGCGCTGCGCCCGCTCCAGGTCACCCGGCAGTTGCTGTCGCGCGCGCACACCGTACCCGCGATACACCTGCACACCGGCTCACACATGGTCCCGCTGCGCCTCGCCGCCCTCGCCGTTCCGGGCGCCTCCTTACCTGCCCCCGTACTGCTGCACCAGGCGGACGTGGAGGCCGTGCTCGGGACGGCGCTTGAGGAGCGCGGCGTGCGCATCGAGCGCAACACCGAACTGGTGGAGCTGTCCCAGACACACGATGGCGTGCAGGCGCTGCTCCGCTCGCGTACGGGAGTGCAGCAGGCGCGGTGCGGCTTTCTCGCCGGCTGCGACGGGCGGCACAGCACGGTGCGCGTGCGCTCGGGAATCGGATGGCACGACGGGATGTACCCCGAGGAGGTCGTGCTCGCCGATGCCGAACTCGGCGGCCTGCCCTCCTCCTCCCCGCACGTCGCCGTGGCGCGCCGCGGCATCGCCTTCGCCTTCCCTTACGGGGAGCGGGCGGGGTGGCGGGTGCTGGCCACGCGCCGGGCCGAGATGGTCCCCCCGTGGTTCGGTCACCGGGGCCCGCCGGTCGCGGCGCGGCAGCTCCAACTGCTGCTGCGACAGGCCGGGTTGGCGGTGACGGTGCGGCACGTGGCCTGGTCGGAGGCCGTCCGCGTACAGCACCGTGTGGCGGCGCGCTTCCGGCAGGGGCGGGTCTTCCTGGCCGGGGACGCCGCGCACGCCCAGTCCCCCGCGCTGGGCCAGGGCATGAACACCGGCATCCAGGACGCGCTCAATCTCGGCTGGAAGCTGGCCTACGACGCCGGTACGCAGGTGAGGGGCCCACTGCTGGAGTCCTACGAGAGCGAGCGGCAGCCCGTGGCGCGGCATCAGATCGCCGTGACGGACCTGGCCTTCCGCGCGGAGGCGTCCACCTCCCTCGTCGCGGTGCTACTGCGCGGCACGCTGGCGCCTCTGCTGCGGGGGCTCCCTCTGCTCATGCCGGGCCTGCGCTTCCTGGCGCCACGTGTGCGCCGCCCCTCTCCCCCGCGGGTGAACTACCGGCACAGCCCGCTGTCGGTCGAGGCGGAACCACGGCTCCGGGGCCGCCCCCGATGCGGGGAGCGCCTGCCCGATTCCACCGTGCGCTGCGAGGGCCGGGAGGTGGCACTGCACGCCCTGGTCGCCTCGCCCGGAGTCCACGTACTGCTGGGCCGGGACGCGCCGCCCCTGGAGCCCTCGGGGCCCCATGTGACGGTCCATCGCCTCGACCGTCCCGGCGGCGCCATCCTCGCCCTGCGCCCCGACGGTTACGTGGGCTACCGCAGCGCCCGCGCCGACACGGCGGCGCTGCACCGCTGGCTGACGCTGATCGGCGCACTCCGGGGCGGAGAGTACGGCGTCGGCAGCGCGGCGGATTGCGGGGAGATCAGTCGGCGGTAGCCCGGTCCGCTAGGCGCCACGGAACCTCGGTTCCCTCCGCTCACAGTCGACCGACACGGAGGCGGGGACGCAGGTGGCGGCTCTCTGGGGTCACGCTTGTCTCACGAAGCCGGACATGCAGGCGTGGGTACGGAGGGCGTTGCGCGAGGGGTGTCAGGTCAAGGGGCGCGTTCTCCCGCGTGCGACATTCCTCCAGCTCCAGGCCCGTGACGGAGTGGGGCAGACCGAGGATTGAGAGGTCCTGGGGGAGCACACAGTCACGTAGCCAGACCTGCGCGACACGAGGCGGGGCGCCGAGCGCATCCTGCCGGTCGAGGTCGAACCCGTAAAGCACCAAGATCCGCAGCTCCTCCAAGCCCGTCAATACTGCCAAATCCTGTCCATGGTTGTCCCCGATCAACAGCAAAGTGTGCAGGTGTGGTTGCGTGCGCAGGATTTCCAGATTCGTAGGCAGCGACAGAGTTCCCAACCCCAGGAATTCCAGCGTGCTAGGGACAGGTATCCACTCAAGCGGAGGCAACGAAGACCACCGCCGAATCTGGAGACTCTCCAGCCGAGAGAGTGCAGCCAGCGCAGCAACATCTCTGAGATCACCCTCTCCCAAAAGAACCACATCGCGCAGCTCCGGACGATTGCGCAGCGGTTCCAGACTGCAGGCTTCTCCGAGGTCGGTGATCCACAGAGTTTCCAGCTCCGGGAGCTCCGCTATCAACTCCAGGTCGGCGAAGGGATAATAAATCCTGACGTCCCGTGCCTCGGTCAGCCTCGTCGCAGCATTCCACTGGCTCGGGTGCCGGAGGATGAGGTGCGTCTCCCCGCTCCTTATCATCGGTGACAGGACGCGTTCCGCGTACTCATCGGGGTCGAAATACTCCCATGCCTCTCCGAGCTGGTGCCTGACTCGACTCCTCCGGTCATTCCCGTACTCCCGGAGCAGTTCCAGCGCACCCTCTCCCCCGATCAGCGCCACCGTCCGCACCATCGTCTCCGCCGCGTTCGTGGTGAGCCCGTCGAGGCTGCGCGGAAGGCGGGAGAGCAGCGGGGTGCCGATGGCTGCGAGGGCGGGGGCGTCGGCCTGGCGTCGCGGTGGAAGCAGCGACTCGATGGCCCGGTCGAGGCGCGCGCTGAGAGCATCGGGGACGGAGTCCATGGCCTCCAGGCAGGAAGCCGCCAGCATTTTCAGGGGCCGGGCGTGCTGGTGTTCCTCCTCTGCGCGGTCGAGTATTCCGTGCAGGAGTTCCAGCCGCTGGCTGCGGTGCGCGTGGCCCGCGGCCATGATGATGGTCTCCCGCCAGGTGTCCAGATGCGCCCGGCCGACGAGATTGCCGATGCGGTCCTCCGCCGCGGCTCCTGCCGCGGCCAGATATTCCTGGAAGCTGCGGTGGACGAAGTCGATGCGCCCCTCGGCCGGTTCACGCAGCACACCGGAGCGCGACAGCAGATGCTCCAGAACATCCCCCGCGTCGATATCGGCACCGAGATGCCGCATGGAGGCAAGGGTGGCGGCGATGTGCTCCCGCGCTCTTTCTGCGGAGACCTCGCTCCGGTTGTTGTCGGAGAGGCGCCACGCGAGGTCGCGCAGCAGGCACAGCTTGTCCGTGAGGGAAAGGGCCGGGGAGAACGTGAGGGCACTGGGAATATGGCGGTCGACATCACGGCGCTGGGTGAGCAGTTCCAGCGCGGCCCGGTACAACTCCATGCGGCTGCGCGGCAGTTGACGGCGGCGCTCCAAGTGGAGGGCGCACAGCATGGCGGCGAGCAGCGGGTTGCTGCTCAGCCCCTGGAGGTGGGGCCGGTCGCGCAGGCCGGTGAGCAGGCTTCGCTCGTAGTGCGGTAACGCTTCGGGCGGGCACGGCAGGGCATCACCGTGCACCCGTACCGCCTGGTGCCACTGCCGGACGAATGCCTCGGTGTCCGCCGGTGACATGCGCTCGAGCGAGACGGAGGTGAAGTCCTCGGCCAGGAGCCAGTCGCCTCGCGCGGCGGTGGGGCGGGAGGTGACCAGGGTGCGGGTGGCGGGGTAGGCGCGCAGCAGCAGGCGCAGCCAGGCGCGCACCTTGCGCCGGTCACCCGGCTGGATCTCATCGACGCCGTCGATCAGCAGCAGCATCCGGCCCGCGGTGAACTGCCGGTCCATGAAGGCCAAAGGCATGTGTCCGGTCAGCGGTCCTGCCGTGTCGTCGAGGAGTTCCTCCAGCGCCGGAGGCTCCCGTCCCGCGTGGCGCCGGAGTTTCACCAGCACCGGTACCAGGCCGTTCCATGAGGACAGGTCACCGGCGAAGGTTCCCCGGGCCGCGTTCACCGCGAGCCACTGCAGGAGTGTCGTCTTGCCCGAGCCGGCCTCCCCGCGTACGAGCAGTCTGCGGCCGGCTCCCAGCGCCTCCTCCACGCGCATGCTGGGCGACTCGGCGACGGAGGTCTCCCAGGCGCCCAGGCCCGCGCGCACCGGAGGACCGCGGAGGCGGCCCGGGGCACCGGGGCTCTGGTCCGCGTGCACCCGGAGGCTGACGTAGGCGACGGACAGTTTCGTCCTCGGTACGGGGCCGCCGGAGACGCCGACGAGCTCCACCTCGTCCAGCACCTCGCTGATGAGCTGGAGGTACTCCCGCAGAAACGCGGCGTCCTGCCCCTCTCCCCGCGGGGCGTAGAGCGAGCGCGCCGGCAGCCGTTCGAGTACGCGGCTCACCTCCTCCCCCAGCGTGCCCACCCGCCCGAGGAGCTCCGCCACCCCGCGTTCGGTGAAGACCGGAAGCCGCCGCACGATGTGCACATAGCACTCGCAGCACTCGGTGAGCAGCACCACGTAGAACTCGCGCGCTGCTTCCTCGAAGCCCGCCGGTGCGGGCGCGCTCGCGCGCAGCCGCCGGGTCAGCTTGGAGGCGTCCAGGTCCGCTTCCAGGAGGGCCGCGTCCGAGAGGTCGCTGCGGGCGAAGGCATCGGTCACGGCCTCCACCGCGGCGGTGCGGCCCGCGGCATCCAGCCCTCTGAACTCGTGGGCGCACAGCGGCTCCAGACGCCCGGCGACGGTGTCCGCGATCTGCTCGAACTGCCGCTGGAGGCCACGCTGCGCACGCAGACCGGGAATGCGCCGGCGGATCAGGTCTTCCATCTGCCAGTCGGCATCCTGTCGAGCCTTCCGCGGACTGAGCCAGCACCGCACGGCCTGCGTGGTGAGCGAGCGTCCCAGGGCGATTGCCAACGTCTCCGCACTCACGGCCCACCCCCAGCGCGCGGACACTGCGGGCTGTGCCCTCACGCCCTCCCATCATCGTCGTGCGCGCCACTGCGTGGAAGGCCGGAGCAGTCGCATGTGCCGCCGCGCGCAGCGCGAACGCGCAGCGGGTCGCGCATCCCGGTACTGCGAACCCCCTGGGCTGCCCCTAAGGGGCGCCGCCAGGCGCCGTGGCCCCGGGCTGATGCGCAAGACACGCCCTAGGATTCCGCAGCACCATCACCCACCGGCACCCGCCAGCTCAAGCGCGTACCCCCACGAGCCGGTGTGCTCAACTCCAGCTCCCCGCCCAGGCCTTCCGCGCGTTCCGCGAGATTGCGCAGGCCGCTGCGGTACCCCTCCGCAGGAAGACCGCGCCCGTCGTCCTCGACGGTCAGCGCCACCTGTCCGTCGCGAAGGACCAGTTGCACATCCACGGCCCCCGCGCCCGAGTGCCGTGCCGCGTTGCTGAGAGCCTCCTTGAGGACGGCGAGGACCTGCTCGGCGACCTCGTCCGGCACGCGGGTCTCCACCAGGCCCTCCACCCGCAGCGAGGGCGCGAAGCCGAGCAGCGTGGCCGCCTCGCCGATCTCCGAGGCGACCCGTGAACGCAGCCCGGCGCTCTCGCCCGGCTCGTGGCTGCGCAGCCCGAAGATCGTCGAGCGGATGATCTTGATGGTGGTGTCCAGGTCGCTGACCGCGCGCTCCAGCCGTTCGGAGAGCTCGGGGTGCCCGGAGAGGCGCTGGGCGCTCTGGAGCGTCATGCCGGTGGCGAACAGCCGCTGGATGGCCAGATCGTGCAGGTCACGCGCGATGCGGTCGCGTTCTTCGAGGAGCGTCATCTGCTCGGCGTCGCGCCGCCGTTCGGCGACCTCCATGGCGAGGGCCACCTGCCCGGCGAAGGTGTACGCGGAGACGGCCTCGCCCTCCCCGAAGGGCGCGCTCCCGGCAGCGCGGGCCAAGAGCACCACCCCGCGGACCGCCGCGCCCACACCCATCGGAACCGCCACGCAGGGCCCGAACTCCTGCCACTGCGGGACCTCCTTGCCCACCGCGGCGCGGTACACAGGCTCCGTCGCCTCGAGCACCGTGCGCACGAACTCCTCGCCCGCCGCGGAGAGCGCTCCGCGGTAGACGCCGTCCAGCCGCCCCGAGGCCACCGCGGTGCGCAGGTGCCCGTCCCCCTCCACGGGCAGGACCACGAGCCCGAGATCCGCTTCGGTGGTCTCCCGCGCCCGGTCGATGATCAGCTCCAGTACCTCGCCGCGCGGCGCGCCCGACAGCAGCGCCGCGGTGACCTCGCCGCTGGCCGCCGACCACCGCTCGCGCCGCCGCGCCTCCTCGTAAAGCTGCGCGTTCTCGATCGCCACTCCGGCGGCCAGCGCGAGGGTGGAGAGCACCGCCTCGTCCTCGGCGTCGAACTCCTTCGCCCCGCGCTTCTCCGTCAGATAGAAGTTGCCGAAGACTTCGTCGCGTACGCGGATCGGCACGCCGAGGAAGGAGTGCATCGGCGGATGCCCCGGCGGGAAACCGTACGAGGCCGGGTGCTCCGACAACTCCGAGAGACGCAACGGCTCGGGGTGGCGGATCAGCTCGCCCAGAATCCCGTGCCCGCGCGGCAGCTTCCCGATGACCTTCCGCTGCTCGTCGCTGAGCCCCACGGTCAGGAACTGCTCCAGTTCCTGCTCCTCCCCCACCACGCCCAGCGCCCCGTACTCCGCGTCCACCAGCACCACCGCGGCCTCCACGATCCGCCGCAGCACCTGCGCCACATCCAGGCCCCGGCCCACGGAGAGCACCGCCTCCAGCAGCCCGTGCAGCCGGTCCTGTGTCCCGCGCACCGAGCGGATGCGCCGCTCCATCTCCTCCAGCAGCTCATCCAGCCGCAGCCGCGGAATGCCGTCCTTCCCGCCCCCGACGCCTGTCCCCGCCAACGCCCCACATCCTCACGAGTAGGGATCCCCGCCGTCACGTTAACCGCACGCCCCGCGCGTTGGCTGCGCCGCGTACGCCCGCTCCGCTCCGTACGCCGCCGGGGAACCGGCCCGTCCGGCCGGCTCGGCGGCAGACCGTACGAGGTCAGAGCCCAGGGCAGAACATGTCGGCGAAAACAGGCCGCAAGGGGACGAGTTCGCGCCGAGCTGCGCAGACCATCATCTGCCGTAGCCCCCCTCCCCCCAACTGCATGCCACCGAGGATGATCCGCGTATGCCCGCCCGCACCCGGACGCGGGCCGCTCGTCCCCGGCCTCCGCCCTTGCAGCTCTACTCGCGCGCACGCGCGGCGCCGCAGAGTGGGAACCGGCCAAGCGGCCGAGCGGCGCCGCAGTCACGCGTTCAGGGAGGAGCGCGCCGTGTCGTCCGCCCCCTTCGACGCGGCCACCCTGGAAACGCTCATCTCTGCCGCGATGGCGTCACCCTCGCTCCACAACACCCAGCCCTGGCGCTACGGTCGCGACCACGACGCGCTCACCCTGCTCATCCGCGCCGGCCCCGAACGCGTGCCGCCCCGCACCGACCCCGCCGGGCGCGCACTGCTTCTGTCCGTGGGCGCGGCGGTACTCAACCTCCGTGTCGCCGCGAGCCACCTCGGCTGGCGCCCGGTGGTGCGGCTCCTGCCCGACGCCGCGGCCCCTCGCTGCTGGCGACCGTACGGCTGGCCGGAGCGCCGCGCACGGGCTCGCTGCTGCGCGCGGATCTGTACGAGGCGAGCTGGCGACGCCACAGCAGCCGCTTCCCCTTCACCGGGCGCCCCCTCCCTCCGCACATCATCGATGAGCTGGCCGAGCCGGCCCACAGCGAAGGGGCGTTGCTGGAGTACCCCGGAGTTCGGGAGCGGCGCCGCCTGCTCGCCCTCACCGCCGAGGCCGGGCACCGCGACAGGGAGGACGCCGACCGACGCGACGAGAGCCGCCGATGGGCTCACGCACACGACGGCGTGGGCCTCGCGCCAGCGGTGCTGGGCCCGCAGGACGCATGGGGGCGACTGCCCCGCGCGGCTTCACCGCCGGCCACCCGGCCGCGCCCCTGCACAGCCGGGCCTTCGAACGCGACCCCGTCCTCGCCCTGTTGAGCACCGCACACGACCGCCGCGCCGACTGGCTGCGCACCGGGCAGGCGCTGCAGAACGTCCTCCTGGTGGCCACCGCGCACCGACTCCGCTCCTCGCTCCTGCACCAGGCCCTGGCTTGGGCCAACCTGCGCTGGGCGCCGGCCGGCGACCACCCGGACGCCCCCCGCACGACACCCGCAGATGCTCATACGCCTCGGCAAGGGGCCCGCAGGCCCGGCGTCGCCCCGGCTGGCTCCCAGGGAGGTGCTGGAACCCGAGAGGCTGGAACCCGAGGTGCTGGAGTCCCGGACGCGGGAGGAGGAGTGACACGGCGTCGGTCACCGACACGGCTGCTCGTCCCGACTCCGGCGGGCCGGTCGGCGATGTGCCCGAACCCGCCGTCGCCAGGCGGTCAGTCGGGACCGTCCAGGCACTCTTCGGCGAAGGCCCGCACCCGCGCCGCCGTGGCCGCCAACTGCCGCGCCTCGGCAGCCCAGCGGCGTTCCCTCTCAAGTTCAGCGTGTTGAAGGTAGGTGCGGGCCCCTGGATCGTCTCCGGCGCAATTCCACGCTGTCGCGGATCACAGCCCGGATGACGATGGCCCGTCGGCGGTGCTCAGGGCCAGTGCCGGTTGTGCCGTGGTGCCGTAGCGGTGGGTGCGGTGGGACCAGTCGTAGTTGCCGCGGATCATGGTGGCCATGAGGTCGGCGTAGCGCAGCAGGCTGGTTTCCTCCTCTTCGTCGAGGTGGAGTGCGGAGCACAGGGCGGGCAGCTCGGCCTGGGCCTGTGTGAAGTCCCGCAGCAGGCTGACGCAATGAGTGCGGATGGTCTCGATTGCCTGGGGGCGAGTGAGGTGCTGTTCGCGTTGCAGGATCAGGACGAGGTTGTGCGTCTCGCCGGCGGCTTCCTCCTTCTCCAGGGAGGCAACGTCGTTGACGTGGCTGACGAGGTCGCTGCTCAGCTCGATCATGCGGGTCAGGAGGGGGTGTTCGACGGCGCGGCGGGGTGCCTCGAAGCCGCCGCATGCCTCGGCGAAGTCGTAGAAGAGCTGATGGCCATGCTGCGGCGCCGCAGTGTGGTGTAGGTGAGCAGATCGGGCGGGGTGTCAGCGGACTCCGCGCGGGCCTCTTCGAGGGCGACGGACAGGAAGTCGCGCCACCGGGCGCGGGATTGCCGGCACCACCAGGGGCTCTTGCCGCGCTTCAGCCGCGCCCATACCTCGCACCAGGCGAGGGCGAGCGGATCTTGTTCCGGCGGTGCGCTGCGGTCGTCCATCACGGCGTCGTAGCGGGCGTGCAAGCGCCGGGCTGTGGCGGGGAGATGGGCGTTCTTGCTCATCAGGTCGTCGAGGAATGCGGCGACGGCGACGGTGGCCAGCTCCAGCCCCGGAGCGTCCAGGTGTGGGAAGGCGAGCGCGGTGCCCTCGGCCAGCATGTGCTGGAGGTAGGCGTGGGTGACGGGGCCGGGCGTGAGCAGGCCGTGGTGCTGGAGCCAGGCCACGTTGTGTTCGCGTGCCCGCTCCACGTGCTCGTTGATGCGGTAGGGGAAGGGCAGATCGAGGTCGATGGCGGGCATGGTCCTCCCTCTCGTCCCCAGGGGGCCGGGGGCTGCGGTGCGGGCCGACGGCAGCGGGCGGAGCGATGCGCCCGTACCGGTGCCGCGTCACGTTCCCCACCGGCGTTGGCGGGTGCGGTAGAAGTCGAGTGCCGCGGTGAAGTCGTCGGCCGCGAAGTCCGGCCACAGCACGGGGGTGAAGTAGATCTCGGCGTAGGCGGTCTGCCAGGGCATGAAGCCGGACAGGCGCTGCTCCCCGGAGGTGCGGATGACCAGGTCGATGTCGGGCTGGCCAGCGGTGGACAGGCAGCGCTCCAACCGCGCCTCCACACCGTCGTCGGCCACCGCGACGTCGGGCTCGTGCAACAGCTCCTGGACGGCGGCCAGGATGTCGGCGCGTCCGTCGTAGCCGATGGCGACGTTGAGGATGCCCCCTGCCTCAGGGGTGGGGCGCCGTGTGAGCGCATGCAACTGAGCGCGGTGGTCGGCGGGGAGGAGGTCCAGTGCGCCGATGGGGCGGATGTGCCATTGCGCCGTGGCCGCGACCGCGTCCAGGCCCTGCCGTGACGGCCCCCAGGATCGGGGCCACGGTGTGCGGTGCGCGCCGGAGGCTATCGCGCGAGAGCGCCCACACCGTCACCACGGTGATGCCGGTCTGCGCGCACCGGTCCGCGAACTCCCGTACCCGCGCGGCACCTTCGCAGTACGCCTTCTCCAGCGGGGCGTGGTGGCTGCGGGCCCAGCGCCGGTTCCCATCGAGAATCACCCCCACATGCCGGGGCGTCGGCGACGTGTGCACCGAGGGAGAGGATGTCGACGGCGTCTGTGAAGCGCCCGGTGGGGGGCGGCGGTGCGGGACACTCACCCGTGACCTCGTTTGTTCGGCAGCGGTGACAACCCCTCCGGCAAGAGCCTGCGCGCGTACGGCCCCTGTGAAGCGCCATGGCGAGGACGTAGTGAGGCATGGATGCCCTCGTGGTGTGCGCGGGCGCGCCACACCACTACCCGGGCACGAAGCAGGCCCTCGCGCTCGGGGTCTGGGCAACGGCCTTCAGGGGAGCGGGTAGTGGAGGGCTTCGTGGTGGTAGCGGATGCGGGCTTCGAGCTGGTCCCAGGGCAGGTAGGCGGTGATCAGGCGGCGGGGCCCTGAGGCGGGATCGAAGGCGTGGCGGCCGTGCAGGATGCGGGTGTTGCGGAAGGCCAGGCATTCCCCGGCCGCGAAGTGCCGCGTGATGCGGTAGCGCTGCGCGCCCAGGTGGTGCAGGAAGGCATGGTAGGCGCGGTAGAAGTCGGCGGCCTGGCCGGGGCCGATCTGCCAGGCCCAGGCGTGCGAGTGCCCGAAGTGCATTGCCGCGAGGCGGCCGTGGGGGCCGAGGGTGATGATGGGGCGGCGCAGGCGGTACAGGTAGCGGTGGCTGGTGTAGAGCTGCTCAAACTCCACGGGTGTGGTGGCCAGCAGCTCGAACCAGGCGGGGTGCTCGGTGCGGAAGTCCTCGGCGGCCCGGAAGCCGTCGAGGAAGAAGAACTCCCCGCCGCTGGCCTGGTTTTCCACGAAGTAGCAGAACTCCAGCAGCGGACCCACCGTGCGGTACGGGTAGTCGGTGTGCGCGGTGAGCGTGAGAGCCATCTCGGACAGGTCCTCGGCCTCCGGGACGGCCCGCACATCCGCGTACCGGCCGTATTCGGTGTAGTGCACCGGCTCGAACTCCTCCAGCAGCCGCTCCAGTTCGGCGACGCTGGTGTTGCGCAGCAGCGCGATCCCGTACGTGAGCAGGTCCTGCGTCCACGGGCCCTGCCCGGCGTGGCAGGAGGACGCCTCGTGCCAGGGCAGGCCCGCTGCGCGCAGGCGCTCCGCATCCCAGAGCGTCTCGCTGCTCTCCTGGCCGGTGTCGTGGTCCCAGGCGTGGTGGAGCAGCCAGTCCAGGCGGTAGGTGCTGTGGTGCACCGGCTCCTCCCGCCAGGTGACCCGCAACACCCGCTCGTCCGGGCTCAGTTCCGCCGAGGCCGCCTGCGGCAGCGCACCGTCGCGGCCGCTCAGGTCGGCGATCTTCTGGTACGAACCGGGATGGCGGCACTGCTGGCACGGGCAGCAGAAACGCAGCCAGGGAAGCGGAAAGGGCCGCCCGTCGATGGTGAGGACGGCAGAGTCGTGCGTCATCGACGCCATGGCTCAAGTCTGTCCGCTCCGCCCGCAGGGCATGCGGACGGTGGCCCGCTACCGGAAAACAAGGCAGGCAGTCCCGTCGCGGTACGCGGCCGGCCTATAGGAGTGCGACGACGACGCTGATACCGAAGGGCTCCCTGAGGATCGAGGCGGTCAGGCCGGTACGAGCAGGCCGATGTTGTGGCCAGGATGCGCTGGCAGTCCGTGCTGCCTGAGCTCGCGCGGGGTCCGGCGGCGTAGCCGGGGAAGAGCCAGCTGGTGCGGGGCGTGGCGCGGCCGGCAGCGCAGCAGGTGGTAGACGGCGGGTGGCAGGGCGGCGGTTCGTGTGCCCGGCAGATCCGTTCTGCCGGGCACACCTACGCCGGTGTCGGCTCAGTCCTGCGCCAGATCACCGAATCGCGCCGCGGAGTTCCAATTTCCGTTGCCCCAGTTATGGGACGCGAACGAGGGCGCGTTCGTGAACTTGCTGATGTCCACGAGGTCGTCGTCGTGACCGTCGGCCAGAGCGGGGCCAGCGGCCCCGAGGATGGCTGCTGCGGCGGCCAGAGTCGCGGCAGCAGCGGTAATGCCTACACGCATGATGGTGCGCTCCTTCGTACGGAAGGTGGACACCCACAGGCTTCACCTGACGTTGATCAGAAAAACGCCAGGTCACGGACGTGGAGAGCAAACCACGCAAACAGGCAATGCTGATGTGCACCCCTGCTGAATGCGCGCTGTACTGCCGCGGGTGTGCGCCTGGCCGAGCCCGCCATCATCGCCGGTGTAATTCCGCTTCGGCTCGTGTTCAAGACGCGAGAAAGACGACCGGCACAGGTACAGATTCAGAACCTCGTCGACCCGGTAGTCCGGTGCCAGCGGGATCGGATCTCCAGGGTGAATAGCGAACCGCTGTTCCCGCTCGGCCAGATCCTCCCCACCTGCCAAGATCGGCACGCGATCGGTCATCACCCGGGTCTTGGGCACCGAAGACGTACGCCAACCTGGCACGGAACCACCCCTGTCGGATCAGCTTCAGCACGCTGATCCAACAGGGAACGATCCGTGGCCCACAGCGCGCCACCGCGGCGGCTGACGCCTGTGCCAGGCCTGGTAGGCGAGTCGGGGGCACGCGTCCTCCCCGCCGACCACGAGCGAGGAGCGGGCCGGCCCCCTTCCACTCCGGAGTCCCCTCCGACCGCAGTCCCGGCCCTCAGATATGGGGGACCAGCACCACGGGAAAGGCAGCCACGTGCAGCACCGCCTGCGCCACCGGCCCCAGGCGCGCTCCGCCCCGCGGGCGCATCCGGTGCCCGAGCACGGCAAGGCACGCGGTCGCCCCTCCCGCCACCACGGCGGCGGCTCCGGTCTCCGGCAGGCAGTCCTCCACCACCCGCACAGCGGGCCACTTGTCCCGCCACGGGTGCAACGCCGCACTCAGCCGCGCCGCCTCCCGCCGGGCCTGAGAGGCGAGGAGGTCCGGGCGCGGCGCGGCCGGATAGCGTATGGACACAGCGCCCGGGCCCCACGCGTACCGGACGTGCAGCGCGACACCACGGCAGGCGGCCTCTTCGAAGGCGAAGGCGATGACCTCGTCGGCGAGCCGGCGGGCATCGAGCGCCAGCAGCACCGGACGCGCGCTGCACAGCGCTGAGGCAGCCTCCGGCCGCAGCAACGCCAACGGAAAGGACGCCTCCGCGGCAGTCCGCATACCGGTGGAGCCCACCGCGGCCCTGGACGGGCTCCCGATCCCCCGGGAGCCGAGGACCAGGAGCTGCGCATCCGCTCCCTCGGCCAGCAGCGCCTCTTGAGGCGGTGCCGCCACAGAGGCATCGGTGATCGGCAGATCGGGATGGCGGCTGCGAAGCCGGTCCTGAGCCAGCGTCAGCGAACGGCGCGCCCAGCGCTCTTGCTCCCCGGCCTGGCCCACCTCGCCCCGGGCGGCCACGGGCCAAGCCCGGGAGGAGACCAGATGCAGGCGGGTCTTGCGCAGTTCGGCTTCGTGTGCGGCCCAAGAGGCGGCGGCGAGGCTGGCGGCGCTGCCGTCGATCCCCACGGTCACGGGACGGAACATGAGCGGTACACCTCCGGATCCGAATCCCGGGGGCACAGGCGGAAGAGGCTCCGGCCCTGCCCGTCGATGCGAGTGCCCTCTGCGCGCTCTCCTCACCTTCGGCTGCGCCGACGGGCCTGCGGCAGGTGCCGAGCGGGCCGCCAACACGGGCCCGAAGAGCCTCTGTCGGAGAGTTTCGGAGGGGTGGACACTCCGGTTCGCGTTGTCCCTGCCGGCCTCTGCCGCCTGCGGCGCCTGGAGAAGCGGGTGGACACCCTGGCTCTCGCGGTTCGGGCACTCCTCGGAGGGCTCGAACGCCCCCAGGCCGAGGCCGTGGACGAGGAACGGACGGTGCGCGGGGCGCAGCGCGCCCATGAACTCCTCCGCACCCACGGCCTGTAGGAGTGGCGGGATGCCGGCGCAGGAGCCCGGCCGTCCGCCCGGACGTCCGGCGCGCGGACCGGAACGATCACGCCTGGAGCACCGGCCGGCTGACCGACAGGCGCGCTGTGCCACGTACGCAGGTCGCCGACGGGGCACGGGGGTCGCCGCTCACCGGCCGGACGAGCTGCCGCTCCGGGGGCCGGAGCGCCGTGCGGGAGGGCCGACCGGCCCCTGTCAGCACAGCGCGCCGCCCGGCTACTCATGACCTCGTCCGCAGCCGACGAGCGCCGGAACGCGCCGTTCGCACCACGGACTCCGCACCCCGGCGCACGCTGCACGGCCAGCCTTGGAGGGAATGACATGAACAGCCTGCGCGACTGGAGGCCCACCGCACTGCCCGACGTGATCGACTGGCTCGAATCCGGGCTCTCCGGTCTTCCCATGTGGCCCGGCACCCCCGGAGCTCACAGCATCCGCGTCGAGGAGCAGCGCACCGAGGACGCCTACCGCCTCCGTGCCGAACTGCCCGGCCTGGACCCCGAGAACGACGTCGAGATCACCATCGACCAGGGTGTGCTGACCCTGCGCGCCGAACGCGGCGAGCAGACGACCGAGCACAAGGGCCACTCCGAATTCCGCTACGGCCACCTCGCCCGCTCCGTACGCCTGCCCGCCGGAGCACGCGAGGACGAGACGAAGGCCGAGTACAAGGACGGCATCCTGACCGTGACCGTCCCGGTCACCGAAGAGAAGAAGAGCACCGGGAAGACCGTCCCGGTGCAACGCGGCTGACCTGGACGACCGGCGGGCCCGGCCGCGGCCCTGGCCCCCCGTTCGGGGTCCCTGCGGCAGCCCTCCCCACCCCTGAAGCGGCCGTG
>NZ_JBCFOK010000012.1:0-300086 GCF_039605595.1 Streptomyces odontomachicola
ACGGTCCCCCGCCCACCGCGGACGGGGCCCCTGCTCCCGCGTCCATGGGGGCCCCGCGGCGGGGGGCCCCCCCGGGTGGATATTTGGTTGTTGATCAGGCGGCGGCGCGTTCCTCGCAGCTCTCCCACCACGCGTCCAGGTCTGTGCGCTTCACGCGGAGTTGGCCGTTGGGGAGCTTGGAGATCTTTGGCGCTTGGCCACGGGCGCGCATGCGGTAGAAGGCAGCGCGGCTCTGGCCGATCTCTTCGAGGACTTCGGAGAGCTTGAGGTGCTGGACCTTGGCCATGTCGGGCCGTGTTCCTTTCTCGCGGCGGTTGTGTCCGAGGGCGGGATTTCTGCGTCACCACGTCACCCGCGTCATGCGCGAAGCTGACCTGGGGCTTTGGGGTGACACAGGGAGATCGGGGCGTGTCACGGGTGACGCGGGGGCTGTCGTCACCGGTGACGCGAGTGACGCGGGGTGACGCAGCCGGGGGCGTCCTGCGTCACTGCCGTAGTGGCAGGTCAGAGGCGGTTTTCCGCCCGTGAGTGACGTGGGTGACGCAGGATCTCTCTTCTTCGGAAAAGAGAGGGGAGTCTTCCTGTTGGGCGATCGTTCAAGAGCGAAGAAGGAGCCGCTTCGCGGCGCGTCCTTCGGGCGGCGCAAGCGCCGAAGAGCAAGAGGAGCACCCGGGGTGTGGTGCTCTTCTTCCTTGCGCCCGGCGGTTGTTGGGCCGGGACATCAGAGCATCTGCCCCTGCTCGTGGGACGGCGGCGGGTCCGGCGGCCGGTGCATCTCGATGTAGCGGGCCCTGTTGGTGCGGCCCCAGTCGACCTGGACGCCGCGGGCGGCGAGGGTGGGCTGGAGGCGCTTGAGGCGGTCGGAGAGGACCTTGCCGGTGGTGGGCCAGCCCTTGGGGAGCTGTCGGCAGTCCTCGCCGGTGTAGAGCCGGGTGAGGCAGTGCAGCCACTCCGAGGACGTCATCCGCTCCTCCGCGCCCGGCGCGAGGCCGGCGGCGTACTTCAGGACCGTCTGGGCGAGGAGGTCGCCCTCGATGACGTCGTCGTTGAGGTCATCCAGGCTGGCCCGGTAGGCGGCCAGCGAGCCGAAGCCGGTGGCCTCGTCGAGCTGGGCGCACAGGTGGGCGAAGTCGGCCATGCGCAGGTCGGTGGGCGTCTCGGCCTCGGCCGCGCGGACCTTGACCGTCAGGTCCAGGAGCGAGCCGAGGATGACCGGCAGGGCCTCCTCGAACTCGGTCCACAGCTCGGCCTCGGTCCGCCGCACCCGCGGGCGCTCCAGCCGCAGCGGCAGCAGGCGCTCGGCCAGGTCCGGGCGGACCACGCCGACGTCGATGCCGGTCATGAGGAGCGGCCGGCGGTAGCGGGCGCGGACCACGTCCCCGTCGGTATACAGGGCCCGCTTGACGTCCTCGGCCCCGGTGACGATGCGGCACATGGCATCGGCCATGTCCGTCGTGAGGTGGGAGAGGTTGTCCAGGGCGGTGACCCACCCGGCGGCCACGGCCGCGATCAGGTTCTCCTCGTCCTTCGGCGCCCGCCGCAGGTCCCCGTCCATGCCCTCGATGATCCTGGTGAGCATGCGTCCGCCGGTCGACTTCCCCGCGCCCTGCGGGCCGGTGAGGAACGGCGCGGGCACCGGCACGGACGGGCCGAGGCAGCCGATGAGCCAGGCGATCGCGAGGCACTCGGTCTCCGCGTCGGCGAAGTTGCACAGCCGCAGCAGGAGGTCGATGCCCTTGCCGTTCGTGTCCTTGGCCGGGAGGGGGAGTTCGCCGGTGAGCTGGGTGCGACGCCAGCACACCTCCTGCGGATCGGGCGTGCGGATGTCCCAGCCGGTGGGGTGGATGCGCACCGACTGGCCGTCGGCGCGGCCCAGGTCCAGCCACGTCGCCCCGTCGGCGCCGGGGGCGACGCGGATGTGCACGGGCTGCACCTCCTCGGTCATCGCCAAGGCTTCGATCAGGTCCAGCGCTTCCTTGAGCGCGGTCCCGCTGAACACACCGAGGCCATCGCGGTGGAGGCCGACCATGAGCTCCTGGCGGTGGCTGCCGGAGGTGCCCTGGGAGCGGATCGGGCGGGCGATGGGCTGGCCGTTGCGCTGCGCGTACACGGTGCCGTCGGCGGTGCGGAAGTAGCGGAAGTGGGCCTGCGCGTAGTCCGTGATGACCTCGCGGGCCGGGGTCTTCTCGTCCTCGGACATGCTCAGAGTCCCAACTTGGTACGGGCGTTGGCCCACGCGTCGGTGCAGTGCCGGGCGGTCTCGCCCTTGGCCTGGGCGGCGGTGAACAGCCGCGCGACGTGCGCCTCGGTGAGGCAGCCGCACCGGCCGTGAGCCGACAGCACGGCGAGGAAGGTGCGGTAGACGGTCGCGTGCACCGCGCTGTTGGCCTCGGTGATGCGCTGTTCGGCCATCGCGATCCCGCGCTCCAGATAGACCGGCGTGCGGTGCCGGCACTCCCCGCCCCCGGTCAGCGCGGCGACGGCCGGTGGCGTCGAGCAGCTGGCGGAGGGCTCCTTCACGACCAGGGCGCGCACGGTCTCCGGCAGCGTGGCCGTGGTGCCAGCGCCGGGGCCGAGCCAGCGCGCGTAGGACATGGCCGACTTGATGTCCACGCCGTCCCGGACCGCGTTTGCCGAGGGCATCGCGCCCCGGTAGATCCAGTGCTCACCCCGGGTCGAGGACACCGTCCGGGTGGCCGGGAGCGTGGCGCGGGCCCACTCGACAGCGTCGGCGTGGTCCAGGTCGAGGACGGTGAGACCGGCGCCGCCGGGGTGGTAGGCCACCGCCGCCGCCTCACCCCAGGCACGCGCCCAGGCAGACGAGTTGATGACCCCGAGGTCGGTGGTGGCGGCGGCCCAGCCGTGGCACGGCGCCGGGCAGGCGCAGGAGCCGGGCTTCTTCATGTTCGGCCGACCGCCGCAGGCGTTCTGCGCGCACGCCGGACAGTTCCCGAACGGCACCTTGCCCCTGCGCAGCGGCAGCACCGGCAGGCCCTCGGCCGCGAGACGCCGGGCGGTGCCCTGGTGCTCTTCTTGGAGCGAGGCCCGAAAGGGGTCTCGCCGGATCACGGCAGGTTGGGTCATGCTGGAGACCTCCTGGTCTGTTGAGGACAGGGGAGACCGGGGCGGCCCGACGTCTTTGGCGAGAGGCGGGTCGCTCCGGGGGAGCAAGTTGGGGCGGAAGCTACGCTTCCGCGGCTCGGCCGGACCTTCCCGAGGGCGGGAGGACCGGGGCCAAGTACGAGGATCCGGAGAAACGCCGGTTTGGCTAACCGGCGATGTGCGGCTATATTTCGCCCGCCGTGAGCCACGGCCCGAAGATCGGTCGCGCGAGACACGAGCAAGTTGGAGGCTCGGAGTGTCCGGCCGGGGGCGGAGCAAGTTATCCGCGAAGACGGTCTTCGCGCGCCCGCCCGAGGGCGAGCAAGTTATCCGCGAAGCTACTCTTCGCGGACCGGCCCAGGGGTGCCGACATCCACGGCCCGGCCACCTCGCCGGACGCTGTCAGAACGGCGGCTCGTCGCTGTAGCCGCCGCTGTTGTGCTTGCGCCAGGGCAGGCGGATGCGGGGGAGCGGCAGCAGGGTGCGGACGCGGGTGTCGTCCCAGCAGGGGCACGGGTCCCACTCGGTACCGGCGTATTCGCCGGTCTCGGGGTCGCCGTAGTCCCGCCAGTGACCGCCCTCGCCGCCGCAGGCCCAGCAGTTCGGGCGCGGGGTGTCGGTGAGCACGAGGCCGGGGCGGCAGTCGGTGTAGAGGATGCGCAGGCGTGCCACAGGGGTGCTCCTCATTGGTGGTGGATGGTGCCGTTGGCGCGGCCGAAGAGGCCGGTGGCGGTGACGTGTTGGCTGATGTGGGTGGCGCGGCCCCGGGCGCGCAGCAGGGCCGCGGCGGCGAGGCCGCTGGTGGCGATGAGGGCGACGGCCGCCCACAGGGCGTGGCTCATGGCGATCAGTCCCGGTGCGGCGTAGGAGAGGCCGACCCCGGCCGCGCCGACGCCGATGCCGACGGTCGGCGCGAGCAGCGCGGTGGTCTTGGCCCAGCGCGGGATGGCCTGCGCCGGAGCGGGCTGCGGCGCGGCCGGGGGCGGCGCGGGCTGGGTGTAGGCGAGGGTGCGTACCCCGTTGGGCAGGGTGACCAGCTCGACCCCGGGCGGGATCTCCTGCGGCGCCAGCGGCGGGTGGCACACGGCGGTGTGCGGGGTGGGCTGGGTGGTGCGGGTGAGGGTGGTGATCTCGTACGGGGTCTCCACAAGGACCCTCCTCGGCTCGTCGGAACAGGCAGGAGGTGTCAGCCCAGGGGGGTGTCAGCGGCGCCGGAGAGCCGGTTTCTATAGGTCAACGCGCGTGCGCGCGCGAGCTGACACCCCCTTCTGACACCTCCTGACACCCCCACTGGCACCCCGGCTGACACCCCTTCCGGCATGGCTGACACCCCGCTGACACCCGTTGCGGTGCCCGGCGAGGGGGGCGGGTGTCAGCCGGGGGTGTCAGCGGGTGTCACCGCAGGTGAGCGGAGGTGTCAGCGAGGTGTCAGGCGGCGGCGAGGGTGGGGTAGAGCAGCCGGTAGGTGCCGGCGGTCTCGGTCTCCTCGATGTGGATGCCCTCGTCGGCGAGCTCGTTGAGGCGCTCGGAGAGCCAGGCGCGGGAGCGGCCGTAGCGGCCGGTGCGGCCGTGGGGCTGGAAGTGCCGGGGCCCGACCTCTTCCAGGTTCCGTTCGCGGCACTCGTCCAGCACGCGCAGCAGTTCGGCTTCCGCCTCCTCCAGCGACTTGTCCTCGTCCTCGCCGGGGTCCGGGGTGGCGAACGCCCACACCTGCCCCGCCTGAACGGCCGGGATCTCGGTATCCGGGTCGGCGTTCAGCCCGGTATCGTCGCCCTCGTCGCCATCTCCGAGACGAGTCGTGATGTCGCGGTTGATCTGGCGCTCCAGCAGGGCCTCGTCCTGCTGCTGCTTGTCGTCCTTGCTCATGACCACGGCCTCCGGGGTGTCAGCGGTGTCAGTGCTGGTGGGCGCGGTGTCAGCGCCGTAGACGGTGCGGTTGGCGTACGCCTCACCGGCTGCCTGGGCGGTGACCGGGTCGGCCGGAGTGCGCGGTGCGTTGGCGAGCGCGGCCTCGATCTGGTCGTCGTCGATGAGGTAGGTACGCAGCGGGGTGGCGTAGCGCTCCTCCTCGACGCCGGGGGCGACGAGGTAGGCGTAGCCGGGCTTGCGGTTCTCCCAGGCTTCCGGGCGGGCGCCGGCATCCCGTACGTCGTCGGGCAGGGCCATGTCGGCGGTGGTGCCGCCCTTCACCCCGAAGCACAGCACCCCGCCGAGCTGCTCCCGCACGTCCGTGGGCATGGACGTGGAACTCGGGCGCTGGAGGGAGATGATGACGGAGATCCCGGCCGAGCGGGCCTCCATGACCAGGCCCTCCATCTCGGTGCCGTCCCGGAAGAACTTCGCGGCCTCCTCGATCCACACCACCATGTACGGCATGCCGAGCTCGGCGTGGGCGTCCGGAGTCCAGTTCTTGAACCCCGCCCGGCCCAGCGTGTCGGCCCGTGCGGTGATGACCTCGGAGAGGGCGTCGATCATCGCCTCGCCCCCGGCGGCGGACATCTCCACCCAGTCCAGGTACGGGAGGAACGGGGCGAAGGTCTGCTGCCCCTTGGACGGGTCGACCGCCCACACGATCACGTCGCGGCGGGTCAGTGCCTCGGTGATGACCACCGACTGACCGGCCGACTTCCCCGAACCGTTCATCCCGGCGGTCAGGTAGTGGGTGGCGTTCCGGCCGCTCTTCTCATCCCACGGGAACCAGAGCTCGGCATCGGCGCCGTCCTCGTAGATGCCGGGCACGATGGCCTCGGTGATCGAGCCGCCGGGGTTGCGCGGGCCGGGCCACGGAGTGGGCTTCTTGAGCATGTCCTCGGGCACGAAGACCATCTCGCCGCGGGCGGCGTTCTCCGGATCGGGCTTGATCCGGATCGAGTTGGGCGAGATGCCCAGCTCGGAGGCGATGTGGTTGATCCGGTTGCCCAGGTCGGCGTTGGTCAACTCGCCCGGTGCCAGCTGGTATCCGGCCGTCACCTTGTTCGGCTCGACCTTCGGCTCCCCGCGCAGCTTCGCCTTCGCCTTGCCCAGGCTCTTCGTCAGCACCCCCGTGTCCGCGCCCTCGGCCGTGGCGGTCTCGGGGTTGGCGCGCAGGGCCTTGCGGACGTTCCAGGAGGCGGCGACCATCGAGCCGCCGATGGCCAGCCACGCCAACTGCGTAGCGCCGAGCGGGTCGGTGAAGGCCGCGGTGGTCAGGTAACCGGTGGCCGCCGCGGTGGTGGCGGTTGCGTGCACGCGGCGGGCTTCGGTGGTGTTCTTCCCCGCCCACCAGGTGGCCGCGGTCAGGGCGCCGGAGGCGAGGGTCATGCCGATGGCGACCAGGGGCTGGTCGCCCCAGGCGGCGTGCGCGGCGTAGGTGGCCGGCACTTCCCCGGCCATGGCCAGCCAGGGGCGGGCGTGCGGGGACTTCAGCGCCTTCCAGGCGTCGTTCTTCGGGCTGTCGGACACGGTGTCACTCCAGGTCAAGCCGGTGCTGGGGAGGAGAGAAGGGCCCGCCCCGAGCGTTCTCGGGGCGGGCCAGGCCACTGCTAGAGGGCGGCGATGATCAGATAGAGGACGAAGAGCCCGCCCGCGATCGCCAGTCCGTCTCCGAGCAGGACGTACCAGCGGATGCGCAGGTAGAGGGCGAAGAGGAGCGCGGCCACGGCCGCGACGTAGGCGTCGAGCACGTCACCGCCACCCGAAGCGGCTGTGCGGCTTCTGCTGGTGGCGCCCCTTGCCGATCTGCATCAGCTCGGCCTCGTACTCCCGCTCGAAGGCGGAGTACAGGGCGGCGTACCACTTGGCGATCATCTTCTCCGCCTGCGCGATCCGCTTCAGCCACCGCGTGACCCGCCGTGCGCGGGCGCGGGCGCCGGACATGGCGCCGGTGGTGTCGGGGATGTTGCGCAGGCGCCCTTCGAGCATCTCCGCGTCGAGGGAGCGCTCGACCGCGCGCTGGCGGGAGTCCTTGCGCCCGGCCTCGCAGAAGGCGCGGATGTCCTCGTTGGAGAGGAAGTCGCCGCCCGGGGCGCCCTTCTGCCCGGCCTTGGCGGGCGGGGCCTCGGTGCCGCCCTTGAGGACGGAGATGTTCACGGTCGGGTTGACCGACGGGCTGAAGGCCCGGGACTTGTTGATCGCCTTGTCCACCCGCGGCCCCGACGACGAAGACGAGGAGGGGGTGGTCGGGGTGGGCACGGCGCGGACGGAACGCTGCGGGGTAGCCACGATGGGCTCTCCTTCCAAGCAGGGAAACAGGCAGGTGGAGCAGGTGCGGGATGGGGTCAGCCGTTGACGATCTCGTTGAGGCGGTCGCTGGACTCCCGGGCCGCGTCCGCGACTTCGCGAGCGGCCTGGGAGGTGTTGCGCTGGATGTCTGCGGCGTCCGTGTGGCCCTTGGCATCGAGGTGGCGGGCGACGTTGAGGAGGCCGTCGGCGTACGCGTCGTGCTCGGCAGCGATCCGCTCCCGGTCGGCGGCGCTGTAGCGGTGCCAGGTCATGCCGGGTCCTCTCCAGAGGGAAACGGGCTGGTCATTCGGCAGGCAGGCAACCCGCAAGGGCCGCCTGCCTGGTGGAAGCTGAGGTGAGTTGGGTTGGTCAAACGCTGGTGTGATGCGGGTGGCTGTGGGCCACCTCCTGCCAGCGCCGGGACTCCGCCGCGTCCGTGCCGGTGAGGCGCACGCTGAAGGTGCAGCCCTTCTTCGGACACCGGTGCGTGGTGCCGGTCAGGTGCTCGATGACGACTTCCGCCATGCGGCCGTAGGCGACCCAGGCCAGCGCACCGATGGCGAGCGCGGCGGAGGTCGAGAGCCCGTAGTCGGTGGTCAGGTTCCAGGCGAACCACGCCGCCATGGGGAGCGGGACCACGACCGGGCCCCAGGTCACCAGGGCTGAGCGGGCGGAGAGGGGCGTGCGGGACATGCAGATCTCCTTACGTCCGTGGCTGGTCTGGATGTGCGCGTTCATCGGGCCCCTCCGAGCGGGAGCGGCTGCACCCGCCACAGGACCTCGGAGGCCGGGGGCAGCGCGGCGCCCGGCGTGTGCGAGGTCCAGGCCGAGCGGTCCGCACCCTCAGCTTCGGCAGCGGACTCCGCCGCCTCCGGCGTGGCGCGCACGCTGTGCAGCGCGCCCCGGCGGAAGAGGACGTAGACGCGCTGGGCTCGGGCGGACTGCTTGCGGGCGGTGCGCAGCAGCATCCGCAGCGCCTGCCGGTCCTCGGTATCCAGCACGGACTGGGCGCGCAGCGTCTCCAGCTCCCCCTCCAGCCGGGCCGCATCCGCCGTGCTGCGGGTGAGCGCGGCGCGCAGCTCCGCCACGGCGAACTCCGCCCGGATCGAGGAGTCGGTGGCGATCTCGCCTGCCTCCCGCTGCTGCTCGGCTTCGGCACGGGCGTCAGCGGCCTCCGCCTCAGCCTTGGCGAGGGCGGTACGCAGGGCGTTCAGGGTGCGGGTGCGAACGAGGGCGATCATGCGGAAGCTCCCTCAAGGACGGGGACGGTCTGGGAATCGCGCAGTTCCTGGTAGCGGGTGGAGACCCAGCCGATGGACCAGCCGCACAGCTCAGCGGCCGTGCGCACCGGCAGCTCCGAGGCGTAAGCAGCGGCCACGATCTGCCGGGCCCGGTCCTCGGGCAGCTTCTCCTCGGCAGGACCTGCGTTCAGCAGCGCAGCGCGTTCACGCTCGGCCCGCTCCTGGCGCTCAGCCTGTTCACGGCGCGCGGCTTCCTCCCGCTGCCAGCGCTCGGCCTCGCGGCGCTGTGCGGCTTCGCGTTCACGGCGTTCACGCTCCCGCTCGGCCTGTTCACGCTCGCGCTCACGGCGTTCACGCGCTTCCCGCTCGGCCCGCTCCTGGGCCTCGATGCGCTCGCGCTCCTCGCGCCGCGCGGCCTCCTCGCGCTCGGCCTGTTCACGCGCCAGAGCCGCTTCATGGTCACGCTGTTCACGGGCGAGGGCCGCTTCGTGCTCGCGCTCCTCGCGGGCCCGGCGGTCGGCAGCCTCCTGCCGCTCGATGGCCTTGCGCTCACGGGCCTCGCGCTCCGCCCGCTGCTTGGCCTCCTGCTCAGCGACCGCAGCGGCGATGGCCCGCCGGTAGGCGAGACCGGTCTCCGCCGTGACGATCAACAGCAGCGGCGCGACCGCATGAACAGCCACGCCCACCAGGTCTTTTTGTAGCGCGGAGTCGGCGACGTTCAGGGCCAGGGTCATGCAGCCGGTCATCCAGCGCAGGACCACCGGCCACCAGCCACCGTGCCCACCGAGCCGCGCCAGAGCGGAATCGAGGCGGACCACGATCACCACGGCGGCATCCACCACCAGCGGCAGAATCGGCGCCGTCCAGGCCCACTCGCCAGGAGTGTGCGCGGCAGCCAGCGGGGTCACGGTGAGGATCGAGTAGAGCATCGCGCCCGCGACGATCAGCCACGTACCGACCGACAACGCGCGCTCCGCCGAACGCAGATGAACGGCGTTCACGTGACCACCCCCGACCGTGAACGCACCCGCGTCGCCGCTATCAGACAGACCGCAGAGGCCGGGTCGCCGGGGGTCTCGCTGTACTCGGTCCACTCCCACTCGGCGTCTGCCACCGGCTCGAAGCCCAGCATGTTGAGCGCGTTCACGCGCTCGGTGAACGTGGGCACCGGAGCGGTCCGCTCGAAGCTGTGCTCCGGCCAGCGCGCGGTGGTGTTCAGCAGCGCCACGTACAGGCGCCAACGGCCCCGGATCATGGACATCTGCGCGGCGAACTCCTCCGCCATCAGGCCACCTCGTCCGAGCCGGGGGAGTTTGCCAGCTCCCGGCGAGCGGCCAGCACCTTGTTGCGGGCCCGCCGGATGCGCCGCGCGTCCAGCTGCGACGGGATGCGGTCGAGCGTGGCGATGTACGCGTCCAGCAGCTCGACTTCCGCCTCGATGACGGGCAACTCGATCTCGATGGCGTCCAGTTCGACCGCGCTCGGGCCGTCCTCGGAGATGTTGGGGTTGCTGCGCTGGTGGGTGGTGAACGGCAGCACGTTCATTGCTGGGTGTCCTCTCGGTTCAGTGGATGGATGTCACGGACCCGGTGGCCGCTCGCAAAGGCGGCGGCAGCGGCGCCGGCCGCCGCGGACAGCAGCGCGCGGGCGGCCGGGTGGGCCGGGCCGTGACGTGCCAGGCCCCGCGCCGCGGCGTGCTGCGCGGCGCGGGCCCGTATCGCCTCGCTCAACGGCCGCCGGTGCCCTTGGCTGCGGCGTCCTGCTGCGACTGCTCGTTGCGGCGCTGCACCTCGGCGTCGAGTTGCTTGTGCTGCTCGTCGGTCATTGCGCCACCACCCCGGAGCCACTGCAGGTGGTGCACTGGTGCCAGGTCTGCCGGTTCACGCCGTCAGAGCTGGTGTCCTCGGTACGGCCTCCCGTACCGCCGCAGGAAGTGCAGTTCATCGGGTCCCACCCCCGCTCAGGACGCGGCGCAGGGCCTCGTCCGGGTCCGGGTCGGAATCGGTGGGGTTCGCCGCCCAGCAGCGGCGTGCCATGCTGGTGATCACAGGTGCCTCCAGATCAGGTGCCTGTCAGCGCCGCCTGGGAGGTCCAGTCCCGGGCGGCGCGTCTGTGTGCTCATCAAACGGACAGGCAGACCGCTGGCGGCCGAAGCCGCGAGGGGTCCTGCCCGCATGACGAGGGCAGCCGTAAGGGGCCCATCAACTCCCCTGGCTGCCTTCGCAGGTGCGGCATCCCGACAGGCCCTCTCCAGGTGCCTGTGTGCCGCCCTTGCCGATACGCCCGGTAAGAGGTCATCGCGCCCATCTGCCCAGCCGCAGCTGGGTATGGGGATGCACCGCTCGCTCAATCGGTCATCGGGACAACCCGATGACCACCGCGCGTCCGGGGATGTCTCCGGCCTCCCCGGCCGCCGTGATGGATGTACGCGCCGCACCCCACGTGCAGGCACTCGCCGGTTCACCTCCCCGCTCACCTCCCAACGCGTGGAAGGCCATGTCGGGGGTTGTCACCCGGCAACGCGCACATCTCCAGTTGTCAAAGAGCCAGCACTTCCTTCGGACCCCTGTCACAAGGCCCTCCGGGCTGTTCGGGGCCCGGCATGACCGAACCCCTGGTCGCGCCCGGAGCAGCACAAAGAAGGTCCTCCGGGGCTCCGCTGTCCTAGGACTGCGGGCGACCGGTGAATACATTGCCTTGTAGTCCTAGGACTGTCAACAGTCCTAGGACTATGTGGCGCTGTGTTTCACTTGAGGGGTCGAGAGGAGCCCGGCATGGCAGCCAAGTGGCGAGAGCTGGCGGACAAGCTGGCGGAGCAGATCCGGAGCGGGGAGTACACGCCTGGTCAGCAGTTGCCGTACATCCGCGATCTCGTCGAGGAGGGGGAGGGCTCGAAGGCCACCGTCCACGCCGCCTACAAGGCGCTGGAAGCCGAAGGGCTGGTCACCTCGTCGCGCGGCCACGGGACGGTCGTCCGGCCGCAGGTCCCGCTGAAGCGCATCGGGATCGAGCGGTACGACAAGGCCAAGTGGCGCGACGGCGACGAGGTGGCGTTCATCGCCGATCGCGTGGCGTCCGGGCGCACGTACAAGCGCAACGAGCAGACGCAGACCATCAGCCGCGTAGAGGCGCCGGCACCCGTCGCGGAGGCGCTGGGCGTATCGGTTGGTTCCGAGGTCTACTCGCGCTCCCGCCTGGTCAAGGAGGGTGACCAGCCCACGCACACCCTGACCAGCTACTACCGGCCCGAACACGTCGAGGGAACGCGCCTCGTCGACCCGACGCCCGGCCCTGCGGGTCGTGGCGGCGGCTTCCGCGTGCTGTATGACGCCGGGTACGAGATCGACCACATGCGGGAAGAGCTGTTCGCGCGCGTACCGACGCCGGACGAGGTCAAGCAGCTCTGGCTGCCCGCGGGCGAGCCCGTCGTGGAACTCCACCGCACCACGTACACCGCGGATGGCACCGTGGTGGAGTTCGCCATCGGGGTGCACGCTGCCTCGCGCTTCGCGTGGGCGTACGACTTCAAGGTCCCTGACTCGACGAAGGCCGGAGAAGAAGAGAAGTGATCTCGACGCAGAGCTGGTCAGACGCCCGTCTCATCTGGGATTTCCACCAGATGCATCACGAGCTGCGGCCATGCTCTGTGGCGGTCGGTCTTGGCAGTCACGACCTGGGCGTGGCCGACACGACGGTGGGCCTCTATCAGAGCGGCATGGCTCCGCTCATCGTCTTCACGGGCGCGACGAGCCCGACGACGAGGGAGCGCATGCCGCGCGGTGAGGCGGTCCACTACCGCGAGCGAGCGCTGGAGCTCGGCGTCCCCGGCTCGAACGTGCTCGCCGAGCCGAACGCCCGCAACACGGGGGAGAACATCCGCTTCTCCCGCGCCCTCCTCGACGAGGCCGGCATCGACGTGAAGTCGGTCCTGCTGGTCAGCAAGCCGTACGAGGAGCGCCGCGCGTACGCCACAGCACGCAAGCTGTGGCCGGAAGTTGAGATCGTCAGCGCGTCGACGCCGATGACGTTCGAGGAGTACGTCGACTCCCTCGGGGACGCGCGACTGGTCATCGACATGCTCGTCGGCGCCCTGCAACGGCTGATCATCTACCCCGCGCAGGGCTTCATGATCGCGCAGGAAGTGCCCGACGAGGTGGCCGCAGCCTACGAACGGCTCTGCGACGCAGGCTTCACCAGTCGGCTCGTACCGGAGAGCACCGAGCGCGGGCCAGCTCGAAGCGGTCAGTGATCACCAACGCTGGCCAGGAGGGGGTGCCTGTGTCGCTGCACTCGGTCTCGGTCGCGGGCGTAGTAGTGCGCGATGACGGCCGTGTCCTCGCCATCCGCCGCGCGGACAACGGCACCTGGGAAGCCCCGGGCGGGGTACTGGGGCTGGATGAAAGCCCGTCCGGGAGGGCCCTTGCGGGAGACGCCCGTCCGCCGCGACCCATGGGGTGCGGCGGACGGGATGAGGTCGCCTTCTGCGATCAGGGGTGCGGGTCACTTTTCCGGGCGGACGCGCACGTTGGTGATGGCCGCTTGGCAGGAGTAGCTCTTGTTGCCGACGAACCTCAGGGTGATGTGCTTGTCCTGGACGCGGAAGGTGTAGGCCACCCTCACCCAGTCAGCCGTCTTTCCGTCAGCCTTGCGCGGCGCCAGCTTTTTCGACAGCAGGGTGTCACCGTCCTCGTTGGCGATCTCCACCCTGTACGAGACGTCTTGGTCCGCTGTGCAATTCACCCAGGCATCGGGGCTGTGCTGGTAGATGAGGTCGTAGCGGGTGTTCGGTTTGACCTTGAGGTCCTGCTGGATGCCGCCGCCGGTGAAATTCGGCCCCAAGTCCACGGCCTGGATATCGCTGGGGTGCTTGGCCAATTTGGCGCTCAGCAGGTCGTAGCCCTCGCCGATGCCGCGCCAGCCCTTGAGCTTGGCGTTGCTGCTCCAAAGGCTGGCCAGCATGGGTTCCGATTCGAACTTGGGGTTCTTGACGAGGTTGGTGTCGTCGGCGCGCGAGGCGTTGGGCCCGGGAGGCGTGGCGGTCGCGGCCGGGATGGACAGGGACAGGCTCGCGGCCGCGGCGGTGACAAGGGCGAGCCGGGCGGCCATACGACGCCGTGGCGTCGTTATGGAGCGTGTGGCGGAGTCCGAGCTCCGCGGAAGGAGGTTCATGCTCCCGTTGTAAGCAGCGACGGCGATGTGCACGCGCGCTGCGAGGGCATGCGGGTGAGTCCCCTGGGCAGAGCCCCGACGCGGGTTTCCCCAATCCCCGAACGCGAGGGGGCACGTCCCCTCTACCGTGCTGAGCAGTGCAGCACATCCGCGAGAGGGGCGAGGCATGGCTCGACGCATTCGGATCGTGGGCAGCGGCTCGGGGAACGACGGGTGTCCGACGCTGTACGAGGTCGACGGCCCAGACCAGTACCTCGTCCAGGGAGACGCCGTTACCGATCCCGACGAGTTCGCGCAGCTCCGCAACCTGAAAGAGGGCGAGGGCGCGGTCGTCGTGCCCCGGGAGCTCCTGGCGAACTTCGGGCCCAAGGAGCCCGTGCACGTGCCTCAGTGGATCACTTTCGACGAGTTGGGCGGCATGTTCACCTCGCTGCGGCACTCGGCGTGGAGGCTGGAGACCCGGCGCCGGTACGCCTCGGACGAGGAGACCGACACCTACGCCGAGTTCCTGCGCACCGGGTCCGTGACGTGGGACTTGGATGATCCCTGGTGCCGGAATCGGCGGGAGCAGTCCGCGCTCGGGAAGCGCTTCGAGCGGGTGCGCATCCTGGACGAGCCGCCCACCGAGGGGCAGCGCTACCTGCTGGAGAACGCCCGCAGGAACAGCCAGGCAGGCGAGGTCATCCGCGTGCTCCCGCGCGCCACGGCGATCGAGCTGCGGCTGCCCGAAGAAGACTTCTGGATCTTCGATGCGCGGGTCGTGGCCGTACTGCACTTCGACGCCGCCGACACGATCACCGGCGTCGAGCTGGTCACCAAACCGGTGGAGGTGGTCCGCTACTGCCAGGCCCGCGAGGCGGCTTGGCACCACTCCGTCCCCTACGACCAGGCGTAGGGGATAGCTTCGGCCGTGTGAGCACCGACTTCCAGCAGGCCCGGGTGGCGCTCGGCGCGCGGCTGCGCGAACTGCGCGCCGACACCACCGGCCGTGAGTTGGCCGCGCGGCTGGAGTGGCCGCAGTCGAAGGTCTCGAAGCTGGAGACCGGACGGCAGACGGCCACCGAGGCCGACCTGTCCGCCTGGGCGACAGCGACGGGCCATCCCGAGGCCGCCGAAGAACTGGTCTCACGGCTGCGCGGCCTGGAGTCCCATTCCCGCTCCTGGCGGCGGCAACTGGCAGCGGGCCACCGCCCCGTGCAGGAGATCCTCACCGTCGAGTACGAACGCTCGAAGGTCATGCGGGCCTGGCAGAGCGCGATGGTCGTCGGGATGCTGCAGACCCCCGAGTACGCGCGCAACATCTTCTCCCGGTATGTCGAGCTTCAGCAGTCCGTACGGGACGTGGACGACGCCGTGCGCGCCCGCGTGCAGCGACAGCAGGACCTCTACAACCCCAACCGCCGGTACGAGATCGTGCTGTGGGAGGCGGCCCTGCACGCCGCGGTCTGCCCACCAGCCGTGCTCGCCGCCCAACTGGACCGCCTCTCCGGCGTCCTCGGGCTCGACACCGTCCGTCTGGGGATCGTGCCGCTCAGCGCCCCGCTGCGGATTCCGCCGGCCAACGGGTTCTGGATGTACGACGACCGGCTGGTGATCGTCGAGGACTGGCACGCCGAGCTGTGGCTGGACGACCGGGAGAACATCAACCTCTACGGGCGCGTGTGGGAGCGACTGACGAGCTCGGCCGTCTACGGCGCACAGGCACACCGGCTCATCGCACGGGCACGCGCGCACCTCGAACTCGCGTGAGCAAGACGGGGAATCGCCAGGGCACAGAGGCGAATATTCGAGAATCAGGCAGGAGGGAGAATCCTGATTCTCCCTACGGTTCCGGCCATGGCGACCTCAACACCCCAGCCAGTGACGGGCATTCGGCCCGCGTGGCTGCCTCTGGAAAACCAGTATGGCGCGGTCGAAGCCGGGACGTGGTGGGACATTGTCGTGATCGACGGCGACCTCGGCGACCAGGCCGCGGCCCACCTCGTCGACGCCACCGGCAGCGCGTGCGGCCCGGTCGCCGCCACCCGCTACACCTGCCGTTGGTACTTCCTCGTTCCCATCGGTACCACTGAGAACTGGCAGGAACCCGAGAGCGAGGCGCTCGGCCGCGGCAACAGCTTCGGGCTGCCCGGCAGCCTGGACGGGATCATGTGGCCGGTGCGCTGGGTGGTCCCGCCCCGCATGTGCGTACGCCCGCCCCTGGTGGAGGCCGACCACCTGCGCCAGGCGCTGGAGGCGGCCCGCCCCGTGGACGGTGTCTCGTGAACGCCGACGCCTCCGCGGGGGCCATCTGGCTCGCCGCCTACGCCGACATCCCGCGCGCCGTCCTCACGCAGTGGCAGCGCGGAGAGCTGGCCCGCATCCCCTCCGGAAGCGGCTGGCTGGCGGTCGAGGCGCCGTTGCTGCGCAGCATCCGCGCCATGAGCCGCCTGTCCCCGGCCGGGAAGCTCGGGCCGGTGCTCGGCTACGCCGAGGCCGACCGCGCCTGGTGGCTGCTGCCCCTGGACGCCGAGCAGCATCTCGCCGACCTCGCCGGACAGCTCACCGTGCATACTCCCGGCTGGCCGCTGCCCTGCCCCTCCCCCGACCACTACGCGCACGGCCGCGGCTGGCTGGAGAAGCCCGATGGTGCCGGCACATTGACCGACCCCGTCGCCCTCGGCGCCGCCTTCGGAAACGTCGGCCCTCTCCCCGCGGAGGCATTCGGATGAACACCACACCAGACAGCCCCCGCTACTCCCTCGGCCCCTGCGTCGACTGCGACGCCCACGGCCCCGACGTCATCTTCATCCGCGCGGTGGCAAGCGGCTCAGGCCCCGACAAGAACCTCTTCGCCTGCCCCGACCACGCACCCCAGTACATCTCCCGCACCCGCGACATCGCCTGGCTCGCCCGCCGCCGCGCCGCAGAAACCGGCGAGAGCATCGAGCAGGCCCGCCACGCCCTCGAACGCACCGCGTCCCGCTGAACGCACCCGCGGCACCTACCCCAGAGACGGAAGCGCTCGGGGCCTCCGGGGCCTTGCTGCGGTTCCACCACTTCGGATGGGCGGTCAGCGGAGCAGTGCCGCGAGGGCCGCGGTGACGGTGGCGGCGAGGGTGACGACCGCAGTAAAGGCGGTGGCGGCGCGGGTGAGGGCGGCGGGGTAGGTGGCGCCGTCCAGACGGGCGAGTTTGCCCGCGCCGACGGCGGCCAGCAGGGCGACGACGAACACGAGGGCGATACTCAGAAGGACAACGGCCACGACGGACTCCCGGTGGGTGGTGGGGTGTTGACGTGGTCGAAGGTCGTGGAATCGGTGTGCGCCGGGGTTCGCCGACGGGAGAATGAACACCGTCGAACACACCAGGTTCCGGGGGGCACATGGAGAACGAGCAGAACGGCCACGGCCCGGCACTCGCCGAACTGCGCAGCAGACTGGCCGACGGGCTGGCCCGTGCCCGGTTGAACCAGACCCAGCTGGCCCGGCGGGCAGATCTGGGGCGGACCACCGTGTCGGAGGCGCTTTCGCCCCAGAAACCCGCGCCGTCTGCGGAGACGGTGGCAGCCCTGGCCCGCCAACTGGAGCTGCCGGTGGAGGAACTGCTGGAGTTGCAGCGGACCGCGACGCAGGGGGCAGGCGAGGTCACCGCAGACGGGCCGGGCCGTCCGATCGGCGAGTGGGAGCCGCATGACCTGGAGGTCCATCCTGCCGGTCCCGGCACAAGCGCCGCGGGCGCCGAACCGCGCGCGCAGCGGGCGTTACCTGGATACGTGTCTCGCGAACATGACCGGGCGCTGGCCGAAGCGGTCCGCGATGCGATGGCCGGCCGCAGCCGGGTGGTGGTGCTGGTGGGCACCTCGTCCACGGGCAAGACACGGGCGTGCTGGGAGGCCGTCCAGCCTCTTGCCGAGCAGGGGTGGCGGTTGTGGCATCCCTTCGATCCGACCCGGGCACAGGCCGCACTGGAGCAACTGCACTACGTCCGGCCCCGCACGGTGGTGTGGCTGAACGAAGCCCAGCACTACCTCGGCGACCGGGCGGTGGGCGAGCAGATCGCGGCAGCCCTGCACCACCTCACGACCAGCCCGGAGCGCGGGCCCGTCCTCGTGCTGGGCACACTCTGGCCCGAATACGCCGCCCGGTACACAGCCCTGCCCACACCTGACGGGCCCGATCTGCACAGCCGATTACGGGAGTTGCTTGCCGGGCACATCCTGGCCGTCCCCGACACCTTCGGCCCCTCGGCCCTGGCCGCGGCCTCCGCCCTGGCCGAGGACGGTGACCTGCTGCTGGCCGACGCCCTGACCCGTGCCCGCACCGACGGGCGCATCACCCAGGACCTGGCCGGCGCCCCCGAACTCCTCAGCCGCTACCAGCACGCCAGCCCAGCCGCCCAGGCCCTGCTGCACGCTGCGATGGACGCGCGCCGCCTCGGCGTCGGCCTCCACCTACCGCAGACCTTCCTCACCGACGCCACCACCGACTACCTCAGTCAGGACGACTACGACCAGCTCACCGACGACTGGGCAGAACGGTCCTACGCTGAACTCGCCGAGCTCGTCCACGGCAAGCAGGCACCGCTGCGCCGCACCATCCCCCGCCCTACACGGCGTCCGCCCACCCCTACCACTTCCGCCGGAACGGTGGCACCGCAGCCAGCGGGGCCGCAGTTCCGGCTCGCCGACTACCTCGAACAACATGGCCGCACCAACCGCCGTCACCTGTGCCCACCTGCATCCTTCTGGCACGCTGCTCTCACTCACCTCACCCACCCCGACGACCTGCACCACCTCACCGAGGCAGCTGAGAGACGTCTTCGCCTGCAGTGGGCCCACTACCTTCGCCACCGCGCCGCTGACCACGGTCACCCCGACACCCTGTACCAGCTGGCGGTGAGGCGGGAGGAGGCCGGAGATCGCGACGGCGCGGAAGCCCTGGCCAGGCAAGCCGTCGACCATGGCCACCCTGGCACCCTGCACTGGCTGGTGGAAAGACGGGAGGAGGCCGGAGATCAGGACAGCGCGGACGTTCTTCTGCGCTACGCCGCCAACCATGGCCACCCCGACACCCTGCACTGGCTGGCGGTGAGGCGGGAGCGGGCCGGAGATCGCGACGGCGCGGAAGCCCTGGCCAATCAAGCCGCCAACCACGGCAACCCCGACGCCCTGTACTGGCTGGCGATGAGGCGGAAGAAGGCCGGAGACCAGGACGGAGCAGAAGCGCTGGCCAGGCAAGCCGCTAACAACGGCCACTACGACGCCCTGTACTGGCTGGCGGTGAGGCGGGAGGAGGCCGGAGATCAGGACGATGCGGAAGCGCTGGCCAGGCAAGCCGCCAACCATGGCCACCCCGACACCCTGCACTGGCTGGCGGTGAGACGGGAGCGGGCCGGAAACCAGGACAGCGCGGAAGCCCTGGCCAGGCAAGCCGCCAACAACGGCCATCCCAATACCCTGTACCAACTGGCGGTGAGACGGGAGCGGGCCGGAGACCAGGACGGCGCGGAGGCGATGGCTAAACAAGCCGTCGACCACAGCAACACCAGCGCCCTGCGCTGGCTGGCGGAAAGACGGGAGCGGGCCGGAGACCAGGATGAGGCGGAAGCGTTGGCTAAACAAGCCGTCGACCACGGCAACCCCGACACCCTGCGCTGGCTGGTGGAAAGGCGGGAGGTGGCCGGAGATCAGGACAGCGCGGACGTTCTTCTGCGCTACGCCGCCAACCATGGCATCACCAGCGCCCTGCATCAGCTGGCGGTGAGACGGGAGCGGGCCGGAGACCAGGATGAGGCGGAAGCGTTGGCTAAACAAGCCGCCAACCGGGGCTACCCCGACGCCCTGTACTGGCTGGCGGTGAGGCGGGAGGAGGCCGGAGATCGCGACGGCGCGGAAGCCCTGGCCAAACAAGACGCCGACCACGGCAACCCCAACGCCCTGCACTGGCTGGTGGAAAGGCGGGAGGTGGCCGGAGATCAGGACAGCGCGGACGTTCTTCTGCGCTACGCCGCCAACCATGGCATCACCAGCGCCCTGCATCAGCTGGCGGTGAGACGGGAGCGGGCCGGAGACCAGGATGAGGCGGAAGCGTTGGCTAAACAAGCCGCCAACCACGGCAACCCCGACACCCTGCGTTGGCTGGCGGTGAGATGGGAGGAGGCCGGAGATCGCTACGGAGCGGAAGCCCTGGCTAAACAAGCCGCTGACCACGGCAACCCCGACGCCCTGTACGAGCTGGCGATAAGGCGGGAGGTGGCCGGAGATCAGGATGGCGCGGACATTCTTTTCCGGTACGCCACCAACCTCGGCGACACCGCTGGCCAAGGCGACGCCGCTGGCCAAGGCTGGCTCTGGAAAACGTTCAGAGAGATATGGCCATATGGCCTGGACCCGGACGGCACGCCGACGGCCCCATGGCACCCGTCTGCGTACATCCCACTCAGCCCTCACATGCCGCCAGACGCGTCATAGGAGCGTCGTCTCGTTGCGACTGGTGACACGGCTCCTCGCAAACGTACCGGCGACACTGCTCAAATCTCGGCGGCGCTTCCTGTAGCGCAACGGCTAACATTCAAGCGCTCGTTGGCCCGTTCTCCTTTCGATAGCTGCACCCCTTGCCGCCAGCTAAGCGGCTGATCCAGGTGGGACGCTCCAAGCGGAGCGAGGGTGAACAAGCCGGAGCGGCGGTGAGCGACCGCGACGCTCGGCCCGCAGCGGCCCCCGACACTCATCTAGGGAGAACCCGCGAGGTGACTCGTGAACAGAGCCAGTCCCCGGCGAGATGTCGCAGGTGGTACCCGCACCTGTGGGGTTGTCTCTGCCAGCGAGACGGGGCGGGCTCGGACCCAAGTGCCATGAGCGCGCAGTGGGCATCTTCTGGGCCATGTGTGGGCCAGGAGCGGCCATGAAGCGCCACCGGACAGCTCCGGCGCAGGTCAGAGCGTCGCAGCGGCCGTCAGCTCGACGCTCTTGAAAACCGTCGAGGCAGCGATGTCTCCGTGGGTTCAAATCCCACCGCCTCCGCGCAGGCCGGCGACGTAGCAGGTCATTGAGGGCGTCTCCCGGCAGGGAGGCGCCCTTTCTGCTCACGGTCCAGTCACGGACCAGATCTGTGCAGCGGTCCGGGGCGCACGGAACGGGCTCGTAGCTTGGTGCTGCCAGTCCCGTATCCGAGGTTGTGAGCGGATCTGTCGAGCATGCCTGTAGTGGGACGTCTTTCTCTCTTACTGTGCGTCCACATGAGACGTCCCCTCAGGGGCGAGGCGTGGCCCTACGCATTCGGATCGTGGGCAGGGGAGCTGCTGGCGGACTTCGGGCCCAAGGAGTCCGTGCACGTCCCTCAGTGGATCACCTTCGATGAGTTGGGCGGAATGTTCACCTCGCTCGGCGCTCGGCGTGGAGGCTGGAGGTCCGGTGCCGGTACGCATCGGACGAGGAGACGGGCGCGTACGCCGAGTTCGTACGCACCGGGGCCGTGACGTGGGGCCTGGATGACCCCTGGTGCCGGAACCGGCGGGAGCAGTCCGCGCTCGGGAAGCGCTTCGAGCGGGTGCGCATCCTGGACGAGCCGCCCACCGAGGGGCAGCGCTACCTGCTCGAAAACGCCCGCAGGAACAGCCAGGCAGGCGAGGTCATCCGCGTGCTCCCGCGCGCCACGGCGGACGAACTGCGGCTGCCCGAAGGAGACTTCTGGATCTTCGATGCGCGGGTGGTGGCCGTACTGCCTTGATCTTGCTCGGGCAAAGGGCTGTTTCTGGCAGTGGAAGGCTCGGCGCCGAGCGTGGTCGATCCGTCCCGGGGCTGGTTTGCCAGTGGTGTGTGGCGGGGGTAGGGGCTGTCGTACAGTGGGTGAGTTCCTGCGCCGAGGTGTCGGTGGCAGTGACCGGAATCCTGTTTCTTCTGTGTGATCTTGAGGTGGCGACCTATTAACCGGGCCATGTAGCCGTCCGTGTCCCCACGTGCTGTGTTGTCGCACGTGTCCGGGGCGGACGTCGCGCTGGCCTGAGGTGCGCCACCCTTCCCGCAGTTTTCTTTCCCGGGTGCAGCTCTGCCGTCTGCCCCGGGTTTCGTGTTCTCCGGCTCCGGTGCGGCTGCCGGCAGGGCTCCCCGGTCCTTGGATCAGGAGTCCCCTGTTTTGTCTTCCTCCGCGCTCGGCAACGAGCCGCAGGACACCACCCAGACCTCGAAGCACCCAGCACCCCACCACCCGAAAACGGCCCTGGCCGCCCGGATCGCCCTCCTGGTGCTCCTGGGCGCCGAGCTCCTCAACCTTCTCGATCAGTCGGTCACCCTGACCGCGCTGCCCGCGATCCAGGAGTCGACCGGCGCGGGCCCGTCCGCGGTGCAGTGGCTGACCACCGGCTACTCGCTGCCCGTCGCCGTCGGACTGATCACCGGCGGGCGTCTCGGCGACCTCTACGGCCGGCGCAGGCTGCTCCTGATCGGCACCGTCGTGTTCACCGCGGGCTCCCTCCTGTGCGGGCTCGCTGCCGGGCCGGGCGTGCTGGTCGGTTCCCGCCTGGTCCAGGGCGTGGGCGTCGCGCTGATGATTCCGCAGGTCCTGGCCACCATCCATGTCACCTTCGACGGCGCGAGCCGCAGCAAGGCGTTCGGTCTGTACGGGGCTGTCCTGTCCATCGCGAACGTGCTGGGCCCGGTGCTGGGCGGTCTGCTCACCGAGGCGGACCTGTTCGGACTGTCGTGGCGGCCGGTCTTCCTGGTCAACGTGCCCGTCGGGCTCGCCGTGCTGGTCCTGGGGCGCAAGGTCATCCCCGAGTCGACCGCCCGCAAGGCCGACCGGCTCGACCTCACCGGCATGGCGTTGTCCGCTCTGGCCATCGTCCTGATCGTCTTCCCTCTCTCCGAGGGGCACCTGCATCACTGGCCGCTGTGGTGCTTCGCCATGCTCGCCGCAGGCGTCCTCGCGCTGGGTGCCTTCCTGCGCCACCAGCAGCGCAAGCAGGACGACGCACCCCTCGTGCCCCTGTCCCTCTTCCAGCGGCGGCAGTTCTCCGGCGGCATGGCCGCGCAGGTGATGCACGGCCTGCTGTGCGGGTTGTTCTTCATGACCTGGACCCTCTATCTCCAGCGGGGTCTGGGCATGAGCCCCGTCCACGCGGCCCTGGCCTTCGTCCTGCTCTCCCTCGGAGAACTGGCCGGCGCGACGCTCGCGGCGAAGAGCGCCGGGCGCTTCGCCCGCCGCCTTCCCCAGACCGGAGCCCTCATCGCGCTCGCCGCGATGGCCGGTTACGGGTTCCAGGCCGACGCAGGACAGGGAGGTCTGACCCTGCTGGGCATGACCGCTCCGGTGGTCCTGATCGGCTTCGGTCTCGGCATGGTCGGCGGCCCGCTCGCCGACCTGTCGCTGGCCAAGGTCCCGTACGAGGACGCCGGGGCCGCCTCGGGCCTGTTCAACACCGCCATGCACCTGGGCATCGCGCTGGGCACCGCGATGACCGCCCTGGTGTTCTTCGCCACCACCGGCGGATCGCCCGACGCCGGACTCAACCGCGACGCGTTCCTCACCGTGCTGTGGTGGGTCGGCGGCCTCCTCGTCCTGATGTGGGCCCTGATGTTCTGCCTGCCCAGGTGGGCGAACACCTCGGCTGACTGAGACACCCCCGCAGGCCGGCCCAGGCACCCGAAGGGTGCCTGGGCCCTCAGCGAGCCGCTGCGGCCGCTTATCGTTCAGTGCCCCGTTGCGTATCGCTGTCGGAGCTGTCGGTGCTGTCGGTCTCCGCGGAGTCGGTGTCCGCGGCGTCGTACTCCGCGTGGAGCTGGGCGACCCGCTTGTCCTCCGTTCCGCGTCGCGCTATCTGGCGGGCGATCCATGCGGTGCCTCCACCGATGATGAGTACCAGTGCGGTGATCAGCACGACGCGGAATACGGTCGACAGTCCGAAGAGCGACGACAGCCCCATTCCGAAGAGCACGCCGAAGACCACGCCCACGGAGCCCCACACCATCGTGACGGTGTTGGTCAGGTGCTGTTCCGAGAGATTCTTGTCGTAGTAGTCACCCCGGATGGGGTAGCGACCACTGGTGTTGCCGGTGCCGCCGGGCATGGTCATTGCTCACCGCTCCGTACTCGTCGTCCAAGGCTGGTAGTGATTACCGGACCCCGCTGCTCCGGCTGTTCTCAGGAGCAGAAGCAGGGCCCCTGCCCAACTCCTTGTCTCCCACACCTAGTTGTACTCGAGCCGAGGGGCACGGCTTATGGCCGGGGAGCACGCCGGGCCACCCTCTTGAAAACCGGCGAGGCAGCGAGTCGGGCTATCCCGCAGACGGTCAGGTAGCTACCGCTGCACGCTGCGATCCAGGTGGGCACCGCGAGAGCCCAGGAGCCGGACAGTCTGTACGCCGCCGATGCGGCCGTTCCTCCGCAGAGATAGCCGACGAACCCGGCGAGAGCCTCGCGGATGGGGTGCTCGCCACCGCGCAGGTAGCTCCTGGCTTTCCAGTCAGTGAGTCGCTCTCGGGCCGCGGCCGGCAGCTCGCGTATGTGCATGCGGGTGTTCCCGTGATCGTGTTGGTGCGGTGACGCCGAGGGCGGCGCGGCGAGCACAGGGGTGCCGCATGACAGGGGCGGCCGGAAGACTGCGCGCAGAGGGGCTGATCTGCACCGCGGGGCGCGGTTTCGTGCCAGAAAGCGTCTGGATGCAGTTTTGCTAGAGCTGGTGGTTCGTGATGAGGCCCAGAAGATAAGCGACTACGCCTATCGACACGACCTCTACGATCCGTCGGGTTACGCTCCTCCGCTGTCCTTTCGGATGCGTGAGCCCTAGAAGGTCGCTCCAGAATCGGAGTCGCGACATAGGAGAACTCTCCTCGGCGGGCATTGCGCGGTCGTGGTGGCCGCCGCTGCTACTCATCGCTCACCTCGGGCACGGCGGATGGCGCGGAGGGCTATGTGTTCCGGTACGCCGATCGCTGCCGTCAACCGGTGTTGTCCGCGGCCTCCAGGTATGCCAGGACCGCCAGGACTCTGCGGTGGCCGCCCTCGGTCGGGGGGAGGGCCAGTTTGTGGAAGATGTTGCCGATGTGTTTGTGCACCGCGTTCGTGGTGATCGTCAGGCGGGCGGCGATCTCGTTGTTGTCGAGGCCCTGGGCCATGAGCGCGAGGGCCTCGCGCTCGCGCGGGGTGAGCTGCGACAACGGCGCGCTCCCGGCGAGGAGTTGGGAGACGACGTCGGGGTCCATGACCGTGCCCCCGGCCGCCACGCGGTGCAGCGCGTCGGTGAACTCGCCCACCCGGCTCACCCGGTCCTTGAGCAGGTAGCCCACCGCGCCCGCGCCGTCGGACAACAGCTCGCGCGCGTACACCCGTTCCACGTACTGCGACAGCACGAGCACCGGCAGGCCCGGCAGTTCGCGGCGTAGGGACACGGCGGCGCGCAGGCCCTCGTCGCGGAAGGACGGCGGGAGGCGTACGTCGGCGATGACGGCGTCGGGGCGCAGCCGCGGGACCGCGTCCAGCAGGCCCGGCGCGTCCGTCACCACGGCTTCGACGGTGATGCCGCGGGTGCCGAGGAGGAGTTCCAGGCCGGAGGACAGCAGCACGTTGTCCTCGGCGATCACGACCCGCACGGCAGCTCCACGGTGACGGCGGTGGGGCCGCCGACGGGGCTGGAGACCAGGACGGTGCCGTCCAGGGCCGCGGCGCGGCGGCGTATGCCGAGGACTCCGCTGCCGCGGGACTCGTCGACGCCGCCGAGTCCCTCGTCGGTGACCTCGATGAGCAGCCGGTCACCCTCGCCGGATTCGCCGCGGGAGAGGCGTACGGCGACCCGCGAAGCCCCGCTGTGCTTGGCCGCGTTCGTGAGGCACTCGGTCACGATGAAGTACGCGGCGGCCTCCACGGCAGCCGGCAGGCGGCCCAGGTCGCCGACGGTCGCCTCGGCCGGGATGCCGCAGCCGGCCGTCGCGGCGGAGACCGCGCCGGCCAGGCCGCGGTCGGCGAGCACCGGCGGGTACATGGTGCGGATCACATGCCGCAGCTCCGCCATGGCCTCCTCGGCGCCCTCGTGCGCCTCCCGGAGCAGCTTCGCGAGCACCTCGGAGTCGCCGTCCAGCGCCTCGCGCGCGACGCCGAGCCGCATGGCGATGGCGACCAGCCGCGCCTGGGTGCCGTCGTGGAGATCGCGTTCTATGCGGCGCAGTTCGGCGCCGTGTGCGTCCAGGGCGCCCGCGCGGGACTCGGTGAGTTCGCCGATCCGTTCGGCGAGCCGCTCCTCGGCCGAGGGTTCCAGGGCGGCGAGGCACGTACGGGCGTGGAGGCGGGCGAGTGCGGGGACGGCCCACCGCAGGAGCGCGGCTCCGGCCGCCGCCTCCGTGCCGCCCACGGCCAGTGCCGTGGTCCAGTCGTCGACCGTGATGCCGGTGGTGGTCAGGGAGCCCGAGGGCAGCGTCCACCACAGCGCCGCGGTGAAGAGGCCGCCCGCCGCGATGCCGGCGCACAGCAGGGTCAGCAGGCCGACGAGCAGTCCCGTGCCGATGTGCCGCGGCACCCAGCGCAGGTCGCGCCGCGTCTCGGGGGCAGCACGCAGGTGCTTCCACTGGGCGCGTACGCCCTTGGGGAGCGGACTGCGGCGCGCGGTGACCTCCACGCCGAGCAGAACGGCGGCCCGGCAACGGTGCCACTCGGCCCAACGCCGCACGCCGCTCAGTAACTTCGGTACGAGTAACAGCCCCAGTCCGCCCAGCCCCGTGGTCACCACGCCGAGGGCGAGCAACGGCGGGATCAGCAGGCTGGCCAGCGCCGTCGGGAGGACGGCGAGGGCGTACGGGAGGCTCTTCGCAGCTGTTCTCATGCGCATGAGTGTGCGGTAAGGCGGCCGCGGACCGCACTACAGCGGGCTACCCCTTCCGGCCCGACGGGCGCAGAAACCCCTGTCAGCGCGTGCCCGGCCTGTCCGGACGCGTCCGGGACATGTCCGGGACGGGCGATCGCCTCCCCTCGCCCCGTACCGCCGTGCAGCATGACGCCGTCCGCACCACCACGACTTCGAAGGGGAAGACATGCGTACTCGTACCGCTCTCGCCGGCGCCGCACTGGCGGCCGCTCTGCTCACCGGTGGCGCCGCCGCCACCGCGCAGGCGGCACCGGCGCCCGCCGTGCCCGGTGCCCAGACGTGGATCTACGTCGGCACCTACAGAACCGCGCAGGCCTGCTACAACGACGGCGTGAACTCGGCCTACTCGCAGTGGGACTGCAAGAAGAGCAGCAGCGGCAAGTGGCAGCTGTGGGTGAACGACGCGTCGTAAGGCCGGTCCGCCTCCGGTAATTGCTTCGTCGCGGCCGCTCTGCGCGTGGTAGATCGGGTGGACCGGTCGGTATTCGCCGGTCTGTCTTTTCGGAGGTCTCCATGCGTCGCGTCGCCGTCTTTCTCGCCTCGTCCGACGGGAACGATCCCGCGTACGCGGAGCTGGCCGCCCAGGTGGGCGCCGAGCTGGCGCGGCGCGGGATCGGGCTCGTGTACGGCGGCGGGCGCACGGGGCTCATGGGGGTGCTGGCCGACAGCGCGCTGAAGGCGGGCGGCGAGGTCGTCGGCGTGATGCCGCGCAGCATGGTCGCGCGGGAGTGGGCGCACGAGGGGGTCACGGAGCTGCTGCTGTGCGACTCGATGCACGAGCGCAAGGCGATGATGGCCGAGCGCGCCGACGCGTTCGTGACCCTCCCCGGCGGGCTCGGCACGCTGGAGGAGATCTTCGAGGTGTGGTCGTGGCGCCAGCTCGGCTTCCACGCCAAGCCCGTCGGCTTTCTCGACGCCGGCGGTTTCTGGACGCCGATGCTGGACGCGCTGCGCGGCATCTCCGCCACGGGGCTGCTGTCAGCGTCCACCCTCGACGATCTCGCCGTGGCCCCGGAACTGCCCGCGCTGCTGGAGGAGTTGGAGGAGCGGTCGCGCCGCGCCCCGCAGCCGGCACACGGAGGCTGACGGACCCAGCAGAACCCCGCAGAGCCCAGCAGAACCTCGCAGAGCCCCGCAGAACCCCGTACACACAACAGGGCGCCCGGAGACCGTGTCTCCGGGCGCCCTGCCCCAGCAGGGAGGCGGGGTCATGGCGGCGTCGGCACCGGGTCCGTTTCCGTGTCGGCGGGGGCGGAACCGCGGGTCGCGGGCGAGGATCCGTGCGCCTCGGCGCCGATGCGCTGCTTCATCGTGGGCGGCAGTGCGGACTGCTGCGGCAGCCGGGGCTGTGCGGCGAATTCGGAGGTATCCGGTGCGTTTCGCGCGGCGCCGGAGTGCGCGGTGCGCGGCTCCTGGGCGTTCTTCGCTGTGCCGGCGGCACCCGCGGCGTTCGTGGCGTTCTCCGCGGCGTTCTGCGTGGTCTTGGCCGCGGCGGTCGCCGGGGCTGCGAAACCGAGTGCGGCGAGGAGCGCGGCGACTGCCGCGACGAACGCGTTCCAGATCTTTCCGAGCTGCATGGCTGCCCGTTCCCTTCGTTCCTGTCTGACTACTTTTCACATCGTGTGGGTCGGTACGAGAAATCTCTGCACCGACACTCCGATTCGCGGATCGTCGGACAAACGTCATCCGTATGGCGGCAGGGCGGCGGAAGGGAGGGCCGCGGGGCGCCGGAGAAGGGCCTCCCCGCGGACATCCGGGCTCTCCGCGAGCGCGAGCGGTTACGGTGCTCGCATGGGGAGTGATGGGGAGGACGAGGTGCAGGAGCAGGGGTACGGGCTGCTGATCGCGGCCACTCCGGCCGGCGCGCACCCCGCGCTGGCCGCGACCGAGGCCCTTCCGGCGCTTGCCGCCGTGCCGCCGCGCGTTCTGCTGGGCGCGGCGAATGGTTCCGTCGTACAGCTTGCCGACCCCGGGGATCCGCACGCGGTGCTGGCGCAGCTCCGCACCGCCGCCGCGCACCGCGGGCCGCTGCTCCTCTACATCGCGGGGGAACTGCTGCTGGACTCCAAGCAGCGGCTGCCGCACCTGGCGCTGTCCAAGTCCTCGCCGCGTTCCGTGCGGTACACGGGACTGCCCTGGCACTGGCTGGAGTCCGAACTCGCGGGGCGCGCGCCGGGCAGTACGACGCTGGTGCTCGACCTGATCGCGGAGGAGGAGGTGCACCGGCACCGGCTGATAGGCGAGCCCGAGGCGTACGGCTGCCTCGCGCCGCCGCCCGCGAAGCGGCAGAGCAGGGCGCCGCTCTACAGCCGGGCCCTCGCGGGACTGCTGCGGAACGCCGCCGAGCGCCCGCCCATGTGGCAGCTCCACCAGCAGGCGGCCCAGCAGGCCGTGCAGGACGCGGGGGCGACGGGCCGCGAGGTGTTCCTGGCCCCGCCACCGCCGCCGCAGTACGGGGGGATGGCCGGCGGACACGGCGGCGGATACGGCGGATTCGCGGAGTACGACGGCGGGCCCGCGGGTGGGCAGTGGGCGCCGCCCGCGCCGAGCGGGTATGGGGAGAGCGCGTACGGAGAGGCCCCGGCTCCCGGGGCGGGGCCGTCACCGGAGGCGGCACAGCCCCCGCCGCCCGCAGCGCCCGCACCCTCAACTCCCGCGCCCGCGGCCCCCGCTCCACCTGCGGCCCCACCCGCCGCGCCGCCCGGGCCCCCGGCCGCCGCCACGCCCGCCGACCCGCTCCAGGCCATCGCCGACGCGTCCAGGGACGGGCGGCACGGTGAGGCCATGGCCATCGCGATCGCCTGGGAGACGGCGGCGCTGCGCAAGGGCGGGCCGGGGTCCGAGGAGGCGATCCACTGGACCGAGGTGCGGGCCGACCTGGCGCACCGCTCGGGCGACGCGGCGCGCGGCTGCGAACTGTGGCTGCACGCGGCAGGCACCCGGCTGCAGACCGGCCAGGACCCGCAGGCCGAGGAGGTGTCAGGCGCGGTCGACCGGGCGCATCACTGCTGGCAGCGGCTGGAGGACACGCACGAGACGGTACGGCTGGGCCGCCGCCTCGCCGAGCTGCGCGAGTGGTCGCCGGGGCGCCAGGAGGGCGCGCTCGAGGACGTACGCACCCGGCTCGCGGAGGCGGAACGCACGGCGGAGGCGGGCACTCGACCGGAAGGGCACCCGCGGGAGCATCCCGAGGGCGGCGCGAACGGCGGTGCCGGCGGCGAAACCGACAGGGGCACCGGCGGCGGTTTCACGTCGCCCTGGGCAGCGGGCCGTTGACCCTGTCCGTCTGATCCGCCCCCGCCCGCCCGATGTGCCGCGCCGCCGAGGCCACCGTGCCGCGGGCCTCGCGCTCCGGCAGGCCGGTGGAGACCGCGGCCGCCGTGAGGGGGCCTGCCAGCGCGTCGCCGTGGCCGGTCTCGTACGCGCGGCAGGCGGCCCAGAAGAGGCGGGCGTTGCGCTGTCCCTCGCGGGCGCCGCGCACGAAGTGCAGCAGCGCCGAGCCGTCGGAGGGGCCGGAGCCGTACGCGCGCGTCCCGCGTAACGGCGGCTGCGGCTTCGGCGTGAGCAGCCGCAGCAGCGCGGGAGGCACGGGCGCGGGGGCCAGCGCCGAGGCGCCGGGGGCGAGGCGGTAGACGCCGCCGGAGGTCACGGAGCCGGGGCCGACGAGGTAGCCGCCGGTGCCCCGTACATCGATGCCGGGGGCGAGGCGTCCCGCCGAATTCGGCACGTGCGGGCTTCCCGGGCCGCGCAGCCACAGGTGCAGCCCGCCGCTCGGGGTCAGCACGGTCACGGTGGCGGGGACGGTGAACTCGTGCGCCGCGGCGAGCCGTTCCAGTTCGCCGAGCGCGTCCGTGCCGTGCTTCACGTCCAGGTCGAGGCCGATCAGGTGCAGCGGCGCCCGCCCGCACGCGACCCCGTAGCCGGTGGCCCAGGGCGCGGCGGCGAAGAGCGCGCGCACGGCGGCCGGCTCGGCGTCCGCGTCGTGCACCCCGTGGCCGTGCCGTCCGCACTCTCCCCGACACGGAGAGTAGTCGGAGCGGTGCGGCGAGGGGATCGCGGGGAGCTTGCCGCGGGTCAGCGGGAAGACCGGGAGGCCGCGCGCGGCGGCGGCGAGGGCGTGCTCCAGAGCCGTGGTGGCCATCTCCCCAGTTTCGTACGGGAGTTCGGGCAGGGGAAGCGCTCGTGTCCGTGCGCCCTGGCGTCGCGCCGGGTGGAGCCCCGGGTTCCGACCAGGGGCGGAACGATTTCTCCCGGGCGGTGGAGGGGGAGGCGCGGGGTGGCGCCGCGTCGTGGGTGCCGTGCCGCGCCGGAGATGGTTGCAAGGTGGGTTTATCGACACATCATCACGCGTGCGGGCGAAAGAGCCCGGAGGGAGTGGTTCGCCGGGTTCGGGTGGGCAACTCTGGTTCCGCGACGTCGTCAGGGCGAGGCAGGAAGGCCAACTGCCTTGCAGCACAAAGGACTTCAAGGCTTCACCATGCGTACCGATCACGGTGCGCACAAAGCGCGACCTTTCCGGAGGAAAGACATGGCACGCATCCGTACCGCCCGTGTGATCGCCGCGGCCGCTTCCGTTCCGCTCGCCTTCGTGCTCATGGGCGGCGTGGCCCAGGCAGACAACGGCTCCTTCGCGGGCAACGGATCGAACTCGGCCGCCAACGGGCAGGCCGCCGTCGGCAACGGCGCCAACACCAACCAGGCCAACAACGCCAATGTGAACGGTGACGGCGCGGTCGTCGACCAGGACAACCAGACCGTGAACAACACCGTGACCTTCAACGACCTCTGGTGACCGCTTAGCCGCACGGCTCTCGGCGACGCCGAGCCGGGCGTGTTCATGGGGCAGGGTTGCGGCTGCGCGTCCGCGTCGGAAGGGGTTCCGGCGGCGGGCGCGCAGTCGCGTGCGCGGGGAGAAGGGTTGACACGCGCGCCATATCTGACGGACAGTCAGATCGCTCTGGCCCGGCACCCGGAGGAGGCGGAGGGACGCCGTGGACGACCGACCTCACGAGCACGACCAGCGCCAGCACGACCAGCAGGACCAGCACGAACGGCAGGGCGCGCGGGACGACTTGGAAGAGCGGCTGCGCGCGTACGAGGGCAGGCCGGCCGCGTCGGGCGGCAAGGGCAGGGACCCGGTCAACGAGCCGATGATCCGGCACTGGTGCGAGGCGCTGGGGCATCCGGTGCCCGAGGACGGCAGCGCGCCGGAGACCATGCTCCAGGTGTGGACCATGGCGGGGCTCTCCGGGCATCCGGGGGGTTCGGGGAGGTCGTCCGCGTACGACGAACTCCTGGGCGCGCTGGAGGAGTCGGGATACCGGGCCGTGGTCGCCACCGACTGCGAGCAGGAGTATCTGCGTCCGCTGCGGCCGGGGCAGGAGATCGGCTTCGACGCGGTGATCGAGTCGGTGTCGGAGCGCAAGACGACGAAGCTGGGCACCGGCTACTTCGTGACGACGCGGATGGATGTGACCGCGGACGGGGAGCCGGCGGGGACCCATCGCTTCCGGATCCTCAAGTACCAGCCCGCCAAGGGCGGTTCGAGCAGCGGGAAGCATTCGTCCGCGGAGAAGAAGGAGAAGCCCGCGCGGCGCCCGCGTCCCGTGATCAACCGGGACAACGCGGGGTTCTGGGAGGGCGTGGCCCGGCACGAGCTGCTGATCCAGCGCTGCGAGGACTGCGCGGCGCTGCGTTTCCCCTGGCTGCCGGGGTGCAACGCGTGCGGCTCCGAGCACTGGTCGACGGTGCGCGCCTCGGGTCGCGGCACGGTCTATTCGTACGTGGTGATGCACCACCCGCCGTTCCCGGCCTTCGACCCGCCGTACGCGGTGGCGCTGGTGGAGCTGGCCGAGGGGGTGCGGATGATCTCGGACGTCACCGGGGTGCCGTACGAGAAGGTGCGCATCGGGATGCCGGTCGAGCTGGAGTTCCTGCGTGTGGACGAGGAGTTGGAGCTGCCCGTCTTCCGGGCGGCCGACAGTGCGGTGGACAGCGGGGAGGGCGTGGCATGAGGAACTGCTCGGTGGGGGACGCGCTGCCGCCGCTGCGGATACCGGTCACCCGCACGCTGATCGTCTCGGGCGCTGTGGCGTCCCGCGACTTCCAGGACGTGCACCACGACGCGGAGGCCGCGCGCGAGAAGGGCTCCCCCGACATCTTCATGAACATCCTGACCACGAACGGTCTTGTCGGACGGTACGTGCACGAGTGGGCCGGCCCCGGAGCGCGGCTGCGCAAGGTCGCCGTGCGGCTCGGCGCACCCAACTACCCGGGCGACGAGATGGAGTTCACCGGCGAGGTCACGTCGGTGGACGAGGGGCGCGTGGAGGTGGCGGTGACCGGGCGCAACAGGATCGGCAAGCATGTGACCGGCACGGTGGTGGTGTCGTCGTGAGCCTGCGCGGACCGGACAGGCTGGGCGGCGCCGCCGCGATCGCGGGGATCGGCGCGACGGAGTTCTCCAAGGACTCCGGGCGCAGCGAACTCAAGCTCGCCGTCGAGGCGGTGCGCGCGGCCCTGGACGACGCGGGGCTCGCGCCGGGCGACGTGGACGGCATGGTCAGCTTCACCATGGACACCAGCCCCGAGATCACCGTGGCCCAGGCCGCCGGGATCGGCGAGCTGTCCTTCTTCTCCCGCATCCACTACGGGGGCGGCGCCGCGTGCGCGACCGTGCAGCAGGCGGCGCTCGCCGTGGCCTCGGGGGTCGCGGACGTGGTGGTCTGCTACCGCGCGTTCAACGAGCGCTCGGGCCGCCGCTTCGGCTCGGGCGTGCAGCAGCGCGAGCCCTCGGCCGAGGGTACGGCGATGGGCTGGGCCCTCCCCTTCGGCCTGCTCACCCCGGCGTCCTGGGTGGCGATGGCGGCGCAGCGCTACCTGCACACCTACGGGCTGACCCCGGACGCGTTCGGGCACGCCGCGGTGAACGCCCGGCGGCACGCGGCGACCAACCCGGACGCGTACTTCTACGAGCGGCCGATCACCCTCGCCGAGCACGCGGCCTCGCGCTGGATCGTGGAGCCGCTGCGGCTGCTGGACTGCTGCCAGGAGACCGACGGCGGCCAGGCGATCGTGGTGACCTCGGTGGAAAGGGCCCGTGACCTGCGGCGTACGCCCGCGGTCATCGCCTCGGCCGCGCAGGGCGCGGGCCGCGCGCAGGAGCAGATGACCAGCTTCTACCGGGACGGGCTCACCGGGCTGCCGGAGATGGGCGTGGTCGCGCGGCAGCTATGGGCGGGCAGCGGGCTGCGGCCCGAGGACATCGACGTGGGCATCCTCTACGACCACTTCACGCCCTTCGTGTTGATGCAGCTTGAGGAGTTCGGCTTCTGCGGGCGCGGCGAAGGAGCCGACTTCACCGCGGAGGGCCCGCTGCCCATGAACACCCACGGAGGGCAGCTCGGCGAGGCGTACCTGCACGGCATGAACGGCATCGCCGAGGGCGTCCGGCAGGTACGGGGCAGCGCGGTCAACCAGGTCGCGGGCGCGGAGCACGTGCTGGTCACCGCCGGCACGGGCGTGCCGACCTCGGGGCTGGTGCTGAGGGGGGACTAGCGGGGAGTCCGGGACATGGCGCGGTGACCTGCCATTTCGCGGGTTTCCGTGCGCACGGGCAGGTGTGCGCACGGGACGCGCGGACGCAAGCGCGCGCCACCCGCGCTGCGGCAGACGGCTGAAACCGCGGGGCGTGCTGGCGTGCCTCGCGGGGGTGCCGGGGCAGATCTTCTTCACTCACCCCATGCGCCTGAATAGTCACATCATGCGAGGTTTCGTGGTCCTGCTGGCCGCGCTCGCCTCCCTGTGCACGGGCCTGGTGCCCGCCGCCTCCGGGGCCGCCACGAGCCCCGGTACCGCCCAGCACGCCGCGTCGTCCGACTCCGGTGAGGGCTCGCGCGCCGAGGCGCGCGCGGTCCGTCACTTCCGGGGGCAGGCCTTCGACACCTGCAAGGCACCCTCGTTCCAGACCATGCGCGCCTGGCGCCAGTCCTCGCCGTTCCGCGGGGTCGGCATCTACTTCGGGGGCCGCGCCAGGCACTGCCCGAACCAGGAGAACCTGACCCCGAGCTGGGTCAGGGGCGTGGACCGCATGGGCTGGCGGATGCTGCCCATCTACGTCGGATCGCAGTCGCCGTGCGTCACCTCCCAGCACAAGCGCAAGACGCTGATCAGCTCGCGCCACCCGGTCATGCAGGGCGTCCAGGAGGGCCGCGACGCGGTGCGCCGTGCCAGCGCGCTCGGCCTGGGCCGCAGCAGCGCGCTCTACCTGGACATGGAGATGTACCGGTGGTGGGAGCACCCGAGGTGCGCCGTCACCACGCGGCACTTCATCCAGGCGTGGAACTACGCGGTGCGCAAGAACGGCTATGTCCCCGGCCTCTACAGCAGCTCCAACGCGGGCATCAAGCACATGGCCAGGGCGCGCGCCGAGGGCCACGGGAGCCTGCCGCACGCGGTGTGGTTCGCGCGCTGGACCAAGAAGCCGCAGGTCGACAGGGAGCCCGTGCTGCCGCCCGGCTCCTGGTACCCGCACCGCCGCGTCCACCAGTTCGAGGGCAACACCACCAAGACGTACGGCGGACAGAAGATCCAGATCGACCGGAACGCGGTGGACGCCCCGGTGGCGGCCGTGCCCTGACCCCGTAAGCCGTGCCCTGACCCCGTAAGGGGTGTGCGGGCCCCGCACGGGGCGTGTGCCGTGACCCCGTAAGGGGCGCGGGAGGTTCCCGGGGACCCTGAGCCGGAGGGCGTGGGCCCTACACCTTCAGGAGGTGGGGCCCGCACCACCTCTACGCCCACAGGCGGATGCCGCTTCGGGACCTGTGGGCGATCCGGCAGGGGTAAGGCCGCTTCTAGCTTTGAGGCATGACCACGACGGGGACCGCCCGGGACGCGGAGCACCGCACGGCGACGGACGCAGCACCGCTGACGTTCACGTCGTACGTGCGGGCCCGCGGGCCGGTACTGCTGCGCACCGCAAGGTCGCTCACCGCGAATCCGAGCGACGCCGAGGACCTGCTCCAGACCGCGCTGACCAAGACCTATCTCGCGTGGGACGGCATCACCGACCACCGCGCGCTGGACGGCTATGTGCGGCGGGCGCTGGTCAACACCCGTACGTCGATGTGGCGCAAGCGACGCGTGGACGAGTTCGCCTGCGACGAGCTGCCCGAGCCCGAGGTGGCGCCAGGACCCGACCCGGCCGAGCAGCAGGCGGTGCGGGACGCGATGTGGCGCGCGATCGGCAAGCTGCCCGACCGCCAGCGGGCCATGGTGGTACTGCGGTACTACGAGGACCTCAGCGAGGCGCAGACCGCCGAGCTGCTGGGCGTCTCGGTGGGCACCGTGAAGAGCGCGGTCTCCCGCGCCCTGGTCAAGCTCAGGGAGGACCCCGAACTGGCCAGGGGCGTGCGGGACTCCGACCGCGAGCAGGGCGTCGGGTCCGCAGCGCCCCGGGAGACCGGCGCGCTGCCGGGGCCCGGGCCGGCCGCCGTGCCCGCCGCCCGGGGAGTACGCGGATCCCGTACCGCACGCGGCGCCGCGCGCACCGCACACGGGGCGGGACTGGCTGCCGCCGCCTAAGGGCCGTCGCGGGGTGGGCGTCTCAGGGTTCGCTCAGGGAACCCCTAGGGGATGTGTGATCCTCACGGACCTGCCCGCAGCCCGTGACATACCGTCCGGTCGGTGGCAGGCTTCCGAAGGATGACCTCGTTACTTGTGCGTACGCGGGTGACGGGCGCACCCATCCGCATACTTCGGGAGGCCCCCGGTGCTGAGCACGATGCAGGACGTACCGCTGACCATCTCGCGCATTCTGACCCACGGTTCCACGGTCCACGGCAGTTCGACGATCACCACGTGGACCGGCGGGGGCGAGCCACGGAGGCGTACGTTCGCTGAGTCGGGCGCCCGCGCCGCGCAGCTCGCGCACGCGCTCCGTGACCAGCTCGGGGTCGCCCCCGACGACCGTGTCGGCACCCTGATGTGGAACAACGCCGAGCACGTCGAGGCGTACTTCGCGATCCCCTCCATGGGCGCGGTGCTGCACACCCTCAACCTCCGCCTGCCGGCCGAGCAGTTGGTGTGGACGGTCAACCACGCCGCCGACCGCGTGATCATCGTGGACGGATCGCTGCTGCAACTCCTCGCGCCGCTGCTGCCGCGCATGGACTCGGTGGAGCACGTGATCGTCTCGGGCCCGGGCGACACCTCGGTGCTGGAGGGCGCGGGAGCCTCGGTGCACGCGTACGAGGAGCTCATCGCCGGGCGCTCGACCACGTACGACTGGCCGGAGCTGGACGAGCGCAGCGCGGCCGCGCTCTGCTACACCTCCGGGACGACCGGCGATCCCAAGGGCGTGCTCTACAGCCACCGTTCGGTGTACCTGCACTCGATGCAGGTCGGCATGAGCGAGTCGATGGGGCTGACGGACGCGGACACCTCGATGCCGGTGGTGCCGATGTTCCACGCGAACGCCTGGGGGCTGCCGCACTCCACGTTCCTGACAGGCGTGAGCATGCTGCTCACCGACCGCTTCCTGCAGCCGGGGCCGATCGCCGAGATGATCGAGGCGGAGCGGCCCACGCACGCCGGCGCCGTGCCGACCATCTGGCAGGGACTGCTCGCCGAACTCGGCTCCAAGCCGCGGGACATCAGCAGCCTGCGCACCGTCACCATTGGCGGCTCGGCCGTGCCGCCCAGCATGATCGAGGCCTTCGACGGCTACGGCGTGCGGGTCTGCCAGGCGTGGGGCATGACCGAGACCTCGCCGCTGGGCAGCGTCGCGCACCCGCCGGGCGGCCTCAGCGAGGAGGAGGCGTGGCCGTACCGGGTCACCGCAGGACGCTTCCCCGCCTCCGTCGAGGCCCGGCTCATCGCGCCGGACGGGAGCATCGCCCCGTGGGACGGCGCCTCGCAGGGCGAGCTGGAGGTGCGCGGACCGTGGGTGGCCGCCGCGTACTTCGGCGGGGCCGGTGAGCAGCCGATCCGGCCGGAGGACAAGTTCAGCCCCGACGGGTGGCTGCGTACGGGGGACGTCGGCATGATCACCCCGAACGGCTATCTGACGCTCACCGACCGCGCGAAGGACGTCATCAAGTCCGGCGGCGAGTGGATCTCCTCGGTCGACCTGGAGAACGCGCTGATGGCCCACGACGCGGTCGCCGAGGCCGCCGTCGTCGCCGTCCCCGACGACCAGTGGGGCGAACGCCCGCTCGCCACCGTGGTGTTGAAGGAGGGCGCGGGCGAGGTCACCTACACCGAACTGCGGGCCTTCCTCGGCGAACGGCTGCCGAGCTGGCAGCTTCCCGAGCGCTGGGCGGTGGTGACCGAGGTGCCGAAGACGAGCGTCGGCAAGTTCGACAAGAAGGTGCTGCGCAGCAGGTACGCGGCGGGGGAGCTGGACGTCACGCGGGTCTGACCCGCCTTCTCGCCGGGATCGTACGAAGGGGGTGAAGGGGCACGCGCCCCTTCACCCCCTTTTCGCGCGCGGTCGCGTGCCCGGCTAGCTCGCGCCGATCTTCGTCAGCAGGTCCACGATCCGGGACTGTACGTCCGCGCTGGTGGAGCGCTCGGCGAGGAAGAGGACCGTCTCCCCCGAGGCGAGCCGCGGCAGTTCGTCCTGGTCCATGTCCGCCGACGTGTAGACCACGAACGGGGTGCGGTTGAGCTGCCCGTTCACCCGCAGCCAGTCGATGATCCCGGCACGCCGCCTGCGTACCTGCATGAGGTCCATGACCACGAGGTTGGGCCGGATCTGGCTCGCGGCGTTCACCGCCTCGGCGTCCGTCGGCGCGTGCGCGACCTGCATGCCGCGCCGCTCCAGCGACTGCGTCAGCGCGCCCGCGATGGCCTGGTGCTCCTCCACCAGCAGCACCCGCGGAGGATGCTGCTCGCTGTCGCGCGGCGCGAGTGCCTTGAGCAGCACGGCGGGATCGGCGCCGTACGCCGCCTCCCGCGTCGCCTGCCCGAGCCCGGCCGTGACCAGCACCGGAACCTCGGCCGCCACCGCAGCCGTACGCAGCGACTGGAGCGCGGTCCGGGTGATCGGCCCGGTCAGCGGGTCCACGAAGAGCGCCGCCGGATAGGCCGCGATCTGCGCGTCCACCTCCTCGCGGGAGTTGACGATCACGGGCCGGTAGCCACGGTCGGACAGCGCCTGCTGGGTGGAGTTGTCCGGCTCGGGCCACACCAGCAGCCGCCGCGGGTTGTCCAGCGGCTCGGGCGGCAGCTCGTCGTCGACGCCCTGCGCGAGCTGGAGCCCGCGCCCGTCCGACACCTCGACCGGGCTGTCAGGACCGTCCAGCGGCTCGGGCCCCTCACCGGCACCGGCCTCGGGGGCGCCGATGCTGAACTCCCGCGCGCCGCCCTCGGTCCCCGGCTGGGGCTGCGGCTGGGGCATCGGGCCCGCGCCCTGCTGGGGCTGGCGCGGCGCGACCGCCGAACCGCCGCCGGGAGCCTGCGCCTGCTCCTGCTGTTGGGCCTGCGGCGCCTCCTCGTCCGGCGGCGTCGCCAGCTTGCGGCGGCGCCCCGAACCGGGCTGCGGCGGCGTCGAGGGGGTGGACGGTATGGCGGCGGCCGGCGCCGGAGCGGGCAGCCCGGCCTGCGCCTGGCCCTGCGGCTGCACCGTGCCGTGCCGCCCCGTCTGGCCCGTCGGCCCCTGCTGCCCCGCCTGGTCGAGGCGCTGCGCGAACGGCACGCCCTGCCCGAGCGTGCGCACCCGCGGCCCGGGCCCCGACTCCTCGGCGGGCGCCGGGAGTTCCTGACGACCGTGCTGCTCGGGCAGCGGCCCGCCGCCCAGGATGGGGCTCGCGGCCACCCGCGAGTGCTCACTGCGCGCGGGGGCCGGCGCCTGCTCCTGCCCGTCCTGCTCCGGCTGAGCCTGCTCCGCCTGCGGCTGCTGAGTCTGCGTGGCCGGGGCCTGCTCCGGCTGCTGTACGGGCTGCGGCTGGTCACCCCGCGGCTCGGGCCGCGCGGGCGCCGGGGCCTCGGGCCACTGCTGCGCCGCCTGCGCGTCCTGCTGCCGGGTCATCTGCGCGCCCGCCGTGGCCGGTTCGAGCTCCCGGCCCTCGTACGCGCCGGCCGCCGCCGCCCCGTCCGACAGCGCCTGGCGCGCCTCGTACGGCATCGGCTGCGGCGGTACGGGCTGACCCGGCGCCGCATCGGGCGCGGGACCAGCGGGCTCCGGCGCGGGCGGCAGCGCGAAGGGCCCGGCCGGCGCCGCGGCCTCCCCGCCCTCCTGCGCGGCGGCCTGCGGCCCTGCGGACTGCGGTCCCGCCGGCTGCTGCGGTTCCTGCTGCGGTTCCTGCTGCGGGGGTACGGGCTGCGGCGGCACCGGCTCCATGCGCCCCGGCATCGCGAACGCGGGCCCCGTCGCGCCCTGTTGACCCTCCGCGGCCTGGGCCTCCTCGCCCTGCTGCGCGGCGCCGGGCTCCTGCTGTGCCTGCTGCGCGGCCTCGGCCTCCGCGCGCTCCCGCGCGAGCCGCCGCGCCCTGCGGCTGCCGGGCGGCGGATTCTGCCCGCCGTCCGGAACCTCGGTACCGGGCGCGGGGGTGCCGCCGTCCTGCCGCTCCTCGTCCGGCGCGGCGAGCGCCCTGCGCGCCCTGCGGCCCGAACCCTGCGACGGGACCGGCATGGTGGCCTGATCGACCCCGGCCCCCGGCACGGCACCGGCCTCGGCGCCCTCGGCCGAGGGCAGCGCGAGCGCGCTGCTCCGCGCGCCCGTGTCGCCCGGGGCCGCCTGCTCGTGCTGTTCCTCCGCGGGGCTGGGGCGTCCGCGCCTGCGCCCGGTCGGCTGCCCGGCGCCGGTCTGCTCGGCCTCGGGCTGCATCGTCTCGGGCTGCGTCATCTCCGGCTGCTCGGCGCCGCCGTCCGGGCTGGCGCCCGAACCCCATGCGCCGTCCACACCGTCCACGCCGTGCGCCTCGCCGCCCGCGGCGTGCCGGGCCTCGGTACCCCGTACGGGGCGCCCCGGCACCGGCATCACGGTCGTCTCGCCCTCGCGCTGGCGCGGGAGTTCACCCTCGGCGCCGCCCTCGGCCGCGCCGGCCGGCACCTCGCCCGGGGCCTCGCCGGGCATCGGCCCGACCGCTCCACCCGTGCCGCCCGCGGGGACCTCGGCCCCCGCGCCGTCCGTGCCGTCGGCGCCGCCCCGGACGCCGCCCTGCGTCGCGTCCGGCTGCGCGCCCTCGTTCCGCGCCTGCGTGCCGCCGCCCTGCGTGCCTCCGCCTTGAGTGCCGTCACCACTCGTCGCGTCGCCGCCGGCCGTGCCCTGGCCCGCGCCCTTGGCGCCGGCTGCCTGCGCCGCCCCGGACGCCGCGACCGGCACCTCCAGCACGTACGCGCTGCCGCCCGCGTTGCCCGGCACCTCGTGGGTCTGGAGCACGCCGCCGTGCCGCTGCACGATGCCGCGCACGATGGGCTCGTGCACCGGGCTGCCGCCGCCGTAGGGACCGCGCACCTCGATGCGTACGACCTCGCCGCGCTTCGCCGCCGCGACCACGATCGTCGGGTCCACGCCGGCCGGCGCCGCGACCGGCGCGTTGCCCGTCGCGTCGACCCCGGCCACGTCCGCGATCAGGTGCGCCAGCGCGGTGGACAGCCGCTCCGCGTCCACCTCGGCCTCTATCGGAGGGGCGTGCACAGCGAACTGCGCCCGCCCGGGACCGATCAGCTCGACGGCGCCCTCGACGCCGCTCGCCACCACCGCGTCCAGCGGGGTCGTGACGCGGCGCAGCTTCTCCCGTCCCGCGTCCAGCCGCTGATACCCCAGTACGTTGTCGACCAGGGTGGTCATCCGCGCGTACCCGGCCGCGAGGTGGTGCAGGATCTGGTTCGCCTCGGGCCACAGGTTGCCCGCGGGGTCGGCCGCCAGCCCCGCCAGCTCGTCGCGGAGCTGGTCCAGCGGCCTGCGCAGCGCGTCGTCCAGCACCGCGAGAAGCTGCTCGTGGCGCCCCGCCAGCGCCTCGTACGGACGCCGGTCGGCGAAGGTCAGCACCGCGCCCACGAGCTGCTCGCCGTCCCGCACCGGCGCGGTGGTCATGTCCACCGGGACCGAGCGGCCGTTCTTCGCCCACAGCACCTGGCCGACCTTGACCCGGTGCTTGCGGCCCGACTTGAGCGTGTTGGCGAGCGGCGTCTCCTCGTACGGAAGAGGCGTGCCGTCCGGGCGCGAGTGGTGCACCAGCGGGTGCAGCTCCTGCCCGCCCAGGTCGCCGGCGCGGTAGCCGAGGATCTGCGCGGCGGCAGGGTTGACCAGCACGATCCGGCCCTGGGTGTCCACGCCGACGACGCCCTCGGACGCCGCGCGCAGGATCATCTCGGTCTGCCGCTGCTGGCGGGCGAGTTCGGCCTCGGTGTCGAGCGTGCCGGTCAGATCGCGCACGACCAGCATCAGCAGCTCGTCACCGGTGTACGTGTTGCCGTGCCCCAGCCCGTGGTCGGAGAACGCCGCCTCGAAGGCGGAGGCGTACGGGGTGCGCCCGTCCTCCAGGTTCGCGCTGGTCACCTCGACCGGGAACTGGTTTCCGTCGGTACGCCGCGCGACCATGCGGGTCGGCTTCTGGCGCCCCTGGATCTGCTCGTCCTCGTCCGGCCTGCGCATCGACCCCGGTATCCGCTTCGAGTCGAACTCGGGCAGCAGATCGAGCAGTCCGCGCCCCACGAGCGCGGTGCCCGGAGCCTCGAAGGTCTCCAGCGCGATGGTGTTCGCGTTCACCACCGTGCCGTTGCAGTTCACCAAGAGCAACGCATCGGGCAGTGCGTCGAGTATGGCGGCGAGGCGAGCAGCGCCTCGGGATGGCCTGCTGCTCACGACGACGTTTCCTCCCTGATAACCCCACGGTGCCGGTGACCCGCCGGGCCCGGCCGGACCGGTCACGGCTGCCAGTCTGCCGCTGATCCCGGGCGTGTCACTAGGGGGAGTCTACGGGCAGTGGTCGTCCGCGCGGCGACGGATGTGAGGGAGCAACCCGGGAATCGGCGCCCTTCACCCCAACCCCCGGACGTGCGGCGCGGGTTGGCCCGCGCGCCGCTCCGAGGCCCGCGACGTGCGCATCCGCTCATTCGTGCCAACTCCGCCAACTCGTATGAGGCGCCCTTCGTCCGCAATGTCCGCCGATCCGCGCCGATGCCGGTGCGCCCCGCTCCGCGGACGCGCGGGGGTACGCGGGTACGGCCGTACGACACCCGTCGTCGATACGTATGCAAACGCTTCGAACGCGAGCCGGAGGCGAGCCGGACGCGCGGCGGGCTCGCCTCGTGGCCGCCCCTGGTCCCGTCACGTGGCCGCTCCTGGTCACGGCGGCGAAACGCTTTGCCCGGCGGCGCCACGACCGAGTACTCTGGTCCGCGATTGGAGACGGCCCCCGTGGCTGTGCCATCATCAGCACGCACCGCCGCACCCGCTTCGGGCGCGGATGTTGCATGGAGGCGTCGCCTAGTCTGGTCTATGGCGCCGCACTGCTAATGCGGTTTGGGGTCACCCCCCATCGAGGGTTCAAATCCCTCCGCCTCCGCACAAGATCATCAAGATCCCGGGAACCCCGGCCCACTGGGCCGGGGTTCTTGCGTTCCACGGGTGTTTGCCCAGGTCAGAGGGGTCACGGGGAACGGATTTCGCCTCACAGGCCAGGTCATGTAATGTTGTTCCCGCAACGCCGACGGGGCAAGCAAAACCCCGGAAGCCAAGCGCTCGTAGCTTAACGGATAGAGCATCTGACTACGGATCAGAAGGTTGCAGGTTCGAATCCTGCCGAGCGCGCAGCATGAAGGCCCCGATCGGGAAACCGGTCGGGGCCTTCTTCGTATGCGGTCCTGTGCTGGTCACTCCTCCTTCAGGCGCTTCATCGTCAGGTGGGAGTCGACGCGGGAGACCGCGGGGTGGCCCATCAGTCTGGTGATGAGGAAGCGTTCGTAGGACTCGTGGTCGGGGACCGCTACGCGGATGAAGTAGTCGGGGCGGCCGAACATGCGGCGGAACTCCACCACCTCCTCGTACGACTCGACCGTCTCCTCGAACTCCTCGACGGTGCTGAGGTTGTTCACGCCGATCTCCACCGCGACCACCACCTCCACGCCCCGGCCCGCCGCCACGGGGTCCACGCGCGCCCGGTAGCCGGTGATGATGCCGGCGTCCTCCAGGCGCTTCACGCGGCGCAGGCAGGGGGGCGGGGTGAGGCCGACGCGCTTGGCGAGCTCGACGTTGGAGAGACGGCCGTCCTGCTGGAGTTGATACACAATTTCGCGGTCGAGGGCATCCATGGGGCCATGATTGCGCAGATGGCTTGATCTTGGGTAGCGATCGGTAACCCTATTTCGCGGTCTGCTCAATAAAATTTCTTGGTATGGGAACGACTGTGGAGACCGCTGAGGCCCTTGGGGAGGCCACCGGGCGACCCCCGGAGCGGCGAGGGGGAAGTGATCTGGCGCTGGCCTTCAGGGACACCAGTTCCGTGGGGCTCGGGCTGGTGCCGCTGGGGATCGCGTTCGGGGTGCTCGTGGTGCACTCGGGGCTTGCGTGGTGGTGGGCGGCGGCCTGCACCGCGCTGGTGTACGCCGGATCGCTGGAGTTCCTGCTGGTGGGGCTCGTGGTGGCGATGGTGCCGCTGTCGCAGATAGCCGTCACCGCGTTCCTGGTGAACTTCCGGCACGTGTTCTACGCGCTCTCCTTCCCGCTGCACCGGGTGCGGGGCGCCGCGGGGAAGGCGTACAGCACGTTCTCGCTCACGGACGAGACGTACGCGCTGACCGCGGCGGAGAAGCCGGAGCGGCTGAGCGGGGCGCGGATCCTGTGGATGCAGCTCTTCTGCCACGTGTACTGGGTGGCGGGCGCGGTCGCCGGCGCGCTGCTCGGCGGGCTGATACCCGACAGCGTGGTCGGCCTCGACTTCGCGCTGACCGCGCTGTTCGTGGTGCTGGCCATCGACGGGATCAAGGCCGGGCGCGATGTGCCCACGCCGATCCTGGCGCTGCTCAGCTCGCTGGTCTCGCTGGTGCTCGCGCCGAGCCAGATGCTGGTGACGGCGATGGCGCTGTTCCTCGTCTCGCTGGTGGTGCGGTACGGGCTGCGCCGTGCGCGCGGCGTCGACGAGAAGACCCTGGAGCAGGAAGAAGAAGAGGAAGAAGGGGGTGTCGTGCGTGCCTAGTACCGGGTATCTGCTGGCGGCCGTGGGGGTCGCCGCCGCCGTGACCTGGGGGCTGCGGGCGCTGCCCTTCGCGGCGCTGGCCCCGCTGCGGGAGTCGCCGGTCGTGCACTTCCTCAGCACGCACATGCCGGCCGGCGTGATGGTGGTGCTGGTCGTGTACTCGCTGCACGGCGCGGAGTTCACGAAGCCCCCGTACGGCGCTCCGCTGGGGATCGCGCTGCTGGTGACCGTCGGACTGCACCTGTGGCGGAAGAACGCGGTGCTCAGCATCATGGCCGGCACCGCCGTGAACGTACTCCTGGCCAGCACGGTGTTCGCGAGCTGAGTGTGCGCGCTTCGCGCAGTGAGAGCGTGCGGTTTCAGCGGGTGTGCTAAACACGTCTGAATGATCGACTGGGATCTCCGCAAGTTCCGGGTGCTGCGCGAGCTGGAGCGGCAGGGGACGGTGACGGCCGCGGCCGCCGCGCTCTCGCTCACGCCGTCCGCCGTCTCGCAGGCGCTCACCTCGTTGTCCAAGCAGGTGGGCGCGCCGATCGTGGAGCCCGAGGGGCGGCGGGTGCGGCTGACCGAGGTCGCGCACGTGCTGCTGCGGCACGGGGAGGCGGTGTTCGCGCAGCTCGAGCAGGCCGAGGCGGATCTGGAGGAGCATGTACGGGGCGATGCGGGGCTCGTGCGCATCGGCTCCTTCGCCACCGGCGTCGGCACGCTGGTGACGCCGGCGCTCGAGCTGCTGCGCACGGCGCGCCCCGGGCTGCGGGCGCAGGTCTGCGAGGCCGAGGCGGCCGAGGTCTTCGAGCTGCTGGAGCGGGGCGAGATCGACGTGGCGCTGTCCCTCGCGGCGCAGGAGGAGACCGAGTCGGACCGCAAGTTCACGCGCTTCCCGCTGCTGGCCGACCCGCTGGACGCGGCGCTCCCCGCGGGGCACAGGCTGGCGGACGAGCCCCGGCTGCGGCTCTCCCAACTGGAGGAGGAGCCCTGGGTGCTGGGCTCCTCCGGGCCCTGGCGGGAGATCACCCTCGCGGTGTGCGCTGGCGCCGGTTTCGTGCCGCGGGCCGCGCACACGGCGGTGGACTGGGGCGCGATCCTCTCCCTCGTACAGGCCGGGCTCGGGGTCGCGCTCATCCCGCGCCTCGTGGACGCGCGGCGGGACGGCGTGGCGGTGCGGGTGCTGTCGGAGGACCGGCCGCGGCGGCACGTGGTCGGCGCCGTGCGGCGTGGCTCGGAGAAGGCGCCGAAGCTGCGTGAGGTGGTGCGGTGTCTGCGGCGGGCGGCCGAGGAGCGGGCCGGTTGAGGGCCGGCACCTGTTGTTCAGTGTGACTGAACAGTGCCTGCTGTTTCTTTAGATAGACGTGAAACGCCTTGCCGTTCAGGCTGGTTGGCATGACCACTGTCGCCACACCCCCTGTCACCGCCCCCGCCCCCGCTCCCGCTCCCGCCCCCGCCCGTTCGCGGCACGTCGTACGCGGGATGGCGCTGGCGACCGCCGCCACCGCCATCTGGTCGGGGAACTTCGTGATCGCGGACGGGATGGCCGGGTCCATTCCGCCCGTGCAGCTCGCCTTCTGGCGGTGGGTGATCGCGCTGGTGGCGGTGCTGCCCTTCGGGGCGCGGAGTCTGTGGCGGGAGCGCGCGGCGGTACGGGGCGGCCTCGGGTTCATCGCGGTGGCCGCGCTGCTGGGCGTGACCCTCTTCAACACGCTGATCTACGTGGCGGGGCAGAGCAGCCCCGCGACCAACCTCGCGCTGATCGCCGCGGCCGCGCCGGTCGTGATCGGGATCGGGGCGCGGCTGATGTGGCGCGAGCGTATGGGCGCGGCGCGCTGGACCGGCACCGCGCTGGCCCTCGTGGGGATCGTGGTGCTGCTCGGCAAGGGGTCGCCGGCGGCGCTGTTCGGGGCGGGGTTCGCGAGCGGTGATCTGTGGATGGTCGCGGCGATGGGCACCTTCGCGGCGTACAGCCTGCTGCTGCGGCGCAAGCCGGAGGGGATCTCGGGGCTGAGCCTGCTGCTGTCCACCTTCGCGCTGGGCACGCTCTTCCTGGCGCCGGTGTACGGGGCCGATGTGGCGGTGCACGGCGGGTTCACCGCTGACGCCGGGACGGTCGGGGCGCTGCTCTATGTGGGCGTGGCGTCCTCGGCGATGGCGTACTTCGCGTGGAACAAGGCGATCGCGCTGGTCGGCGCGGCGCGGGCCGGGGTCGTGTACTACCTCCAGCCGGTGATGGTCGCCGCGCTCTCCTTCTTCGCGCTGGGCAACCCGGTGAGCGCGGTGCAGATCGTGAGCATGGCGCTGGTGATCGCGGGGGTGGCGCTGGGGGCGCGGTCGGCGCGGGCCGCGCGCGGCTGAGAACGCGAACGGGCGCGGTTGCCGGGGAGTGGGCAGAGGCCCGCTCCCCGGCGCGCATCGAAGCTCCGGCGGCCTCACCGCCCCAGCGGCAGTGCCTCCGCGAGGTCGCGCCACTCCTGGAGGGGGAGGTCGGTCCAGGGCTCGCACGTCACGGACTGGAGGGCGACGTGGTCGGCGCCCGCGGCGTGGAAGGCGTCCACGCGCGCCCGCACCCGCTCCGCGTCGCCGAGCGCGAAGACCGCGTCCAGCAGGCGGTCGCTGCCGCCGCCCGCGAACTCCTCCTCCTGGAAACCCAGCCTGAGCAGGTTGTTCGTGTAGTTGGGCAGCGCCAGATAGCGGGCGAGATAGGCGCGGGCGGTCTCGCGTGCGCGCGGGAGGTCGGTGTCCAGCACGACCTTCAGCTCGGGTGCCAGCACCGGGCCCTCGCCCAGGAGTTCGCGGGCGGAGCCGACGTGCTCCTCGGTCACCAGGTACGGGTGGGCGCCCGCCGCGCGGTCGCGGGAGAGCTCCAGCATCTTCGGGCCGAGCGCGGCCAGCACGCGGTTGCCCGCGGGCACCGGTACGGGCGCGGAGTCCAGGGCGGTCAGGTACTCGCGCATCGCCGAGTACGGCTTCGCGTACTGCGGGGCGAGGGGGCCGTGGCTGACGCCGATGCCGAGCAGGAAGCGGTCGCGGTGCGCGGGCTCCAGCTCGGCGGTCCGCGCGGCCACCTCCTGCGCCGTGTGGTCCCAGATGCTGAGGATGCCGGTGGCGACCGTGCTGCGGCGGGTGGCCCGCAGCAGGTCGCGGGCCTGGCCGACGCTGGGGTTGCCGCCCAGCCACAGCGTTCCGTACCCGAGTTCGTCGAGCTCGGCCGCCGCCTCGGCGATCTCCGTCGCCGAGGGACCCGACTCCGTGCCGCCGCGGCCGCCGGTGCGCAGCGCGGCGCTCCAGATGCCGACGGGGCCGAGGTCCTTGGCGGTGAAGGGCGTGGGGTTCGTCATGGTGCGGTCAGCTCCTGGGGCTGTGGCGATATTCCGTACGAGGGGTGTTCCGTACGAGGGGTGTTCCGTACCGGCGGAGGCATGCGGTCCGTGCGGGGCCCCGCGGGGGCCGTACGGGCGGGGTACGGGTGCCCGCGGTTCTCAGGGGATTCACAGGCACACCACAGGCGTTTCTCAGCGCCCGGCCACACGCTGGTGGACATGAAGGAGTCACCTGCGTCCGACGGTCTGCGCAGGCCGGACGGCAGCCCTGTCCGTGTGCTGGTGGTGGACGACGAGCCCTCGCTCACGGACCTGCTGTCGATGGCACTGCGGTACGAGGGCTGGGAGGTCAGGTCGGCGGGGGACGCCGGGAGCGCGCTGCGCACCGCGCGCGAGTGGCGCCCCGACACCGTGGTGCTCGACGTGATGCTGCCCGACATGGACGGGCTGAGCCTGCTGCACAGGGTGCGCGGCGAGGTGCCCGACGTGCCGGTGCTGTTCCTGACGGCCAAGGACGCGGTGGAGGACCGGATCGCGGGGCTGACGGCGGGCGGCGACGACTACGTGACCAAGCCGTTCAGCCTGGAGGAGGTCGTGGCCAGGCTGCGCGGGCTGCTGCGCAGGGCGGGCGCGGCCTCGCAGCGCAACGCGTCGCTGCTGACCGTCGGCGACCTCGTGCTGGACGAGGACACCCACGAGGTGAGCAGGGGCGGGCACGAGGTGCGGCTCACCGCGACCGAGTTCGAGCTGCTGCGCTTCCTGATGCGCAATCCGCGCCGGGTGCTGAGCAAGGCGCAGATCCTCGACCGGGTCTGGAACTACGACTTCGGCGGCCAGGCCAACGTGGTCGAGCTCTACATCTCGTACCTCCGCAGGAAGATCGACGCGGGCCGGGAGCCGATGATCCACACGAGGCGGGGAGCGGGCTATCTGATCAAGCCCGCGGTCTGAGGCGGGCGCACCGGATGACCGCGCGCCCGAGGGCCTCCCGCTTCCGCAAGCGCGCGCCGCGTTCGCCGCGTTCGCTGCGGGCCCGGCTGGTGCTGGCCTGCGTGGCGCTGGTGGCCGTGGTGGCCGCGGTGATCGGGACGGTGACGAGCATCGCGCTGCACTCGTACCTGGAGAGGCAGCTCGACAAGCAGCTCGAGGACGTGTCGCGGCGCGCGGTGGGCCCGCCGGGCCACGTACGCCCTCCGGGCCTCGGCGACCTGGGGTTCCTGACGCTCGGCGGTCAGCCCGTCGGCACGGTCGGGGCGGTGGCCGACGCGGGGAGCGGCGAGGTCACCGAGGCGCGGATCAGCGTGCAGACGTCGACCGGCCACCAGAAGCCCCGGGTCACGGCGGAGGACCTGGGCGCCGAACAGGCCGCCGCGCTCGCCTCGGTGCCGCGGGACGGCGAGCCGCACACCGTCGTGCTGCCCGGCAAGGGTCCGTACCGGGTGCAGGCGGTGTCCTCCCAGGACGTCCGGGGCGGCGAGGGCGGCCGGGGCGGTCAGGGCGGTGAGCTGCTGGTCGGGCTGTCGATGCACACCGTCGTCGACACCGTGAACACCATGATCCTCACCGAGGTCTGCGTGACCGCCGGAGGGCTGGTCGCCGCCGGGATCGCCGGTGCGGCCTCGGTACGGCTCGCGCTGCGACCGCTGCGGCGGATGGCGCAGACCGCGGGCCGGGTGTCCGAACTCCCGCTGCACCAGGGCGAGGTGCGGCTGCGCGAGCGGGTGCCCGAGCGCGACACCGACCCGCGCACCGAGGTCGGCCAGGTGGGCGCCGCGCTCAACAGGATGCTGGGGCACGTGGGTTCGGCGCTGGCCGCGCGGCACGAGAGCGAGACGCGGGTGCGGCAGTTCGTCGCGGACGCCGGGCACGAGCTGCGTACGCCGCTGGCCTCGATCCGCGGGTATGCGGAGCTCACCCACCGCGGCCACGAGGAGACCGGGCCCGACACCCGGTACGCGCTCTCCCGCATCGAGTCGGAGTCCTCCCGCATGTCGGGGCTGGTCGAGGACCTGCTGCTGCTCGCGCGGCTGGACGCGGGGCGCCCGTTGGAGCGCGCGGAGACCGACCTCGCGCGGCTCGTGCTGGACGCGGTCAGCGACGCGCGGGCCGCGGGGCCCGAGCACCGCTGGCGGCTGGACCTCCCCGAGGAGCCGGTCGCCGTGTGCGGTGACGCCGAGCGGCTGCACCAGGTGCTGGTGAATCTGCTGGCCAACGCCCGCACGCACACGCCGGAGGGTACGGTCGTGACGGCGCGGGTGCGGAGCGCGGGCCCGCAGGCCGTTGTGGAGGTCGAGGACGACGGGCCCGGCATTCCCGCCGAGACCCTGCCGTACATCTTCGAGCGCTTCGCGCGCGGCGACGCCTCGCGGTCCAGGGCACACGGCAGTACGGGGCTCGGGCTCGCGATCGTGCAGGCCGTGGTGGGCGCGCACGGCGGGACGGTGGGTGCGGACAGCGCGCCGGGCCGCACGGTGTTCACGGTCACGCTGCCGGTGGAGGGGCCGAGCGACACCTGAATTCCCCCGCCGCATTCCTCCTCCCCCCCGCCGCATTTCCCCGTCGCGCCGGCTCACAGGCGGCGCACAGCCTCAGCACAACGGCCTGACAGGGCGGTTGACGAGCGTCGGCATCATGCGAACCGACACTCACGGATCCGCCGGCGGCCTCCCCGCCCGGCGCCATCTGCCCGCGCTCGCGGCCCGCGACGCCTCGGCCGCCACCGTTCTGGACGTGGTGGTACCCGTCTACAACGAGGAGGCCGGGCTCGCCGACTGCGTCGAGCGCCTGCACGCCTTTCTGACCGGCACGTTCCCGTACGGCTTCCGGATCACCGTCGCGGACAACGCGAGCGTGGACGGCACCCCGCGCGTGGCGGGCGAACTCGCGGGCCGCTACCCCGAGGTGCACGTCGTACGCCTGGAGCAGAAGGGGCGCGGGCGCGCGCTCAAGGCGGTGTGGAGCGCCTCGGACGCGCCGGTCCTCGCCTACATGGACGTGGACCTGTCCACCGACCTCAACGCCCTGCTCCCGCTGGTCGCGCCGCTCGTCTCCGGGCACTCGGACGTGGCCATCGGCTCCCGCCTGTCGCGCAGTTCGCGGGTGGTACGGGGGCCGAAGCGGGAGTTCATCTCGCGCTCGTACAACCTGCTGCTGCGGCGGTCGCTGGCCGCCGGGTTCAGCGACGCGCAGTGCGGGTTCAAGGCGATCAGCGGGGACGTGGCGCGCAGGCTGCTGCCGCTGGTCGAGGACACCGGGTGGTTCTTCGACACCGAGCTGCTGGTGCTGGCCGAGCGCGCCGGGCTGCGCATCCACGAGGTGCCGGTCGACTGGGTGGACGACCCGGACAGCAGGGTGGACATCGTGCGCACGGCCCTGGACGACCTGAAGGGCATGTGGCGGGTGGGGCGTGCGCTGGCCACCGGCGCGCTGCCGCTGGACCGGCTGAGCCGCCCGTTCGGCGACGACCCGAGGGACAGGCAATTGGCGGATGTCCCACGCGGGTTGGCGCGCCAGCTCGTCGGCTTCTGCGTGATCGGCGGGCTGAGCACGCTGTTCTTCCTCGCCCTCTATTCGCTGTTCCGTACGGGCATGGGCCCGCAGCTCGCCAACGCGCTCGCGCTGCTGGTCTCCGCGCTGGCCAACACCGCGGCGAACCGGCGCCTCACCTTCGGCGTGCGCGGCAGGGAACGCGCGGTGCGCCACCAGGCGCAGGGTCTGCTCGTGTTCGCCATCGGGCTGGTGCTCAGCAGCGGTTCGCTGGCCGCGCTCGACGCGGCGGCGCCCGACGCCTCGCACGGGACCGAGCTCGCGGTGCTGATCGCGGCGAACCTGGCGGCGACGGTGCTGCGCTTCATCCTGTTCCGGATCTGGGTGTTCGCGGGGGCCGACGGGGACGGGGCGTACGACCGGGACGCGGCGGGCGATGCCGACGGAGCCGCCGACACCGCCTCCAACACCGCTGACAGGGAACGGACTTCCGCATGACGACCACCGCCTCCCACCCGACGGCGGCCGCGCCGGAGAGCCCGTCGCGCACCACCGAGGCCCCGCGCCCCCGCTGGGAGCGGCCCGCCTTCTGGGCCCTCCTCGCGGTCGCCGCCGCGCTGTACCTGTGGGGCCTCGGCGCCTCCGGGTACGCCAACTCCTTCTACTCCGCCGCGGCCCAGGCGGGCGCGGCCGACTGGAAGGCGATGCTCTTCGGCTCGCTCGACGCGGGCAACGCGATCACCGTGGACAAGCCGCCGGCCGCGCTGTGGCCGATGGCGCTCTCGGTACGCCTCTTCGGCCTCGGCTCCTGGCAGATCCTGGTCCCGCAGGCGCTCATGGGCGTCGCCTCCGTCGGCGTGCTGTACGCGGCCGTGCGCCGCCGCACGGGGCCTGCCGCCGGACTGCTCGCCGGCGCCCTGCTCGCGCTCACCCCGGTCGCGGCGCTGATGTTCCGCTTCAACAACCCCGACGCGCTGCTCGCCCTGCTCATGGTCACCGCGCTCTATCTGGTGGGGCGCGCCGTGGAGGACGGCCGCACGCGCTGGCTGGTGCTCGCGGGCCTCTGCTTCGGCTCGGCGTTCCTGGTCAAGACCCTCCAGGCGTGGCTGATCCTGCCGGTCGCCGCGGTCGTGTACCTGGTGTGCGGGCCGCACCGCTGGCTCCGCCGTACCGGCCAACTGCTCTGGGCCGGGCTCGCGGTGCTGGTCTCCTGCGGCTGGTGGGTGGCGCTCGCCGAACTGTGGCCCGCCTCCTCGCGCCCGTACGTGGGCGGCTCGCAGAACGACAGCTTCCTGGAGCTGACCCTCGGCTACAACGGGCTCGGCCGGATCACCGGCGACGAGGCCGGCAGCGTCGGCGGGGGAGGCGGCCCCGGTGGTGGCCCTGGCGGCCCTGGCGGTGGTGGCGGCATGTGGGGGCAGACCGGTCTTGGACGGCTGTTCAACGAGTCGATGGGCGGCCAGATCTCGTGGCTGCTCCCCGCCGCGCTGGTGCTGCTCGCCGCGGGCCTGGTGCTGACGCGGAGGGCGGCGCGCACCGACGTCGTGCGGGCCCAACTGCTGCTGTGGGGCGGCTCGTTGGTGATGACCGCTGTGGTCTTCAGCTTCATGTCGGGGATCTTCCACGAGTACTACAACATCGCGCTGGCCCCCTATATCGCCGCTGTGGTGGCGATGGGCGCGGTGCTCCTGTGGCGGGAGCGGCGCCATGTCGCGGCGCGCGCCGTGCTGGCCGCCGTGCTGGCGCTCACCGTGGTGTGGGCGTACGTCCTGCTGGGCCGCGCCGACGGCTGGCTGCCGTGGCTGCGCTGGGCGGTACTGGCCGGCGGACTGGCCGCGGCCGCCGGGCTGCCGGCCGTACGGGTGCTGCCGCGGCGTGTGTGCGCGGGCGTCGCCGTGCTGGCCCTGGTCGCCGGGGTCGCGGGGCCTGCCGCGTACACCGTCAGCACGGTCGGTACGCCGCACACGGGCTCCATCGTGACGGCGGGGCCCTCGACGGGAGGCGGCCCCGGCGGAGGTCCGGGCGGCGGTCCCGGGGGAGGTCCCGGCGGGGGCGGGCCGCCGAAGATGCCGGGCAAGGGCGGCTTCCCGGGCAAGGCCGGAGCCAACGGTCCCGGTAAGGGCATGCGGCCCCCGGGCGGCGGCAAGGGCGCCAACTCCCCCTCGCAGCACGGCGCGAAGGGAGCCAAGACGCCCGGCGGAGGAGGCCCCGGCGGCATGGGCGGCCTGCTCAACGGCGCCCAGGTCTCCGCGAAGGCCAAGAAGCTGCTGGTCCAGGACGCCGACAAGTACACCTGGGCCGCCGCGGGGATCGGCTCGCAGAACGCCGCCAGCTACCAACTGGCCACCGGCAAGCCCGTGATGGCGATCGGCGGCTTCAACGGGAGCGACCCGTACCCGACGCTCGCGCGGTTCCAGCGGTACGTGGCCGAGGGGAAGATCCACTACTTCCTCTCGGGCTCCGGCGGCGGCCCCGGCAACCAGGGCACCGCGAAGAAGATCACCTCCTGGGTGGCCGCGCACTACACCAAGGTGACCGCGGGCGGCGCGACGTTCTACGACCTGACGGAGCCCAAGAGCGGGGAGTGAGCGGTCGGTTGAGCGTGGGTCCGGCGTTCGTCGTCGGGCCCACGCGCCGTCTGCCGCTCGCCCGGGGGAGACAGAGCGGCAGACGAGCTGTCAGCCGCGTCCGTGGGGCACGGTGAGTTTGTAGGCGGGGTTGTCCAGCCAGATGGTCTCGTGGCCGTCGTCGGTCACGGTCAGGCCGAAGCGTTCGCGTACCGGTCTGTCCAGCTCCCGCCAGCGCCCGAAGGCGTGCTCGACCTCGTCCCAGAGCCGACGCGGTCCGTACTGCTCGACCGCATAGCGCTGGGCATCGGGCTCGTACTCCACCGTCGCCCAGGACTCCCAGTCATCGGCCAGCACCCAGTACGTTGCCGACTCGTCCCCCTCCTTGTCGGACCGCACCATCACCGGGTACGCGTCCGGGACCAGGCGGGAGATGAAGAACTCCGCGTCCGCGCTGTCCTCAATCGCCCACGGGTTCAGCGTGGTTGAGGAGGGGTGTCCCGCCTGGCCCTGGTAGACGTCGGAGATGGCGCCGGTGCGGCCCCGGTGCGTACGCGCCCACATGAAGGCCGGGTTCCCGGAGAACTGGCCGTGCGCCTCGCGTCCTCGTTTCTTCAAGGTCAGGTACGAGTAGCTGTGGAAGCTGCTGCCGTACGGCGTGACCAGGCGTCCTTCGTCGCGGAGGTGGCGCAGCAGAACGCCGGGGATACGGCGCAGCGTGCAGGTGCCGAGGATGCGGTCGAAGGGGGCGCCGCTCGGCGGCTTCTCCAGCGCGTCCCCGAGCGCCAGTTCCGGGTGCAGCCGGGCCTTGTCCAAGGCGGCTGTGGCGGCCCTGAGCACCACCGGGTCCACCTCGCTGCTGACGACGTTCCCGTCGCCGAGCCGGTAGGCCAGCCAGGCGGCCATGTAGCCGGCACCCGTGCCGATCTCCCACACCCGCATCCCGTCGTGGACGTCGAGCAGCGCCAGCATCTCCAGCATGGCCGAGGGCTTGGACGAGGAGGCCGTGGGCACTCCGGGCCCGTCTTCGGCGCCGTCGTCGTACTGCGTGACGATCGGTGCGTCGGAGTACACCACCGCACGCCAGGCGGCTGGTTCTGCCTTGTAGTCGAGGTCTCCGAATCGCTTCGGAACGAAGAGTGCGCGGTCCACGGCGGCCACGCTCTCCTCCCAGCCGGGCGGGATGGCTCCCGCCGTGGCCAGGTCCTTGTGCAGGTCTCCCAAGCTCCGCATCACGACCATCCTCACTGCTGTGGCGGGTGCGGCTTGGACACGTCCTGCGGCGGCTTGTCCCGGTGCCCGTCCGAGCTGGACGTGTCGGGCTTACCGGAGTGGTCTCCGCCCTTTTTCTCGCCCATCTTCATGCTCCTTTCAGTGGTGGGAACGTACGCACTCAGCCACGCCGATCCCTCTTGCACCAGGCGCACCGGCAGGACGGGTACCGCATGGGGTTGGCGGCCACGTCCGCGTCCACCTGACCTTCGCTGAAGACCTTGGAGCGGCCCGGACGTACGACGCCGTTCGCTGTCACGACGTACACCCGGATCGTCATGCGCGAAGGGGTGTCGCTCGACCTGGCCCTCTGCGTCTCCACGACCGCACCTCTCCCTTGCCGGCCCCGTTCTGCCGGTGACAACAGCCATGCAACCGCCAGGAGTTGGCGCGAACCACGTCATCCGTGAAGCAGGCTGGGGACATTGCTGGGACATGTGGCCTGTGGCCTGGGCAGAAACCGGCGCTACGGGAGAAGGTGGACCGCATGGGCCTTGCGAAGGCGCGGAAAGCTCAGGGCTACAGCCAGGAGGAGCTGGCGCATGCGGTAGGCGTCGACCGGCGCACCGTGGGCCGTTGGGAGCGGGGAGACTGCGAGATCCAGCCGCCCCTGCGCCGCAAGCTGGCCGGAGTGCTGCACGTCACTCTCGCCGAGCTCGACACCCTGTTGAAGCAGCCACAACCCTGTCCCCAGGAGTCCGCGGGCCCACCGCCCAGCGACGACCACGCCTCGGGGAGCATCGACGACATGATCCGACGCGCATTCCTTCGCGCCCTCGCCGTGACAGGCACTCTCGCCGCCCTGCCTGCCGAAGAGGCCGGGGCTTTGGCCGAAGGAACAGGCCGGGGTGCCCCCGTGGACTTTCTGCGGATGAACGAGCACCTGTGGCAGGTGTACCAACTCGCCCGCACCAAGAGCAGCGTCTACCCCGTCGTACGGGAACAGCTCGCATCCATGAGCCGCACCCTGCGTACCGCCTCCAGCGCGCAGGCCGGAACGCTGTGCAACGCGGCGGGAGACCTCTTCCAACTCGCCGGAGAGCTGGCATTCGACGGCAACCGCTACACGGACGCGGCGTCTTCCTACTCCCTCGCCGCTTCCGCGAGCAAGGACGCAGGTTCCTTCGACCTGTGGGCATGTGCACTGGTCCGGCACGCGTACGTGGACATGTCCAGCGGCCAGTACGAAGAGGCCGCCGACATACTGACCGCAGCGGAGCGAGTCGCCCGGCGAGGGGACAGCACGCTCTCAACCCGCCACTGGGTCGCCTCAGTTCAGGCCGACGCGTACGCAGGGCTCCAGGACCTGGGCTCCTGTGAGCGCGCGCTCGACAAGGCCGAGGAGGTGACTCACCTGGACAGCTCGGCGCACAACGGCGGCTGGCTCCGCTTCGATGGTTCTCGCCTGGCGGAGGAGCGCGGGGCTCGGTACGTACAGCTCGGCCGGCTCGACCTCGCCGAACGGGCGCTCACCGACGCGCTGGACCAAGGCGCCCTGGCCCAGGGGCATTTCTACCGTCGACGGGGCGCGGTCCTGACCGACCTGGCAGCGATCGGAGCCAAGCGGAAAGACCCGGATCAGGTGGCCGCGTACGGGTACGAGGCGGTGCGACTGGCGCGCGAATCCGGCTCCGGATACGTCGCCCGTAGACTCCGGAAACTACGAGACGATCTCGGCCCCGTCAGCCGCAATGATCGAGTCGCGGAGCTGAGCGACGAGATCGCCGCGCTGAGCACGACGCGTTGAGAGGATTTGGCATGCCCGAGACCGATGGTGCGCGAGTGTTCCGGGAGGCGTGGATCGCGGGCGTGCGCAAGCACTTCCCCGGTGAGCCGAAGCCCGGCTACGTGGCGCCCTGGGAGGAGACCCCGGAGTGGGAGCGCCAGGCGGCCGGGGCCGTGTACGAGCAGGTGCGCCAGTTCCTCGCCCTCAGCGCGGGGAACGCGTCTCGGCTCTCTCGCGAGCAGAAGGGCCGCTTCGTCGCGATCAGCTGGACGGCGCAGATGTACAAGCACTTCGGGGACCCGAAGCCCGCGTACGTCGCCGACTGGCCCGACCTGCCGGACTGGCAGAAGGAGACGGACTCCGACATCTTCGAGGCCATCGCGGACTCCGTGGAGTAGCGCTCCGTTGTCGCGGGCCCACCACGGACCACGGGCCTCACGAGCATGAGTACCAGGTCAGAAGGGTCGCCCCTCCCGGAGGGGCGGCCCTTCTGCGGTCGGGTCGCCGATGAGACCGCAGGTGCGTGCCGGGCAGCGCTACCGAAGAAGCTCGGACAGCGGCGCCCGCTGCACCACCCCCTGGGAAAACCACTGTCCCGCGCACGTGCCCTCCCGTACGGTGTAAATCGACTTTCGACTTACGCTGTACAAGGCGCCGCGCAGGGCGCCGCGCGAGACAGCTCGACAGCCGCCGAGGAGCTGCCGTGACCGCCCCACACCCCAGGCGCTGGGTGATCCTCTCCGTGATCTGCCTGGCCCAGCTCACGGTGCTGCTCGACAACACGATCCTGAACGTCGCGCTGCCCTCGCTCACGAAGGAACTCGACGCCGGCACGTCCGACACGCAGTGGATGATCAACGCCTATGCGCTGGTGCAGTCCGGGCTGCTGCTCACCGCCGGGAACGCCGCGGACCGCTACGGGCGCAAGAAGCTGCTGATGACCGGGCTCGCGGTGTTCGGCGCAGGATCGCTCGCCGCCGGGCTCTCGCAGAGCTCGGCCCAACTGATCGCGGCGCGCGCCGGCATGGGCGTCGGCGGCGCGATGCTGATGACCACCACGCTCGCCGTGGTGATGCAGGTCTTCGGGGAGCGGGAGCGGCCCAAGGCGATCGGCATCTGGGGCGCGGTCGCCTCGCTCGGCTTCGCCTCGGGCCCGCTGATCGGCGGCGTGATGCTCGACCACTTCCCCTGGGGCTCGATCTTCCTGATCAACATCCCGGTGGCGCTGCTCGGCCTGTTCGCCGTGGCCCGCCTCGTACCGGAGTCCAAGGACCCGCGCGGCGACCGCCCCGACCTGCTCGGCGCGCTGCTCTCCACGCTCGGCATGGTCGGCGTGGTGTACGCGATCACCGGCGGGCCCGAGCACGGCTGGACCTCGCCGCAGGTGCTGCTCTCCGCGCTGGCCGGGGCCCTCGTGCTGGGCGGCTTCGTGCTGTGGGAGCAGCGGGTCGAACACCCCATGCTGGACATGTACTTCTTCCGCGAGCGCCGCTTCATCGGCGCGCTGTCCGGCGGCATCCTGGTCGCCTTCGGCATGGCGGGCTCGCTCTATCTGCTCACCCAGCAGCTCCAGTTCGTGCTCGGCTACAGCCCGCTGAGCGCCGGGCTGCACACCGCGCCGCTCGCGCTGACCGTGGTGGCGGTCAACTTTGCCGGGATCGGGGCCCGCGTACTGGCCGCGCTCGGCACCCCGCGCACCATCGTGCTCGGCATGGGCCTGCTGTCGGCCGGGCTCGTGTGCGTGGCGCTGACCGGCTCGGACGGGTACGCCGGGATGCTGACCGGTCTCGTGGTGATGGGCGCCGGGCTCGCGCTGGCCAACCCCGCCATGGCGAACGCGGTCATGTCCGCGATACCGCCCGCCAAGGCCGGGGTCGGCGCCGGGGTCAACGGCATGCTCGCCGAGACCGGCAACGGCCTGGGCGTCGCGGTGCTGGGCGCGGTGCTCAACTCCCGCTTCACCGCGCTGCTCCCGGCGGGACTCGCGGGCGCGGGCTCGCTGCCCGCCGCCGCGGCCGCGGCGGAGTCCGGGGCCGAACGGGCCGCCGTCGCCGATGCGTTCGCGAACGGCATCGAGACGGCACAACTCGCGGGGGCCGTGGCCGTGCTGGCGGGCGGAGTGCTGGCCTCCGTACTGCTCAGCCGCGCCGAGCGGGCAGACGCGCCGGTCCCGGCGGCATAGCATCGGACACAACGGCCGGAACCGCCCGGTCCGTTCGCCCTCAGGCGCCGCACGGCCAGCGGCCGGCCGACAGCCGCGGCGAGAGCCCCACAAGGGCGCCAGCACAGCCCCACAAGGGCACCACCGAGGACCGAGGAGCGCTCCATGGCAACCTCCGACGCCAGGACAGGACGTCCGCCGCGCACCAGCGTGTGGCTGGAGGAGCGCCCCGCACCGCGCCGCAGAGCGGCCCGCGAGAAGGGCGAGGCCAGGCCGGAGGGGCTGGACCGGCAGAAGATCATCGCCACCGCCGTGCGGCTGCTGGACGCCGAGGGCCTGGCGAAGTTCTCCATGCGCCGCCTCGCAGCCGACCTGGGCGTCACCGCCATGTCCGTGTACTGGTACGTGGACAGCAAGGACGACCTGCTCGAACTCGCCATGGACGCCGTGGAGGGCGAGCTCGACCTCCCGGACAGCACGGACGGCGAGGGCTCGCACTGGCGCGAGCAGCTCCGCCAGCTCGCCTACGAGTACCGCAAGCTGTTCAACCGGCACCCCTGGGTCTCCGGGATGATGGGCGACTACCTGAACGTGGGGCCGCGCGCGATGGCCTTCTCGGTGACGGCCCAGCGGGTCATGGCGCACTCGGGGCTGCCGCCTCAGCGGATCAGCGGCGCGCTGTCCGCGCTCTTCCAGTTCGTCTACGGCTTCGCCACCATCGAGGCGAGCTGGGAGTCCCGCTGCCGGGTCGCGGGCCTGAGCTCGGACGCGTACTTCTCCACCGTCTGGGAGAAGGTCTCCGCCCGGCCCGAGTACGAGGAGCCGCTGCGCCTCATGGACCAGCGCGGCGGCGGCACCGTCGAGGAGATGCGCGAGCGGGACTTCACGGTCGCGCTCGACTGCATCATCGCGGGCATCGACGCACAGCGCGCGTAGCGCGCGCCCCGCCCCGCGCGCCCCGTACGCGAAACGGCCCGCCCCCTCGTACGGGGACGGGCCGCAACCGCCGCGGCGCGCGCGGGAGTTGGCGGAGGCGAAGCCTCGGGGCGCTCCCGCGTGGGGCCGCCCCGGAAGTGAGGCCGCCCCGGAAGGCTCCGGGCTCGGGTCCTGCCTCAGAAGGGCAGCGAGTCGCCCTGCACCGCCTGGATGTCCAGCTCGACCTTGAGCGTGGTGCCGATCGCGGCGATGCCGGCCGCGACCACCTGGTTGTAGTTCATCTCGAAGTCGTCGCGCCGCAGTTCGGCCGTCGCGCGGAACGCGGTGCGCACCCCGCCCCACGGGTCGGGCCCGGTCCCCAGGTAGGTCAGGTCCAGGTCCACCTCGCGGCCCACGCCGCGCATGGTCAGCACGCCGTGCACCACCCAGCGGTCGGGACCGGCCGGGTCGACCGAGGTGCTGTGGTACGTGATCTCCGGGAAGCGCTCCACGTCGAGGAAGTCCTCGTTCTTGAGGTGCCCGTCCCGCATGCCGTTGCCGGTGTCGATGCTGGCCGCCTTGATCACGGCCTCCACCCGGGACTTCTCCGGGTCCTCGGCTATCTCCACCCGGCCGCCGAAGTCCGTGAACCTGCCGTGCACGCTGGTGATCCCGAGGTGCTGCGCGGTCGCCGCGACCGTCGAGTGCATCGGGTCGATCGTCCACGGCCCGGGCTGCGGGAGCTGCTCGCCGCCCTGCCGCGCCAGCGTCAGCGTCCCCACGTCGGCCCGCCCCGAGGCGGTGACCAGCGCGGTCGAGGCGGCCGGCGCGTAGCCGAGCGCGGTGGCGATCACCGTGTAGGCGCCCTGCTCCAGCGGCTCCTCGCTGCGCACCACGCCCTCGGAGTCCGCCTCGGCGCGCACCACCTGGGTGCCCGTCATGTCGGTGACGGTCAGCACGGCGTTGTGCACCGCCCAGCCGTCGCGGGTCTGGATACGTGCACGGACACCTGCGCCCGCGCCCGTGCTGCCTGCGCCTGCCATCAGTCTCTGCTCCTTCTCGCATGTGCCGGCCCCGGCATCCGCGTCAGCGGGCCGTCCCCTGCCCGCTCTCCCAGAGCGCGCATGCCGGGGCCTTACTCCGGACCGGGTCCGCTCGGCGCGCGCTCCGCTCACATTCCGCGCGCCGTCCCGGCCCGGAGGGTCTGGTCTGCCCTTGTGTCCAACAGCCCTCTGAGGGGCGCCTGTTACTCGTCCGGGTGGTGCAGCTCGATGTCGTAGCCGTCCACACCCGAGCCGCGGACGCTGAGGGCGTTCGCCACCGGGGGGTAGCCGCTGGCGATGACCGAGTAGTCACCGGAGTCCAGGTCGGTGAACGCGTACGCGCCGTCCTGCCCGGTCGTGGAGGTGGCGACCACGTTGCCCGCCGCGTCCACGAGGGTGACCCGCGCGTCCGGGAGGGGCCGCTGCCCTGCCCCCGCCAGCACGGTGCCCCTGACCTGGGATCCCGCGGCGAGCTCGATCTCGATGCGGGTGACGCCCTGGCCGTCCACCTCGACGGGGCGCGCCGTGGGCCGGTAGCCGGGCGCGTTGACCGCGACGGTGAAGGTGCCGGTCACCAGGTCCTCGAAGCCGAACTCGCCCTGCTCGCCGGTCTTCCCGGTGGCCAGGACCTCGCCGCGCACGTCGGTGACGATGACCATCGCCTCCGGTACGGGGCGGCCGTCGGCCGAGCCGCGCACCACGCCGCCCAGGCCGCTCGTGCCGGAGAGCAGGATGTCGTGGCTGAGCACGCCCTCGCGGATGACCACGGTGTTGGCCTGCGGCTGGAAGCCGTCGGCGGCGGCGATCAGCACGTAGCTGCCCGCGGAGGGCGCGTCCAGCGCGTACGAGCCGTCGGCCTGCGCCACGGCGCGGCCGAGCTGGCGGCCGCTCTGCGAGATGAGGGTGACCGCAGCGCGCGGCACCCCGGTCCCGTCGCCGTTGCGCACCGTGCCGCGGACACCGAACCCGGCGTCGCCGCCCGCGCCGAAGGCCGGTGCGGCCTGCGCCATCGGGGCCTGTGCTTCTGTTCCGGGCCGGGTGAACTGCCCGTTCTGGGCCGCCGCCTGGTGCACGGCGGGCTGCGGAGCGGTGTCACCCGTGCCGGGACCTTCGGAGGGCTCTGGCCGCTCCATTCCGGACTGGGTCTTCAACGGGACCTCCTTGATGAACAGGACGCAGATGAGGGCGACGAGCGCGATGGGCGCGGCGTACAGGTAGATGTCGCCGATGCCGTGCCCGTAGGCGCTCTCCACCACGGTGCGGATCGGCCCGGGCAGCGCGCCCACGTCGGGGATGGCGCCGCCGCCCCCGCCCAGTGCGCCGCCGCCGGGCTTGATGCCGCGCTCGGCGAGGCCGTCCTTGATGTAGTCGGTGATGCGGTGGGAGAGCACCGCACCCAGCACGGAGACGCCCACGGCGCCGCCGAGCGAACGGAAGAAGTTGATCGTGGAGCTGGCCGCGCCGAGGTCGGAGGCGCCGACCTGGTTCTGGGTGGCCAGCACGAGGTTCTGCATCATCATGCCGACGCCCAGGCCGAGCAGCGCCATGAAGATCGCCATGTGCCAGTACTCGGTGTCGTACCGCAGCGTGCCCAGGGTGCCCAGGCCCGCGGTCATCAGCACGCCGCCGGAGATGAGGAAGGCCTTCCAGCGCCCCGTACGGGAGATGATCTGGCCGGAGATCGTGGTGGCCAGGAACAGGCCCGCGATCATCGGGATCGTCATGACGCCCGCCATGGTCGGCGACTTGCCGCGGGCGAGCTGGAAGTACTGGCTGAGGTACACCGTCGCGCCGAACATCGCGATGCCGACGAAGAGCGAGGCGATCGCGGCCAGCGAGATCGTCCGCATGCGGAACAGCCGCAGCGGGATGATCGGCTCGGCGACCTTGGACTCGATCAGTACGAAGATGAGCGCCAGCAGGATCGAGCCGCCGACCATCGTCCAGGTCTGCCAGGAGATCCAGTCGTACTTGTCCCCGGCGAAGGTCACCCAGATCAGCAGCAGCGAGGCCGCGGCGGCGACGAAGAAGGCGCCGAACCAGTCGACCTTCACGTCCCGCTTCACCACGGGGAGGTGCAGGGTCTTCTGGAGGAGGATCAGGGCGATCACCGCGAACGGGATGCCCACGTAGAAGCACCAGCGCCAGCCGAGCCAGCTCGTGTCGGTGATGACACCGCCGAGCAGCGGCCCGCCGACGGTCGCGACAGCGAAGGCCGCGCCGATGTAGCCGGAGTACCGGCCGCGTTCCCTGGGCGAGACCATCGCGCCGATCACGATCTGCGCCAGCGCGGATATCCCGCCCATGCCGATGCCCTGCACGGCGCGGGAGGCGATGAGCATCCCGCTGTTCTGCGCGAACCCGGCGCTCGCCGAGGCCAGCACGAAGATCACGATCGCCGTCTGGACCAGCACCTTCTTGCTGACCAGGTCGGCCAGCTTGCCCCAGAGCGGGGTCGAGGCGGTCATCGCCAGCAGCGACGCGGTGACGACCCAGGTGTACGAGCTCTGCCCGCCGCCCAGGTCGTGGACTATTCGCGGCAGCGCGTTGGAGACGATGGTCGAGGACAGAATGGCGACGAACATGCCGAGCAGCAGCCCGGACAGCGCCTCCATGATCTGTCGGTGCGTCATGGGCGCGGAGTCGGCGGGAGCGCTGCGCGCGTGCGACGCGTGCTTCGCCCCGCTGCCGGCACCGGCCCCCTGCACACCGGTCTGTGGTGTGGTCGTTGCCATTCGGTTCCTTCTTCTTCCTTCTGCGTCGGGCCGTGTCGGCCGAGGTCTTCTCAGCGCGTCTTCTCGGCGCGCGCGGCGGGTCCTTCGGTCCGGTCTCCCGCGCCGCGCTCCGCGCGGTTCTCGCAGGAGAAACTCGAACGGAGCCGCTCCAGCAGGGAGGTGAGCCGCTCCACGTCCTCGTCGGACCAGTCACCCAGGTGCCGCTCCAGCGCTTCCGTCGTGCGCTCCGAGAGCAGGTTGAGCTGCCGCTGCCCCTGTTCGCTGATCCGCAGCAGCCGCGAGCGGCCGTCCAGCGGATCGGGGTGCTTCTCGATCCAGCCGCGCTCCGCGACGTGCGCCACGTGGCGGCTGGTCACCGACATGTCGATGGCCAGCAGCTCGGCGAGCTGGCTGGTGCGCATCTCGCCGTACTTCTCCAGCAGCGCCAGTACGCCGGCCGAAGCGGGCGGACAGTCGACGGGAAGCCCCCGCGCCAGCTCCCTCTTCACGGAGCCGATGGCACTGAGGTGCCGACCCAGCTCCTCGTACTGACTGCGCGAGGCCATCCGCACCCCCAATGGGTTTGTTGCTTAGGGCAACCATAGGAGCTGTTAGTTGCTGCACGCAAGTTGATTTCGGGCACGCGATCGCAAACATTCAACAAAGCGGAAGTGAGGCGACGATCAAGGATGATCATGAAAGGGGGTCGCGGGGCCCGTCGTTGAGCGGTTACCGGGGGCCGGGGCTGCCGCGCGGCCGCACGCGTTCGCTAGGGTCCTGTCGCATGGCTCACAACCCCCATGCACCGCAAGGCCAGGAGCCCGCGCAGGACCCGGCGGGCAGCACCCAGATGTTCCGCGCCTTCGTCGAGGAGAGCGCACCGCAGCGCGGCCCCGCCGCCGCGCCGCCCCGCTCCTCGGGGCCGCGCGTCGGCCTGATCGTCGGCATCGTCGTGGCGGTCGTCGTGGTGGCGGCCGCCGCCTGGCTCGCCCTGGGCTGAGCGGCCGGGGCGTACGGGCGTCGCGGCTGTACGGGGCGTCGCGGGCGTACGCGGCGCTGCGGGCCCACGCGGCGCCGCGGGCGCTGAAGGCGTACGCGGGCGAGGGTGCCGGGGCGGGGGTCAGAGCCCCGTGCCGAGCACTCCGCCGCCGCTCTTCTGCTCGCCGTCCCCGCCGCTCCTGCTGTCGCCGGCCTTCGCGTCGCCGTCCTCGCGCGCGGCGTCCTTCTGCGGCTTCTCCGGCTTCTTGCCCAGCTCGACCCGTACGTCCTCGGTCTTCACGCGCATGCCCAGCGGCACACGCCACTGATCCACGCAGACATTCCACGAGCCCTTCTTCCGCTCCCCGGGCCCGATCGGCGCGGGGAGCGCCCGCTCGGTCTTGATCGTCCCCCAGTCCACGCCGAGCGCGCCGATGATGTGCGTCTCGAACGTGACCGTGCCGGACTTCGCCGCCCGGCCCCCGGTGTTGCGGAACACGACGGAGACCTTCTCGCACCACCGGTCGTCGAGCTTCGCGCGGTGCGGCTTCCCTGCGTCGACCTTCGCCGGCCCCTCGGGATTCGCCTTGCCCGAGCCGGAGCCCGAGCCCGAACTGCCGCCGCCCGAGCCGCCGTTGGACCCGCCGCCTGATCCGGGTGCCGACGTGTCCGGCGCGCCACCGCCGCCAGGAGTCTCCTGCGGTGCCGAGGGCGACTGCCCAGCGGAACCGGAATCGGAGCCGGACCCCGCCCCTGAGCCGGAGCCCGAGCCCGTCGCGCCTCCCGCCCCGGGCGCCCCCTCACCCGAGGAGCCGGGGGAGGACCCCGTACCGGAGCCGTCGGAGGAGCCCGCGCCCTGCCCCTCCCGTGGCAGCGGAACCATCTTCACGCCGCCCTTCGGGGGTACGGGCTTGCCCGAGTCGCCCGCCTCGGAGTGCCCGGCCGAGCCCACCGCCACATAGGGGGACTGCCCGCCGTCGTCGCCGCTCGCCGCGAGCAGTGTGCCCGCGCACAGCAGAGCCGCCGAGGCGGTCAGTGTGCCGCCGCCCCGGCGGCTCCTGGCGAACCTGCCGAAGGATGCGCTCTGGGTACGTATGTGGTGCCGCAGCCGCTCTCGCATCCCGGCAGTGTCGCTGACGGTATGTCAGATGTGAACCCCGCGTCGTGTGGTGTCCCCCGTGCCAACCGGCCCTCCCGAAGCCTCTAGTCTTCCGCGATCAGCCCCTCGCGCAGCTGGGCGAGCGTGCGGGTCAGCAGCCGTGACACGTGCATCTGCGAGATGCCGACCTCCTCGCCGATCTGCGACTGGGTCATGTTGGCGAAGAAGCGGAGCATGATGATCTGCCGCTCCCTGGGCGGGAGTTTGGCCAGCAGGGGCTTGAGCGACTCGCGGTACTCCACGCCCTCGAGCGCGCCGTCCTCGTACCCCAGGCGGTCGGCGAGCGAGCCCTCGCCGCCGTCGTCCTCCATCGAGGGGGAGTCGAGCGAGGAGGCCGTGTAGGCGTTCCCCACCGCCAGGCCGTCCACCACGTCCTCCTCCGACACCCCCAGGCAGTCGGCGAGTTCGGTCACGGTCGGGGAGCGGTCCAGGGTCTGGGACAGGTCGTCGCTCGCCTTGGTGAGCGCGAGCCGCAGCTCCTGGAGCCGGCGCGGCACCCGCACCGACCACGAGGTGTCCCGGAAGAACCGCTTGATCTCGCCGACCACGGTCGGCATCGCGAACGTCGGGAACTCCACGCCCCGTTCGCAGTCGAAGCGGTCGATCGCCTTGATCAGGCCGATCGTTCCGACCTGGACGATGTCCTCCATCGGCTCGTTGCGGCTGCGGAAGCGGGCCGCCGCATACCGCACCAGCGGCAGGTTGAGCTCGATCAACGTGTCCCGGACATAGGCGCGCTCGACGCTGTCCGGGTCCAGTGTGGCCAGCCGCAGGAAGAGGGAGCGGGACAGGGTGCGGGTGTCGAACGTGTCCTCGGCGTGCTCGGCTTCGGGCGCGGCGGTCACCGCGGCGACGGCCTCGGAGAGTCCCGGCTCGCCGAGGCCCGGCTCGGTGAGCCCCGCCTCCGGAAGGCCCGACTCGCCTGGCAGTGCGGGGACTTCGTGACCGGCGGAAACGTCATCCAGCACCTCGTGCCGATCGTCGGTGGTCGTCATCTCGGTGATCTCGGTGAGCACCTTCGACTCTGTGAGCACCTTGGAGCTGCCCAGTTCTACGGACATGCCACCCCCTTGAGGTCGCGGACGGGTCGCGGCGGCGCCCTCGCATGAGGGATGCACCTCCCCCTGAATACCGGGAGCGCCGCCACGGCAAACGCAGCTCTTGCAGAATGTCACAAGTCAGCAACGCGACGTAGCTTCATGTCGATAAAACTGCAGAGATGAGCCCGGGATCACGGGAGCCGGGTCGCCCGTACCGGTTAGGCGTCGATCCGATTTGCGGCCCTGAGCCGCGCGAAGCTCCGGGCCAGCAGCCTGGACACATGCATCTGCGAGACCCCGAGCTCGGCGCTGATCTGTGACTGCGTCAGATTCCGGTAGTAGCGCAGCAGCAGGATCCGCTGCTCCCTCTCGGGCAGCTGTACGAGCAGATGCCGTACGAGGTCGCGGTGCTCGACGCCGTCCAGTTCGGGGTCCTCGTAACCGAGCCTGTCGAGCAGTCCCGGGGCGCCGTCCTCGCGCTCCTGCGCGGCCTCCAGCGAGGTGGCGCGGTAGGCCCGGCCCGCCTCGATGCAGGCGAGCACCTCGTCCTCGCCGAGCTGCAGCCGCTCGGCGATCTCCGCGGTGGAGGGCGACCGGCCCAGCAGCGTCGTCAGGTCCTCGGTCGCGCTGCTGACCTGCACCCACATCTCGTGCAGCCGGCGCGGCACGTGCACCGTGCGGACGTTGTCCCGGAAGTAGCGGCGGATCTCGCCGATGATCGTCGGCATCGCGAAGGTCGGGAACTGCACGCCGCGCTCCGCGTCGAACCGGTCGATCGCGTTGATCAGCCCGATGGTCCCGACCTGGACGACGTCCTCCATCGGCTCGTTGCGGCTGCGGAAGCGCGCGGCCACATAGCGCACCAGCGGCAGATTCGCCTCGATGAGCTCGTCCCTGACCCGGTTGTACTCGGCCGTACCCCGCGTCAGCCCCGTCAGGCGCTCGAAGAGCACCTGGGTCAGTGCCCGGGCATCCGCGCCCCGTTTCACGCGGGTCTGGGTCGCCGCCACTCAGCCACCACTCCTTACGGCCTTCACGGTGCAGCTCACGGTGCAGGTCACGGTGCAGCTCACGCAGGTCGGTCTCATCCAGTCATCCGCACAAAGCGGTCATAGCATCACAAGACATGTGCACAGTGTGCAAGCACCGTATTACGCCGTGTTGTACACCAGTTGGGACTTTTCACCACGCTCCGTACGTGGAGCGCGTGCGATCCCGTGAGGCGCTGCCCAACGGCACACGAAAGGCCCCGTCCACGGGGTGAACGGGGCGGCGCGAATCGCTGCGCGGAGGTAAGGGGGAGTGAAGCGGGCGGGCCCGGAGCGGTCCGGGCGCGGGTCCGGGACTAGCTGATGAGCTCGGTGAAGAAGCGGCCGACGCCCTGCGCGGCGCTGGAGATCCCCTCGAAGCCGATCTGCACGAGGTCCGCCGCGCGGGCGGGTGAGGTGATGATCGTGTACAGCACGAAGACGATCAGGATGTACAGCGTGAGCTTCTTCGCCTGGACCATTGCTCGCCCCTCCCGCGGCTACTCGTAGTGGATCCCCTGTGCGGTCGGGTGAGTCTAACCAGAGGTGGCCGGAACGTGATCCCGGCGTAGGGACCAAAGCCCCAGCAATCAGGGCCCTTTGCCGCTGAACTGTCCCTCTTTGTCCGCGCACCATGGAAGGCGAGCCTCCGGACCTGGCAGGAGCCGGAGGCGGACGGCGGGACGCTCTGCGGGGTCCGGCCCCGCGCATCTCCCCTCCCCCTGATGGGTGCGCGGCCGGATCGACGTCCCGTCCATCGGGGGAAGCGGCCTGTCCCCCCTGAGTCGCTTCCCCCGAGCTCTTCGTTCCCCCGAGCCTCTTCGCGCGGCCTCCGAACGCGCGCCTCCGCATGCGTTGACATGTGTCTGTCACGAGTGAAAGCGTGGCCGCGAAAGCGCCTCTGACCAGCGCTTTCCACGGGGAACTCACAACAAAAATGGGGGAATAATGCGCGCGTTCGCGACCGGCATGTATGTCGGCAGGCGTTCCGTCACCGTCCTGGCGCTGCTCTTCGCCGCCTTCCTGGTCGCGGCCCAGGCGGGCCCGGCGGAAGCGGCGGCGACGAAGAAGGTCTGCGCCCCGAAGAAGTGCGTGAAGGTGAAGAAGTCCAAGTACTGCTACCCCGGCGACGGGTGCGGGAAGCGGGCCTACAAGCGGCTGCCGGACACCGAGTACTGCTCGCCCTCCGTCGGCTGCGTCTCGTACAAGGGCAAGAACTACCGCTTCGTCGGCGGTCCCAAGATGACGCCGAAGCAGCAGGACCAGGCGCGGAAGTGCGCGGCGGGCCTCGGCGTCGCGGGGCTCGGCTTCATCGGCACCGGGCCGACGGGGATCACCGTCCTCGGCGCGGTCGTCTCCGCGTGGGGGTGCTCCTGATGCACACCGGCAGCCCGGTCAGGGGGAGGAGGCCGAGCGCCGCGTTCAGCTTCCTGATGGCGGGGCTGTTCGCCCTGCTCTCCCTCTGGAGCGGCGCCGGCGATCCCGCGTACACGGCGGCACTGCTGCTGGTGGCCGCGCTGTGGACGGCGCAGGGCACGGTCACCGCCCGACGGTCACGCGATTAGCGGGCCGGGCGGGGGCGCCGCGTGCGGTCAGCCCCCGCCCAGCAGGGCCGCCAGGCCCGCCGACAGGTCCCTCTTGAGATCGTCCGGACTCTCGAATCCGGCGTGCACCCGCAGCAGCGGCCCGCGTCCCGCCCAGGTGCCGGGCAGGCGGTGGGAGACCGGGTCGGCCGGCACGATCAGGCTCTCGTAGCCGCCGTAGCTGTGGCCGAGACCGAAGAGCCGCAGCCGGTCGAGCATCGCGTCGACGGCCGCCGCGCCGGGGCCCGGCTCCAGTTCCACGCCGAACAGCCCCGTGGCGCCGGTGAAGTCACGGCGCCACAGCTCATGGCCGGGGTCGCCCGGCAGCCCCGGGTGCAGTACGGCCGCCACGCCCTCCTGCCCGGCGAGCCAACGGGCCAGCTCAAGCCCCTGTTCCTGATGGCGCTCCAGCCGTACGCCCAGGGTGCGCAGCCCGCGCAGGCCCAGGTAGAGGTCGTCGGCCCCCGCGCACTGGCCGAGCCTGACCGCCGCGGAACGGATCACCGGATGGCTCTCCTGCGTGCAGACGACCGCGCCGAGGATGCTGTCGGCGTGCCCCGTCAGGTACTTCGTCGCCGAGTGCACCACCGCGTCCACGCCGGCGCCCAGCGCCAGCGGCCGGCAGAAGGCGGGCGTGGCCCAGGTGTTGTCCGCGAGGGTGGTCACCCCGCGGGCGCGGCACACCGCGGTGATCGCCGGGATGTCCTGCACCTCGAACGTGGTGGACCCCGGGGACTCCAGGTACAGCAGCCGGGTGTGAGGGCGTATCAGCTCCGCGACGGCCGCGCCGCCCGCCGCCGGGTCGTAGTACTCGGTCTCCACGCCCAGCGCCGCGAGCGAATCGCAGAACCTCCTGGTCGGGAGGTAGACGGAGTCGCTGACGAGCAGGTGGTCGCCCGCCCGTGCGTACGCGAGGATCGCCGTGGTGGCCGCCGAGAGGCCCGAACACGTCGCCACCGCCGCGTGACCGCCCTCCAGCTCGGCCAGCGCCTCCTCGAAGGCGCGCGCCGTGGGGGTGCCGAAGCGGCCGTACACCGGGGTGCCGCGCTTGAGCGGGTCCGCCTGGGAGGCCGCCATCTCGGCGGTGCTCTCGTACAGGACGGTGGAGGCGCGGTGCACGGGCGGGTTCACATAGCCGCCCTGCCGGCGGGGGTCGGATCCGGCGTGCACGAAGAGCGTCTCGCGCGCGGACTCGGGTGCGGAGGCGGGCTCGGAGGCGGACCCGGCCCTGGACTCGCTCACCGGGCCGCCTCCTCGTCCGCCGCTCCCGCCGCTCCCGTCGCGGCCGCGCTCGACTCGTACGGCGGCGGCGCCGGGACGTCGGCCCGGGCCTCTGACCTGCGGCGGCCGCCCAGGAGCAGAGCGAGGAGTACGGCGACCGCGCACTGTGCCGCGACCGCCAGCCAGAAGGTGTCCAGGTCCCCGGCGGCCTTGTAATGCGCGAAGACGAAGCCGCCGACGACGCCCGCGAGGAGTCCGCCGATGCCGGCGGTCAGCCGCTGGACGCCGAAGGCGAAGGCGGGGTTGCCCGGCACGCGCTCGACGAGTTCCAGGTCGCAGCGCAGGAACAGGAAGATCTCGCCGAGCGTGAAGAGCGCGGTGCCGGCCAGCAGCGCCGGGGCGCCGCCGAGCGCCATCGCCGCCGTACCGACTCCCATCAGGGCGAACGAACCGCCCACCAGCAGGCGGTAGTCGGCGCGCGCGATGCGGTCGGCGAGCGCCGGCTGGAGCAGCACCACCATGGCGCAGTTGAGCAGCATCACCCAGCCCAGGAGCCGGATGTCGGACACTCCGGCCGCGTACAGGCCCATGAAGCTCTGGAAGAAGAAGTAGAGGTAGAAGGCGAGGGCGGTGAACAGGGCCGGGCGGAGGGCGCCGCGCAGCGCGGCCCGCTTCCCGCCGGCCGTGACCGGCTCCGGGGCCTGCTCCGCCACCGGCTCTGGACCCGGCTCCGCCTCCTCCCGCCGCTCGACCGGCCTCAGCGCCGCCTGGTGTGCCCCGGTGATCAGCGCGAAGAGCCCGGCGAGGCCGATGAGCAGCAGGACGGGGTCGGCGTCCAGCAGCACGGCGGCGAGCAGCGGTCCGAGCCCCATGCCCGCGTTGAGCGCGGCGCTGCTCACGCCGAGGAAGAGCGGGCGGAGGCGTTCGGAGACGCTGGTGACGATGTACGCCTTGTTCGCCGGGAGGTACAGCGCGGGACCGCCCGCCACGAGGACCACGGCGGGGTAGGCGACCCAGGGCAGCTCGACCGCCAGCCCGAGCAGCACGAGACCGGCCGTACGCAGGGCGAGCGCGAGCACCATGGTCCGCTTGAGCCCGAGCCTGTCCACGACCGCGCCGCCGAGGATGCTCCCGCCGAACTGGATGAAGGTGGCCACCGCGACCAGGGCCCCGGCCACCCGGACGTCCAGCCCGACGGCCTGCACCATCAGCACGCCGATGAAGGGGGTCACCATGTAGCTGCCGAGCGCGACGACGAAGGACAGGCCGATCAGCGCCTTGAGCCCGGAGGGCAGTCCGGTGAACGTGCGCCACTTCGCGGCGAGCCCGGCGCCGGGCCGCCCCGCGCTCACGACGCACCGCCCGCACACGACGCACCGCTCCCACCCGACGTACCGCTTCCGCCCGGCGATTCCCCGGTGGCCACCGGCCGCGCGGAGGGCAGCCCCCACTCGCTCCACGAACCGTCGTACACGGTCAGGTCGCGGTAGCCGGCCAGGGTCGCGCCGAGCGCGAGGACGCAGGCGGTGACGCCGGAGCCGCAGCTCAGATACAGCCGCTCGCGGTCACCGGCCGCCGCCTCGATCTCCGTACGCAGCTCGCGCGCGGGCCGCATCGTGCCGCCGTCCCGCTGGAGCCGCCCGAAGGGCAGGCTGGCGGATCCCGGCATGTGGCCGCCGCGCAGGCCGGGGCGCGGCTCGGGCGCCGTGCCCGCGTACCGCCCGGCGGAGCGCGCGTCGAGGACGGCGGCCGACGGGTCGGCGAGGGCGGCGGCGACGGTGTCGGCGTCGGCGAACATGCCGGTCACGGGCCGCGCGGTGAAGGTTCCGCGCGGCCCCTCGTAGGCGGCGGGCGCGGGCTCGACGGGGAGTCCGGCCGCGGTCCAGGCGGGCAGTCCGCCGTCGAGTACGGCGACCCGGCCGGCGCCCATGGCGCGCAGCATCCACCAGGCACGGGCGCTGGAGTACACGCCCTGCGCGTCGTAGACGACGAGGGTGTCGCCGTCGTGCACACCGAGCGCGCGCAGTTCCTCGGTGAACTCCTCTGCGCCGGGCATGGTGTGCGGCAGCGCCGAGGCGTGGTCGGACAGCCGCCCGTCGAGGTCGAAGGGCCGGGCCCCGGGGATGCGCGCGGCCGCGCCGCGGTGCGCGCCGACGGAGGCGTCGAAGGGGATCACGCGGCCCGCGCCTTCCTCGAGCAGCGCGGCCAGTCGGGCGGGGGAGACGAGCGGGCCGACGTGCTCACCAGCGCCGTTTCCCGTGGGCGTCGTCGCGTTCACTCCGCGCCTCCCGAGCACTCCGCGCCCCGCCACCGGGAGTTCTCCGCGAACCAGTCCGCGACCTGTCCGATGTGCGCCGCCACCTCGTCCTCCGTCTCCCCGCCCACCACGTAACCGGCGAGGAACAGGCCGGACTTGACGCCCCCGTGGAACCGTTCGCCGACGGCGCCGGTCAGCACCGTCTCGCGCACGCACGCGGGCTGCCCGCTCCCCGGACCGGTCGCCGGCAGCCGCTCCAGCACCCCGCTCTGCGGCGGAATGCACAGCGCGCCGGCGGGCCGGTACGCGGGAAGCGCCGCGAGAGCACCGGACGACACTGGGTCACCGGCCGCCGTCGGCAGCCCGCACTCCGCGTACAGCCACTCCCTGTCCAGGTCGAGCCCGAACGCGTGCCGGACCATCGCGCTGATCATGCCGCCGCCGGTGCGCCCGGCGATCTCGCAGAAGACCAGCCGGTCGTCCGGAGTGATCCAGAACTCCGCGTGGAAGGCCGTCTGTCGCGGCGTCGGCAGCGCCTCCAGCACCGACAGCGCCGCCTTCACCAGCCGGTCGTACGCGGGGTCGCGCGGCGAGAGCGGAACGTTGGCCACCCACTCGTTCCGCCGGAAGGACAGGCAGTCGTTGAGGTACCGGAAGGGATGGACGAAGACCACGTCGCCGCCGGTCACCAGCCCGTCCACGTGGTACATCCGGCCGGGCACGAACGCCTCGACCTCGCTCGGCCCGCGCCACGGATCAGCGAGGTACGCGTCCAGCTCCGCCTCGTCGCGGATGACTGCCGCGCCCAGCGAGCCCGACTCGGACACCGGCTTGACCACGACCGGGTAGCCGTGCCGTTCGACGAAGTCGAGGACGGTATGGGCCGATTCGACCCGCTCGTACGCGGGCACCTCGACGGCGGCCCCGGCGAGATGGTCCTTCATGACCACCTTGTCGCGGAAGGCGAGCGCGCTCGCCGTGTGCTGCCCCGGCAGCCCGAGCCGCTCGCGCAGCCGGGCCGCCCGTACGACGTCCGCCTCGGCGCGCGCGAAGACCGCATCCACCGCGAACTCGCGGGCCAGCCGCAGCGCGGCCTTCTCGACCAACTGGCTGGTGTCGTACGCGTCGAAGGCGTGCACATGCGGCAGGTGCGCGTACCCCTCCGCGTACTCGCGCGCGGTCACGATCACCGGGACCACCCCCGTGCCGGCCAGCCACCGGTCGTACGGGGTCTTCTCGTAGGGCGTCTTGGCGAAGACGAGGACGTGGCGCATCGCGGCGGTCATCCCCTCGGCTCAGGCCCGGGAGGCGGAGGTGACAGGGGCGGGTGCCTGGGGTCCGGTGAGGAGCGGCAGGCGGCGGCGCTCCGGAACGCGGGAGACCAGGCCCAGCTCCTCCGACAGCTCGGTGGCGAAGCAGCCGTCCTTGTACGTGCCGGCGAGCCGCTTGGCGGTGAACGCCTCGATCTCGTCGTGGTCGAACTCGACGTCGTACGAGGTCTCTTCGCCCGCCCCGCCCTCACCCGCCTCGCCCGCGGTGACCGTGCGGACGAGTATCCCCAGGTGCGGCTCGAAGGTGTTGACGCAGCCGACGATGTCGCCGATCTTCTCGCGGCGGCCCCCGGGCCCGTCGGACAGCACCTCCTCCTGCGCGGGGATGGCCGCGAAAAGCTGGCGCCCCGCCCTGCACCAGCCGACGTGTCCGGGGAAGCCCATGGCCTTGATCCCCGAGGTGCCGAAGTCCTCGCTCACGCCGAGCTGGAAGCCGAGCGGGATCGTCTCGTGGATCCACTTGAAGTCGCGGTACGCCTGCGCGACCTCCTCGCGGGACAGCCGCAGTTCGGGGTGGCGCCCGCCGTGGTCGGTGAAGTTGTTGAACCGCACGGTGGCCACGCCCAGCTTGTCGAAGTAGCGCGCGTAGCGCTCCAGCGAGGTCCGGCCGTGGTTGTGCCGCCCGACGGTCACGCCGATGTTGACCCGGAAGGCGTCCTCGGGGGCCACGCCCTTGTTGTACGAGGCGATGCGGCGCAGCACCTCCTCGGTGTCGGCGCCGGAGAAGACGCCCTTGATGGGGTACGTCTTGTGGTCGGCGACGTTCAGGTCCTCGTCGATCACGCCGTGGTACGTGATGGAGATGGTGCCGTAGCCGTTCTCCGCGGCCAGGTCGAGGAGTTCGGCCCAGTTGTCGGCGAGCAGCGGGCGGCCGCTGGTCCACGCGTCGCCCTTCTCCATCGTCTCGGTGGGCTTGTGGTCGGACTCCTGCCGGAACTCGCGGTTGTTGGCGGGCCCGTAGATCCGCATGAACGCGCCGTCGTAGGCGAAGCTGTCCACATAGCGGGGATAGACCTGGTAGCCGCGCGCCTGGAGGCCCCTCAGGATGCGGGGCCCCTCCTCCATGGCGAAGGACTTGTCGTACACCTTCTCGTAGTTGACGAACCAGCAGTGCGTGCACTTCTGCCCGCAGGTGTTCTTCCCGACCTTGGTGTCGAGGTCGAGATAGAGGTGGATGTCCTCGGGCCTGATGTCCTTGAAGGGCGTCGAAAAGGAGATGTCGCCGTGGAAGTCATAAGAAATCGGCGCGTTCTGGATCGGCTCGTTCTGCACGGACACGTGTCCCCCATGAGGTGAAGTCGCCGTCGTCGGCGGTGAAGAGGTGCGGTGAAGCGGTGCGGTGAAGCGGTGCGGTGAAGAGGTGCGCCGGCGGGGCGCGGTGGTGAGGTGGTGCTGCGGGTGGCTCAGGTCCGGGCTGCTCGCTGCTCAGGACCGAGTGGTGGCTCAGGTGCTGGTGGTGATCACCGGCAGGGCGAGCAGTTCCGCGACGGCCCTCGCGCAGGCGTCGGTGCCGTCGGCGGTCAGCACGGCCATCCCGAGCCGGTCGGTGGAGGAGCGCAGCGCGCGTACCTCGTCCCCGGCCCGTACGGACAGATCCCAGCAGTGGACATCCCCGTGTACGAGCTCGGGGCGCGGCGCGACGGCCGTGACCAGCCCCGGCGCCGCTGTGGGGAAGACGGTGGCGGCCGCGGGCGCGGTGACGGGGCCCCGCCGTACCCCCGCGCCGACCGCCCAGCCGAGCGCGGTGCCGCGCCACTCGACCCCGGTCGTGAGCCGCACGAGGTCGGCGATGCCGTCGCCGCCGAGCCGGGTGTGCGTCTCGATCACGAGGACCTTGTCGCCGTCGACCTTGACCTCGGTGTGGCTGGGTCCTTCGGTGAGCCCGAGCGCGTCGAGCAGTTCGCCGACGGCCCGTGCGACCAGACGCCGCCGGCGCGCGTCCAGCGAGGGCGCCGGCATCATGTGGCTGACCTCGACGAACCCGTCCGTGACGCCCTTCTCCGCGATCCCGAGCACGGTGTGCGCGCCGCCCTCGGAGAGCGCCTCGACGCTGAACTCCCGCCCCTCTGCGAACTGTTCGAGCAACGTCGCGCCCGTACGCCGTTCGTCGGGGAGCGCGTCGATCCCCTCGACCAGGGCCACGGAGGCGCTGCCGACCCCGTTCACCGGCTTGGCCACGGCCCGCCCGTAGCGCGCGAACAGCGCGGCCACCGCCTCCGCGTCGTCCCCCGCGGCGAAGGCCGGATTCAGATGCGGGGCCTTCCGCTCCAGGACCCGCCGCATCTCCAGCTTGTTGCGAGTGACCCGTACGACGTCCGGGTCGACCCCCGTGACGCCGAGCCGGCGCGCGGCCGAGGCGGCCGCTTCGAGCCCGAGTTCGGTGAGCGAGACGACCGCGGCGGGCCGCAGGGGCCGCAAGACCTCATCGGTGAAGGCGAGGAAGGCGGTTAGATCCAGGAAGTCGGCGGTCAGCACCCGGTCGTCAGGCCCGAGGGCCGGAGCGCCCGGCAGCTGTACGTGGACCACGTCACCCGGCAGCGTCGCCGCGGCTTGGGCCACGGTCGGATTCGCCCCGACGACCACGAGACACGCCGCTCTGCCCGACTCCCCTAAGTCCCCCACGGTTCCTCCCCCGTCCCACGCACCGACCACGCGTTCGGCCGGTACGGCGAGCAGCAGCATCCAGTCCCGAGGGGGGCCTGTCAACAGTCCGCCCGTAGCCCCGAGATCAATTTCCCGCCGCCCGCCTCCGTCCCCTACCGTCCCCGGGTCAGCCATCAGGGGGCGGATCGAGAGGAAGCCGTGCGAGATCTACCAGCCCCGAGAGTGCGCACGATGCAGGCGCTGGCATTCCTCTCCGTGCTCTTCCTGGCTCTCACCGTGCTGACCGCTTTCATCAGCGGCTTTACGTGGAATGCGGCGGGCGTCACCTTCGCCCTCGCCGCATCGGTGCTGGGCAACGTCCTCAGCGCCCGGCGCATGAAGCAGGAGCTGAGGCACCGGGACCTCCACGAGGGGAACGGCCCGTGAACGCGGGCTCCGGCCGCCAGCTGAGGCTCGCGAGCACAGCCCTCCTCCGCTACTTCGTCGGCGACGCTTGTCCCAGCTGGAGCAGAACACAGTTGAGGGCAACGCCTCAGGTCGGTTCACGCCCGTGCAGGCGCAACAGCCCGAATTCCCCGTCGACCTGACACTGGGCGTATACGACGAACTCGCGACCATTCGCTTTCTCGTGAGCCCACCGCATCACGTCCCCGACGTCATCCGCGCCTTCGATGATCCATTCATCGCACTCGGCGCCGGCACGGTCCCAGAAGTCCACCCGGTACGAAGGTTCGCCGTCCTCCCAGCGAACGTATCGGGGGTCGACCTGGCGAGCATCCATGCTTCCTCCCCTCCAGATCTGCCACGTGCGCCGAACTAACGCCATCAACATCCTCGCGCGCCACCGAGAGGTCGAGCCGGACCCCTCGCCCGCTTCCGGTGCACGAGACAGCTTCGTGCCCCCAGGCAGGAACGCGAACTGAGCCGAACCACGACGTTCACCTGCGATAGGCACAGCTCACCAGGCGCACCGCACACTCCGCGCCGCCCTCTCGTGGAGATCCCGCGCGTGAACGAAAGCGATCGAACCGTTCACGGCGGAGAAGGTCCGCCGCCTCCTCCGCGCAGCAGAGAAGCGCCGAAACTCAGCCCGCTGGGCGGTCGCGTTGGTCCTCGGCCTCAACTGGCACGACGAGGACTGGCTGTTCGCGACGAAGACCGGCCGCGGCACCTCAACCCGAGTCGACTACGACGAATGGAAGGAGCTGCTCAAGTCAGCAAAGGTCCGAGACGGCCGCCTCCACGACGCCCGCCACACAGCCGCAACAGTGCTGCTGATCCTCGGAGTCCCGGAGCGGGCCGTGATGGGCCTCATGGGCTGGTCTTCCACTGCGATGGCCGCCAGGTATCAGCACATGGTCGACACGGTGCGGAGCAGCATTGCAGAACAAGTTGACGGTTTTATCTGGCAGACATCAGAAGCCAGTGTAGATAGGGAGTAGGCTTTACTAGCCTGCAAGTTCAATAGGTTGAGGGGGGATGTTCTGATTGGACAGCCCCCCTCAACCATTGCTACTACGCACTCAGGGGTATTGCACTGTTGGAGTCGCTGAATTATGGCACAGTTCTAGATTCCTGTGCGTGGGATGGGGCTGATTATCGTTGACGTCTCTGGCTTTGCGTTTGCCCCAAAGGCTACGTTGGAGGCGGAAGCTTCATCAGTGACAAGAAGCTCTGGCTGTGCAAACTTCTTGGTGGCCTCTAGGACGTCGGGAACTGGAAACTCTCGTCGCTCGATGTAGACGCGCGCCACTTCTCGGTCAATGGGTCGAGGTAGGTCGACTTCCTTAGGCATCTTGAAGTTGGATTCGCAGAGTGCCTGCACGATTCGCCAGCCTTCATAGAAGACCTGCATGAAACTTCCGTCGTGGGGCATAGGGCAGACGATGAGGTTTTTCTGCTCGTCCTTCTTGATGGCGTCAGAAGCGCCTGAACGGCTGGGAACGATCGCCACGCGAAGGCCCCTGGCCGCCTCTAGATGTGACCGGTTGATCTTGACCGTAGTTCCTACCCAGTGATCTGGCTCAGTGGATCCTAGGAACAGGTCTGCTTTCCAGAGTCCTCTGATGCTCTGCGGCAATTTTACGCGAGTGCTGGGACGTCTAAACGCGGCAGCGATCTTATTGAGTTGCCCCATCAACTTTACTGGCTGCCCGCGCTCCCCGGACAACACCCTCGAATCTGTTGTGATGAGGTCGATCTCAGTGGAGATTAGCTGCTGTGATCCGCTTTTCTCGATGGCGAACAGGATCGACGATGGGTCGCCGCGTCGAATCTTGCAGTGTGATAGAGCGTCTGCCACGCGCTCTATCACGATGGGAACTCCATTTGTCACAGCATCGTGAACAGTGTATTCAAAAGCGATCCCGGTGTCCCCGTCTCCTTTACTTCTGATTCTCCCGAGGAGTTTCAGTTTTATTTCCTCACGCGGTCCGATTGCATCTACCACGTCTTGGCCGATCGAATGGTAGACACCAGCAATGATCGGCCGTGTGACCGCCACGAGAGCGCTCACCTCATCGGCCACGGGGTTGTACTGCTTCTCTGCCCGGATCTGCACTACGTCACCAGCCTCTGTGGAGAGAGCGTTGAGGCTGCAGTGTCATGACTGACATCGCCTCAAACTGCTCATCATGTAATGCTCTTGACTTAACCCTACGTCTAGGGGCAGACAGGACAGACTGGATCACCCTGTGTGCCAGCCTGGCCCGGGGCAGGCGCCGTGAGTGCGACGGCGTGACACGGGCCACACAGTGCGCCAGCAGGGGGAGGTCGCCTGCACCCGGTGACTGATGGGCCAACTGAGCCGGAGCACGACGAAGGGCCGGACCCCGCGGGGGTCCGGCCCTTCGTTCACCTGCGGTAGCGGTGGGATTTGAACCCACGGAGAGTTTCCCCTCACTCGCTTTCGAGGTCTGCTCATGCTGGTCAGAGGCTTGTACGCTGTAGTTCACGCTGGTACGTCGCCGATACCGGGGCGACTCTGCGACCCCTCGCGAACGCCCCCGGACGGGGGTGAATGAGACGGAAACTGAGACGGCCGGGCGTGCTCAGCCAGGCATGCCGTCGCTCTCCTGGAAGGGGCGGCCCGGGGCAGAGAATGGGTCGCCAGTGGGGCCCAGCGAATGCTCCTTCCCCGATCGGACGTAGGAGTCCTCCCCCAGGACCCAGTAGTAGAGATCGTTCAGCTGAGGAGGCCAGAGCACGACGCCTGCGCCACCGATGTATCCGTAGCTGTTTCTGCGTGCGAGCGGCTTGAGTAGGTCGACCAGGTCGAGTGCAGCCTTCTGGCCCGCTATGGCCGCTGTCGTGGCTGCGACCACGAGGTCAGCTAGCTGCACATGGGGGACGTGGTGGGACGGTGTCGTCACGATCGGCATGACCACTCGTTCGGGTTTGACGTACTGGGTGCCTGCTCTGGTCAGATCCAAGGAGCTAGCCAACCACTTGTTATGTTCAGCTGAGCCGCCGCCGGGGACATCCGCGATGACGACGCCGCGCTCGCCCTGTTCATCGAGGTGAATCTCTATTCGCTCATAGAGGTAGCCAAGGATCGCCGGGGCTACTTGCTCCCTCTTCCAGTCGAGATGGCCTCGGTCCCAGATCACCACAGCGGTGCGAACTCGGTGCTCTGCTGCGAGTTCAAGCATGCGACGGCGAAGTTCGGTGACCTTTGCCCCGCCTGCCGTGGCGAGGAAGCTTCCTTTGGAAGGCTTCCACTTGATCTCTTCGTCGTCCGGGATGCCGAGGGTGGAGCGAATCTTGTCCAGCTCCTTCGAGTAAGGGGCTACGGCATCTTCCGGAAAGATCGCCCCTCCTATGGCGACCAGTTCCCCCAAGTGCTGTCTACGTGGTTCTGGCTGCCTACTGTCATCGACGAACACCATGTGCATGGACATGTCCTTCTCTTGCCCGTGGCTGGGTGAAGCCCGGAAGGCACCACAACCCTCTACCGCAAAGCGTGCACCTGGGGCACTTGGGCAGGAAAGTGGTTACTGCCTACCAACTCTGTGCCCCGGGCTGTTATGTGGCGGACGAGCACGGCCATAGACCGCGGGCGCGTAGGTCGTCTTGGAGCCACTCGGGGGCGTACGTCCGCTTGGCGTACTGCTGGGCGCACGGCTCCGGGCAGGCGTAGTGCCCCCAGCCCGGCCCCGACCCGCTCTCGATGATCTGTACGAGCATCACGTCGGCCCGGGTCGCGCCGCAAACGATGCACCGTCCTGTACCTCGCCCCATGGCGCGCTCACCATCCTTTGGCGACCCGCAGGACGGTCAGCCGCGTCCCCGGCCCGATAGACAACGTGTGGCCCCTGCCGAAGTTGAGGCGCTTGGCGCCGCCCGGCAGGTCGACCAGGTCGAGCACGGTCATGGGCACTCCGCCCACCGTGATCACGTCGCCGAGCCGCACGGTGCTGGCCACGACCTCGACGGCGACCTCTCTTTCAGTACGGGGCATCGGTGGCCCCTTTCTCATGCGCTGTGCGCCCGGCAGGCGCCGCGCGGCATAGCGAGGCGGCTGGGGGTCGCCGGCGCCGCCGGTCAGGCCCCTCCGCCCCACCACAAAGTTCGAGCCCGCGATCGAGCACGTCGTGTCAGCTCCCTACGGCTGATGGCCACGTCCCTGGGGAGCCGTTCTCCCGCAGGACGCGCTGAAGACGAGTGCCCAGGCGGTGGAGCCCACGGCGTCGGTGTCGAGCCCGAACCGGTCGCCTCGCTCCAAGGCCGCTAACAGGGACCTCCACGTCGAGGACGTCGGCGCCTCCGGCATGTCGGCCTCCACCCGGATGTGCCCGGGATGGCGCGTCACGCGCGGTTCGAGTCCGGCGGAGGAGAGGAACGCCGCGATGGCCTGTGCTCGCGACACGGGTTGGGGCACGACGGTCCTCCGCCACCTGGTGGGCACTCTGAGTAATGCTAGTTAACTAGATTAGAGCTAGTGGACTAGATTGCCAACATGCCTGAGCAGCCGCCGTACCTCCGCATCTCCGACCTGCTCCGGCAGCGCGTCACCGAGGGCGAATGGACGCCCGGAGACCGCCTGCCGTCCCGCGCCCAGCTCGCCGCGGAGTACGGCGTCGGCGACAACGTGGTCCGCCGCGCACAGGAATTGCTGATCTCCCAGGGCGTGTTGGAGGGCCGCGCAGGCTCGGGCACCTACGTCGCCGAGCCGCGCCGTCGCATCCGCATGGTCCGCTCACACAGCCGCGAACGCCGCGGCGGCTCCCCGTTCCACGGCGACATGGCGGCACTTGGGAAGACGGGCACCTGGGAATCCCACACCGAGGCGAAGGTGCCGGCGCCCGCAGGCATCGCGGCCCGCCTGGGCATCGAGGAAGGCGACCGCTGCGTCAGGACGCGCTACGAGTTCCTGGCAGAGGGCAAGCCGGTACAGCTCGCAACGAGTTGGGAGCCGTACAGCATCACTGGCGGCACAGAGATCGTGCTCCCGGAGGGCGGCCCCTACGCGGGTCGCGGAGTGGTGGAGCGCATGGCAGCGATCGGCATCACGGTCACACACGCGGTGGAACAGCCGGAGCCGGGAGAGGTGACGGCGGCGGAGGCCCAGCTCCTCGGGGTGCAGAGAGGCTCACTAGTCACGCGGATTCAGCGGACCTACTACGCTGACGACGGTCGCCCGATGGAGACGGCCGTCGTCATTGTCCCTGCAGCTCTCAGCGAGATCGTCTACGAGATTAAGCTCAGCTAGTAGAGTTATTTTCGTAAAATATTTCTCTAAGGATAGATGCTCTGGCGGAGCTGATATTGCACTAGCTTATCTAGTGGCGCAAGAAGCTTTAGCACAGCGTCGACAGCTGCCACTTCGTCAGAAGGTGACGGGAGGCGGCGGATAGTGGCGTCATTACCGGGTGATGTTCTCCTCCTGTATCTGCGCCAAATTTCTCTTCGACTTAGGTGGGCTGCATCACCGCGATCTCTTCCCAAGCGGGCAAGCAAATCCAGTAAGCTGCTATCTAGCAGCGAGGAGTCGATTCCTATCCAGCCCATGAGCTTGCGAACATCTTTAGGTTTAATCCCGTTATTATTGTATATAATTGATGTCTCAACCCATTTAATTGCCTCGTCTAGGATTGAACTGGCGTACTGGTGCATTGCGTGTGAGTCCAAAAATGCAGAACTCGCATCATTCTTTCCATCAAGGAAACATTTCGAGTGGTAGTGAGTCAAAGCTGAAGCTGCTGGGTAGGTAACCTTTCCATTCTGCCTTTCAAATATTTTCAGGCTGCTGAGAAGTGCACTCAGAACAGTGTCCTCTAGATGTCTTTCAATTTCTGCATGCATTAGCACTCTGTAAGCTAGGGCGCGATCGAATTCCTCATCAGATGGTGGTGTGCCCCACGACGAGCGAGGGCCCAGCAGGTTATTCCGCAGGACACGTTCCCGGTTTCTCAGGCGTTTCAGCCGGCGCGTGATGCTTGCCATTAACTCACCATCTTCGCCAATACGTCACGTGCACCCGTCACCTGTTCGATCATCTCTGACCACAACTCAAACCGCCCTCGTACTGCTTCTTTTGATTTAGTGGTTGTTGTGATGAATTGAGAGAAGGGGTGACTCGTAGAGAGGGACTCCACCGCTTCACGCAGTTCTCTGCTGTTGATCGATAGACAAGTACGCCGCAATTCTTCATTGCGCAGCGTGGCTGTCACAACGTCGAAAAGCGGTGCGTTGAAGCGAGGGAGGTACCTTTCTCCGGTATACCGGAAAAATGCAGTGGATCCGAATATGGTAAAAGCCGAGTCGATAGCAGCGTCGAGTTCCTCACCTCTCACTTCGTAGCTTTGGCGCACCCGTTCCCAGTTTTTTCCCGCCCACTTGGCCTCTTCGTCCAGGAATTTCCTAAGGTCACCCTGGTAGTTTGCGTAATTGCGACAAAATGCGAGATGGCGAAGTGCTGTTTCTGCGTCCCGCATTCGAAAATCTGGCTGCTTAATGCGGCGCGCACGCTGCAGAGCACTCGAATTTGCGGAGTACTCGTCCAGCCACTTCATGAATTCATTCATGTGCAGCGCGCGTCGGAGTTCATGCGAAGAGAGACTCACGCTATTCTGGTTCAGGCGATGAAAGATTGCGTGAAGCGCTCGTTCATCTGAATAGCCTTGAACTACCACAGTTCGGATTGGCTGAACCAATAGATTTTCCCAGTGCTCGCTGAGTTCTGGGTCATTGAGGACAGTCTTGAGCATCTTGCCCTGAAGGTCAGATAGAATTTCAAGCTTAGGGAATCTCTTACGGTTTTCAGGCTTTTGTAGGTCGGCTGCGAATTTAAGCGCCAGGAGCCTCTGTTTTCCGTCGAGTACAACGAACTTGTTCCGGCTTCCCTTTTGCGCTGCGAGGACTATTTGCGGTACAGGGATGCCGAGCATCAAGGACTCCAGGAATCGCCAGGTCTTTGCGGGATTCCAGACCGGATTTCGCTGATAAGTGGGGGAGACGTTAATTGCCTCCCTTTCCATTCGCTCGATTACTGTAGTTACAGACCAATCTACCGTATACGTCGTGATGTTCTTGAAGATTGCTTCATCTGATCCGAGATCTTCTTCTGAGTCCTCGTCAATCTCGTCCTCGATGTCAAGGTCGAGGTAAGGGTCTTTTGCTTCCATGCTGCCTCAATTCAATTCGTACTTCTGCGTATCTTATTGTTGCGTGAACAGGTTAGCTGTGTCGCAGGGTGATTGACTGTGATCTACAATACTGTTCCTTTCAGCGAGTGTGTCCAAGAGAGTTCGCTCGCTCCGTCCGGCGCTCGTCATATTCGCGCCGGCTCATTCGCCACTGTCTTCCTTCGGGAGGTACCGCAGGAGGACAACATCGCCGACCGGGCGGGCCTCTGCCAGCTTCATGCGGCGTGTGGTGGCCCACGGGTAGTCCGCGGGGTTCAGGAAGCGGGGGGCGCCAGCCTGGCCGACCACCAGGGGCGCCACGACCATGTGGATCTCGTCGGCGAGGTTCTGGGAGAGGAAGGCGGTGTGGACCTGGGTGCCGCCCTCGACGAGCAGTCGACCGATCCCACGCTCGCCTAGGTCGTCGAGCATCGCGCCGAAGTCCAGGTCTGGGCCCGTTGAGACGACGTCGGCGAGGTTGCCGAGGCGGGCGCGGAGGCCCTCTGCTGCGGCGTCTGTTGTGTAGGCGACCTTCTCCCCGCCGTGGTGCCAGAACTTCAGGTCTTCCTTGAGGTCGCCGCTCTTGGTGACTGTGACCTTAAGCGGGTAGGCGGGCTTGCTGGCGGCCTCGCGCTCGGCCCGGCGTTCCTCGCTGTTCACCAGTAGCCGCGGGTTGTCGGCTCGCATCGTGCTGGCGCCGATGAGGATCGCGTCGGAGTCGGCGCGGACCTGGTCGACGCGGTCGAAGTCATCGGGGTTGCTCAGCAGCAGGCGCGTCGAGCTGGTGTCGTCGATGTAGCCGTCGATCGAGGTCGCGACCTTGAGCAAGACGTACGGGCGGGGCACTGGTATCTCCTGGGAACTTGTCGGGTGAGGGCGGCGGTTGGTCACGCTTGCTTCAGCACGGCTTCCTTCATCGCCTCCCGGAACTCGCTCACGCTGGCAACGCTATGCCACTTCTCCAGGCCGGTTTCGAGGCGCGCAAGCTCACGAGTGATGCGGCCGGAGCCGGTCTCTACGCCGATGTGGAGGGCCTGCAAACCGGCCCGCCCGGCTTCCTCGGCTTCGCCGGCGCCGGAGAGGGCGACGGCCTGCCTGGCGAGGTGGACGCCTCGTTCCCGGTGGTAGTCGGCAGGCAGGTTGTCGATGGCGCGGCCGAAGCCGTCCGCTGCGGCTTGGAAATCGCCGAGAGTGTTGAGGCTCCGGGCTCGCTGGGCCTCGATATAGGCCGCGTCGAGCCAGATGCCCAAGGCGGAGTCCGGGTCGGTCCATGCTTTGACGCAGGTCGTGCGCGTGGTCGTAAGCGCGCTTGCATGCGTCGGTGTCGCCTCGCAGCGCGTGAGCGTGGGCTCCGTACGTCGCGGCTACAGCTGCGAGTCGGCTGCCTGGCTGCGCGTGCTGCTCGGCGGCCTCGGCCACATCCAAAGCGTCGATCGAATCGTGCATGTCGCCGGCGAGCTGGCTGCGCCTGGCCAGGATGAAGGTCGTGAGCTGCGTGTCATTGCTCAGGTGGGACATCTCCAGGGCCTCGCGCATCCAGTGCTGCGCTGCACGGAAGTTCCTCGTGTCCTGGTGGAGCCAGCCGGCGAGTTCCGCGTACCGCGCGTGCAGCTGCAAGAGCCGCCTACGGTCCTCGCCCCGCACCTGCTGCCGTAGAGACTTCATCGCCGCGAGCTGACGCTCGACGGCCGGGATGCTCTGGTACGGGCCGAACAGCTTGTCGCTGTCGATGAGTACGCGGTGCGTGGCTTCCAGGTGCTCGATCGGGTTGGCTCCCGACAGAGTCCCATGTGCCGGAGCGGACGCGCCGAGGGCTGTGGCATCCGAGAGCGCGGCGCTCGCCGCTGCGGTTCCCAGCGTGCCGAGCAGCGCACGGCGCGAGATGGACACGAAGATGATCCTTCCGTCGTCGGTGCGTGCGGGGACGGAAATCCCCTCCGACGACGCTCCCTCAAGCCCGGCACCGTCCTCCAGTAGGACAGAACCGTTGGACACATCAGGGCCCGGTTTGGACACATGGCCACGTGCCGATGTGCCCTCGGAGGCGCCCTCCCTGTACTCCCGGTACAGGCGAACCAGCGAACCACCGGCGTCCAGTGCATGGTCATAGGCCGTGACCAGGTCGGCCGAGGCAGCCTGGTCGCCGCGCTCCGCGCGAGCCATGTAACTGGCGTTGAACAGGATCTTCTTGCTGAGCTTGCCGAGTGAGAGGCGGCGGTGGTTCCGCCACTCGCGCATCTCGGCCCCGAGCCGATGCTGAGGGCTGGCGTTCGGTGTCAGCTCTCTCGGCCGTTGCCCCACTCGTTCTCCCCCTCGCTCCCCATGTGGCCTTCGTGGCTGCCTGCTGGCGGCCACATGTCAGACCTTTGGTCGGCCAAGTCCCGTGGCTACAAAGGAGTCACAGGCAGAAACCAGCCTATCGACGCAGGTCCGAGAGGACTACGACGAATGGAAGGAGCTACTCAGGTCAGCAAAGGTCCGAGACGGCCGCCTCCACGACGCCCGGCACACGGCCGCGACAGTGCTGCTGATCCTCGGAGTGCCGGAACGAGCCGTGATGGGACTCATGGGCTGGTCGTCGACTGCGATGGCCGCCAGGTACCAGCACATGGTCGACACGGTCCGAAACAGCATCGCTGAACAGGTCGACGGGCTCATCTGGGAACAGAAGCCTGAGCACGATGACGACCAGAACGGCGGGATCTCGTAGCGGACAGCCGAGAAGTCTGAGGGGGCTGGCCCAACTGGTCAGCCCCCTCCGTTGTCCCCTGGCCTGCCGAGAAGCGAGGGCATGGTCTCTGACGGGCTGCAAGGATTTGTGCATGCCAATACGAACCACAAGATCGCGGCTTCTTCACCGAACGTCTCGGCTCCTCTCGGATCGTTACCTCGCTTCATTAGCGGACGGGCTAAGAGTCTTGTATCCCGGGGGGCTACCAACTCAAGTCAGACGGGCCGTGGTTCGATGGTCATACGGGTTCGTGATCACGGCCCCCCTCCGAGTAGTCGCGGCAGTGCTGCTGGTTGGGTGGGTGTCAGGGGGCTCATCCAGGTCCTATTTCGAAGGTCTGTGGACGTTCGGGGCGTCCTATCTGAGCAAGGCGGGCGCCAGTCGCCAGGCGGTAGAGAACGCCACCGCAGAGGGCTGGAGAACCTTCTCTATGGAGGTGATCGGTCTGGCGATCATTGTGACTACTGTTTGGTTCACTCTGGCCACGTTCGCTGGTGTCTTCGTCAGCAGGAGTCATAAGAGGACTGCCCGGGACCACCTGTTAATGCTGGAACGGCGCTACCGTGCATCGGTCGCGCTGTATCAGTCTGCTGCTCGGTGTGGCCGAGCTCGCGTGAGTTCTGGTTGGGCGCGACCCTCGATCGAAGCGGACGTCAAGAACACATACCTTGCTGAACAGGCGATACGTCAGGCGTGGCGTACAACACGACCGACCTCCGGGGCGATCACAGGGTATAGAAGAGTGCACTTGAAGAGGCATGCTGGGCGTGTGGTTGCGGCAGTTCGGGCGGCCTCGCTCCGTGTTGATGCAGACCCAGACGAAGGGCTGCGGGAGCTTGGCCTAATGCTCGCCACCATCGCTGAACGGTGCGCGGAGGGCCGTGCTGGAGCACTTCTGGATGAGGAGCAGCTCGCTGGCCATGAGCCAGTACGTGACTACGAAGCCCTCCGCATCATGTCGGCCGCCATCTTCGTGGCAGTCGCTGCGATTGGCATCGCGCTTCTCCGGCTGCCTGCCACAGTGGCGGCGCCGCTTACGAGCGCGGCAGGGGTGATCGGAGTCGCACTCGTCTATCGCAAGGCGGCACGGCAGGGGATGGAGACCATGGGGGCCTTGTTCGGCAGCGGCAAGTGACGGGTTCGACTGCCGCTCGTGTCCGGGCATCCTGCCTCCATGGATCAAGGAGTAGCGGCAGTCATCGCCGCAGTGGTGGCGCTCGTCGGAGCTGTCGCTGGTGCTGCCGTGGGTGGCATCACGGCAGCGCGTGGCGCGCGTATCGGTGCTGAGACGACGGCACGGGCAACCGTGGAACAGGTGCGTGACCAAGCGGCCATGGACCATGAGCATTGGTTGCGCGGGCAGCGCTTGGAGGCGTGTACGGCCTTACTCGCGGCGTACGACGAGTACGCCATCGTCGCGTCGAACATGACGAGAGCCGTTGAGGGGGAGGTCACGGGGTCTGCAGAGTTGGGCCTAGCGTTCGGGCAGTCCGTCACCGACTTCAGGAAGTCCTTCTTCCAGGTTCGACTCGTGGGGCCACCTGACGTCTGTGAGCGAGCGATGGAACTCCGAAGAGGTCTAGAAGATCACAAGGAGTGTGTTGAGCAGTGGACGGACGCGTTCGTTGACATGGACGGTTGCACTGCGGCTGCAGCACAGGCCGAAGAAGAACGGCTTCGTTACCGGCTCGGAGACCTTCACGACGAGTTCGTGGCGGCAGCGACCCACTCAGCGACCCGCTCGCCAGCGGCTGAGTGATCGCGCGAGTCCAACTGAGACGCCCCACGCAGAAGGGCCGGACCCCCACCGGGGTCCGGCCCTTCTCATCTGCGGTAGCGGTGGGATTTGAACCCACGGAGAGTTTCCCCTCACTCGCTTTCGAGGCGAGCTCCTTCGGCCGCTCGGACACGCTACCGAGAGGAACTCTAATCAAACGATGGCCGTGTGCCCAAATCGGCGGGCGGGGAGCGGAAGAAGGTGGTGAGCAAAGCGGCGCAATCTCGGGCAAGTACGGCGTCGATGACCTCGGGGCGGTGGTTCAGGCGGCGGTCGCGTACGACGTCCCAGAGGGAGCCGGCCGCGCCCGCCTTCGGGTCGGCCGCCCCGTACACCACCCGGTCCACGCGGGAGAGGACGAGCGCGCCCGCGCACATCGTGCACGGCTCCAGCGTCACCAGCAGGGTGCAGCCGCTGAGCCGCCACTCGCCGCGCGCGCGGGCGGCCCGGCGGAGGGCGAGGACCTCGGCGTGCGCGGTGGGGTCGCCGGTGGCCTCGCGCTCGTTGCGGCCCCGGCCCAGTACGGCGCCGTCCGGGCCGAGGACCACGGCGCCGACCGGCACGTCCCCCGTACGGGGTGCGAGCTCCGCCTCGGCGAGGGCCTCGCGCATGGCGGGCCGCCAGGGATCGCGTACGGGGTCGGCGGGGGGCGGGGTCGGCGTGGACTCGGTCATGCGACCAGTGTCCACCGCCCCGCCGAGCCCCGTACGACGCCCAAGCCCCGTACGACGCGCTCAAGCCCCGTACGACGCGCCCAAGCCCCGTACGACGCGCCCAAGCCCCGTACGACGCGCCCAAGCCCCGTACGACGCCCAAGCCCTGTGCGGCAGCCAAGCCCCGCAGGACCGCACAGCGCCCGGCCCCGTACGACCGCTCAGCCCGGCGCAGGCTCAGAGCCGAGCCCGGAATCCCGGCACAGGCCCAGCGCAGCGATCAGCGCACCGCCTCCAGCACATCCGGACACCCCAGCGCGTCCGCGATCTCGCTCAGCGCGTCCTCCGGCGTGAGCGAGAGCAGTGCCTTCTCCTCCAGGCCGAGGTCGGTGAGGAGGTCGGACGAGCCGATCGGGCCCGGGGGCGCCTCGGTGTCGGCGGCCTCGCCGGACGCCTCGGCCTCCGGCTCCTCCTCGTCCTGCTCCGGTTCGCCGTCCTCGGTGCCGTCCAGCTCGGTGAGCTGGTCGAGTACGGCGGGGTCCTCGGGCTCGCGGCCCAGCAGCTCGTCGGAGAGCAGGATCTCGCCGTACGAACTGCGCATCGCGGCCGCCGCGTCGGAGACGAAGACCCGCGGGTCGTCCTCACCGTCCACTCTCACGACCCCGAACCACTCGCCCTCCTGCTCGATGCAGACCAGCACCGTCTCGTCGTCGGTCGCGGCCTCCCGGGCCAGGTCGGCCAGGTCGGCGAGGGTCTCCACATCGTCGAGCTCCGTGTCGCTCGCTTCCCACCCGTCTTCGGTGCGCGCGAGCAGTGCGGCGAAATACACCGTGACTCTCCCACTGGTTTCGGATGTGCCCGAGTGCTGCTGACATGACGAGGAGCATGTCCATCGAGGTGCATGGCCCCGCCCCATCGGAATCGTGGCAGAAACCCGCGCTGTGCGAAGGGTCTTCGACAGTGCGTCGTGCAGGTGTTTTCCCGGAGCTCGCCGATGAGTTGGCGGCGCGTTGGCGGTGCGTCCGCCCGTGGCGACGCACCGTCACCAACGGAAGGTGCGCATGCGCATCTGCTGCCGCATGCGTGCGGCCCGCGCGCGCCGCGGCTGTACGCGGTCGCGGAGCTCCTTCGCCTCGTTCAGCTCTCGGAGAAAACGGGCCCTGCGGCGGAGCCTCTCGGCGTCGGCGCGCTCACCGCGCCCGCTCTTCGGCTCCCTCTGCGCATCCCTCTTCGACTCCCGCGCCCCGTCGGGCCGCTGAGGTTCGGACATATGCACACCTCCGGCGTACCGCCCACCTTCCACCCAAGGGTCCGGGGTACGCCAGTGCGAGCAGGGCGTTCCGTCTCGGATAATGTCGAGGCATGCGGACCCACGTCGTCGACCACCCCCTGGTCGCGCACAAACTCACCACCCTGCGAGACGAGCGCACCGACTCCCCCACCTTCCGCCGGCTGGCGGACGAGCTGGTGACGCTGCTCGCGTACGAAGCGACCCGGGATGTGCGCACCGACGAGGTCGGCATCCGTACCCCGGTCACGGAGACCACCGGCGTACAGCTCAAGCGCCCGCGCCCGCTGGTCGTGCCGATCATCCGGGCGGGGCTGGGCATGCTCGAGGGCATGGTCCGGCTGCTGCCCACGGCGGAGGTCGGCTTCCTCGGGATGGCGCGGGACGAGGAGACGCTCACGCCGACGACGTACGCGAACCGGATGCCGGACGACCTGTCCGGGCGGCAGGTGTACGTGCTCGACCCCATGCTCGCGACCGGCGGCACCCTCGTCGCGGCGATCCAGGAGATGATCAGGCGCGGCGCCGACGACGTGACCGCGCTCTGCCTCCTGGCCGCGCCCGAGGGCGTCGAGGTGATGGAGCGCGACCTGGCCGGCAGCCCGGTGACCGTCGTGACGGCCGCCGTGGACGAGCGGCTGGACGAGAACGGCTTCATCGTCCCGGGGCTCGGCGACGCGGGCGACCGGATGTACGGCACGGCGGGCTGAGGCCCCCTCCGACCCGAGCCGGTTCCGTACGGGGATCAGCCCTCGTACGGGGGCAGCCCTCGTACGGGATCAGTCCTCGTACGGGATCAGCCCCGGTACGGGATCAGCACTTCCCGGTCGCCGCGGTCGCCGTCGGCTTCGGCTTCGGCTTGGGCTTGTGCGACAGCCCGTCGAGGGCCCGCAGCTTGCTGTCCGCCTGCTCCCTCGGGACCAGCTTCGTGAAGCCGTGGCCGATGACGAGGTCGATGCGGTCGGCCTGCTTGCCGGTGCGCGCCTCGTAGCGGGTCTTGACGTCGCCGATCTGGGTGCCGAGCGCCTTGAGCCTGGCGGTGTTCTCCGCGCCCGGGGCGCCGAGCAGCAATCCGCCGTGCTTCACCTTCTTCTCCAGCGCCGGGGGCGCGTTGCCGACGTCGCCGGTCTTGAAGCCGCGCTTCTCGAGCTCGTCGGCCGTCTTCTTGGCGAGTCCGCCGCGCTTGGTGGCGTTCAGGACGTTCACGGTGACCTTGCCGGGGGAGTGCGCCGAGTGCTTGCCGACGCCACTCGTGTCGCCCTTGCCGGAACGTTCCTCCAGCGACCGCAGTACGGGGTCGGCGGTGAAGCCCGCGGCCTCGGCGACCTTCCCGCCGCCCTGCCCGCCGGGCCCGCACGGCGCGCTCCCGGAGCCCCCGGAGCCCCCGGATCCTGCCCCGCTCGCGCTGGCCCTGTCGCCGCCCGAGAACACGTCCACGAGCTGGAGCGTGCCCCAGCCCAGCACCGCCAGCGCGCAGACCGCGGCGACGGAGGCGAACGCGAGCCGGCGGCGGCCGCGGCGGCGCGAGGGGAAGCCGAGGTGGTAACTGTCGCCCTGATAGCGGAAGTCGCCGTAGCGGCCGCCCTTGAGCCGCTTCTTGCGGCCGGGCCTGCCGCCCATGCCAGGCGGAGTGAGCATGCTCATAACCGCAGAGTAATGCGGCGTGCGCACTATGCCTACAAGCTGATCGGTGACCACGCCGCAGGCGGCCCGTTCGGCGCAACGAAAAACTGACGCCCCGTCACGCGGGGCGTCAGGTGGTGCGCCTTGCGGTGCGCCGCTCCGGCCTCAGTCCATCTCCAGCACGCGGGCGTGCAGAACCTGACGCTGCTGCAGCGCGGCCCTTACGGCGCGGTGCAGGCCGTCCTCCAGATAGAGGTCGCCCTGCCACTTCACGACGTGCGCGAAGAGGTCTCCGTAGAACGTGGAGTCCTCGGCGAGCAGGGTCTCCAGGTCGAGCTGGCCCTTGGTGGTGACCAACTGGTCGAGGCGCACCGGGCGTGGGGCAACATCCGCCCACTGGCGGGTGCTCTCCCGGCCGTGGTCGGGGTACGGCCGCCCGTTTCCGATTCGCTTGAAGATCACACGGAAAGCCTACCGGGACCGGGCCACCGGGCGCAGCCTCCCGGCGCGCCCGGTGACTCCCTTCCGGACCTTGTTCATGGGCCTACGGCAGGGCGCGGGTGTCCCAGGCGTACCGTCCGACCGAGTCCGCGATCGCCTTGATGTTGACGTCGAAGGCGTGCCTGTCGATGTTGCGGAGGGTGTCGCAGGACTGGTGGTAGCAGCCGTCGTACGCCTTGCCCGCCGTGCCGCCCCACAGCTTCCGCTCCGCCTCGGTCTTCACGCCCTCAGCGCCGGTGAAGGTGCCGCCGGCCGGGATGCCGGCCTCGATGAACGGGCCGTAGTCGGAGCGCCCGGTGAAGTCGGTGCCCTTGGGGGTCTCGCCGCGCGAGGCGATGAACTTGTTGATGCGCGCTTCCAGTTCGCCCGAGCCCTCGGGGCCCGGGCCCGACCCCGTACCGTCCGAGTCGTCGCCGTCGTAGACGAACAGGCCGTAGTTGGGTGAGGCGATCATGTCGAAGTTGAGGTAGGCGGTGATCTTCTTGCGCTCGGGCTCGGGGAGCGACTTCACGTAGTGCTCCGCGCCGAGCAGCCCCAGCTCCTCTGCCGACCACAGGGCGAAGCGGATCTTGTTGGGCGGCTGGTGGTGGCCGCCCCTGGTGGCCTTGGCGAGCTGGAGCGCGGTCTCCAGGACGCCGGCCGAGCCCGAGCCGTTGTCGTTGATGCCGGGGCCCTCGGGCACGGAGTCGAGGTGGGCGCCGATCATCACGGTGTCGCCCTTGCCGCCGCCGCGGGTCTCGGCGATGACGTTCGGCGTCGTGCGCTGCTCCTGGAACTCGCGCAGCTCCAGGTTGACCGTGACGGTGCCCTTTCCGGCCTCGGCCGCCAGGGCCTCGCCGTCGGCCTGGGTGATGCCGCCGGTGGGGATGCGGGCGGCGCCGGCCTCTCCGAGGGTGCCGTTCAGGTCGCCCGCGGTGTTGTTGTAGATCACCGCGCCGACGGCGCCCGCGCCGGCCGCGGCCGCCTGCTTCTCGGCGAAGGAGCAGCCGCCGCGCTTGATGAGGGCGATCTTGCCCGCGTAACCGCCCGAGGAGTAGTCGGACGCGGTGCAGCCGCTGGTGCCGTCCGCGTCCACCGGCACGGCGGCCAGCGCCGCCTCGACGCCGCCCTCGGGGGTGCTCTTGGTGTACGTCATGAGCTTGATCTGCACGTCGCGCGGACTGGGCGCGCGGACCGAGAGCTTCTCCGCGAGGGTCTTGCGGTAGGTGAACTCGAAGTCCTGGTACGTGACTTTGTAGCCCGCTGCCTTGAGCAGGGAGCCCGCGTAGCGCGCGGACTTGAGGTGGCCGTTGCTGCCCGCCGCGCGGTTGCCGCCGTTGGCGTCGGCTATCGCCTGGAGCGCCTTGAGGTGGCGGGTGGCGTTCTTGGCGGTGGTGCGCTGCACGAGCTGGTGCGCGAGCTTCTCGGCCTGCCTGCCGGGGTCGGGCTTGCCGGGCGGCGCGGCGTCGGCGGAGGTGGCGAGGAGCAACGGGGCCGCGAGGGTGCCGGCGGCGAGCGCGGCGAGCGCGCGGGTGGTCCGGCGGGGCCGGCGTATCCGGCGCCCGGCGGGTCCGGCGGGTCTTCGGGGCGAAGCGTCCACGGTTCGGGTCCTTCCGCTGTGGATGGTGACGGCGGGACGGCTGTGCGTGGGGGGCTTCGTGTCCAGCGGGGCCGGGGGTCCTCCCGGGCCGCACGGTGCGGACGCGATGAAGCGGGAACGTAGCGGGAATCCGGGCCAGAGGGAATGAAAGCGGTTCAAGTTGGCCGGTGTTCGCCGGTTCGCCGTTGCCCTCCCGGGATCGCGGAGGGGGAGGGGATAAAAAGGCGTTATGCGAAGAAACTGGAGAATCATCGCGGTCGCCGGGGCCGCATCACTGCTGCTCGGGGCCGCCCTGTCCGGGTGCTCGGACGGCGGCTCGAAGGGCGGTACGGGGTCGTCCCCCAGCGCCTCGGCCTCCCCCTCGTCCAAGGGCCCCGCGCCCTCGTCATCGCCGCCGTCGGCCGGCCCGGGCGAGTCCTCGCCCGCCTCCGTACGGAACGGTGCGCGGGCCCTGGCCACGGCGGCGAAGGCGGTGTCCGGCACGGCGGCGTACGCCATCGAGCACGACGCAGAGGGGCAGCGCGACTGGGTCGTGAAGACCGCGGAGAAGAACGGCGGGGCCTACGACGGCAAGCAGTACGCGGTGCGGGTCTCGGACGACGGCGGGACGGTCAGGGGCAAGCGCGGGCGCTCCGACAAGGACGACGACGCGGCCAAGCTGGAAGGCAGCAAGGTCACGCTCCAGGACGCGGTGCGCAGGGCCTCCGAGGACCACCCCGGCGAGGAACTGGACTCGGCGGAGATCGACAAGACCCGCCGCGGCACCGAGATCGGCGGCCCGGAGGGCACGGCGGTGTGGGAGGTGCGGCTGGCCAACCCGGCGAGCGCCAGCCCGGACGAGGACGGCGGCAGCGACGTGCAGAAGACCGAGGTCGTGATCGACGCGGTGACCGGCAAGCAGCTCACCGAGCGGGGCGCGGATTGAGGGCGCGCCGCTCTCGTCCGATTTCGCCCTCGTACGGCGCCGTTCTCGCACGGGGTCCCGCCCGTACGATGAAGGCCGCACTCCCGGAGTGCCGGGGTGCGGCCTTCATCGTGTGACCCGCGGGGTCAGGCGGTCTTGCGGTGGCGCTTGCGTGCGGTGGACTCCTCCGGCGCGTCCGGCTGGAAGGCCCAGGGCATCTTCGGCTCCATGGCCCAGCGGAACGCCTTCTGCACGGGCGGCGTGCAGAGCGCGGTGATCACCGTTCCGGCGAACAGCGTGATGAGGACGGCGCCCCACGGCGTGTTCACCCAGTCCGCTTCGTACCAGTCCCAGAAGCGGGAGCCCTTGGCCAGGAAGCCGTGCAGCAGATAGCCGTACAGCGTCCCGGCGCCCAGGGCCGTGAACCACGTGTGCCGGCGCGGCACCCAGGCCAGGAAGCACGCGGTCAGCACGAGCGAGCAGCCGAACATCGCGAAGGTCATCACCACGCCGGCCGACCACGGGACGCCCAGCTCCTGGGCGCTGTCGCGGTGGTAGAACCAGGCGGCGTTCATGCGCTCGACGGCCCAGTACGAGAAGACCAGCGCGCCCGCGATCACCGGCAGGGACAGCAGCCTGGCCCTGCGGGTGCGCACCAGGTCGAAGTGCTCGGCGCGCAGGTTGAGGCCGATCACGAAGAACGGCAGGAACTGGAGCACCCGCTGGAGGTCCAGGTCGTCGCCGATGTCGGGCGAGACGGCCGCCAGGGTGGCGATCGCGAGCGAGAGCGGGACGGGCCAGCGGACCACCTTCCAGATCGGCGTGGTCAGCCGCCAGATGAACAGCGCGATCAGGAACCAGGTCAGATACCAGGGGTCCAGCAGCGTGATCGCGTGGCCCGGGTCGTCGTCGGCGTAGCGCTTGAAGAGCGAGTACGCCGTCTCGAACAGCACATAGGGCACGGCCACCCCGGTCAGCAGCCGCTTGAGCTGCTGCGGCGTGCCGCGGAAGCTCCGCGACATGTAGCCGGAGATGACCATGAAGGCCGGCATGTGGAAGGCGTACACGAAGATGTAGAGCGCACCGGCGGCGCGCGAGCCGTCGCGCAGCGGCTCCCAGGAGTGGCCCATCGCGACGAGCACGATGGCCAGGTACTTGGCGTTGTCGAAGAACGGGTCCCGCTTCTTCGCGCCGGCCGCGGCCTTCTGCCGGTCCTGCTGCGGGGCCTTCTGCTGGTCCTGCGCGGACTGCGGGGCTTGCGGGGAGCCGCCCGCTGCGGGCTCAGCCGGACGCTTGTCGAGCGTGACGGTGCCGAGCTGCATGGTCTGTTCCGCGGCGTTCCCCGGGGAAGTGGAACGCTCAGCGGGGAGCGGGGAACTCCCGGGGTAGAGGCTGTTGGTCACCGGCCCTCCGAGCGGGAACGGTCGGAACGTACGGGGTGCCCCAGGCGCGGTGCGGCGGGGGAAGAGGGGGACATCGACAGCACTGTAGTAGTGCCGGTTCGGCGGGTAAATCCCCTGGTGACACCGTGGGAATTCACCGGGGACGCCGGGCGTACCGCGCGGTAGCCGGAATAGGTTACGCGCTCTTCCCGCGCTCAATTCACCGGGGTGGGCCGGGAGTTCGGCGGCCGCCCCCGATGTCCCGCTGTGTCGCGGAGTAAGCGCGGCGTAGGTTTTCGCTGTGTGGTGCGTGCCTCGTAGAAGCGGAGCGTTCGCGGGGCACCGCGCGGCCGCGCGGCTGCGTAGGATGCGGACCGATTCCGTGCGTCCCTCGGGAGGATCCCCGCAGGGACACCGCGAGCACCGTTGAGGAGAGGTGGCCCGCATGGCGAAGCCGGACGACGGCGCCGGAGCGGCGCGCCGGCGCCGCGCACGCAAGCGCGGCCAGGGCGAGCTGGAGGCCCGCGTGCTGTCCGTGCTGCGCACGGCACCGGAGCCGGTGAACGCCGCCTGGGTACAGCAGCGGATCGGCGAGGACCTGGCGTACACCACGGTCGTGACCATCCTCGGCCGGCTGCACGAGAAGGAGATCGTGCACCGCACCCGCTCGGGCCGGGCCTACGTGTGGTCCCCCGCGGCCGACGAGGCGGGCATCGCGGCGCTGCGCATGCGCAAGGTGCTGGACAGCGAGGACGACAGGGACGCCGTGCTGGCGAGCTTCGTCTCCTCGCTCTCCGAGCAGGACGAGCGGCTGATGCGGGACCTGCTGAGGGACGCGGAGAGAGCGGGTGGCGCCGGCTCGGGGGACTCGGAGGACGCCGACGGCCGCCCCGGTGACTGACCGATGGGCGTCTTCGTCTTCCTCCCGCTCGTCCTGCCGCTGACCGCGCTCCCGATCGTCCGGCTCGCCGAGCAGCACCTGCACCCGCGCGGCGCTACGCGGCTGCTCACCGTCTTCGGCTGCGTGCTCGCGCTGTGCAGCACGCTCTGCCTGGGCCTTCTGATGGTCGTGGGTACGGCGCAGCTACCGGGCAACCCGCTGCCGGACGGCTGGTCCGACCCCGAGGTGCGGGCCATGGTCCCCTTCCCCGAGCTGACCGGGTCCGCCGCGATCGTCGCGCTGGCCGGAGTGCTGGGCGCCTGCGCGGTGGCGGTCCGGCGGCACTACCGGGTGCGGGCGCGTGCGCGGCGCGCGCTGGCCGGAGTGCCGGAGGACCCCGCGGTGCTGCCGGACGCCGAGCCGTACGCGTACGCGCTCCCCGGCCGCCGGAGCGGGCCGCGCGGTGCGCGCGGCGGCCGGGTCGTGGTCTCCAGCGGCATGCTGGAGGGGCTCGCCGAGGACGAGCGCGAGGCGCTGCTGGCGCACGAGCGCGCGCATCTGACCGCCGGGCACCACCGCTTCCTGCTGCTGGTGCGGCTGGCGGGCTGCGCCAACCCGCTGCTGCGCCCGCTGCGGTCGGCCGTCGCGTACGGGGCCGAGCGCTGGGCCGACGAGGAGGCGGCCGGGGCGGTCGGCGACCGGAGGGCGGCGGCCCGCGCGGTCGCCAAGGCGGCGCTGGTCTCGCGCGGCGGCCCGGTCCCCGAACTGGCGGGCTTCGCCGCGGCCGGTCCCGTGCCGCGCCGGGTGGCGGCGCTGCTCGGCCCCGTACCGCCGGACCGCGGCTGGCCGCCGACCACCAGCCGCGCCGGGCTCGCCGCGATGGTCGCCGCGGTGGGCACGACGGCCTCAGCACTCTCTTCGCTGAACGCGACGACGGCGCTGTTCCTGGTGTTGCAGGCGACGGCTTCGCTCTGAGGGCGTCGCTCTGAGGCGTGGGCGCTTCGCGCCGCGGCCCCCGTACGAGGTGTGGGCAGCCCTGCCCGGGCGCCCGCCCGGCCCGTTGACCCGCGCGTATAGGCTCGGCCGAATGACTGCTCAGCGCACCTTCCGCATAGGCGCAGCACGCAATCGACCCTGCACGCTGGTCGTGTGCCGCGGGTGCTGCTGCGGTGACCCGCGCAAGCACCCGGGCTTCGACCACGCCTGGCAGCTCGACCGCCTGGAGGCCGCTGCCGCCGCCTCGCAGGGCCGCTTCGCGGTGCGGACCAGCGACTGCCTCGGGATATGCGAGCAGGCGAACGTCGTGGTGGTCCAGCCCTCGGGCGAGGGCAGGCGCAGGGGCGGGCGCGCCGCCTGGGTCGGCTGGGCGATGGGCGACGACTGCACCGAGGACCTGCTGACGTGGGCCGAGGCGGGCGGTCCCGGGGTGGCCGAGCCCCCCGAGGCGCTGGAGCTCCAGCTCATCAAGGCGCCGAGCGCGGCGAAGTCCGCGAACGCCAAGAAGTAGCCGGCCCCCGCTCCCTTCCGCCTTCCTCTTGAGCGCCGACTTACCCGGGGTTACCCTCCCAACTGTTCGTTCGAACGAACAGTCGCGTCGGGAGGTGGTGACCGTGACCGCTCCGGAGAACGCCGGACTCGCGGAAATGGCACGGGAGTTGGCGGCAGGACGCACGACGTCGGTGGAGCTCGTACGGCGCTCACTGGACCGCATCGCCGCAGGCCAGGACGGTGTCAACGCGTTCAGGCAGGTACGCGGGGAAGCGGCTCTCGCCGAGGCGGAGGCCGCCGACCTGGAGCGCGAACGGGAGGGCGCCGCACCCGAACGCCCGCTCCTGGGCCTGCCGTTGGCGGTCAAGGACGACACCGACGTGGAGGGGCTGCCCACCCTGTTCGGCTGCCGCGGCGAGCGCGAACCCGCCGCGCGCGACGGCGAGTCGGTACGCAGACTCCGCGCGGCCGGCGCGGTGCTGGTCGGCAAGACCAACTCCTGCGAACTGGGGCAGTGGCCGTTCACCGAGGGCCCTGGTTTCGGCGCCACCCGCAATCCGTGGAACACCGGCCACACACCGGGCGGTTCGTCCGGCGGCTCGGCGGCGGCGGTGGCCGCCGGGATGGTTCCGGCCGCGCTCGGCTCGGACGGCGCGGGCTCGGTGCGGATACCCGCTGCCTGGACCCACCTCGTCGGCATCAAGCCCCAGCGCGGCCGCATATCCACCGACCCGCGCCCCGAGTCCTTCCACGGGCTCACCGTGAACGGCCCGCTGGCCCGCACCGTCGCCGACGCGGCGCTGCTGCTGGACGCGGCCGCCGGACCGCACGAGGGCGACCTGCACCGGCCCGCGCCGGTGCGCGCGCTGGACGCCGCGCGCCGCGAGCCCGGGCGGCTGCGCATCGGCCTCGCCTGGCGCCCCCCGATCACCGCCACCCGCGCCCCGCTGCACCCCGAGGTGCGCCGCGCCGTCGAGGACATCGCCGAGGCGCTGGCCGGGCTCGGCCACGTCGTGGAGGAGGCCGCGCCCCGCTACGGGCTCATCGGCCTGGCCTTCGTGCCGCGCGCCTCCGCCGGGGTCGCGGAGTGTGCCGCCGACTACCCGGACCCCTCGCTCTTCGACCCGCGCACGCGCGGGGCCGTGCGCACAGGGAAGCGGCTGGGCGGACGGGTGCTGCGCGCCGCGCGTGCGGCCGAGGCGCGGGAGCAGCGCAGGGTCGGCGCGCTGTTCTCCTCGTACGACGTGCTGCTGACGCCGACCACGGCTCGACCCGCGCCGGAGATAGGCCACTTCGACGGGATGAGCGGGCTGCGCACGGACATGGCGATGGCCGCTGTGTGCCCGTACGCCTGGCCGTGGAACGTGCTCGGGTGGCCCGGCGTGAACGTGCCGGCCGGGCGCACCCGCGCGGGCCTGCCGGTGGGCGCGCAGCTCCTCGGCCCGGAGGGCGGCGAGGAGCGGCTGATCTCGCTCGCCGCTCAACTGGAGGCCGAGCGGCGGTGGTACGAGGAGTGGCCGGAGGCGCAGGCGCTGACGGGTGCGGAGACGGCGGCGGCACGGGAAGGGGTGCGGTGAGCCCCTCCGAAGGCCCGTCGCGCGCGGCCCCCTCCGCCGCGCGCGCCCGCATCGTCGAGGCGGTGCTGCGGATCATCGGCGAGGACGGCGTCGCCGGGGTCACCAACCGGCGCATCGCGCGCGAGGCCGGCGTCTCGCTGGGCTCGGTCACGTACCACTTCGCCACCCAGCACGAGCTGCTGCGCGAGAGCCTGCTGCAGTTCGTCTCGGAGGAGACCCGGCGCTTCACCGAGCTCGCCGAGGAGAGCACAGCCGAGGGCATCGGCGTGGACGGCGCGGCCGAGCTGGCGGGGCAGGTCGCGGGCGGTACGGCGTTCGACAGCAGGCACATCGCGCCGTTCGAGCTGTATGTGCAGGCGGGGCGCGACGAGCGGCTGCGGGCCGCGGCGGGCGAGTGCTTCGCCGCGTACGACAGGGTCGCCGAGCGGGTGCTGAGCGGGCTCGGTGTACCGGACGCGGAGCGGCTCGCGCCCGCCGTGGTGGCGCTGGTCTTCGGCCAGCAGCTCCGCCGCCTGGCGACCGGCGCGCCGGCCGAGGAACTGACCGACGCGCTGCTGCTTTTCGCAGGTCGGAGCGGGGCGGGCGGTGGTACGGGAGGCGGTACGGGGAGTGGCGCCGGCCCCGGTGCTGTGCCCGGTTCCGGGGGCGGGAAATCCCCTTAGGGGGCGCCCCTGGCACTCCTGAGAGGCTCGTCAACTCCCCGTGTCCTGCCGTACTTTGCGAGGAGGGGGCAGGTGACTTGGGGGCGAGTGATGTTCCAGTCCGTATTCTTCGAACGGCAGCGGCTGCCGCGGCCGTTGGACCTCGCGGCGATGCTGGGCAGCCTCGTCGGGGTGGCCTTCTGCGTGTGGTTCGGCGAGAACCTCCCGTACGAGCCGTCCTGGGCCGGCCTCGCGGCGGCCAGCGCCGTGCTGCTGGTGCTCGGCTTCGGCATGGAGATGCGGGTGCGGGTGCGGGACGGCGCCGTCGTGCTGATGCTCACGCCCGTGTACCGCAAGGTGCTCCCGGCGTCCGCGATATCCGGCGCGTACGGGGGCGGCCCGCACCCCGGGCGCATACGCGGCGGCCGCGGGCTGCGCTGCCGCGCACACCACCGGATACAGGACCACCGCACGCCGGGCCGCCTGGTGCTGATGCTGCACGCGCGCTCCTCGGTCGAGCTGCGCACCGTGCACGGCAGGACGTACGTGGTGGGCACGGCACGGCCACAGGAACTCCTTTACGCGCTGCGGAACTTGGGTGTCGCGGTGTATCCGCGGGAGGGGCCGGCCGAGAGGGCGTGAGGGGGCGGCCGGGATGCCGTGATGGACCTGCCGGGGTGCCGTGAGGGGGCGGCTCCGGGCTCGCGGTTTCGGGCTCGGTCCGCTCGTGGGAACGGCAGTTCATCCTTTCGTGTGTTCGGTGGGCCGGGCCGGATGCCGCGCCGTGCGCCGGGGTAGATCGCAGGCCGCCGAAGTGACCGTCGGCTCAGGGACGTTGAGTCTGCGAGCGGCGGCACACGACAGCGACCAGAGAGACCGGGGAGCCCGTGTCACAGCCGTTTGACCTGCCGGACTTCTACACGCCGTATCCCGCCAGGCTGAATCCGCACCTGGAGACCGCCAGGGTCCATTCCAAGGAGTGGGCGGGGCAGATGGGCATGCTGGAGGGCTCCGGCGTGTGGGACACCTCCGACCTGGACGCCCACGACTACGCGCTGCTGTGCGCCTACACCCACCCCGACGCCTCGGGCCCCGACCTGGACCTGATCACCGACTGGTATGTGTGGGTCTTCTTCTTCGACGACCACTTCCTGGAGCTGTTCAAGTACCCGCGCGACCGTGCGGGCGGCAAGGAGCACCTGGACAGGCTCCCCGCCTTCATGCCGCTGGACGGTTCGGCCCCGGTGCTGGAGCCGCGCAATCCGGTGGAGGCCGGGCTCGCCGATCTGTGGGCGCGCACCGTTCCCGCGATGTCGGACGGCTGGCGCTCGCGCTTCTCCGAGAGCACCAGGAACCTGCTGAACGAGTCCCTGTGGGAGCTCGACAACATCACAGCGGAGCGGATCGCCAATCCGGTCGAGTACATCGAGATGCGCCGCAAGGTCGGCGGCGCCCCCTGGTCGGCCGGCCTCGTCGAGGTGTCGGAGCGCGCCGAAGTGCCGCACGCCGTCGCGGAGTCCAGGCCGCTGCGCGTGCTGCGCGACAGCTTCTCCGACGCCGTGCACCTGCGGAACGACCTCTTCTCGTACGAGCGCGAGGTCGGCACCGAGGGCGAGCTCAGCAACGGTGTCCTGGTCATGGAGACCTTCCTCGACTGCTCGACCCAGGAGGCGGCGGAGTCCGTCAACGACCTGCTGACCTCCCGCATCCAGCAGTTCGAGAACACCGCGCTGACCGAACTGGAGCCCCTCTTCGCCGAGTTCGCCCTCGCGCCGCACGAGCGCGCGGCGGTGCTCAAGTACGTGAAGGGGCTCCAGGACTGGCAGGCGGGCGGCCACGAGTGGCACATGCGGTCCAGCCGGTACATGAACGGTGCGGGGGAGGGAGCGGGTGAGAGCGCCGCCGGTCCCTCGCGGGCCATGCCTGGCAGCCCCCTCTTCGGGCTCGCGGCGGCCCTGGGCACCTCGGCCGCCGACGTGGGGCAGCTCGGGCCGGGACAGCTCGGGCTGGGGCAGCTCACCACCGTGCGCGCCGAGACCGCCCGCGCCCGCAGCCACGGCCACGTACCGTACGAGCGGGTCGGCCCCTCGCAGATCCCCGAGTCGGCCGGCATCCCGTACGCGGACCGGCACAGCCCCCACCTCGAGGGCGCGCGGCGCAATCTCGTGGAGTGGTCGCACCGCATGGGCATCCTGCGGCCGCAGCCCGGCGTCCCGCACTCCGACGTCTGGGACGAGGAGCGGCTGCGCGACTACGACCTGCCGCTGTGCGCCGCGGGCATCCACCCGGACGCCACAGCCGACCAGTTGGACATCACCTCGGCGTGGCTGGCCTGGGGCACGTACGGCGACGACTACTACCCCGCGGTCTTCGGCAGGCCCCGCGATCTGGCCGGCGCGAAGGCGCAGACGGAGCGCCTGAAGGGGTTCATGCCGGTCGACGAACCGGGCCCGGCCGCCTCCCCGACCCCGGCGAACGCGCTGGAGCGCGGCCTCGCCGAGCTCTGGTCCCGCACCGCCGGACCGCTGACCCCGACCGGCCGCCGGTCCTTCCGCACGGCCGTCGACGTGATGCTCGACAGCTGGCTGTGGGAGCTGGCGAACCAGGCGCAGAACCGTATCCCCGACCCCGTCGACTACATCGAGATGCGGCGCCTCACCTTCGGTTCCTCGCTGACCATCAGCCTCTCCCGGCTGGCGCTCGGCGACGTGATCGCGCCGGAGGTCTTCGCCAGCGGCCCGGTGCGCGCGCTGGAGAACGCGGCCTCGGACTACGCGTGCCTGATCAACGACGTGCACTCGTACCAGAAGGAGATCGAGTTCGAGGGCGAGGTCCACAACTGCGTCCTCGTCGTCCAGAACTTCTTCGACGTCGACTACCCCACCGGCCTCGCGATCACCGCGGACCTGATGAGCTCCCGCATGAGCCAGTTCCGGCACGTCGTGGACCACGAACTCCCGGTGTACGCCGCCGAGTACGGCCTCACCGACGAGACGGTCGCCGCCCTCGGTGCCTACGTGCGCGACCTCGAACTCTGGATCGCCGGCATCGCCACCTGGCACCGCGACTGCCACCGCTACAAGGAATCCGACTGCCACCGCCACACAGGCCCCACCAAGGCCTCGCCGGCCCCAACACACCTCCCGGGCCCACCGACGGGTCTGGGCACGTCGGCGGCACGGGTGGCGGGAGCACGGGGATAGCTACCGGGGCAACGCCCTGAGCTCCTCACCCAGTTCGCGATCTTCGATCTCGTGCCCGTACGCGAAACTCTGCAGCACCGCGGTCCCGTTCTTCGCCAGCCGCACGGCGTGGCAGGACTCCCGCTGCCGGCAGTCCTCGCAGTACCGGTGCGTCACGAAGGGCGACAGGGACACGGGGCCGTTCTCGGTGAGCACGTAGAAGGTGTCGTTCGCCGCAGGGACGTTCCAGGTGTACGTGCGCAGGTCGTGGTCGGGGTTGTCCCCCATCGCGTACTGCGCCGCGACCTGGAACGTCGCCTGCCTCGGCCGATAGTCGCTGGACACCACGAGCACCCAGGGCAGCCGCGTGAGGAACTCCGCCTTCGCCAACGCCTGTTCCAGATGCGCCATGCCGTCGCGCACACGGACCGCCGCCTCTTCCGGCGCCTTGGGCCCCTGCCGGTGCGCCGCGTGGTTGCGCTCCACACGCAGCGCGTCGAGGTGCGCCAGAAGCCCGGCATCGCCGTCGCCGTGCCGCAGCGCTTCGTGCAGTCCGGGTACGAGGCCGGGGTTGCCCGCGAGCAGGGCAGTGGAGTGCAGGAGCCAGTTCGTCCAGGCGCCGAAGGTGGGCCCTGACCCCTCGTAACTCTTCCTGAGCCTCGCCAGATTGCGTTCCCCGGCGCCGTGCTCGTGGAGCAGCGCCGCGGCGGTCACGCACACGGTGAGCGCGAGCGTCTCCGCCGCGTCGAGCATCGCGTCGTACTCGTCCTTGGACGTGTGGGCCCGCTGCAGCCCGTGCACGGCCCGGGCCACCGGGTGCGGGAAGGTCGCGCACGCCTTGGAGAGCCGCTCCGAAGCGGTCTCCGCCTGAGCTTTCGGAGACACCTGGGCAGCCGGAGCGGAGGACCGCACCGCATCACCCGCGGCCTGGCGTACGGGAGCGCCGGCCCTCGACGCGGAAGTGGTCCCGCCCGGGGCCGGTGGCCGTGCAGGGGCGGCAGCAGGTTCGGTGCGCGGCTGCTGGGCGCTGATCTCCGGCGTCCGCTGCCGCCGAGATCTCCACCTCCGCACCCGCAGCCGGACCCAGGCGGGAAGCGCACCGAAGAGGAGCCCGAAGGTCAGCGTCGCGAGCGCCGTGTCCAGCCAGCGGGGCAGGCCGCTGGTGGTCGGTTCGGAACTCGTTCCGATGCTGACGGCGCCCAGCAGCATGATCCCGACGGTCGCCCAGAACGCTCCGTCGCGATACACGGGCCCGTCGTACAGCTTCAGCACCGCATTACGACGCCTCGGAGGCACCTGCGGGCTGGGAGAAGCGACCCCACCACCGCTGTCCATACATGCATAGTGCTCCCCGAATCACCCGAAAACCAGTCATCGAGGACACGATCTGGGGTGGACGATCCAGGTTGGCCCCGCCCATCCCGGATCGCAGGTCAGTCGGTTACTGGCGGATGTACCAGTTGGAAGTGGGTGTGTCGCACGGGCCGATGGTCAAGGGCGCGTCCGGGTCGTTGGAATTGCCGTGCACCATCAGGCACTTGCCCCTGCTGGCGAAGTTGTGGAGCTTCTTGCTGCCGTCGGGCAGGTTCTCGATCCGCCACTGCTGGTTGTCGTCCATCCCGTTGTTGCACGGGGATTCGACGACGCGGGTGCCGTACGGCTTGCCGCCCTTGTCGGGCAGGTCGAAGCAGAGGTTGTCCTTCTGATTGGCGATCATCACCAGGTCACCCCCGTCGGCGCCGGCGCCCGGGTGCGAGACGGAGATGTTCCAGAGCTGGTTGTCCTGGTCGCTGGCGTTGCAGTGGTACTGGTTGACCGGGCCGCCCTCCGGGTGCCCATCGAAGCCCGGCAGGTCGGCGCACATGTTGCTGGCCTTGTTGGCGAGCACGATGCGGGAGTAGCCGGCCCCGCCCTTCTTCGTCTTCTCGTTCAGCCTGACGTCCGGCTCGGGCTTCTTGACCGTCTTCCTCGGCTTCTCGACCTCGTCGGCCGGGCGGGAGGTCGGCTCCTTCGTGTGCTTCTGCGGCTCTTCCTTCTGCTTCGACGCGGAGGCACTGGGCGAGGGCGACTCCTTCACCCGCCGTGCCGCGGCGGCCTGTTCCCGCTCGTGAGCCGCTTTGGCCGCGGCCTCCTTCTTCTGCTGCTCCGTCTGGTACGAGTTCCACGCGCCGATCCCCAGCGTGGCACCGGCGGCGAGCGCCACCACCGCCACGGCCCCGGCTATTCGCGTACCAAGGCGCGGGCCCTCGCCCGGCTGCCGGGAGGCGTCGGTCAGCGCATCGACCCGACGCGCCCGCTCCCGCCGCTTGGCGTCCTCGTTCGGTGACTCACTCACTGCTCTTCCGACCCCTCGTCGTCTCCGGACCCACCAGAACCACCGCCCGGGTCCCCGCACATCCGCGTACCCCCGAACTCAGACGCAGCGGGAGACCTAAAAGTTCATACCTCAACACAGTAGACCGCTCGCACAACTGACTCCCCGCCACTCCCCGCCTCCGCGCCGCACTTCACACAGATGTCACTTCGCGGCCCACACCGCCGGTCCCCTCCCCGGAACGCGCCGCGCGCCTGTGAGCGCATGCCCGTTCCGCGCTTTCCGGTGTGGGGGTCGTGCCCGTTTGCCGCCGCGTGGAATTCCCGGCGGAGGGGAATGGCGACGTGGGAATGCGGTCGCAAGGGGCCGGGCAGGCTGGGCCGATCGCTGCCGGAGGCGTGCCTCCGCTCCTTGGTACGGGGCAACGCGCGGCGTTCACAGAGGTGTTGGTGAATAGCTTCATCGGCTCCCCTGCGGGAGCCGCGTCTGCCCGATCGGGCAGCCGCGGCCCGTCCGGCGGCTGTACCAGGGCACTTGAAGGGGAAAACCCGTGAGAAACGGGATGGAAACGGACTGGAGGCGAGGTCCGTGTGCCGGGAAACAACCTTGAGTTTCTCGATATGCGAGAAGCCCGCCAAGGGATGCCGTCGGACGCGAGGAACCACTGTCCCGATAATTGCGTGTGAACAGTGTGAGTAGGCGCTAGCCACTGGGCACTTGGCGCCTTGCCTGGTCCGGTCTAGCGTCAGGTACTCTCCTGACGGAGTTGTGGAAGGGGCATGTCATTGCGGTCGGCACGTCCCGGGAGGGGGTGCGGCCACCGTGGGGAACGGATGCCGAAGGTGGCCACCATTCGCAGGGGCATCGCCGCGGGCGATTCCTGACATCGGCGGCGAAAGCGGCCCCGCCGACCGGTGTTCACGCCTGTCCGCACGAAGCAGCCATGAAGCGGCAATGAAGCAGTGGTGAGTTCTCCCGGCCCTTGGTGAATTCCGGTCCGAGAGGGCCCGTCGAGGTATCTGGCAGTTATCAGAGAAGGGAGGCGGATCCGCTATGGCGGACCAGCGGCCTACCACCAGCGTCGGTGGCGTGCAGTACCGCGTGACGCCCGAGTACCTGGCCGGCGCATCGGCTGACGCGGCGAAGACCGCGAACCAGATCGCGTCCGACCTCGCGGAGCTCAAGAGCTACGTGGTCAGTCTGGAAAGCAGCTGGCAGGGCGTCGCGCACCAGCAGTTCCAGACGCTGATGCAGCAGTACGACAACTACGCCCGCATGCTGCACCAGGCGCTGACCGGTATCTCCAAGGGCCTCCAGGGCAACTACGTCAACTACAAGGAGAGCGAGGAGCGCAACCTCTCGAATCTCCACTCACTGGGTGCGGACATCCCCACGCCGTCCGGCGGCAGCGGCGAGATCCACCAGGCGATCGACGGCAACGGCGCCGGGGGCCAGAAGCCGGTGGCCAACTTCGACTGACCCGCCCCGCTGGCCCGGTGGAGTGGGTCCGCAACCTCCCCAGCAGACGGTGTATTTGACGAGGAGCACGCATGGCCAACATCGATAGCGCACGGCTGTACGTCGGCGAGGGGCTCGGCGAGGCGGGCAAGTACCTCAACAGCCGTGCCGCAGCCATCTCCGACGAACTGGCGCGCCTGAAGGGCAGGCTGGCGCCGCTCGCCGACGCCTGGAACCAGAGCCAGGCCGCCAGCTACTACCAGGACATGCAGAACGAGTGGGACATCGCCGCCGAGGGGCTCTTCGGTCCCGAGGGCGTGCTCGGCCGAATCGCCCACGCGATGGATGTGAACTGGAACAACTACAGTGACGCCGAGTGGTCCAACGTCTCCACCTGGAAGCACTGACCACACTCGTGCGGCTCCTGGGGAGCCCGGAGGACCGGGACCGGCACGGGTCCCGGGCGTGACCGGAGAGGGCCCGCAGGAGCCGGGACAAGGAAGACGACCTCGTGCCCGATGAACGCTGCCGCGTCACCGTGATCGGTGAGCGCAAGAGCGTGGATCTCGCGTTGCCCGTGCGTACCCCGATAGCGGAGTACGCCCCCCGACTCGCCGGAATGTGCGGCGAGGAGGAGTCCGAGGCGATGCCCCCGGTGTGGTCGCTGGCACCCGCCGGCGCCATGCCGCTCGCCCCCGGCGATTCGCTGGAGCAGGCGGGAGTCCTCGACGGCACCGTCCTCTATCTGCGCGACTGCCGTGCGGAAGAGGACCTGGACCCCTCCGTCACCGACCTCGACGACCAGGTGTCCGCCGCCAACGAGGGGACCCTCCCCTGGAACGCGCGCAACCGCGCGCTGTCGGTGCTGGTGTGCGGCCTGTTCGGGAGCGTGCTGGCCGCGGGCGCGCTCAGCCTCCGCCAGCAGGCGGGCCCTGCCGTGGTGATGTTCTGGCTGATCGGCCTCGCCTCGGCGCTGACCGCCTGGTACGCGACCCGCAAGAGCTGGCCTGTGCCGTCAGCGGTGCGCCAGATCATGGCGCTGGCCGCCGTACCGATGGTGGCGGCCGCCGGGATCGGGCTGCCGTTCGACGGTCCCGTGGCGGGACCTGCCCTCGCCACGGCGTCGCTCGTGCTCGGGGCCATCGCCGCGCTGCTGGCGCTGCCCGCGGTCTCCACGGTGGTGGTGATGATCTTCGCGACCACCGCCATGGTGCTCACGATTCCGCTGGCGGTGCTGGGCGCCGACCGTTCCGCCTCGGCCGCCGTGGTGGCCGTCGTCGTACTGCTGCTCTTCCGCGTGCTGCCGCGGGTGGCCAGCCAGATCGCCGTTCTGGCACCCGGCGGGCAGCCGGACCGCCCGATGCGCGAGAGCGACGAGGTCTCCGCCGCCGTGCGCCGCAGCAACCGTCTGCTGGCCTTCCTGACGACGGTGCTCGCCGTGGTGCTGGGCACCTGCTTCGTACTGCTGTGCCTCTCGGAGAACGCCTACGCCTTCGGGCTGCTGGGCTGCGCGAGCACGGCCGTGCTGCTGGAGGCCGGGGCGGCGCGGATGCTTCCGGCCGTCGGGCCGATGCTGGCGGTGGGCACGGTGGGCCTGGTCGCCCTCTTCGCCCGGCTGCCCGAGGTGCTCTTCGGCGAGCCGGTTCCCGGCGCGCTCGTGGCGTTCGGCGCCGGGGTGGTGCTGACCGCGTGCGGCATCGGCATGGCCTTCCGGGCCGCCGTGCGGACGGTGGACCTGACCGAGCGGCCCAAGTGGCTCACCGGCCTGGCCAGCTTCCTGGCCATGGTGTGCGTGCCGCTGGCCGTCGGGGTGTTCGGCGTCTTCGAGGGGCTCATGAACCTCGGAGGGTCGCTGTGACCCCGAGCCTCACTCACCCCTCGGCCGTCGTACGGCGTGTGCTCATGCCCGCGGCCGTCCGGAGGTACGTGCGGTGAAGGGCGGCAAGCAGCAGCGGGTGGCACCGGGGAGCTGGGGCGCGCACCGGACGATCACAGCGGCCGTGCGCGGCGCGGGTCCCGGCACCGTCGTCACCGTCCGGGCCGGTACGTACAACGAGAGCGTCGTCGTGGACAAGGACGTGACGCTGGTGGCGGAGAAGGGCGCGGGCAGCGTCCGCGTCGTCGCCGCCCGCGGCCCGGCCCTCACCGCACACGGCGGCTCTCCCGAGGTGCGCGGCATCACCTTCGAGGCGTCAGCTCCCCGCGAGCCCGCCGTGCTGCTGCGCTCCGGCGAACCGGTGCTGCGCGACTGCGAGATCACCGGTGGCCGGATCGAGGTCTCCGAGGCGGCGGCGCCCACGTTCACGGGCTGCACCGTGCGGGGCGCCGCGCTCGCCGCCGTCCGGCTGGCCGGCACCAGCCGCACCACGATGGAGCAGTGCGGCGTCAGCGGCTGCGAGGGCGACGGCGTCATCGCCGACGACGAGGCGCGGCTCGACGCCACCGAGCTGGTCATCGAGGAGGTCGCGGCCCGCGGCGTGTACCTCGGCGGCGCGGCCCAGGCGAGCCTGACCCGCTGCGAGATCAAGCACAGCGCCGGGGCCGGACTGGTCGCCGACGCCAGGTCGTCGGCGCTGCTGCGCGAGTGCCGGGTGCACGAGACGGGCGCGCAGGGCGTCAGGCTCGCCGGCTCTGCGGGGCGCAGGGCCGACCGGACCGGCGGCGCCGCGCGGAACGGCCGCGACGGCGTTGACGGCGCGCCGGGCGCGTCGGGCGCGTCCTCGGCCGACGAGGACACCGACGCGTACGGGGTGCGGCTGCGCTCCTGCGAGATCTTCCGCACCGCGGGCGCCGGTGTGCTCGCCGACGGCGAGACCTCCGCGCTGCTGGAGGAGTGCCACGTCCACCACACCGAAGGCGCCGCCCTGATCGCCACCGGTTCCAGCGCCTTCAGGATGAGCCAGGTGCGGGCGGTGGACACCGGCGACAGCGCCCTGGTGGTGACCGGCAAGGCCGGGACGGTGGCCGACGGGAGCACCTTCGCCCGCACCGGGGCGAACGGCGTCTACGCGGTGGAGGACGCCGAGGTGACCTTCACCGACTGCACCGTCAAGGACACCTCGTACACCGCCGTGCACCTCGGCGGCAGCGCCCGCGGCCGGCTCGCGGGATGCACGGTGACCGGCACCCCCGAGTACGGGATGCGGGCCACGGAGCGCGCCGAACTGATCGCCGCCGACTGCGAGACGAAGGACACCGAGCTGGTCGGCGTCTGCGTCGACGGGGGCGACGCGGCGCTGCGCGACTGCCGGATCAGCGGGACCCGGGTGGGCGTCAGGATCCGCACCACGCACCGGCCGCTGCTGGTGGGCTGCGAGATCAGCGACGTCGGCGGTACGGGGATCGAGGTGGGGCCCGCCACCGGCGGACTGCTGGAGAACGTGACGGTGCAGCGCAGCGGCTCGTCCGGGATGGTGCTCGACACCGACTCCACGCTCGTCGTCGACGGCGGCGCGGTACGCGAGCCCGCCGGCAGCGGCATCGTCGTACGGGCGGGCGCGCAGCCCCGCATCCGCGGCATGGCCGTGGAGAGGGCCGCGAAGAACGGGCTGTTCGTCGAGGAGCGCGGCGAGGGCCTGTTCGAGGACTGCGAGATCTCCGACAGCCGCTTCCCCGCCGTCTACGCGGGCGCCAAGTCCCGTCCCGAGCTGCGGCGTTGCGCCGTCTCCGGGTCCGAGCAGGACCTGCTGCGGGACGAGGAGGCCGACGTGCGCGCCGAGGACTGCGTCGTCGACGGCGTGGAGGACGCCGTGCTGCCCACGCTGGACGGGGGCGAGGGCGAGGGTGCCAGGCGCCGCGTGGCCGCCGTCGCGGGCGCGCCCTCCGACGCGGGCAAGGGCAAGGACAAGGGGCGGGGCTCCCGGGGCGAGGCGGAGTCCGGGGAGGACAACGCGTCCGAGGAGCGGCTCGCGGAACTGCGCGCCGAACTCGACCGGCTCGTCGGCCTGGAGACCGTCAAGCGCGACGTCATGTCGATGACCAAGCTGATGCAGATGGTCAAGGTCCGCGAGGACGCGGGCCTTTCGCCGCCCCCGCTCAGCCGCCACCTGGTGTTCGCGGGCAACCCGGGCACCGGCAAGACGACGGTGGCCAGGCTCTACGGCGGGTTCCTCGCGGCTCTCGGGCTGCTGGAGCGCGGGCACCTCGTCGAGGCGGACCGCACCCAGCTCGTCGGCGAGTACGTCGGGCACACGGCGCCGAAGACCACGGCGGTGTTCCGGCGCGCCCTGGGCGGCGTGCTCTTCATCGACGAGGCGTACTCGCTCGTCCCGCACGGGATCGGCAACGACTTCGGCTCCGAGGCCGTGGCCACGCTGGTGAAGCTGATGGAGGACCACCGCGACGAGGTGGTCGTCATCGTCGCCGGCTATCCGGCCGACATGAACCGCTTCCTGGAGTCGAACGCGGGTCTCGCCTCCCGCTTCACCCGCACCCTCACCTTCGACGACTACGCGTCGGAGGACCTGGTGCGGATCGTCGAGTACCAGGCGGAGAGCCACCAGTACCACTGCGCGCCCGAGACGGTGGACGCGCTGCGCGCGTACTTCGACGCGCTGCCCCGCGGCGAGGGCTTCGGCAACGGCCGCAGCGCGCGCCAGGTCTTCCAGAAGATGACGGAGCGGCACGCGCACCGGGTGGCGGAGCTCGACCTCTCCGTCCTCGACCTGACCACCGAGGACGCGAACGTGCTCTCCACGCTGCTCCCGGAGGACCTGCCGCAGGTCGCACCGCAGGAGGGCGCGCAGTGAGCGGGTCCGACCACTCCCACTCCAGCCGATCCGGCCGGTTCACCCGGCCCGGCCGCCCAGCGGAAGGGGCTGTCGCGCGATGAGCGAACGCGATGATCTCCAATCCACCGTGGACGAATTCTCCGGCAAGGAGGACGACTTCAAGGCGGAGCAATCCGATTTCCAGGACGCGAGCGACGAGATCGAGGCCGCGCGCGACAAGTACGAGAAGACGGCCTCGGAGATCGAGGACCGGGCGGGCGCCGACCCGGACTACACGCAGGCGGAACACGACGCCGACAAGAAGGCCCTCCAGGACGCGCACGACGAGTACGAGGGCAAGTACGAGGAGTACGAGAAGGCGCGCGACAACTACAACGACGCGCGCAACGACTACAAGGACTCGTACGACGAGTACAAGGGTGCCGCCCACCAGCTGCTCAGGATCGACCTGGCGGCTCTCAGCAGGGCGACGGACAAGGTCGGCAACATCGCGGTGGAGATCGGCCACGAGATGGACTCCATCGAGAAGCTGATGAGCGAGATCAACGAGAACTGGAAGGGCCCCGCGTACGACACGTTCGAGCCCATGCAGCTTTGGTTCAGGGACCTGCAGAAGGAACTCCTGGAACTGCTCCTGGAGATCATCATCCGGATGAAGATCTCGCACGAGAACTACCAGGACGCCGAGGAGAAGAACTTCCAGAACGTCACGCCGAGCGGCGGCGACGCGTAACCGGGAGACGGCGGCGGAGCACGGACGGGCGGCGACCAGACCAGACGGGGCGGGGAAGTGACCATGGAGAGCACGGCGGACATACACCGGACGGGGCGCGGCGCCGGTGTGTCCTCCTGGGCCGGTCCTCGCGCGGACCGGTGCGCGCGGCGCGGACGAGGGGCCGGTCCCCTTCGGCGCCGGCCCCTCGTCCGTGCGGCGTCCGCCGGGGGACGCCCGCCGTTCTCAGGCGCGGGGCGGCGGTTCGGGGAATTCGGAGTCGCGGTCCGCCTGTGCCATGGCCTGTCCGGCCTGGTTGATCATGGCGATGAATTCGCCGGTGGTCTCCAGGAGGCTGCCGACGCCGGCGAGGACCTGCTGCTGGAGCGGGTTGATCACGTCGGCGAATTCCTTGCCGTCGAACTGGCTGGAGACCATTTCGACATCCGGCTGCGGCGTGCCTCCCGCGAACTTGGAGCCTGGCTGACTGCCGGTCTCCAGGCCCACTCCGAAGGTGTTGTCGCCCTCGTCGTCCGCCGATATGTCGGTGGCTTCGGCGACGCTCGACTGGAGTTTCTTGTAGCTGCTGACCGCGTCCTTGGTGCTCTGGAGCATGGTCTCTTCGCCGGACCGGATGGATTCGGTGTCGACGCTGATGGGCCTCTCCGTGTAAGGGGCCTTCGCGTCGACACTGTTGTCCTCCCCGCCGGAACTGCCGCCCTGCGGGGAGAGGTTGAAGCTGGGCGGGGAGAGCCACAGCATGTTGACTTCGGGTATCTGAGCGGACTCGTCGTCGCCCTTGTTCGGGAAGTCCTCCGTGCTGCCGTCGCCGCTGTCGTCGCTGTCCTCGTCGGGCGGGCTCAGCGGGTTTTCATCGTACTTCGATTCCTCTGCCTTGCTGTCGCTGTCGCTCATGCTCCAGGTGTACCAGACAATACGGCGCATTGTCATTGTTTCCGGGTGAACTCCGGTGATAGCGCGGTCACTTGGCAGACAAGGCGGCTCAGAAAAGTGTGCGACCCGAGGGAATGGGTGACCAGCGTTGAGTGATTCGTCGGCCAACTACGACTACGTCAAGCTCAGGGTGGATCCCGAGGATTTGAGGGAGCAGGCCAAAAAGATCGCGGAGCACTCCCGCGTCATCGGCGAGCACCTCAACACCATCAACTCCACGCTGAAAGAGCTGAAGTTGAACTGGGCGGGAAAGTCGTCCGAGGATTTCGAAGACGTCACGGACAGGTGGCAGAGCGTCATCCACAAGATCTTCGGCCCTGAGAAGACGCCCGAGGAAAGGAAGAAGGACGAGGAGAACAACGAGGAACTGAGCGCGGAGGACGGCCTGTTGCCTGTTCTGGCCAGCGGTGTCCAGAAGGTCGCGGACAACTACGCCAACGCCGACCACAACGCCAAGATCATGTTCGACAAGATGACCGGCGCCCTGAACGACATGATGGAGCGGCCCGAGTCGGACCCGAAGGACAGTCTCGACAAGGACAACACCGCCATCGGCGCCAACTACTCCACTGACTTCTCGGAGGCGGACAAGGAGAACATGGAAAGGGAGGACCGGTATGCGAACGCTGGAGCCGAAGGGTCGGATCTCGACGCCTATGTGGACTATTACGGCGGGGTCAACACGCCGGACGACCAGAACAAGGTCAGCCCGCTCCAAGAAGTCGACGACGCCGTAGCGGATGCCGTGAACGGTAAGACGTAGAGAAACAGGCAACCGCCCGCCGGCCCCGGCCGCCCCCGTCCTCCAGCAGCGCACCCGAGCCCGCCTCCGCGCGGAACGCTCGCTCCCCCGTGACCCCTTGAGGCAGCACATCCATGAGTCGAATCCCCTTCCACCGTCCGGTCCGGATCGCTCCTCCGCCCATGCCGGAGGGGAAGACCACGCTGGCCACATTGCCGCAGAAACCGCAGCCGCCGGGCGCGGCGCAGTGGGTCATGCTGCTGTTGCCCCTGCTGAGCAGCTTCTCCATGGCCGCGTACATGATCGCGAACGGCAAGCCGTGGATGATCCTGCTGGGCATCGCGTTCGTCGTGCTGTCCGTGGGCGTCACCATCGGTGTGCGCATGCAGCTTCGCGCCGGGCGGCGGCGCAACCAGGAGCAGCAGCGGGAGAAGTACCTGGAGTACCTGGCCGGCGTCCGCAAGGAGACGCTGCGGGTCGCCGCGGCGCAGCGGCTGGCCGCCGTGTGGCGCTACCCCCACCCCGACCGGCTGTGGGCGATAGCCACCAGGCGCCGCCGGGTGTGGGAACGCCGCCCCGGTGACGCCGACTTCCTCCACTTGCGCGTCGGCACCGGCACGACGCCGCTGGCGCACCCGCTGGTCATGCCGACCCAGAACGACCCCACCACCGAGGTCGACCCGCGCGCCAAGCACGACGCGGCCGAACTGGTGGAGACGGCGAACACCGTCGCGGGACAGCCCGCCTGGCTCGACCTGGGCAAGGCGGGCGTGGTCAGCCTCCTGGGCCCCAAGGAGCAGACCCGCGCGCTCGCGCAGACCATGCTCACCCAGCTCTCCGTGCTGCACGCCCCGGACGACGTACGCCTCGCCATCGTCAGCGGCGGCAGCCCGGTGTGGGACTGGACCAAGTGGCTGCCCCACACCCAGGATCCGGGCTCGGACGCGCTCCTGCGCGACCAGGAGGTCGTGCCGCTGGTCGCCGCCGACATCTCCAGCCTCCAGGACCACCTCCAGGAGACGCTGGACCGCGCGCTGGCCGCCCGCGCCGATCGCGCCAACCGGTTCATGGGCTCCTCCGCCTCCGAAGGCCCGAAGCAGCGCCTGGTGGTGGTGCTGGACGACTTCGACCCGAACGCCTCGTGGGTGCGCACGTCGCTGGTCTCCGACCTGCTCGCGCAGGCGGGCCCCGACCTGGCGCTGCACGTCGTGTGCCTGGTGGCGGAGGAGCGGGACGAGCCGGGCCGCGTCGACGTACGGGCCAGGGTCGACGAGAAGGGCGGGGTGTCCCTGGAGGGGCGCAACGGCAAGCTCTACAGCGCGGTCGAGGGCGGCGTCGTCGACGAGCTCCAGCCCGCCGTCCGCGAGAGCGCGGCCCGCGCGCTCTCCCCGCTGCGGCTCACCGGCGAACGCGACCAGGTGCTCTCCGAGAGCGTGTCGATGTCCGACATGCTCGGGATCTCCAACCTCAACACGCTGGACCCCTCCAAGAACCGCCGCAGCCCGGACGCTCCCGACCTGCTGCGCGTCCCCATCGGCATCGCCGGCACCGGCGAACCGCTGGAGCTGGACCTGAAGGAGTCGGCGCACGGCGGCATCGGCCCGCACGGCCTGGTCGTCGGCGCCACCGGGTCCGGCAAGAGTGAGCTGCTGCGCACGCTCGTGACCGGCCTGTCGACGGTGCACTCGCCCGATCATCTGGCCTTCGTCCTCGTCGACTTCAAGGGCGGTGCCACCTTCGCCGGCGTCACCGAACTCCCGCACGTCTCGGGCCTCATCACCAACCTGGCCGACGACCTGGCCCTGGTCGACCGCATGCGCGCCGCGCTCCAGGGCGAGCAGCAGCGCCGCCAGCGGATGCTGCGGGACGCGGGCGACGTCGACTCCGTACGCGAGTACCAGCTCAAGCAGGCCGCGGGCGGTACGGACATCCACGGCAACCCGCTGGAGCCGCTCCCGTACCTGATGATCATCGTCGACGAGTTCGGCGAACTGCTCTCCCAGCGCTCGGACTTCATCGACCTGTTCGTGCAGATCGGCCGGGTCGGCCGGTCGCTCGGCATGCACCTGCTGCTGGCCACGCAGCGCCTGGAGGAGGGCAGGCTGCGCGGCCTGGAGTCGCACCTGTCGTACCGGATCTGCCTGCGCACCTTCAGTTCGGCCGAGTCCCGCGCCGTCATCGGCACCTCGGACGCGTACACGCTGCCCGCCATCCCCGGCTCCGCCTACCTGAAGGTGGACGAGTCGGTGTACGAGCGGTTCAGGGTCGCGCACGTCTCGGCGCCGTACGAGCCACCGCGGCAGGGCGAGGACGAGGGCCAGAGCCTGGAGCCGGTCGGCTACGCGGTGCAGGGCGACCTGCCGCCGCTGCCGTCCGACGCCGGGAACGACGCCAGGACGTGGGAGTGGTCGGAGTCCACCGAGACCGAACTCCAGATCGCGGTGCGGCACTTGATCACCGAGGACGTCCCCGGACACCAGGTGTGGCTGCCGCCGCTGCCCCCGTTCTTCACGCTGGCCCCGCTGCTCGGCGAGGCGCAGCCCGACGCCGACCGGGGGCTGTGCTCCACGCACTGGCCCTACTCCGGCTCCCTGAAGTTCCCCGTCGGCGTCGTCGACCTGCCGGAGCGTCAGGAGCAGCAGCCTCTCGTCGTCGACCTGGCGGGCAAGCAGGGGCACGTCGCCCTCGTCGGCGCGCCGCAGAGCGGCAAGAGCACCTTCCTGCGCACCGCCATGCTCAGCGCGATGCTCACCCACACCCCCGACGAGCTGCAGTTCTACGCCGTCGACATGGGCGGCGGCGGGCTGCACGACATGGAGGACGCGCCGCACGTGGTCGGCGTCGCGGGCCGCAGGGACACCACCCGCACCCGGCGGGTGCTGGCCGAGGTGTCCCGCGTCATCGGGGCCCGCGAGCGGATGTTCCAGGACCTGCGCATCCAGTCGGCAGTCGACATGCGCGCGCGGCGCGACGCGGGGGACCTCCCGGCGGAGGCGCACACCGCCGACGTCGTGCTGGTGATCGACAACTGGGCCGCGCTGAACGCCTCCGACGACTCCTTCGCCGGAGTGGTCACGGAGATCGCCACCCGCGGTCTGGGCGTCGGCGTGCACCTGTGGCTGACGGCCAACCGCTGGCAGGAGGTCCGTCCCAACCTCCGCGATGCCATCCCGGGCCGTCTCGAACTGCGGCTGAACGACCCCTCCGAGTCGGAGGTCAACCGCCGTGCGGCCCGCCAGCTCGGCCAGAGCGTGCCGGGGCGCGGCCTCGCCGGCAACGGCCTGGTGCACCACATCGCCCTGCCGCGCCTGGACGGCGAGGACGGCACGCAGCGGATCGCGGAGGCCCAGGCGACGCTGGTCTCCCGGATCGCCGAGTCGTGGAAGCGTCCCGCGCCGCAGGCGCTGCGCGTCCTGCCCGAACTGGTCAGCGCGACCGACCTGGCCGCCGCCGTCTCCGCCACGTCCGGTGAGGGGCGGCGCTGGGAGGGCCAGGACCCCGCGCTGCTGGAGGGCGAGGTGCCCATCGGCCTGCGCGAGGTCGACCTGCGCCCTGTGGGTCTGGACATGACCCGCGGCCAGTCGCACTTCGTGGTCTTCGGCGACTCGGGCTCGGGCAAGACCGCGTTCCTGCGGAGCTGGATGCGCGGCCTCGCCGAACGGCACACCGCGCGCGAAGTGCGCTTCATGGTGATCGACTACCGGCGCGGGCTGCTGGACGCCGTGCCGGAGGAGTACATCGGCGCCCAGGGCGGCGACGCCGACCTCGTGGGACGGCAGGCGAGCGTGCTGCTGGACACGCTGCGCCACCGCATGCCGCCCCCGGACATCACCGCCCGTCAACTGAAGCAGCGTGACTGGTGGGAGGGACCGGAGCTGTATGTGATCGCGGACGATTACGATCTTGTCAGTGGCGGTCCGATGAACCGGGGCCCGCTCGCGGGACTGGCCGACTACATCACCCAGGCCGGGGAGATCGGTCTCCACCTGGTGCTGGCCCGGCGGGTCGGCGGCGCGAGCCGTTCCGTGATGTCGGACCCGCTGCTGTCCCGTCTGCGGGAGCTGGACACCGACGGGCTGCTGCTCTCCGGAGACCACCGGGAGGGCGCGCTGCTCGGCGACCACCGGGCATACCAGCGTCCGCCGGGGCGCGGCCAGCTCATCCGGAGGCGGCGTCAGCCGACCGTGGTGCAGGTGGCGTTGGACGAGGAACGGGACGGATCCCCGGAGTAGATCCGGGAACGGGCGCCGGGCGGGCCGTGGAGCTGCCGGCCCGGCGCCCGCAGGCGTTGTTGCCGTGTTGTGTGCAGTGGTGAGGAGGGGACCGGGCCGTGGCGAACTGGCGGGATGAGCTCGAGGGCCTGGACATCGATCGCATCTGGAATCTGGGAAACCAGTGGATCAGGTTCGGTGACCAGCTGCACGACATGGTGTCGACCCTCAACAACTCGCTGTCGGGCATGAGTTGGTCGGGCGGGGCGAACTCCTCGGCGACCAGCGCGATGCTGGGGCTCCAGCGCAAGTGGAAAGACGTCATCGACGCCGTCTGGAAGATCGGCGAGGCGATCAACCAGTACGCCGACGCGATCATGGACCAGGCCAAGGAGATAGCCAAGCAGAAGGAACAGGCCCTTCTGCAGAACATCCTCAGCTTCGTGCTGGGGATCGCCACCATGGGCATCGGATCGCTGTTCAGCGTCATGGCGTCCATGGCGGCGAGGCTCGCGACCCTCCTGGTCAACGTGGCCAGGACGCTGGGTCAGACGGTGGGCCGGTTCGCGGCGACGCTGGTGCAGTTCACCAGGGAGATCTCACGGTCCATCGGGACCGCTCTCAGCAACTCGCTGTCGTTCAACATCGGTGCGGGCGGGGCACTCGGCGCCGGGCTCACGCTGGGCATCGACGAGGCGGCCGGGCACGGCGCCGCGGCCGCCGTGGGCGGGGAGTACGAGACCGACTGGTCCATGGAGGGGCCCATGATGGGCCTCTTCGGCGGGCTCGGCGCGGGCATGGGCGGCCTCATGGGCGGAGGCGTGAAGGGCGGCCTGGGCAAGGGAGGGCCGCCCCCGTCGTTCCGCAACAGCATGATGGACACGCTGTCCAAGCTGGACAAATACCAGGCGAACAGCGGGGCTGATGTCGGAGGCGGCAAGGGGTCGCCGCTGTCCGGGACAACGTGGCGCGGCCCGGGGAACACCGGAATGCCGACCCCCAACACCGACGGCTTCGGCCCCGGTCAGGGGCCGCCGCAGGGCGGAGGGCAGTCGGCGTTCGAGCCGGGCGCTCCCGGCTCCGTCCGCAACCCGTCGGACGTGGGCATGCCCAACCCGAACGAGGGCGCCTTCGGCCAGGGCGCGCCGGGGAACGGCGCCACGCACGCGCCCCCGCCGGTCCCGCGCAACCCGACGCCCGCCACACCGGAGACGGGCACGCCGGGTACGGGCGCGCCGGGTGTCCCGGGCACGCCCGCGCCGCCGCACGCTCCGGGTACGCAGGGCACACCGGGTTCGCCCGGCGCGCCCGCCGCGCCGCACGCTCCGGGCACACCGCACACTCCGGCCGCCAACGAGGCGGGCAACGGGACGGTGGCCCCGCCGCCCCCGGCCAAGGCGCCGGGCAGCGAGGCGGGCCAGACGCCGCCGCCCACGTCGAAGTCGCCGGGTGACCTGAGCCAGGCTCCGCCGCCGGCGAAGGCGCCGGGTGAGGCGGCGGGTGAGACGCCGCCGCCCGCGTCGAAGTCGCCGGGCGAGGTGGGTCATGCCCCGCCGCCGCCCGCCAAGGCGCCGGGCAGCGAGGCCGGTGAGACGCCGCCGCCTACGTCGAAGTCGCCGGGCGACGTGAGCCAGGCTCCGCCGCCCGCCAAGGCGCCGGGTACCGGTGAGGTGGGTGACGGCACGGTCGCGCCTCCGCCGCCTGCGAAGGCGCCGGGTACCGGTGAGGCGGCTGACGGTACGGTCGCGCCGCCGCCCCCGGCCAAGGCGCCGGGCGGCGAGGAGGGTCATGCCCCGCCGCCGCCCGCCAAGGCGCCCGGAGAGCACCAGCCGGGCCAGTCCGACGAGGTGGGCGCGCCGCCGCCCGGCAGTGGCGAGCGCGCGGGCACCGGCCAGTCCCACCAGGGGCAGCCGGACACGCCGGGGACGGGCGGCCAGGAGGCCCCGCCCGGAGCCGGCTCGCACGAGCAGCCGGGCTCCCAGCACGGCGAGCAGCACGGCGAGACCCCCGCGCCGCAGGGTTCCGACCCGGCGCAGTCCGGTGTCTCGGGGCCGCTGACGCCGTCCGCCGGCACGGCCGGTCCTCCCGTCGCCAAGCCGCCGGTGGGCCAGGCCGGCAAGTCCGGCCCGGGGCACGAGTCGCCGGACGCGTCGGCGCCCCCTGCCCAGCAGGAGCAGGGCGAGGGCGGCAGGCCGACCGGGCCCCACGAGCCGGAGCGTTCGCAGCAGTTGGCCTGGCACGCCAAGGACGGCGGCATGGGCAACCGCGAGGTGGCGAGCTGGGAGCAGAGGCTTCTCGACGCGCACCGCTCGGGCGACAAGGCCCACGTCAGCGCCGTCGAGTCCAGCTTCTTCAAGCGGCTCGACAAGCTCGGCATCGAGCGGCTGGACACGAAGGCGCTGCCCGAGCCGAGGGGCCCCGTCTCCCGTGGCCGGGAACTCGGCGGGGAGATCAAGGACCCGTACGGCGTCCGCGAGCGGATGGACGCCCGCGGCGGTGACGAGGGCCGTCCCGGGGCGCCGGGCGAGGCGTCCTCGGACGCTCCCGGTACCTCGTCGAAGGGGCTGGTCGGTGACGAGCGCCCGCTCGGCGGGGAGGGGAGGGACCCGTACGGCGTGCGCGAGCGCATGGACGCGCGCGGCGGCGAGGGGCGTCCCGGTTCCTCGGAGGCCGGAGCGGAGACCCCGGCTGCGCAGCGGGCGCCCGAGGGCGAGCGCCCTCTCGGCGGCGAGGTGAAGGACCCGTACGGGGTCCGCGAGCGGATGGACGCGCGCGGTCCCGACGCGCGGCGCGGTTCCGCGCAGGAGGAGACGCCGGACGGTCCCGGTACGTCGTCGAAGCCGGTGTCCGAGGGCGAGCGTCCTCTCGGCGGGGAGATGCGGGACCCGTACGGCGTGCGCGGGCGGATGGACGCACGCGGCGCTGAGGGGCGTCCCGGTTCCTCGGAGGCGGGGCCCGAGGCCCCGGGTGCGCAGCGGGCGTCCGAGGGCGAGCGTCCTCTCGGCGGGGAGATGCGGGACCCGTACGGGGTGCGCGAGCGTATGGACGCGCGGGAGGCCGAGGGGCGTCCCGGCTCCTCGGACGCGGAGCCGGAGACCCCGGGCACGCGCGCGGAGGGCACGCCCGAGGGCGGGCGCCCTCTGGGTGGTCCGCAGAACGACCCGTACGGCGTGGCCGCGCGGATGGGCAAGGGCGCCGCAGAGCGTCCCGGCCCGGAGTCCCCGGAGAGCGGGCCGCGGGCGGCGAAGAAGCCGGGCAAGGGCGCCGGGTACGACCGTCCCGCCACCCTCGCCGACGTCAAGGGCACCTCCCACAACACGGGCGCCGGCGGGCCGGAGGCCGGTGGCGGCCAGCGGATGAACCAGGGGTCGGGCACCGCCACGGAACTGGAGACGCCCAAGCCCACCGAGGGAGGCGCCCCGCCGCCGCAGAGGCAGCCGGAGTCCCCGGCCGAGCCCGGACGGACCGGGGAGCAGGCGCCCGAGGGCGCCGCATCGGCGGGGGACCGGGCCGGTACGGGCCCGGGGACCGGGCGTCCCGCCGCGGCCGACGAGGTCAGCGGCGGTTCCAGCGTGCCTGTCGCCGACGCTCCCGGAGCGGGCGCAGGCCGGCAGGCGGCCCCCGGCCACGAAGGCCGCGAAGGCACCGCCGGGACCGGGCCGGCCACGCCGGACGGGACGTCCGTACCCGGCCCGCGTGCCCAGCGCTTCGACCTGGACGCCGCGCGCGCCCGCCTCAACGACCCCAGGCTGCCCGCGGGGAGCCGGGACGAGGCGCTCGCCACGGCGCGGGACATGGTCTGGGACCGGCTGCGCCAGGTGGCGCCCGACGAGGAGCCGCTGGGCGTCGTGGCGCGGCCGGACGAGGTCGTCGAGCTCGTCGCCTCCGAGTACCTGCGCGGCAACCACCTCCCGGCCGCCGCGCTCACGAACGAGGTGATCAGGGAGCCGCACACACCGCACGACACGGGAACGGACGCCGCCGGCAAGGACGCCCCCGGCACGGAAGCCGCCGACCACGCCGCCGCGTACGGGGCGGAGTTGGAGAGGTGGGACCGCTTCGTCGACCACCTCGAACAGCGGGGGCTGCACTTCGACAGCGCCCCGCGCGCGGCCGATCCCGAGTGGCTGAAGAACGAGCGCTGGGCCGTGTTCCGCGCGCAGCGCAACGAGGCGTACGAGAACCGGCTCGCCATCGAGGAGAACTTCGAGCGGACGGTCGGCGACGTCGGCCCGGAAGTCGACCACGCGGCCCGGCAGTTCGCCGGCGAGGACCTGTTCGGCGGCGGGTACGTGCCGGAGGACGGCCCGGTCAGGCAGGAGATCGAGCGGCAGTACCGGGAGCAGCTCAGCGACGCGTACGCGAAGCTGGCCCAGGACTCCAACGCGGTCAGGGCCCCTGAGGGGTTCTGGCGCGATCTGCACAGGGAGATACGCGCCGGGCTGCCGGAGCGCTTCGCGCACGCCTCGGAGCGGGAGCGGTACGCCGGTCTCGCCAAGGAGGACTTCCAGCGGGCGCTGGAGGACCTTCGCGCGACCGACCCGTACCGCAGCGCGCTCCTGCCGGAGGACGACCCGTTCCGCGACCCGAACGCGCGCCTGGAGTTCGACGAGGACACCGGCATCGCCCGGGAGGTGTCGGACGAGAGCGGCGCGAACGGGGACGCGGAGATACCCAGCACGCTGCACGAGCTGTGGAAGCGCACGCTCGCGGACTACACCCAGGCTGTGGACAGCGCGTACGCCCAGCACCGCCCCGGTCCCGCTATGGCCAACTTCCGCCGGGCCGAGGAGCGGCTGGCCGCCGAGCGCGAGCGCCTGGAGGAAGTGCGCGACAAGCTGGCGGCGGGGACCGCGTCCGAGGCCGACCTGCTCAGGCAGCGGGAACTGGTCGAGCACGCGCAGCGGCTGAAGGAGTCCCGTTCCCACGCGCGGGAGGTGTACCTGGCGGAGCGCGATACGGCGCTGCAGGACATGGCCGACGGCCTCCGCGAGGGAATGCCGGGCAGGATACGGGGCTTCGCCGACCGCGAGGGGTATGTGCGGCAGGCCGAGGAGGCGTTCGAGCACCGCCGTGACGTCCTGGAGCATCAGCAGGGCACGCTGAGCCTCGACGAGACCGTCGAGGCGCGGGTCAGGGAGGACCTGGCCAAGGACATCAGGACCACCCACGCGGAGCTGGCCGCGCAGGCGGAGGCCCTCGGCCTGGATCTGTCGGGCCGGCCCTTCAAGCACTGGGTGGAAGACACCTTCGACGCCATGACCCGTCCCCGTGCGGTGGAAGAGCGCATCGAGTTCGGCAAGGTCAGGGACTGGCGCGGGCGGGCCGCCGAGGAGCGGCTCGCCAGGGCGCTGGACGCGTACGAAGAGGACTTCGCCAACAACAGGCCGCTGGGCGAGGCGGGCCGTGAGCGTCTGACGGAGGAGTGGAAGAAGGACGTCGAATCGGCCTTCTCCGACTGGTACTCCACCTCCTTCCACCACACGGACCGCGCGTGGTCGACGGTCGAGGACGAGCTGGCGGAGACCCTGCCGGCGCGCATCGAGCGTGAGGCGGGGCTCCAGGAGACCGTCCATTACGCGGCGCGGGACTTCCAGAACCTGCTCGGCCACCCCGACGACATGGCCTTCCACTTCAACGTGGACGACGGGGCCGTGAAGCGGATCGGCGGGAACTTCGAAGAGGAGACCGTCAGCGCGTACGACGAGATCTTCTCGCCGGGCCGTGACGCCAAGGACAGCAAGGCGTGGGTCGACCACCAGAGGAAGCACGAGAACGCCTTCGCCGACCACGTCGAATCGGAGCGGGCCAAGCCCTGGGAGTACACCCTCCCGACGGAGGAGCGGCCCGCAGGCGAAGCGGGCGCGGAGTCCGGCCAGGCCCGGGAGAGCGGTTCCGACGGGACGGTGCCCGACCCCGCCGAGAGCACGGGTTCGGACGTCACCAACTCCGGCCCCGTGGAGCCCGGGACCGGCCCGCAGCACGCGGAATCGGCTGCTCCCGCGCCCGAGGGCGTCCAGCAGCAGTCCCTCGTACCAGCGGCCGACGGGAAGAACGCCACCGCCGCGCAGGAGAAGAGCCCGAGCCAGGAACAGAGCCAGAGCCAGAGCCAGGGCCAGGGCCAGAGCCAGGGCCAGGGCCAGAGCCAGGGCCGGGACGAGAGCCGGACGGAGTCCTGGGAGCAGGCCGAGTGGCGGCGCGGGATGCTGGAGCGGTACCGGGACGTCCTCCTGCGCGAGGAGGCCTCGGCGCAGAAGAGCCGGCCGGCGTCCGCCCGTACGTCGCTGCCGCCCGTGTACGAGGTCGACGTCGCGCATCTGAATGTCGAGACGCACCGCGCCTACCAGCCGTCCGTCGAGGACGTCGCGGACGAGGCGTTCACCGCACCGCAGCGGGTCGCGCCCGAGGCGCTGACCCTGCTGGAGGAGGTCGCTTCGCCCGCCGGCGGGCGCGGAGCCGGGCAGCTTCCCCCGCTGCCGCGCACCGAGGCCCAGGCCGCGGCGGAGAACGAGGCCGACGCGGCGCTGTCGTCGCTGCCCGAGGACATTCCGCGGCGCGAGGAGGCGTACCGCGAGTTCGACCGGCACCTCGCCGACTACGCGGAGCTGCAACGGCCCCCGCACCGCGTCGGGCAGCGGATCGAGCCGCTGCGCGAGTGGTTCGCCGACAGCAGGATGTCCGCCGGACAGGACGCCGCGACGAGCGAGCCGGGGCAGGACGCGGTCGCCCGGCTCCACGAGGGGCTCCAGGACCTGCGCCGGCAGACCGTCGCCGACAGGGCGGCGGACGAGGCGTTCGCGGACGACCTCGTTCCGGCCGGCCCGTGGACGCGGGGCACGCGCGGGCACTTCATGGGCTCGGCCTTCGCGGACCGGGTCAGGGAGGACCTCCGCGCCGCCATGGGCGCGGTGCCGCAGGAGGACGGCGCCGTTCCCGAGGCGGCGAAGGCCGCGCTCGTCACCGAGTTCGGGCCGCGTATCGAGCAGGCGATCAGCGACTGGCGGTCGGACCTGGACGCCCGGCGCTCCTTCGACGAGGCGCTGACGATCCGGCGGCAGTACGACATGCCGGTCCTGCTCACCGAGGGCCGCCCGGAATGGGACCGTTCAGCGCGCGTCTGGCACCGCGGCGCCGTCGACCGGCTCCGGGAGAGCTACGTTGCCGACTGGAGGGCGGCCGCCGCCCTCCAGGACCCGGCGGCCGAGCGTGCGCGCCTGCAGCAGTACGCCAGGACCGCGGCCCTGAGGCTGATGTACGGGGCCGAGCGGATGGGCGAGCTGCACGGTGGGATCGGCCGGCTGGCGGAGGCCCGGAAGCCGGAGCACGGCTGGCACCCCGAGCTGCGCTCCTGGTTCGAGGACCGGAAGGCGGAGCTCGTACGGGAGCACAGGCGGGCGCTGCCCGCCCAGGACCCCCGCGCGGTCCAGCGGGCGAACACCGTGCTGGCCGGCAAGCTGGACGCGCTGCGCGAGAGCGCGGGCGTCAGGAACGCCGCGTACTGGGAGCTGTCCGGCTTCCTGGGCGCGCGGGAGTACGAGCAGACCGTCACCCTCGACCGGCGCGCCGCTCACTGGGCGCGGCAGCGGATGCGCGAGGTACGTGAGCAGTACGTCGAGGCGTACCTGACGCACTCCTCGGCCGCCGACCCGCTGAACGACCCGTGGGGCGAGCTCGGCTCCGGCACCGGCACGGACATCGAGGCGCTGCTCGTCCCCGCCCCGTCGTACGTGGAGCAGGGCGACTGGCGTGTCCCGGCCTGGCGCACCGAACAGGCCAGGGTGTTCCGGGAGTTCGACGCGCGGCTCGCCGCGCACCGGTCGGGGGACCGGAGCCGGGCGGGCGAAGAGCTCCCGGCTTCGGAGCAGAGCCCGGCCTCGGAGCAGGCCCGGGTTCCGGCTTCGGACCAGGTCCGGGTCCCGGGGGAGAGCTCTGTCTCCGAGCAGGCTCCGGTCTCCGGGGAGAGCTCTGTCTCTGAGCAGGCCGGCCGGGCAGCCGAGGAGCAGGCCGCCCTCGACCGCGCGCGGGAGGCGTTCCAGCGCACCTTCGAGGACTGGCGCGGCTCGCTGGGCGAGCGGGCGGAAGCGCTGCCCTTCGCCGTATCGGACGCGGTCCTCGACACCGTGCGCGACCAGGCGTTGCCCGCCTTCGAGCGCCGGGCGGCCGAGGCCGTCGCGCAGGTCACCGCCGGTGCCGGAACCCACCGGGACCCGCAGGAGAGGCTGCGGGAGATCCAGGAGAAGCTGGACGAGCTGACCGGGTCGCTGCGGAACGACCTCGACCTGCGTGCCGGACGGCAGTCGGAACTGGACCGCTTCCGGGACCACTTCGCGGCGAGCGCCGACAGCTTCGGCGAGGAACCGGGCGAGTACGGAAGCGCGCTGCTGTCCGCGTTCGCCCCGCGCGACGAGTCCGTACCGCAGGACCAGTCCGTACCGCAGGACCAGTCCGTCCCGCAGGACCAGTCCGTTTCGCAGGACCAGTCCGTCCCGTCCGGCCGTCCCGCGTGGCCCCGGCTCTCCGAGGAAGGACGCTCCGCCGTGCTCGCCCGCGCGCTGCGCGAGCTGGGCGCCGCGTTCACCGGCCAGTTCGAGGACGCGTCGCTGAGCGGCGACGGCGCGGAGCAGCTCGGCAGCCGGTGGCGGGAGCGGTTCGACGCGTTCGCCGCGCGGCTCCCCGAGCGTCTCGCGGTGCAGGCCGCGAGGGAGGGCGCGGAGCGCCGGGCCGTACGGGACGCCGAGGACGTGCTGTCGTCCTGGAGCGCGGAGCAGCCGGACATGACCGGGGCGTTCTCCGCCCGCTTCGACATCAGCCCCGAGCTGCCGGAAGCGCTGCGCGGGTCTCTGGAGACCGGCATGGTGCAGGGGGCTCTCGGCCTGTTCGACGAGCACCTCGGGGAGAGGCCCGCCCCCGGCGAGGTCTCCGGCGAGGTCTCCGGCGAGGTCTCCGGGGAGACGTCGGCCGAGCCCGGCGCGGCGGAGTCGGGCGGCACGCGCGAGAGCGCGGCCGACACCCCGGCCGAGCGCGTACGGCGCTGGGAGTCCGCCTACCGTGAGCTGACCGCGCCCTCACGGCTGCACTCGTGGCTGCTGCTGAACCAGGCCCGGGAGAGCGCGCACACCCAGGCCGACCGGATGGTCGACGCCCACCTCGCGGCCTGGCAGGCGGATCCCGGCGCGCGGCCGCTGTCGGCGGAGGCCGGCGACCGGCTGCGTGCGGACACCCGGCAGCAGGTGAGCGCCGCCTTCGAGGGCGTCTTCGGCCGGATCGCCGAGCGGCCAGAGGATCTGTCGGGGCTGGTGTGGTCCTGGGACCAGCGGTTCGACGACATCGCGGCGGAACTGCCCGCGCGCCTCGCCTTCGAGGCGGAGGCGGGGCCGGCCCTGGAGCGCGCCGGCCGTGCGCACGAGTCCCTCGTCGCCGGCCGGGACGCCGAAGGCGAGGACTGGCTGCGGGACGCGCTCGACGACTCCCGCTCCCGTTACGTCACGTCCCACCTGACGCTCTTCGCGCCGCCGACACTGCCCGCGCACTGGTCGGCCCAGGAGCAGTCCACCTCCGACGCCTTCGGCACGGGTCTGGCCGACGCAGGGCGGGAGCGTGCCGAGGACGCGGCCGAGGAGTGGGTGGACGCTCCGGAGTCGGCGGAGTCGGGCGAGGAGTGGGTGGACGCCCCGGAGTCGGCGGAGTCGGCCGAGGCGGCGGATGCGGACACGGCCACGACGCCGGTCTCCGAGGAGGACTCCGTCTCCGGCACCGGTCGGGTGACGGGCCCCGGCGTGCGCTCGGTGGCCGCGCCGCAGCCCACCGGCTTCACGACTGCTGAGGACGCCAAGACCGCGCTCATGGCGGCCTACGACTCGGCCGCCACTCCGGCGGCGCGGCGGGAGCTGCTGTCCGACAGGTACCGGCTCGTCCGCGAGACGGTGGACGGGCACGGTGTGCGCCGACGGCAGTGGTTCGGTCTGAACTGGTCGGGCAGGTCGTTGGACCGCCTGGAGCCCGACACCCTGCGCATGTACCGGAAATGGCCCCGTCAGCAGAAGCAGTTGATGTGGGAGCGCCCCGCGCCGTGGGGGCCCGACGCGTACTGGGTCGTCCCCGATGAGGAAAACGACCTCAACCTCGGTGTGGTAACCGGTCTGTCGTATGCCCTGGACACGGAGACGCTGGCCGGCACTCTGCTCGACGACCGGCGTCTGGCGGAGCTGCCGCCCGACGTCCCCGTGGTGCTGGCGGCGTCCCGGATGGGCATGTCGAACATCGGCTACGACCTGGCCAACCGGCTCCAGCGGACGGTGTGGGTACCGGTCGGTTCCGGGGAAGTGTGGGATTCGGGCGACGGGAGGCAGTACCCGGCGCTGGTGGACCGGAACCCCACGTGGTCCACAGGGGACTGGCTGCCCTTCGAACCTCAGGACCCCTCGCGTGCCGCCGGGAACCGTGAACACGTGGGTACGTCGGGCCGGGTGTTCCGCGACAGCGACATCGACGACCACCTGGTCGGGGACGGTGCTCAGCGTCCGGTCGGGACGATGGCCATTCCGGACCACGACCAGGCGCGTGAGCGTGAGGGCGATGTGGCGTCGGCCTCCGGGGTCAAGTACGTCCGGTATCTGGTGGATTCCGCCGGCGGCCGGAGCGAGGTGCTGTCCAGCGAGTCCCTCGGGAAGCTGCCCCCGTCCCTGAAGTTCTACATGCACGGGTACCCCGGCGGTTCGCTGGTGCCGTTGCGGGACGGCAGTGCCGAGATCCTCGATGCCAAGGCGTCCGGCCGCTACATCGGGGGACACCCGTCGGTGCGCGTCGCGATGGAGAAGATGGCCCGCGGGGAGCTTCCTCCCGACTACGAAGTCTTCGCGATCAAGTGCTACGGGGCCGCGGCGGGCGACCCGAGGCGTCGGCAGATTTCCAACCAGCCGATCCCCGAGGTGGATAATCCGCTGAAGCAGAAGCCGGACCTGCAGTACGCGGTCAACACCGCCCAGGAGCACGCGCCTCCGGGCGTGAAGCTGAGGTTCCGCGGCCTCAGCACCGAAGGGACCCTGGGGGACGACCGCGAGACGCTCGGCCTGAAGGTGCCGGCCGGTCAGCGCGCCTACATGCGTGTCTTCACCGCGGAGCCGAAGGGTGCCGACCTCGACCGTGTGACCCGTTGGGCGCAGCTGACCCCGGAGTCGGGGCGGACGGGCTCGCAGCTCCGGCATGTGTCGCTGCTCCTGGTGCAGGCGCTGCGGCAGGTCTTCGGCACGGAGCTCGAAGACGACCGGGACCGCTGGAAGCGGTACGTGCAGCAGATCGGCGCGCTGGAGACGCTCCGTGCGAACGACCCGGTGCTGGGCGATGTCACCGAGTTCCGGATGGACATGTGGACCCAGCTCGCGCGCCGCCACTCCGGGTTCTCGGCCGAGCAGAAGACGCCCGGGCCCCAGCACTACCGGAAGGTGCTGGACGACGCGTGGAGGAAGCTGCACTCCTCGGGGAACCCGACGCTCTCCTCCGCGCTGGGGGGTCCCTCGCTGTCCGTCGCCGTGGACACCCTCATGCCGCGTGGCCGGTTCGACCGCAGCAGCGCGGCGGAGGTGCGTCGCTTCCTGTCGCTGCGCCCGGACGCCGAGGTCACCATCGACGACATCGGCCGGGCGGTCTGGGCGAAGGCCGGCGCGTCCGGCTTCCTCGACCTGCCCGAGGCCGAGGCGCGGAGACTGGCCCAGAAGGTGCTGCACCTGCCGCCGGTGGAGGCGTGGGACCGGCAGCTTCGGGAAGACGCGGTGCCGGACCTCATGGACCTCGTCGGCCGGGCGATCGCCGATCATCGGGACGTCACCGACCCCGCCGTGCTCGGCGCCTTCCATCTGAAGACGCTGGGCGCGCTCGACGACGCGACGCTGCAGCGGGGCCCGTCCGGCCGGGTGCAGGGGCGCAACCACGGCGACCCCGTGCCCGGCGGCTTCCGGCTCGACAAGGTCCTCGCATACGACGCGACGCTGCCGACGCACGTGGCGGAGCACCGGGCGCCCTGGATGGCGGAGGGGGTCCGCCCCTTCGTGTGGAAGTCCGAACTGGACCCCCACACCGCTCAGGTGATGGTGGCCGTCCCGGCCTGGGGCAGTCGCATTCCCGTACCCGACGACGAGTTCACGGCGTTGCTGGCCATGGACCGTCGCATTCTCGAACTCGGGCTCGATGACCCGGTCGTCTTCCACATACCGGGCCTGCCCTACCGGCATGTGCAGCAGCCGCACTCGGACTTCACCGGCCGCCGGACGTTCGCGTACACCGGGAGCAGCACCGAGTACCAGCTCCCCGGCGGTGACGGCCGTTCGTACCTCCTTACCTACCCGAGCCACGACCCCAACTTCCCGGCACGCTGGTCCGTCACCGAGCGCACTCCGGCCGGTCCCGCGTACAGCAGCCTCGTGACGTTCAACGACAGGGCGGAAGCGCGGTCGACGGCGGAAGACGACGCGGCCTCCGACGCCACCGTGGCGCAGGACGCAGTGGCCGACGACGCCGTGCCGCAGGACGCAGCGGCCGACGACGCCGTGCCGCAGGACGCCGTGGACGTCGCCGGGCAGGAGTCGCACACCGTCCTCTTCCCCTCGTCGGATTCCGGCTCCGATGTGGAGATGTCGGACGCGGAGGACGCCGCCTCCGATACCGCGGACGTGTCGATGGAGGACGCCCCGGCGGACCCGGTCATGGTCGACCCGGCGAGCCATCCGGCGTTGCACCCCGACACGCGCACCCTCGGTCCCTCCGGTACCGCCCAGAGCCGCGTGCTGGTTCCCGAGCAGGTGGAGCGGGTGCTGCCGCACCGGCTGGGCCTGTACCGGCAGGAGGCCGACGGCCGCCGGGTGCCGGTGTCCGAACTGCCGGTGCACTGGCCGGAGACGGCGTACACGGTGGTCGGCAGGCTGGGCCAGGGCGGACTGCTCCTCGGCGGCGACACCCTCAACGGGGTGAAGCAGCCGGGGCCGTTGGAGGAGCACTGGGAGCTGGGGCACCTTCCCCGTGACCCGGAGACCGGGTACCGGGCGCTGAACGCCCAGCAGACGGCGGAGCTGTTGAAGGCCGATCCTGAGCTGGGGGCGCTGCCCTCGGACGTGCCGGTCGTCTGGGTCCATCCGTTCGCCGGCCGGGACCATCTGCCCTTCCTGCGCGAGGTCAGCCGCCTCATGGACCGCCGGATCGTGGTCGCCACCGGCGAGGGCACGCTCCACTTCGACGAGGAGCTGGGCGGACACCGGCTGGCGATGATCTACCAGGGCCGGGGTGCCCCGGAGACCAAGCGTCCGGCGGTGGGCGAGTGGGGCTGGATCGGGGAGGTGCGCAAGCCCTTCGACCCCCAGCCCGACCGGAGGTGGACGGCCTGGGACGGGCAGTTGCTCCCCGAGAGCGGGATGAAGCGCTGGTTCGGTGCCAGCGGCGAGAACGGCCGGCTCATGTACGTCGGCAGCTTCGCTGATGAGGAAAGCGCTCTGCCCGCTTCGGCCGGCGCCAAGGTGCTGCACGACTGGGTGGCGCACACGGTGTTCACGGCGCGGGGCCAAGTGATCCTCGGCTACGAGAAGCGGCCTGTCGGGTCGGCGGTGGCGATGTTCGCCGCGCACGGGCTGCCCGGGCTTCTGACGGTCGCGCACGGCTCCGGCTCCACCGAGATGTGGAGCGTGGAAGCGGCGCGGTTCATCGTGGACTCCTTCAAGCGGCTGGGGCTGCCGGACGGCTACGACTTCTACGCGAAGTCCTGCTTCGGCGGCACCGGTCGCGATTACTACGCGCACCACCTCCTCGGCACCGTGCCGGAGGTGGACGACCCGCTGCGGACCAAGTCCATCGCGCAGATCGCCTCCACCATGGGCGGGAAGCCGATCGGGGGGCCCACCGGGGCGGCAGGACTGACCATTCTCGGTGCGGGCACCGAGAATCTGCGCATCGCCCACGCGCACGCCGCTTCCCCCAAGGGCCTGTTGTCCGGTTCGAGGAAGTTCTTCCCCGAGCCGGGGCCGCAGCGGCTCGATCAGCTCTTGTCGGTCGCCGGTCTGGAGGACACCAGCGGTACCCAGGAGGGGGTCGTGGCGGCGCGGCAGCGGATGACCGTGCTGGTGAGCGCGCTGCGAGAGCTGTTCACTCCGGAGATCGAGAAGGACGAGTCCCGCTATCTCCCGCTGGTGGCCGGCATCGGCGCCGTGGAGCGGATGCGGGAGAACGACGAACTGCTCGACAGGTACACCCCGTTCCGTATGGAGCTGCTGCACCTGCTGGCGCGCAGGGGTGACACGCAGCCGCACGGGGCGTACCTCCCCCGGCAGTCCGGCCTGCTGAGCGAGGAGGAGCGCACGCTCCACGAGGACGCGCTGAAGTCCGCGCGGAGTGTGTGGGAGCACAACCCCCGGCAGCAGTTGTCCGAGCTGCTGTCCGAGCCCCATGCCGAGCAGGGCGGGACGCCGCTGCTGGAGGCCGCCTGGGAGCTGATGGAGGAAGCCGACGTCCCCGAGCTGTTCGAGGTGCTCGACCGCTTCGACATGCCGGAGGGCTCCAAGCTGACCCAGGAGCAGAACGGCCGCCTCTTCTGGGCGTACGTGCGCGCCGAGGGCATGGTGCGGGACTTGGGAGACCAGCGGGCCGAAGAGCTGGCACGCGAGGTCACGGGGCTGGAGCAGAGCGACCAGGAGGGCGAGTCCGAACGGGACCTGCGCGCGGAGCTGGTGCAGATCGCCGCGCGCGCGAACGTCTGGCTCCGCGGCACCACCGCGCCCGAGCTGCAAGCCGTGCGGATGGAAGCGCTCGGTTCGGCGATCCTGCCCTGGGACCGTCCCCCCAAGGAGTCCAGGATCCCGAGGGTCGGCGGCTTCGACTGGGCGGGTGCCGAGATCGAAGGGCTGCTGGACCTGAGCGAGGTGCAGTGGGACGGTTCCGATAGCTGGGAGCCCGCTCCGTGGTTCCCGAAGGACCGGGCCGGAAAGCCGGTGCCCCGGCCGGCCGTGGTCTTCAACGTGGGGGTCCATGACGACGGTTCCCCCATCCTGGACCTGCCGAACGGATCGGTGTACCCGAGCTGGCAGGGCGTTCTTGAGCTGATGTACCGCTCCGGTGCCTGGGATTACGTACGTCAGGTCGAGTCCCCCGTGATCCTGCCGTTCCCGGTGCCCGAAGGGCTCGCCCAGGAGCTGTCCAACCTCACCGGGCGTGACGTGTGGTACTACACGGGCGACACGGAGTTCGTGCAGGCGGACGGCGATTCCGGCCCCTGGCGGCTGACGCTGCTGCCGGAGAGGGAGACCGGGCAGCCCGGCCACTGGGTGATGAAGGAGTGGCAGCGCCCCCAGCCGAGCCGCGATCTCGTCAAGAACCCGCCGATACCCACCGCGCCGACGACCGCGTCCACGGTGCTGCTCCGCCAGCCCCTGGCCACCAGGCAGCCGGATGCGGTCACCACGATGAACGCGGCCGGCACGGCCGTGGCCGAGGACGTCCGCGACACCGCCGCCGACACTGCCGGGCAGTCCACGTCCCGTTCTTCGGGGAGGGTCAGTCACACCAAGGGTTCGCAGATGCCGCGGGGTGGCTTCGGCGGGCAGTGGGGCCAGGAATCCGTGCCGGCGGGGGCCGGGTCTGCTTCCGCGTGGGGGCAGGCGTCGGTTCCGTCGGCGGCGCCGTCCGGTGGGCTGGTGTATGCGCCGGAGACGCGTTTGGCCGGTTCGTTCGGGTCGGGGCGCAACTACACCGGGCAGCGGCTGGGCGATTTTGATTTGTCGCGGTCGTGGTTGCGTCTTGCGGAGCCGGGCGAGGGCCAGGAGCCGTTCGAGGAGCAGTCCACTCCGGTGAGTGGGCCGGTGCATGTGGTGGTGGCCGAGGGCGGTCCTGAGGGGCTGTATCTGCCGGTCGGGCCTGGTGGGGCGTCGACTCTGGTGGGTCCTGGCCATGTCGCGGAGGTGATTGCCGGGGATCCGGAGCGTCCCGCTGGGGTTCCGGTGGTGTTGTTGACGCCGAACGGGGGCGGCGGTCTGGCGGTGTTGCCGCGGTTGGTGGCGCATCGCGCCGGCGTGACCACGGTGTCGATGGATGCGCTGGGTTATGAGTGGGTGGATCCGGAGGACACGGGGCGTCCGCAGGTGGCGTTCGCCGAGGATCCGGACTGGGAGCGTCGGGCCGGGCAGTGGCTGACGAGTGAGCCGGGGATGCTGCCGGATCCGGGGGTGTTGCCGGCTCCGGGGCAGTGGGGCTTCCGTCCCTTCGGCGATCCGGAGTTCGGTGAAGAGCGGCTGGTGACGCATGCGTTGACGCGTCCGGGGGAGCATGCGTCGATCGGGCGGGCGTTGCACGAGTCGGCTGATTTCGCTCCGAACGAGTGGTCGTACAGGCCGATGCCGGCGGTGGAGTATTACGCGCGGTGGGATCCGGAGACCGATGCCGAGGGTCCGTTGCTGCCGTTGCCGTCGGGGATGCGGAACGCGTACATCCTCGCCACGCATGAGGCGGCCAATTTCACGTTGGCGGGGGCGTACACCGAGCGGCAGCCGGATGGCAGTACGGCGGAGATCGACACGTATCTGAGGCCGGAGGAGATCGGCCGGTTCATTCGTCGTCGTCCCAGTTTCCGGGGCCGGGACGGGGTGTGGCTGGACGCGTGTGAGGGGCTTCAGCAGTCGGATGATCCGCTGGTGGTGCCCTCGCGTGCGGAGCAGGTGCGTGCCGGGTCGGGTTCGCGGCTGTGGGCGTATCAGCGGAAGGCCAACTATGCGGAGGCGACGGAGGACCGGCCTGCGCGGCTGTTGTTCCAGGGGCGCCTGGACGAGCCGGGCCCTGACATCGCGGAGCTGCCACCGCCGGTCGACGGTGATGGGCAGTTGTCGTTCCTGGCGGACTGGTCGGGGCTGCATCCGAACATGCCGGAGCGTGAGGTGCGGGCCCAGCGGTTCGTGCGGGCGCTGCGGCTGGGCTTCGGTTACGGGGTGGAGACCCCGGAGCGTGCCGGTGAGTTCGGGGAGTATCTCCAGGGGCTGGGCGCCTTGGAGGGGATGCGGTGGCAGTTCGGTGAGACGGCGCCGCTGACGAAGGCGCGGCTGGATCAGGTGCTGGCCGCGTTCTATTCGGGGCACGGCATGGCGGTGCCGGGGGAGTTCGGGCAGGCGCTGGACGGGCTGTTGCGGCAGGCTTCGGGGCAGGTCGGCCGGGGGATGCCGTTCCAGGAGTTCGTCCGTAGCCCGGACACCATGCCGCAGTTCTCTCCCGTCCCGGGCGGGCCGGCGGGCACGAGTGTGTCCGGCGGGCTGTCCCAGGCCGGGGCCTGGGGCAGGATCAGCCACACCAAGGGCAGGTCCGGCACGGCGGCACAAGGGTCCGCGGCCTCCGACGCCACCGCCACCGACGCCACCGCCACCGACGCCACCGCCACCGACGCCACCGCCGACACCGCCGCCGGCGAAACCGCCGCGCAGACCGCGGACTTCGGCTTCGGCGAGGGCCACAGCGTCGACCCGTCGCTGGACTTCGGCTTCGGGCCCGGACGGGGCATCCCCGAGGAGGCCGTGCGGCCCGTCGCCGAGCACTGGATCGACCCGTCGCTGGACTTCGGTTCGGGTCCGGGGCAGGGCGTGTCCCAGGGCGACGCCCGGGCCCGGCAGGGGAGTTCGCTGGACGAGGCGCGCGCGGCCGTACAGGACCTGTTGAACGAGAGCGTCCGGCAGCGCCGCGCCCACGACCGCGAGGTGGCCGAGCCGCCCCGCTCGGCGGACGACGGCTACCCGGCCGTCCCGACGGGGTCGGCCAGCCGGGCCCCCGCGACGGCGCCGCGCGCGCTGACGCCGGAAGAGCAGCTGGAGTGGGCGAGGTTCACCGCTCATCAGCGGCAGGCGGGGTGGCTGCCCGGCCAGGGGACGGAGCGCCCCGACTTCGACACGTCGGTCACCGAGGCGCTGGACTATGTGCGCGCCCTCCAGCGCGAGGCGCTGCACGCGCCGCGCGACACGAGCGGCGCACCGCCGCAGGACGTGGCCAACGGCCGGGTGACGCTGCCGATCGCGCACCTGGGGACCGACAGCGTCCCCTACCTGTACGAGACGGCTCCCGGTGCCGCAGGGAACCCGGTCATCACCGAGGGCGACAGGCAGACGTTCCCGGACGGCAGCAGCCTGGAGCGGCACGCCGCGCTCGTCGGCGGCACGGACATCGACCTGCGGAACCCCGTGGCCGTCGCCGACCGCATCGTCGAGGCGCTCGACCCGCACCGCAAGGACAGGGAGCGGGTCCGCACCAAGCTGCTGAACAAGCTGCGGCAGCGCCCGACGGGGCTCCTCGCCCGCATTCCAGGGACGCCAGGGGAGCTGGAGAACGGCTTGGAGCCCGGCGCGGCGGGCGACGGTTTCGCGCTGCCGTACCGGGGCGCCGACAAGGTGTGGCGCCTGGCGAAGATCAGGGCGCGCAACTTCGGCGACTACGCGGTCTACGAGGACGCCGGCACCGTCAAGGTCGTCGAGCGGCAGCGCGTCAACGAGAAGAGCGCCACGGCCACGCAGCTCAATTCCGCCCGCAAGCCGGCCTTCGGCGTCGGCAACTGGCCGGGCACCGACCTCACCGGCATGGGCAAGGTCGAGGTGGCCGGCAGCTACAACCAGGTCGAGTACAAGACCCTGCAGGGCACCACCTTCCAGGAGGTCCGTCAGGCGCGTGGGCTGGGCGGCAGCCACTTGTACGTCAACAACGCGGTGTACGACGTCGAGGCGTACCGGCAGGACGAGAACGGCCTGCTGGTCCCCTCGGGGTCCTCGGCGGACGCCGCGGGGTCGCCGCACGTGACCAGGCTCGTGATGCGCGACGGCTTCCAGTGGCGGGTGCCCGGCGGCATGACGCGGAAGGTGGCGGACGGACCGCTGGGGATGCCCCGCGAGTTCCACTTCCCCGCCAAGGCGTCGCCCGACCAGGTGGCCGTCGACAAGTTCGTGATGCCCTCGGCGGTGACCGACTGGGTGCTGGGGATGATGCACGACTGGGCCGGCGTGGACCTGGGGGACGACGCCGCCGCCGTCGCGCTGGAGGCGTTCGGCCAGGACGCGGTGCGCTCCGCCGCGGTCGTCGCGGCCCGCGGCTGGCAGGAGACCCCGACCCTGATGGCGAAGGGCCGCAACGTGGGCTCCTTCACCTGGCGGGTCGTGCTCGACCGTACGAAGCCGGCGAGGCTGGAACGCCCCGTCTACGAGGACAACATCCGTACGGAGGGCGAGAGCAGCTCGAACGTGGACCTCTCGCAGTCCGCCGCGAAGAGCTTCGCCGTCAACGCCGCCGGCGGACTGGTCGGGAACATGCCGGGCTTCCGCGCCCAGGCGGTCGGCGGCGGCACCCTCAGCACACAGCGCACCGACGCCACGACGCTCGCGCACTCCGCCACGTCCAAGATGTCCAGGGAGGACAAGGGCACGCACGGCGAGTACGAGGTGAGCGTGCGGGTGGACATCAAGTACCACCCGCCGCACAAGATCGCTGCCGCGGCCCCGCCGCCGCACATCGCCCACCTCGATCCGCGGGAGCTGACCCAGGGCTTCCCGGCGAAGGGCATGATGCGCACGCCCGTCGAGGAGGCGCGGGAGTGGGCCGGCTGGGACACGGGCCGCAGGGCGCGGATGGCGTACGGGGGCCGGGCCCCCGAGCCGCCCGAGGAGCTGCGTGGCCAGAACGTGTTCGCGCTGATGCTCGGCCAGACCGGGCGGTTCCTCGGGGCCGAGCTGATCAGCGGTCCGCCGCTGCCCCGGGCCGAGACGCGGCGCGAGAGGCTGGCCAGGAGCAAGGAACAGCGCCGCAAGCTGACGAAGGCGAAGCCGCAGCCGAAGCCGCAGTCGAAGCAGCTCCCGAGGCAGCGCAACAGGCTCAGGAAGCCGATGCCGCAGCAGCCGCCCGTGACCTCTCCCGTGACCGGGCCCTCGGCCGCCGTACAGAGCGCCGAGGGGCCGCGGGAGCAGGCCAGGAGGCAGCGGCGCAGGCTGCAGAAGCCGATGCCGCAGCCGAAGCAGCGGCAGCCGCGGCCGTTCGCGAACTACCCCGCGATGGGGTCCTCCAGCTCCGTACCGGCCAGTGACGGGTCGCGCGAGCAGCTCACGGAGCAGCGGCGCGGCCAGGTCATGCGGCCCGGCTCCAGCAGGTCGACGCTCTCGCAGAGCCCCCGGCACGGCGGCACGCTCTCGTCCGGCGCGCTGCAGCAGGGCGAGGAGCTCTCCTCCTCGTACCGCTCGCGGATGCCGGCGGCCCTGCGCCGCCTGCACAAGCTCGCCACCAGGGGGAGCGGCCACAGCCAGAGCGCTCAGGATGTGGAGCTGCCCCGGCTGTTCGTGGAGGACACCGACGCCGGCAGCCGGGAGGACCTGACCCCGCGGACGCCCGAGCAGGGCCTCGGCACGGCGGGGAGCGCGAGCGGCGCCAGCCAGGAACGGCTGGCCCCGCCGTCTCCCGGACGGCCGCGGAGCGGCACGGCGGGAAGCGCCACGGCGGGAAGCACCACCAACCTGGCGGAGCCCACGGACGACCGGCCGCTGGCGTACCAGATGGTGGACCACATCATCGAGGCGCTGAAGGGCCATCCCGACCTGAGGTTCTTCGTGCAGGCCGCGCCGTCCCGGAAGCGGCGTGCCCTGAACCGGACGCGCTACGCCGTCATGCCGCCGCTGCGCAAGGGCTCCACGGCGGTGCGCAACGCCGGCCGTTCCGGGTGGGCCGCGCTGCGCGGAAGGCCCCGCCCCCCGGCGCAGAAGGCCACGCTCGAATACCCTCCGGTGGGCCGGAGGGCGGGCAACGCCATGCGCAATCGCCGGCAGATCGCCACCAAGTCCTCGCCGATGGCGTTCGATCCGCAGGTGGCCGTCCTCTTCGACGGTGAGAAGTACTTCGTCGTCCTCTCCCACACCAACCGGACGACCAGGCAGAGCGTCGTTCTGGAGGTCAGTGCCCAGAGCTGGGACGAGCCGCGGTGGAAGGGATTCCTCCGGGACCAGAGCGGCCGCGGTGCGCTGAGCGGCAGCCGCGGCATGACGCAGAGCTCCCAGACGACCCCGGGCCTGTCCGGTGGCATCGGCGCGGACGCGGGCCCGAAGCTGCTCACCCCGTACAACCGGCTCACCCCCGGCGTCGGGGCGACCCTGTCGGGCCAGAACGGCCGCAAGGGCGAGGACGGCTGGAGCGCGGGAACCGAGAACCTGGTGGGCACGGGGCAGGGGCTGCACGCCTACGACACCCGCGTGACCATCAGCGTGAAGGCGTTCAGGGCGCGGGTGCCCAGGACGGCGCTGCGGATGTTCACCGGCTCGCTCTTCCGGGTGGACGAGCTTCCGCAGGATCTGGCCGGGCCGATCCAGCGGGCGACGAAGATCCCGATGCGCGGCGGGGACAACGAGGGCGCGATGGTCTTCAGGACCCGTGCGCGCATCTTCCACCCCGACGCCCTGATGCCGGAGAACCTGCGCCGGGTGCGCAGGGTTCCGGGGGCCGTGGACCGTGCGGCGTCGCAGCCCGCGGCGACTCAGCGGCTGCCGGAGGCGGAGGCGCAGGCGCGGGCCGACGGCGCGCTCGCGCGTCCGGTCACGGACATGCAGCGCGCGCACCGCACCCAGCTCACCCGCGGTCACGAGAGGGCGGTGGCCGAACTCCTCGCGGATGTGGTGCGGAAGGTCGCGCCGGGCACGATCCAGCGGGCCCTGACGTTCGTGACCAGCAACGAGCACCAGAGCATGAACATGCTCGTCAGCGACGGGAAGCTGGTCTCCGAGATCGAGACGATGCTCGGGGGCCGCTGGGACATCTCCCGCATCTACATCCAGGGCCAGATGTTCCGGCACGTCGCCGAGGTGCGGCTGCACGCCTCCAGCCCGGGCCAGCGGGTGCGGGACGGCATCGACAAGGACGCGGGCACCGAGCGGTCCACCACCGGCGCCTTCAGCGCGGGCAGCGGCACCTCGCGGCAGACCACCTTCGATGTGAGCGGGCGCCTGACGGGCGGCGCCGGCATCCACTCCGCCGATCCGGGCGAGGTGCCTGGCCTGGTCATGGGCGGCCCCTCGCTGACCCTCTACAACCAGAGCTGGGGCGGCGGCGATTCGGTCGTGCTCACCGCCCAGCGGGCGGTCGGCGAGACCAGGTCGGGGCGGAAGGTGCGCCTCGTCCAGGACCGCACCGTCTACGTGGCGGAAGCCTTCATCAGGTCGCGCAACCGGATCTCCCCGTCGGAGGGCCACGCCGTCTCGGGTACGGAGGTGTCCCAGAAGCGCGAAGAGCTGATGGACTTTCAGGAGGCGGAGCGCCTCGGGTTCATCGACAACGGCCTGGAGAAGCCCGCGCCGCCGGCCCGGGTGCGCCCCGCCCTCGACTCCCCCGAGCTGGTGTCGGTGCGCGGGATGATCGACGCGGAGCCCGCGCTTGAGGAGTTCGCGCGGCAGTTGAGGGAACACGGGATGGGGCTGGCGCTGCCCGAGCTGTCCCTGAAGGACCTGGGCGCGCTGCGCGAGGAACTGCGCAACCTGCTGACCGACAAGAACGCCATCGCCGGCCTCTACGACCAGCTCGCCCAGGAGGAGGGCGTCAGCCTCCGGCACTTCCACAACAAGGCGTACGTCCGCGGCGCCGGCGACTGGTGGAACCCGAGCAAGGTCCGCTGGGGTCCGCTCACCGGCTCCGTGCGCGTCCGGCTGGTGCGGGGCGAGCCCGTCGATCTCCAGCAGCCGCACTATCAGAACGATGTCGAGTTCGAGGACTCGTTCAACACGAAGACGTCGAAGTCCACCACCTACGCGAACGTCAAGCGGCTGGCCTTCAACTTCCTCGGCATGTTCGGCACCCAGCGCAACAGCCCGGGAGGCGAGGCGGTCGGCGAGAGCGGCGTCGGGAACACGAACGCGGCCGTCGGCCTGCCCACCAACCGCGGCGACACGGAGGCGAACGAGGCGGTCGACCTCCCCGTCATCACCTTCGGGGGCGACGGCCGGCAGAACGACTTCGAGGTACCGATCGAGGTCGAGCTGACCTACACCCGGGACGACGGGACGACGATCCCGGTCAGGCGGCCGGCGGGCAGCATGATCGAGCAGTGGTCCGACGCGCTGGTCAGGCAGGAGGACCCGGAGGCCGGGACGGCGGACGCCGGGGCGCAGGAGCGCCCCGAACCGCGGCCGCTCAAGGTCACCGAGGTGAGCGGGGACGAGGAGTGGGGTCCGGGCTCGCAGACGACGCTCGGTGAACTGCTCAGGGCCCCCCGGCGCCACGGCGTGAAGGTGCTGCGCGTGCCGGACGCCACCCGCCTCCAGGAAGCCGTGTTCGCCGTGCTCGACCGCGGCATGGGCCGGGACGCCGAACGGGAGAGGGACGCCGCAGAGCCCGCCGGGACCGGAACCGAGGGGACCGGTGCGTCCGCGCCCGGTACCGCGGAAACCGACGGGACCAGTGCGTCCGCTTCCGGTGAGTCCGCCGGGACCGGGACCGACGGGACCGGTGCGTCCGCTTCCTGGCGCCGTGCCCTCGACCACGTAACCCCCGGCCCCGGGCGGGACCACACCACGCTGACCCGTCCCGGCACCCAGCCGCGGCAGATGGCGCAGACCCTGCTCAACAGCCGCTTCCTGCGCGGGACCGCGAAGAAGATGCTGGAGAAGGAGGGCCTCGGCCTGCCGGACCTGCACGACGGTTCCGCCGTCGGGAAGGCGGTCGGAGGCATCACCGTGCGGGCGCGTCCCGCCGACGGTGCCAGGTCGCGCATCACCGGGGTGTCGGACGACGTCCAGATCCACGACGACCGCAGGGCACTCAACGCCTCGCAGCACGCCGAGGGCGCATCGGGCCTCAGCACCGGCTTCAACAGCTCCTTCAACCCCGCGATCTCCACCGGGAACAACCCCGCGGCGGGGAACAGCTTCCCCAGCGAGGACGTCCCGCTGCTCTCCAGCGACGAGGCAGGCAGCGGGCAGCACGGGGTGACCTCGGGCGTGCAGGTCCGCTCCGCGCCCGGAGCGGAGCGCACGTTCTTCATCGCGTCGAAGATGGACTACCGGGTCGAGGGCGGCGCCGAGAAGAGCTGGGCCAAGCGGTTCACCGGAGCCGTGCACCGCCTCTTCCGCGGACGGCCCCGGGCCTCCTGGCACGGGAAGCGGTTCGCCGTCGGCTTCACCTCGGACGGCGAAGAGCTCATCGCGGTGACGGAGTCCGAGGCACGGGCCAAGGGCTACCTCACCGACGAGAACTTCCCGAAGGCGCTGAGCGAGGCGTTCGATCACGTCAAGGACCTGAGCAAGAAGGAAAGCGACGCCTGGAAGGCGAACAGCGAAGCCGCCATCAAGGTCGAGCGCGACTACGAGGACCTGTACGCCCTGCTGAGCGAGGCGGGCCGGGCCGAGCGCACCGAGCAGTGGTCGCTGGCCGGGAACGACGCCGCCTCCGATTTCGCCGAGCGCTACCGGGCGGCCGCGGGCAGGCTGACCGACCACCTGGCCGAGCTGGCGCAGCACCGGGACGCGTACGAGCGGCTGTCCGCCGAGAACACCAAGGCGAAGCTGGCAGCTCAGCGGCAGCTCGACTGGTACCAGCAGGACCCGGCCACGCGGGAGGAGTCGGCGAAGCCGGCCGCGTACGAGGCGGACGAGGCCGACGGCGCCCTGGCCACGTCGCAGCACCTGCTGGGCCGCCCCGGCGAGGCGGGGGACCGCACCCATCCGGCCGCGGTGCCCTCGGCGCACGAGGCCGAGCCCGGCATCCCGCTCTACCGCAACCAGCGCGTCCAGAAGCTGATCATGGAGGCCGACTCCCCCGGCGGTCTCTGGGCGGGCAAGGTTCCGCCCCAGCACCATCTGGTGCGCGAGCTGTTCAAGGCCGACGGGCTGCGCGAGGCGCTGCGGGGCAAGCGCGCCGAGCTGGCCGAGGCGCAGGCGGCGGGCGACGAGGACCTGGCCACGGTGCGCCGCGGTGAGATCGCGTACCTGCACGAGGCGCTGGAAGGCGCGCACGAGAGCGCGCGCGGCCTGCTGGAGGGGAGCGCCGAGCGGATCGCCGAGCTGCGGGCCGCGGCGGACGAGCCGGGCCGGCGTGACGCGGAGGAGCTCGGGCAGGCGGCGGACCGGCTGGAGAACGGCGGCCCGCTCGAGGTCCTGCGCGGTGAGGTGGACGAGCGGGCGGCGGAGGTCGCGCAGGTGCGCGACGCGCTGGACAAGCTGGACCGCCCCGTCGACGGCTCCTCCCGGGGCCCGGCCGCCTCCGAGCGGTTCTCGGCGCAGGAGGAGGCCGCGCTCCGTGAGCGGCTGGAGAAGCTGAGCGGTGAGCTGGAGCGGGCGCGGGTGGAGCAGCGTGTGCTCGACAGCGCCGCGCGGCTGCCCAGGCCCTCGGTCCTGCCCAGGACGCGGCCGAACAAGGACCTCACGGACCGCGAACGCGACGCGCTGGAGCTGCAGGAGGCGCTGGCGAAGCCGGTCGCGGGCGAGGCCGCGCGCGCCGGCGAGGACCAGCCCGTCACCCACTACGTCGGCATGGACGGCACCGTCTACGACGTACACGACCCGCACGACGCCGCGCACCCGGAACAGACGAAGGGCGAGGGTCTGCCGCTGTCCCTGGCGGAGAGCCTGAAGGGGCTGCACGAGCTGGGCGAGCGCCCCGGCGACCCCTACGCGGGCGGCACGGCACAGGAGCGCGCCCGGCAGGTGCGCGCCGACCTGGCCGAGCAGGTGCGGCAGCGGCCTGAGCTGGCCCGCGACTGGTTCGGCACCGAGGCGAGGGACGTCTTCACCGTGGAGGACCTGCGCGCCGCGGGCCTCCACGGCACGCTGGACGCCAAGCACCAGCGCGAGTTCGACCAGGACGGGGTGCTCCACGCCGACGCCCCGCTGACGCCGGAGCAGCAGGCGGCGCTCCTGATCCGCCAGCTCCTGCGCGACGGGGACACCTCCGTCGGCGGCCTGGAGAAGGCCGGTTACGACAACGCGGCGTCGGACTACATCCCGCAGCTCTTCGCGCGGCTGCACGGCGTCGACGTACACGTGATCATTCCCGGCCAGGGCGAGCTGACGTACCACCCCGACGGTCTGGACACCCCGGACCCGCAGCCGGAGTCCGGCCGCCCGGCCGTCCGCCTGCTGCTGGACGACGGCACGTTCAAGGCCCTGCTCCCGCGCCGCCTGCACGCCCCGGAGAGCGGCGGCGCGTGGGCACCGCAGGAGGGAGAGGGCCGGCAGGCCCCGGCGACCGAGGAGACGCCGGACACCGCTCCGCAGCAGGCACAGGAGCAGGGGCAGGAGGCGTCCCCGGCGCCGGCGCAGGACACCGCTCTGGAGACGATCCCGGAGGAGGACGAGTCCGAGTCCGGGCCGTCCGCGGGGCAATCGGCCGCGGCGGAGTCGGTTGCGGGGGAGGAGTCCGCGCCCCGGCGGTCCGTTCTGGAGACGATTCCGGAGGAGGACGAGGCCGCGGCGGAGTCGTCCGTGGCCGGGCCGGTCGCGGGGGAGGACTCCGCCCAGGAGGCGTCCGCCGCTGAGCCAGCCGTGCCGGAGCACGCCGCGACGGACCCGGTCGTGTCGAGGTCGTCCCTGTCGAGGCCGTCCGCGCTGGAGACGATCCCGGAGGACGACGAGTTCGCGCCGGAGCCGTCCGCCGCCGGGTCGGTGGCGGGGGAGGACTCCGTCCAGGAGGGGGACGCGACGGACCCCGTCGCGCAGCCCGCCGAGAACACCGGCGCCGAGGACCCGGCGTCCGGCGAGAACCTCGCCGAGACCCTCGTCGAGAACCCCGCCGACAGGACGCTCTCGGCGCATGTGCGCGGCTACGGCGCGGCGTACGACGCACGGGTCGGGCTCGTCGAGTTCAGCCCGCTCGCCGCCCCCGTGCTCGACGGGCTGCACCGGCAGATCGTCGAGGTGCTGGGCCTGGCCCCGGAGAGCGCCACGGGCCGTGACGTACGGGGCCAGCTCGCCGACCGGCTCAGCGCCGCCGAGTTCATCACGCAGCGGCCGGCCTTCCGCAGCGTCGAGGGAGCCCCCGTCACGGTGCTGGTGGACGGCACCCCGCGGACCGTGCGGGTGCGGATGCGGATGACGGACCCGCGGCTGTCGGAGAGGTACGGCCGGAACGCCGGGGCCGTGCCCGACATCAAGATCGAGCAGATGGTCCACGGGGTGCTGGGCGCGTCGAGCGCGTCCGGTTCGGCGTCGGCGCGCGGGATCTCCGTGGCGCCCCTGGTGTTCTACAACCAGACGGACGGGCCCGTCTTCTGGGGCGACACGACGTACACCTTCTCGCTGACGCACCACCAGCGCGCGCAGACGGTCACGGTCGAGGACTCGTCGCAGACCAACGTCATGATGCGCGCCTTCGACCCCGCGCATCCGGTGGACCTGACGGGCTGGTGGCAGGCGCAGGAGGTGCCGGCCGACGGCTCCGCGCTGCCCGGCTGGAGCGAGGAGCGGGAGCACGGGCCGGTCACCGTCTGGTTCCCCGAACACCGCGCTTTCGAGAGGGAGTCGGCCGACCCCCTGCCCGAGCCGATGGCGATGGGCGACCTCCCGCTGCACGGTGTGGAATCCGTACCCGACCCCAGCCGGCTGCTGGCGGGGATACTCCGTTCCGAGAACCTCGCCGATCTGCACAGGCTCGACGGCGGCTCGCGCACCGAGCTGGGGACCTTCCTGTCGGAGCGGATGCTGCGCGGGACGGTGGACGCCCAGACCAAGAACGGCATCTACTCGCCCCCGCTGCGGGACGGCCGCGGCAACGTCGTCGGCGTCGGCAGGCTCGACGCGGTGATCACTCCGGGCGTGCCGGAGACACAGAGCCCGGACGGCCTGTCCTCGCTGGAGACCTGGCACATCCGCAACTCCGGCACCACCAGTTCGCGGCAGGTCTCCAACGCGGCGGGAGTGGAGGCCGCGGGCGGCGCCCTGGTCACCAGCGACCGGAGCGAGGAGCACGCCGACGCGTTCAACGCCTGGGGCGGCGGCGTCTCGGGCAAGGCCGGCGCGAGCCTGTCGAGGAACGCCGGGCAGAACACCAGCAGTGCCTCGCAGTTCATGGTGGCGCTCTACAGCTCCGCCGGGAATCTGGTGACCCCCGCCACCGTCCAGTACAGGTTCACCCTGTTCCACGCCGAGGGCGGGGAGTCGAGCGACACCTTCGGGCCCTGGGACGACGACGGCATGGTGCTCCGGCTCCTGCCGCGGGAGACGGCGCTGGGCCACGCTCCGGGCGAGGACGAACGGCGCGCCCTGCCGCCGAACCTGGAGAAGCTGACCGGGCTCGGGCTCTCCACCGTGCCCACCGCCGTCACCGGCCCCGAGCCGCTGTTCGAGCGGCTGGAGCGGTGGCTGCGGCAGGAGGGCTTCCTCCCGCCGAAGACCGCCCCGACCTCGTACGTCCCGCAGATGTCAGGGGAGCCGGTCCGCGCGGCGCGGCTGAAGAACCTGCTGACCCTGGAGCAGGCGCGCTCCTGGCACGAGTCGGCGACCACGGCCGCCGAGGTCGTGGACGGCGGGCACCCCTTCTACTTCGAGCTGCCCGGCACGGTCGGCACCCGTACGGTGGCCCTGAAGCTGTGGGCCGTGGAGGACGAGGAGCGGAGCTCGCGGCACACCCGCGTACTGCCCGACGTCCACACCCAGGGCTACGTCGACCGCGAGTCGCGCGGCGGGCACCAGGACGGCTGGGGCGGCGAGTGGAGCTGGGGCTTCTACGGAGGCCCGCTGCTGCCGAGCACCGAGTGGCCCGCGCTGTCGACCCCGCTGGACTTCACGCACAAGCCGCACCAGATCTCCCGCTCCAGGACGTCCGGGTCCGCCGTCGGCAGCTCCCAGTTCACGATGGGCACCGAGGGCGGCAGCCACGTCTTCGAGAGGCCGGCCGTCTTCGGTCTCGACCTGTACGAGGGCACGGCGCCCGAGCCGAGCATCCGGTTCGCGCAGGAGGACCCGGCGCGGGAGGCCGAGGGCGACGCCGTGGCGGAGACCTCCGAGGCCGCGCGGCCCGCCGAGGACGCTTCCGGCGCCGTGGAACTCACCGCCATGGAGCCCGAGTCCGCTGGTCCCGAGTCCGCCGGGTCCGCCTCCGCCGGTCCCGAGTCCGTCGAGGCCCCCTCGGCCGGGGTCTCCTCGGCCGAGGAGCAGCAGGCCGAGACCGTCGGCCGGGGCAGCTTCACCTTCGTCGTGGAGCACCTGCGCACCGTGGACCCGGGCCAGGAGCGGACCGTGATCCCGAAGCCGGTGATCCGACGGCCCGTCACCGACGGCTCGGCCCACGACGACACCGTGCGGATGAACAGCCTGGTCGACCCGAACGGCACGCCGCTGCCCGGCGCGATGCTGATCCCGGACGACGTCGAGGTGGACTTCTACAACGTGTCGGGCCCGCTGCGCGAGGTGCTCGACCGCCTCGCGCGCGGTGAACTCCCGCCCGAGGCCGTGCAGCACGGGACACCCGAGGCCGTCCAGCACGGGACACCCGAGGCCGTCCAGCACGGGGCGCCCGAGGCCGAGACCGGCACCGGGAGGGACACGCGGGAGAGCACCGGCACCCCGACCGCCCCCGGCACCGTCCCCGCCTGGGCCAGGTCGGCCGCGAGTCTGGCCAGGTCGGCCGCCGCCTCGGTCGCCGGATGGGCCGCCGACTCGGTCGCGGGCTGGGCCACGTGGGGCCGGGACCGGCTGAGCGACTGGACCACCGGCGGCTCGCTGGCGGACAGGGGCGCCTTCCCGAACCGCGTGCTGGACCACGAGCTGAGCGCGTCGGCGCTGCTCGGACGGGTGCTCCAGAGCCTCAAGGGCGAGTACGTCGTCGGCGGGCTCACCCTGCCGGGGCAGGGCGTCGACCGGGAGTACCTGGTGGACATCAGGGGCTTCGCGCACAACCCGCGGTACATCACCAGCGGCGTCTCCTACATGGAGAACGACCTCAACATCACCGACTTCGCCGGCCGGCAGTCGGGCAGCGGCAGCCAGTGGCAGGCCGGGCCCTCGGTCATGTTCCTCCAGACGCCGCCCGACCCGGAGCCCGACGGCACGCAGCGGGTGGGCCCGCGCGGCAACCCCTCGTTCCGCTACACCTACGGGAGCGGCACCTCCTCCTCGCACGAGGGCAAGACCAGCACGACGACGATGTCCACCCCCACCGAGGCGGGAAACCTGCATCTGGTCGGCGGGGACGTCACCCTGCTGGTGACCCTGCGGTCCGGCTCGCGCAACATCGCGGGCAACGCGGCGGGCTGGGGCGAGCACGCCCCGGTCACGGTGGCCGTCGACGTGCCCCACGGGCTCCAGTTCCTCATGTCGGACGGCCAACTGGCCCGGCACGCCAAGTGGTTCGCCGACGTCCCGGGGATGCCGGAGCCCCAGGTCCAGGAGCGGACCGTGCCGCTGCCCGACAGGTTCGCGCGCACCCGGCAGCTCGGCACGGGCAACGTGCTGTCCGTGACCCAGCTCAGCGACCCGGTCGCCGGGCCCCTCCAGGAGCGGCCCGAGGACGCGGAACCCGCCCCGGGCCGGTACGAGGTACGGGACCGTCTCCACCAGGAGCTGCGCGCGCTGGTCGAGGACGAGGCGCCGGGCGCCATGACCCCGGGTCACGCCGCCTACGACGCGGACCTGCGGCCCTGGCTGGCCAACTTCACCTCGCCCGAGGCGCTGCGCGGGCTGCCGGGGCGCGGGCCCGCCGGCGCCTACCACTACGAGCTGCGCTACCACACCATGGGCGGCGCCCGGGTGGTGGACATCGACATCACGGCCGAGCTGGACATGGAGACGCCGCAGCTGCGCGAGGTGCGCGGGCGGCCCACGGGCCCCGGCGCCGGCCTGGAGCAGGTCAGCGTCCACCTTCCGCACGGCACGTCCGACACCCGCTCGGCCACCACCTCGCACCAGGGCGGCGCCAACATCATCTGGCGCTTCGGGCGGCCGACGCAGCCCTCGCGCCTGGACCGCTTCGGCACGACCCTGGGACTCGGCAGTGCGAAGAGCTCGGGGCACACCGAAGGCGCCGACGCGGACGACCGGTACTGGACGCGTACGGACGACACCGCCGACTTCGAGGGCGTCCCGTACGTCCTCAAGGGGACGGTCCGCTCGCGTCCCGCGACGGGCTGGCCGCTGGACCTGCCAGGCGGCATCATCCGCGGCGGTCTGCGCAGCTGGCAGGACGCCGGCGGCGAGTGGGCGCCCGACACGGTGGGCCACTGGCTGCGGCAGTGGGCGCAAGACACCCTCGGCAACCGCCCGGCCCGCAGCGTCGCCGTTCCGGCCCGTGCGGACCTGCGGTTCACCGGCGCCGACGCGGCCGAGCCCCGGCAGCCCCAGAACCACGTCCGTCCGGCGGTGCTGGAGCGGCGGCCCGACCGCACCGGTGTGCCGCGCCTCGTTCCCACCGGCAGCTTCCCGGTGCTCGGCTTCGACGCGTACCCGGAGCTGGTCGAGGCGCTGCACGCGGTGGCGCCCGAACTGGCGGACACCTGGGCGCCGGCGGGCAGCGCCGACGACACGGTCGCCACGCGCATCGGAGAGCTGATCCAGGCGGGCGACATCAGCCTGCGGCCCTCCGGCCTGACGGACGTACCCACTCCCGGCATGCCCGGCGCCTGGCCCGAGGAGGGCGGGACGGCCGCCTCGGTGGAGGTCCACCTGAGCAACCCGCGTCCGACGACCGACGACGGCGGCACCGCCGTCGACCGGGTGCGGCGCCCCACCCGTTCCGCCGGCACCTTCGCCTCATCCGGCTCCTCCTTCACGATGGGGCTCCAGGGCACCGGCAGCCTGAACGACGAGAACAGCCACCTGGTCCAGGGCAACATCCCGGTGTTCTCCCGGCAGCCCACGACGTTCCAGGACTCGGCCTCCGTCGGCACCGGCCAGCGCGACCGGCGCAGGGAGGGCAACACCTTCCAGCCCGTCGACGCGCGCGGCACCCGCAGCCACCTGACGGCGGTGGACGTGGTGCTGACCGTCCGCGGCTCCGGCGGCACCCGCTACGTCACCGGCGTCGCGGACACCCGCCCCTTCGAGCGCGACCTGTTCGGCCACGGCGTCCTCGGCCCGCGCATCGCGCCCCAGGTGTACGACCTGCCGCGGCTGCTCGCCGACAACGGCTCGCCGCGGCTGAGCGACCTGTCGCCCGACGCGCTCGACCACCTGCCGGAGACGCTCGTCGAGGGCTTCTCCGACGAGGACCGGGCCGTCCAGCTCTGGTTCGCCCCGGCCGAGGCCACGGGCGCCGAGGACCGGGCCCGCGCGCTCTTCGCCGCCTCCCGGGCGGCCGCGTTGTCGGGACGCCCCGTCGAGCTGGCGGTGCCCGTACCCGGCGGCGTCCGCTACTGGCCGTTCGGCCCGGACGGCGCGCTGGCCGATGTCACGGAGGCGACCGACGCCGACGCGACGGCGTTCCAGGACGCCGCCATCCTCTACGCCAGGGCGACGGACGCCATGTACGCGGCGGCCGACGAAGCGTTCGCGCTCAACGGGGAGCGGTCAGCGCTCCAGGCGGACCTCGCCGAAGCCGGCGCGTCATACCGCCTGGTGGACGAGGAGCACCGGCGTGCCCAGCGGGAACTGGCCACGGCCCAGGGCGAGGCGACTGCCGCCGCGGCGGCAGTCGAGGAGGCCAGGGCCGAGTACGACCGGCTCCACGACGAGGAGGTCGTCAGCGAGCGCGCGCTGGACGACCTCCGCGCGGCGGAGGACGACCGCTGGGAGGCCGTGCGCACGGCGCGCGGCGCACTGAACGGTCTCCGGCAGAGCGGCGGGAGCGCCGAAGAGGAGGAGGCCGCGGCGCAGCGCCTGGCCGACGCCGAGTCCGAACTGGCGGAGACCCGCGGTGCCGTGGAGCGGGCCGTGGCGCAGGCGCGTCAGGCCCGGCAGGCGGCGGCGGGTGCCAAGGCCGCGGAGGAGACGGCCGACGAGACGCTCAGGCGTCTGCTCGGCCGCCTCGGCGATGTCCGCGCGGAGGCCGAAGAGGCGGAATCCGAGAAGCAGCGGGCTGACGCGGCATGGCAGCGGGGCGCCGCGGCCAGGGCCGGGGCCGCCGACCGCCTCCGGGAGATCGACGCGGCGCTGCACGCCGCCCGCAGGCGGCAGAGCAGCGAGCTGCACGCGCAGTCCCGCGCCTGGGGACGCGCGCGCAGCGCGTCGGAGGCCCTGCACACGGCCCGCGAGGCGGAGGGCGTCGGCACGGCCGCCTTCCCCCTCAGGACGCTCCTCTCGGCCCCGGCGCACCGTCCGTCCGGCCACGGCTCCGACGCGTCCGCCGCGGACGACGCGGCAGACGGGTCCGACGCGACCGGTGTGTCCGGTCCGTCCGGCGCGGCCGTCACCTCCGGCGCGGCCGTCGCCTCCGGCGCGGCCGTCGCCTCCGGCGCGGCCGTCACCTCGGACGCGGTCGGGGCGAGCGGCACGGCGGACACGGCGGCCGCGGACCGCACCGCCGGTGCGGCCGGTACGGAGAACGCGTCCCGGACGGCGCCGGTCGAAGAGGCGCAGGAAGTGACGCCCCCGCCGCGGCTGCACCTGCGCGGCGGCGCGGCCGAACCCGCTGACCTCGGGCTCAGCGAGCCGAGCGACATCTCGGACGTGTCCGACGCGGAGCTCGGGCTCAGCGAGCTGAGCGACGTCTCGGACGTGTCCGACGCGTCCTCGTCGGACGACGAGGACTCCGACGACGAGGCCGAGAGCATCGCCCGGTCCGCCGACGAGGTCGCGGCGCCGCCCGCGCGCGAGGGCCGGGCCGCCGATGTGCGGCAACCTGTCTTCGCGGACATCCCGAACGTGCGTCCGCGGCCTCTGTCGACGACCGACTACGAGGTCGTCGACGACCGCGGCGACCGCACCGACGGCAAGCTCTTCCGGAGGCCGGCGGACATCGCCTGGGGAGAGGTCGACCCGCCGGGCGAGGACCCGGAGATGGCCGGGCTGATCCTGCCGGTGGAGAAGGAGAGCAGCCACTCGGTCAACAGCCGCCCTCTGCTGTACATCTCAGCCGACCGGTCTCTCGCCCTCCTGGGCAGGTCGGACGGCGAGCACCCCACCAACCAGCAGGTGTACGCGACCCGCGAGGTCATCGCCAGGTCCTCCGCGCGGCTGAGGGCCGCGGGAAGCGGACTGCGGCTGGTGCCCGAGGAGGATCTCTCCATCGTGCCGCGCAAGCCGGACGGCAGCCGCGGTGAGCCCCTGCTGAGGGTCGAGCCGCGCTTCCCCACCGCCTCCGGCCTCTCGAACACCGAGATCTGCCGCGACTTCGCCGAGATGGTGGCGGGGGACGGCCACTCGCTTCCCGTCTCCCACATGGTCTTCCGCGACGCGGACGGGAACACGTCCACGGCGTCGGTCAACGCCATGGACGGCTGGGAGGTCACCGGCACACACCACCTGGCCGAAGGGCTGAGCGAGGTGGCGGCGGGCAAGCGCGCGCTGCGGGAGGTGTCCTCCCAGTGGGCGGCGGACCTCGCGAACAGGGACGGCCGCCTCATGGGCGGTATCGACGGCGCGCCGCAGCCGGGGCATGCCTACGGAAGCGCGCTGAGCTATCTGGAGGGCAACGACCAGCGCGAGACGCTGGCGTCCGCCGCCGCGCGGGCCGGTGTCAACGAGGCCGCGTGGGCGCGGCCGGGGGCGGGCTACGTCATCCAGTCGGTCAGCACGTTCGACGAGGCGCTCGACGCCCCGGTGTTCAGCCGGAACACCGCCAAGCCCTGGGAGGAGCCTGAGACCCACTTCGGCTACCACTTCGCCCAGGTCGTCATGGAGAGCGAGGACGGCGGCCACCAGATCACGCTGGAGAACTACGCGCGGGGCAGGGCCCTCGCGGAGGGCGTCGCCTGGTTCGTATCGCAGAATCTCGCGGCGCATACCGCTTCCGGGCTGCGCAAGCTGGCGGACCGGCTGCGCCGCGAGATCGCCGACATCGAGCAGAGCGGGACCGACGAGGAAACGCTCCCCACGCTGGTGAAGTACCAGCGGGTCGCGGATGCCCTGCTCGACGCCAAGGAGGCGGAGGCCGCCGGCCTGCGGGCCACCGACGAGGGGGAGCGTGAGGCCGCGCGGGATGCGGAGACCCTCGCCAGGCAGCGTGCGGCGAAGGAGATCGAGCGTGCCGCGTCGCTCACGCCCGGCAAGGACATGTGGAGCTTCCACATATACAGCCGGCGTCCCGGCGAGACGATTCACGAACACTACGCGAGCCTGGCGTCCCGGGAGCCGTCGGCGGTGAGCAATCCGCTCACGGCCGTGGTCCTGCACGGTCACCGGCCCAACCGCCTGCACACGACCATCGACTTCCCCTCCGGCTCGCACCGGCTGGCAGAGCAGCAGTGGAAGATCGACGGGCTGGTCTCCTACCTGCTGCGGGTCGCTCCCTGGAACCTGGAGAACGGCTTCCCCGCCCCGTCCGTCACCGTGACGGGACACGCCAACGTCCAGGGCGTCACGCTCGGCGGCGCCGCCGAGCGTGCGCAGCAGCGCGCCCGGACGGTCGTGGACGCCCTGCGCGAGACCCTGGCGCGGCGCCTTCAGGAACGCGCGAGTACGGAGACGGCCGGACCGCGCCTCACCGTCGACCAGTTCGAGATCACTGCGGCCGCCGAGCCGGTGCGCGGCGCCGGCGGTCAGGGCCGCTCGGCGACGATCGGGATCGACGACCACCGCGGCAGCCTCCCCCGGGGCAGCGCCCTCCCGAGCCGCAGCGCCAGCGGTGCGGTCACCCGCAGCGGCAGCCTCCTCTCCCGCAGCGCCAGCGTCCTCTCCCGCGGCAGCGGCCTCAGCAGCGCGCGCAACAGCATCCGCAGCCGGAGCGACAGTGTCCGCAGGAGCCTGAGCCGCAGGATCGGCGGACTGCGCGGCGGCTCGCCGCACACCGGCGTGGACCCGCTGGAGGCGAACTGGGCGGTCGGCCTCCCGGTGACGCTGGAGGAACCCCGGTACGGGGACCTGATCTCCACACGGCAGGTGCCGGTACGGGACGAGGCGGCCGCGGAGAGGTGGTTCACCTTCACCCGTCCGTACCGTTCGCAGTCCGCACCGATGGAGTACCAGGTCAGCGGCGCGGGTGAGGTGCTGCTGCCCGGCAGCGGGCGGCCGATCCCCGGTACGGGCTGGATGAGCTTCGGCCACGACTTCATCCACCCCGCGACCGATGCCTACCTGCGCGGCGACAACGGCTGGGTCGGCTTCGTCGCCAACCCGGACACGCTCGCGGAGGTCTGGGACCTCCTCGCGCCCGAGTCCGCTCCCCACACACTCTCGGCCGACGCCACCGGTCTCTACCTCGTGCCCGAGGACGACGAGGGCGAGGCCGTCCACATCCCGGCCTCGGGCGGCGAAGGGGAGCAGGCGCCGCCGGAAGTGGAGGTCGAGCACCTGGAGCGGTCGGCCACCGCGCCCGGCATCACCGTGCCGCAGGCCGCCGAGCTGACCCGGCGGCTGCTGGAACTGGTCTACGTGCCCGACGACGGCGAGTCGGCGGCGCACGCGCTCAACGCGGTGGCGACCGCCGAGTCCGCGCAGCTCGTCGGGATGCCGCGTCCCGCCGGGGTGGAGGAGCTGCGGGACATCGCCACCGGGCGTCTCACCGAGGACCTGGAGCGGGAGCCGTCCCACCGGCGCCTGTGGCCCGCCCTCGACGCCCTCCCCGTCCCCGGGGCCACGGAGCCCGGGCGGGAACGGAGCGACGAGCAGCGCCGCGCCGACATCTCGGCGATCCGCTCCGGCAAGGAGCCCGAGCGCGGCACCACGGGCCCGCACCGCAGGGACTGGCTCACCCTCGCCGCCGGCGCCCAGGTCCTCGGCGTCCGCGCCCAGGTCCTGCTGCCCGACGGCACCTGGTGGGAGGCCGGACCGTTCAGCGGCCGTGCCGTCGTCATCCTGCTGCTGCCGCAGAGCGGCGAGAACTACGGCAGGTGGGCCGGGACCACCCCCATGAGCCTGTCCGACGCGGACGACGCCCTGTCCGACGCGTCGCTGTCGAAGCTGGCGCCGTCCCTGTACCCGGAGACCGGTGCGTCCCCGGCGCCGCGGCGCGAGGAGCCCCCGGCGGTCGAGACGTTCTTCGGCGCGGCCCCGCGCTCGGACGCGCACGCCGCCGACGCGGGAGACGCGGGCGCCGACCACGCCCAGGCGAGGCGTCCGGTACCGGAGGCCGACGGCTCCCGCCGCTCCGGCGCGCCGTCCGTCTCCTCCGTCTCCTTCGGCACCGAGCCCGCGGCGCCTGCCGCCTTCGGGACCGAACCGGCGGTTTCCGCGACGTCCTCGCGACCCGCGTCCGCCGCCTCGGAGCAGCCGGAGCAGCCGGCGGCCGACGGCTGGTACTCGGACGCGGGTTCGGAGGGCACGCTGGCCGGTTCCGATGTGGAGTCGGACGCGGGTTCGGAGGGCACGCTGGCCGGTTCCGACGCGGAGTCGGACGCGGGTACGTCAGCGACGGCCGGGCGGCAGGACGTACCGGCACAGGACACGGCTCCGGCGCAGGACGCGGCCCCGGCCGCCCCCTTCCGTTCCGCCGTCTCCGCGTACGCGGCGGGTGAGCTGGAGGCGAGGCCGTCGCTCTACGCGCCGCCCGAGGGAGGCACGTCCGTCTCCGTCCACCCGGCACCGGTCCAGGGCGCGCCCGCCGCGGCGCAGACCCCCGTTCCGCAGACCCTCGTACCGCAGACCCTCGTACCGCAGACCCCCGTACCGCAGACCCCCGTACCGCAGACCCCCGTACCGCGGGTCGACCCGGCGACGCATCCGCTGCTGTCGGAGGCGACGGTGCTGCGGGAGCTGTCGGGAGACGCGACGGGGCGGGTGATGATCAGTGACCACGTGGGCGATCTGGTCCCGGGGATCGTGGATCTGTACCGGGTCTCCCCGAACGGTTACACGGAGAAGCGGGTCGGCCGGGCGAAGCCGCCGTGGGGGAAGTCGTACCTCGTGGTGCTCCCCGAGGCCACCCGGCAGGGCGTGCCGCTGAAGGGCGGCCAGCTCAAGAACCGGCCGCTCGGCCACCCGCTGGAGGACGCCGCCGGCCTGGACCACCTGCCGCGCGACCCGAGGTCCGGGGCGCGGATCATGGACGCGGCGACGCTGGCCGCGGTGCTGGAGGCCGACCCGAACCTGGCCGCGCTGGACAAGAGCGTGCCGGTGACGCTGATGCTCCCGAACGGCGCCCTGCTGAACATGGAGTTCGCCGAGGACGTGGCGGACCGCCTGGACAGGACCGTCTGGCTGCCCAGCGGCCGCGCACGCATGCACGCCATCCGCTCACCCCGCGGTCACGTTCCCGCGCTGATCGACACCAACCCCGGTGAGGGCGACGGCCGGCAGGGCAGCCCGTACGGCGACTGGGTACCGGTCGGGCCGAAGCAGGGGCGCCGGCGTGTGAACGAGCGGCGGACGGCGCTCGACGGCACCGTGTTCCACGACCGGGACATCTACCGCAGGCCGCTCGTCCTGGGCGAGAGGTGGTTCGGCGTCAAGCCCATGTCCGACCGGGACGCCGGGCGCTTGCGGGAGAACGAGATCCGGGAGTTCTCCTCGGGCCGCGCCGACCTGATCCATCAGGTCCGCACGGGAGAGGGGGTGTTCACCCTCGGCCGGGAGGAGCTTCCGCCCGGATTCCACGGGCGGGCCTTCGCGTACTTCACCCACGGGGCACCCGGAGCGGTGAGCTTCTCCCTCTGGGACGTCCGGCTGGTGTGGCAGGACGCCCATTCCGGGGCGCGCACCCTCGTGGACATGGTCCTGGACCAGCTCCAGGAGGACGACCTGCTGGTGGTGTGCTACGCCGCCGTACCCGGGGATCCCCGCGCGCACCAGGCGAGCCATCTGCCGGTACCGCCCGTGGACGACCCGCTCTCGGAGCTGTCGCTGACGCGCGAGGTGGCCAACGCGGCCCGGGACGCGGGGAAGAGGATCCGGGTCATGGGCTTCACGCGAGCGGTCGGCGTGGGTGGTCCGGGCATCACGGTCCAGGCCCCCGCCCGTGGCCCGCTCGGGAGGGCCGTGATCGAGGAGGCGGACCCCGACGAGCAGGAACTGAGCACGGTGGCGGTCACGCTGGGGCTGCACACCGGTGCCGGAATGGCGCCGCCCGAGGTGCTGGAGCGCCTGCGGCCGTTGGACCAGGCGCTGCGCCTTGTCTTCCGCGACGAGGTGAAGAGCGGTCCCGCGTACGAGGAGAAGCTGAGGAAGCTCCTCGCGCTGGACCAGATGCGCGCCAACGACCCGGCGTTCCGGGACTTCCCCTTCCGCATGGAGCTGTGGACCCGGTACGCGCGGAAGGCCAGCGGCCCGCGGGCGCCCCTGGACAGGAGCGCCCACCAGAAGGCCCTCGACCACGCGTGGCACACGTGGAGCCAGGACCGGGGCGCCGTGCTCCGGCCGATGGTCGCGGACAAGGACCTGGACAACGCGCATACCCGGCTCAGCAGCGGCGGCGCCGCGCTCGTCGAGTCCCTCCTCGGGCTTCCCTCCGGTGCCCCGCAGACGGCCGCGCAGTGGGCGAAGACCCTGTGGACCCTCGCCGCGGCCGAGGACGTGGCGCTGCGCGTACACCCGGACCACAAGCAGGAGATGGCGCAGTGGCTGCTGCACTCCCCGCAGCCGCTGCCCGACCCCCACGAGGCCATCGTGGAACTGGCGGCCCGCGCCCGCGTACGGCGGCGCGCGCTGATCCCTCCGGCGCTGGCCGCCTTCGACCTGGAATCCCGGCAGCCGTACGACCGGGGCTGGCCCCGCCCGAGGGGCGGCCTGCCCGCGGCGGCCGGATACAACTGGAGCGGTACGGAGACCCCCGGCGGCGTCGACGTGCTGCGCCTGGTCCGCAAGCCGGCGGGCCGGTACGGCTCCTCGGCGGAGGAGGTCGCGCCGTGGACCGAGGCCGGCGGCACGGGCGCTCCGAAGCTGGCGAAGAAGGGCCTCATCGCCACCGCCGTCGCCAGGGACGCCCAGGGCGGGCTGGTCGCGCACCTCCCCGACGCCACGGCGGTGCGGGAGAACGAGCTGCTGCACCTGCAGCTCACCTCTCCCGTGGAGGTCCACTCGCCCCTGGAAGCGGATCTGGCCCTGCTGGCCCCCGGGATGGGGGAGGAGCTTCCGCAGGCGTACGCCGACCACACCGGCCGGACCGTGTGGTACTACACCGGCGAGCTCGACATCGAACCCGTACCGGGTGACCCCGGCGCCCCCGCGAAGATCGTGCTGCTCCCCGCGAAGGACGGCACGCCGGGCGTGTGGAAGAAGGCGACGTGGCGGCCGCCGACGGCACCCTCGCGCCGGGTCGGGCCGCCGCGGCCCGCGCCCGGACCGTCCGGGACCGCCGGAGGGTCAGCCCGCGGCGGCGGTCGCGTGGACGGCCGCGGCGGTGTGAAGAAGACCGGTCCCGGCCGCGGCGGCAGCCGCGGCGGTGCGACCAAGCGGGGCCGCAGCAGCGGGGGTTCGGCCTACGGACCCGTGTCCACCTATGGCGACGCGCCCGCCTACGGCGCCGTGTCCGCCTCCGCGCAGGCCGTGGCCGCGGGACACGGCGCGCACGACCCGGACGCCCCGGCCGCCTCCGGCCCGGAGCGCGACGGCGCCCTCGACCCGTCTCCCGCGTACGGTGCCGCTCCCCCGTACGGCGCGGTGTCGGCGTACGCGGCGGGCGGCCTGGCGGAGACGGCGCACCCGTTCCACGCGCCGCCCGGCGGCAGCACCTCGGCCTTCGTCCAGCCGGTGCCGGTCCCGGAAGCGGCGGAGCCCGCCGTCGCGCGGACCCCGGTCCCGGCAGTCGACCCGGCGACGCATCCGCTGCTGTCGGACCTGACGGCCCTGCGGGACCTGAACGGGAACGCGGCGGGGCGCGCGCTGACCGAGGACGGGGCGGGCGACCTGGTCCCGGGAGCCGTGGACCTGTACCGGAGCCGGAAGAGCGGCGGCGAGTACCTGGTGGAGCGGGTCAGGCCGCTGTGGGGGGACAGGGCGTACCACGTGGTGCTCCCCGAGGGCACCCGTGACGGCGTGCCGCTGAGGGGCGGCGCGCTGAACGACCAGGGTCTCGGCGGGCAGTTGGAGGACCATCCGGCACTGGCTGACCTGGATTTCGACCAGAACGGGGCGCGCGTCGCGACCCCGGCGTGGCTGGCCGCGGTGCTGAAGGCCGACCCGAACCTGGCCGCGCAGGACAAGAGCGTGCCGGTGGTGCTGGTCGCCCCCTACGGGGCCGTGCGGAACCTGGAGCTCGCCGAGGCGGTGGCGGACGCGCTGGGCAGGCAGGTCTGGATATCCAGCGGCCTCGCCCGCATGCGGGAGGACGCGTCGCTCGGCGGGTACGTTCCCGCGCTGGTCGACGCCGATCCCCCGCGGCCCGAGGACGGTCATCCGGGCAGCCCCTACGGGGACTGGATCCCGATCGGGCCGAAGCCGGGACGGCTGCGCGTGAGCAGGCAGCGGATCGCGCTCGACGGCTCCGTCTTCCACGACAGGGACATCTTCCGCAGGCCGGTCGTCTTCGGCGGCAAGTGGCTCGGCGTGAAGCCCATGTCCGACCAGGACATGGGGCGGATGCGCGAGTCGCAGATCCGGGGCTTCACGGGGTCGGGGCACCTGGTCCACGACGTCGCCAAGGGCGCCGAAACGGTCGTCCTGGGCCGGGAGAAGCTCTCGCTCGGTCTCAAGGGGCGGGTCGTCGGAATCTTCACGCACGGAGAGCCCGGCAAGGTGAGCATCGTCCTCACCGACGGCCGGACGATGTGGCAGGACGCCCGGTCCGGAGCCGACACGCTCTGGAACATGGTCCGGGACTACCTGGAGGACGGCGACACGGTGCTCCAGATGGTGTGCTACAGCGCCGTCCCCGGAGACCCGCAGTTCAGGAACGTCGGCCACCTGCCGGCGCTCGACGTGCGCGACCCGCTGTCGCAGAGGTCGCTGGGACGCGAGTTCCACGCCCGGGCCCGCGCGGCCGGCAAGCGGATCAGGGTCATCACCTTCACGCGTCCCGTCGCGCCCCGCGGGGCGGACGTCGCGCTCCAGGACGCCGCCCGCACGCCGCTGCGGTTCCCCGGCCCCGGACCGCTGCAGGACCCCGGCTACACACCGCTGGGCGAAGTCGTGGCGTACGACGACGGCTTCCCCGTCGGGGACGAGCTGAGGCGGCTGGCGGTCAGGATGACGCTGCACGGCGGATCTGGGCCGGTGCCGCAGGAGATCCTGTGGCGCACGGAGCGGCTGTGGCAGGCACTGCGGCTCGCCTTCGGCAATGAGGCAGCGGACGATCCCGCCAGGTACGAGCAGCGGCTCCGCGGTATCGGCGCGCTGGACCGGCTGCGGGCCGACGACGCGTTCTTCAAGAACGTCCCCTTCGGGATGGAGCTGTTCAGCACCTACGTCCGCGGTGCCGTCGGCCCGGCGGCCTCGCACGACAAGGACGCCTTCGACCGCGCCCTCGACCACGCCGCGCAGCGGGTGGACATCCCGGGAGCGACGGTCTGGCCGGAGATCGGCGCGCCCCACGTGCGGGCGGCCATCGGGCGGTTCCGCACCGCCGCGGAGCACATCGTCCGGAACCTGCTGGCGCTGCCGTCCGGGACCGGGGTGACGCAGGAGCACTTCGGACGTGCGCTGTGGGCGGTGGCCGCCGGTGAAGGGCTGGCGATGTCCGTACCCGATGCCGAGAAGCCGGCGGTGGCGGCCTGGCTGCGCCACACGCAGGGACTGCCCGACCCGCACGCGGCCATCGTGGAGGTGGCGGCCCGCGCCCGTGACCGGCGACTCGGTCTGTCCCGCCCCGAGCTGGCCGCGTTCGACCTGCTGTGGTCCCGGCAGCCGTACGCGCAGGCATGGAAGAGGACGCCCGAGTATCCGGTGATCGGCTACAACTGGAGCGGCAAGGCCGCTCCCGCCGGTATCGAGCTGCTGCATCTGCTCGACAAGCCGGACGGCAGGGACGGCGAAGCGGCGGCGATGAGTGCTCCCTGGGCGCGGCCCGACGGCAAGGGCGGGCTGCGGCCGGACAAGCAAGGCGTCTTCGCCACCGCCGTGGCCAGGAACGACCAGGGCGAACTGGTTGCGCACCTGCCGGGAGAGCAGCCGGTGCGCGAGGACGAGCTGATGTCCCTGCACCTCATCTCCCCTGCGGAGACCGGAGCCAGGCCGGGCCAGGCGGATCTCGTCCTCCTGATCTCCGGGATGGAGGGTGCCCTGCCGCAGGCATACGCTGATTACACCGGCCGGGACGTCTGGTACTACACCGGCGAACTCGACATCGTCCCCGGCCGGGCCGGGGCCTCGGCCGGGTCCTCCGCCCAGGCCCCCGCCCAGGTCGCGCTGCTGCCCGGGAAGGACGGGACCCGGGGCGAGTGGAAGGTGGCGCGCTGGCAGCCGCCGCAGAAGAGGCAGCGCCAGCTCGACCCGGTTCCGGGCGCGGCGTCCGCTACCAGCACCGGCACGGCTCCCACATATGACGGGTCCGCGCCGTACAGCGCGGTGTCGGCGTACGCGCGCGGCGGTCAGGCCGTCCAGTTCCTGTCGTCGCCGACGGCGGCCGAAGAGGCGGTCGCCGGGGAGGCGGCGTCGGCGGCCCCGGCCACCGGCGGGGTGACGCCCTCGGCGGTCTCGGCGTACGCGTCCGGTGCGGACCTGGCCCCGCTGGCCTCCACACCCGCGTCGTCCGCGCCGCCCGGCGGGAGCACGTCGGTCTCCGTCACCGCGGCCCCTGTCCACGGCGGTCCCGCGGTCGACCGGGTGCATGTGGCGCTGGACGGCACCGTGTTCCGGGACAGCGATCTGTTCTCGCGGAAGGTCGTCAGCGCCGAGGGAGAGTGGTTCGCGACGGTCCTGGCTCCGGAGTCCGACGGCGGGCTGGAGCGGGCCAGGCACCTGGAGAAGGTCCGGCCGATGGAATGGCTGCGGCACGCCGTCGACACCGCGGGAGGGCCGAGGACGCTCGGCTGGGAGCGGATCCTCCCCGAGCTCCTGTCGGGCAGGCACCACGAGCTCGTGTTCCACGGAGGGGCGGGCCCTAGGCCCCTCATCCTGAACGACGGCAGGGAGGTCTGGCTCCCGGCCAGGGACCGTATACGGGTGCTCGCGGGGCTGCCGCAGATCCGTGATCTTCCCGCGGGCTACGGGGTCTTCCTCAACTCCTGCGACGGCGACATGTCCGCCGACGCGCGGCAGCCGCGGGCGGCCCACCTCGCCAATCCCCTCGTGGACGACCCGCTGGAAGAGCTGGGGCAGCACCAGGAGTTCGCCAACCTCAGCCGTAGGGACGCCATCGCCGCGACCCGTCAGATCAGCTACGGGCCGGCCCGCCGTTCGCTGTGGGCCACGCCGTGGGGCCGTCTCGGCGGACTGGTCCTGTACCGGCCGGAGCCGCTGCCGCACGAGCTGGACGACCTGGCGCGCCGTGCGGGGCTGCACGGCCCGGGGCAGGCGTCGCGGGAGGTGCGGGGCCGGACGCTGCGGCTGGTGCGGGCGCTGCGCCTGGCCTTCGGCGCCGAGGTCGAGTACGACAGCCCGGCGTACGAGCGGAAGCTGCGCGGCATCGGCGCGCTGGAGCGGATGCGGGCCAACGACCCGGAGCTGCGGCAGTACCCGTTCCGGATGGAGCTGTGGGACCGCTACGCCCACCGGCTCGCCGGTTCCGCGGCCCCCTCCGACGCCACTACCCGAGGGGCCGCGCTCGACGACGCGCTGGCGAGGGTCGGAGCGGACTCCGGAGCCACCCTCGGGCGCCTGGTCGCCGGGGCGGATCTGGACGCCGCCCTCGGCCGGCTCCGCGACGGCGGTGAGGGGCTCGTGCGCGAGCTGCTGGAACTGCACGACCAGAGCACGCCGTTGACGCCTCTGCAGCGCGGGCGTGCCCTGTGGACGTACGTCCGCGCCGAGGGCGTGGTGGGCAAGGCCACCACCCACAAGGACGCGGTGGCCACCTGGGTGCTGCACACCCGGCAGCCGGGCGACCCGCACCACGGGCTGGTGAAGAGGGCGGCGCAGGCCGTCGCCAACGGCTGGGGCACCCGCCTCCCGCATCTGGCCGGCCGTCTGGCCGCAGGGGCCGACTCGGGGCACCCGATCCCCGCCTTCACGGAGCTGGCCGCCTACACCCTGGCGCGCGAGCACGAGCCGTTCGCGCGGACCTGGCCCGCGCCGCGCGAGGCGGGGTTGCCCGGCGTCTCGGGATACAACTGGGACAAGGGGCATCCACCCGGGGGCCTGGACCTGCTGGAGGTGCTGGACGGCGCCACCCGCGAGTTCGAGTCCGCGCCGTGGACCACCCGGGGCCACGGCGGCGGGCTCAAGGCGACCGCGCCCGCGTTCCTCGTCCACCGCGTCGGGCGGGACCAGGCGGGCAGGTACAGCGCGTTCCTGTCCGGCGAATCCCACGTCGTCCAGGCGCAGGAGCTGCTGACGCTGCTGCTCGCCTCCCCCGTGGAGGCCGAGCTGCCTCCCCGCGTGCCCGCGGTCCTGCTGGGGATGGACGGCCCGCTGGCGCAGGAGTACGCCGACCGCACCGGCCGCGACGCCTGGTACTTCACCGGTGCGACCGACGTCGTGCGGACCGACGCCGACCCCGCGGTCCCCGCGGTGATCAAGATGCTCCCGGCCCCGGGCACCGGCGCCCGGGGCGAGTGGAAGCTCGCCAGGTGGCAGCCGCCGAGGACGGTTACCCGAAACCTGGTGCCGGGACCGAACCCACCCTCGGGCGGCACGGCCCCCGCGCACGACACAGCGCCGCTCGCGGGCCGGCCCGCCCGCCAGGGCGCACAGGCCGGACCCGCCACCGGCGCCGGGACGGCCTCCCGTCCCGCGCGGGGTCCTGAGTGGGGCGGCAGGCTGGTCGACCGGGGTCCCGGACAGGCCACCCGGCCGCGGCCGGTCGTGGGTGCCGCCCGGATGCCGGATGCCGCACCGGCGTCGTCCGCCGCGCGTACGCACGCGCCGCCGATCGACCCCGCCACGCATCCGCTGCTGTCCTCCGCGACGGTTCTGGCGGACCGGGAGAGGAACAGCGTGGGCCGGGTATGGGGCGAGCGCCGTGCGCATGACGCGCGCCAAGTGAAGAGCATCTTCCCAGGAACAGTGAGGCGGTACAGGGAGAGCTCGGGGCGCGGTACCCACGCGGTGGAGGACGCGGTGCCGCAGCCGTGGCCGGAGGAGTCGTACTACGTGCTGCTTCCCGCGACCGATTGGCGGGGTGTGCTGTGGCGGGGACAGGCAGGGCGCCAGAGCCAGCTGCGGAACAGGCGGCCGTTGGAGGGGCACCCGGACCTGGCGCATCTGCCGCTGGACGAGACGACGGGCGCACGGATCATGAACCCGGCGGGGTTGGCCGGGTTGCTCGAGGCCGACCCGGAGCTGGCCCGGCTACGGGCACGGCTGCGCCCCCTCGGCAAGCGTCCGCGGGTGGTGCTGGTGCTCCGGGACGGAGACCGGGTCGACTACGGTCCCCTCGCCAGGGAAGTGAGCCGGGGGCTGGGGCTGCCCGTCGCGTTTCCGCGTGGGGGGCACGCGGAAGTACGCGGCGGCAATGAAGGTAGGGAAATCGCGCTGGTGGACCGGGCGGTCCCGGTCCAGCGGGCAGAGTTCAGCCTGGTCGAGCCGGAGCCGCTGCCGGAGTGGGAAGGCGGGGACCAGCAGGCCGTCGCGCCCGCCGGTGCCGCGGCGCACGGCGACGAGCCGGCCGGTCCGGCCGCTTCCGGCGCGGACCCGGCCACGCATCCGCTGCTGTCGAACGTGACGGCCCTGACGGACCGTCCGGGGAACGCGCCCGGGCACGTGCTGGGCAGGTCGTGGAGTCCCAGCGGTGCGCACCCCGTGCGCCCGGGGATCCTGCGGTGGTACGTGGAGAGCGACGGCGCCGTACAGATGGTGGGAAGTGTCCCGCAGGACTGGCTGGAGGACGCCTACTACGTGGTGCTCCCCGCGGCCGGCCGGCGGGGTGTGCACCTGAGGGGCAGCACGTTGAACGGGCGGCGGGTGCTGCCGTTGCACCTGGGCGACGGCCTGGCGCACCTTGAGACGGACGAGGAGACGGGCGTACGGGTGCTGGGCCCGGCGGCGCTGGCCGGGCTGCTGGAGGCCGATCCGGGGCTGGCACGGGCGCGGAACCGGCTGCTTCCCCGCGGCAGGCGTCCGCGAGTCGTGCTGGTGACACCGGACGGGAACCTGGACCTCCACCGTGCCTATGGCGCCGCGGTGCGGCGCGTGCTGGGGCTGCCCACGGCGGTTTCGCGCGTACCCGTCGAGATGCGCCGCGGGGAGGACGGGTACTACGCGCTCTCGGTGGTGGACCGGGGCGGTGCGGACCTGCCAGGACCGGGTGAGGAATTCGAGCTGGACGAGCCGCAGCCGCAGCCGCAGCCCTGGCCGCAGGTTCCGGTGTGGCCCGTCGGCTCTGAGCGGGGCGCGGGCGAGCAGCCGATGGACCTCGACGGCATGGACGGGAGTTTCCCGGCCGACGACCTCTCCGGCGACCTCTCCGACGATCTCTCCGGCGCTCCGGAGGCCGTGGACGGCCTGGAATGGCCCGGTGCCTTCCCCGACGCCGCCGGTCAGGTTGCCCGCGCCTACGAGGAGCAACTCCTGCGGGCCCACACGCTGACCTGGCAGGGGCGGGGCTTCCAGCCCGCCGGGTACGACTGGACCGGGGTGGAGAAGCCGGGCGGCGTCGATCTGCTGCGGATGCACTACTTCGACTCCGACGGGATATTGCAGGACGTCAGGCCGGCGCCGTATGTCCCGGTCGGCGCCGGCGGTTCCGTCCCGGCGGAGAGCGGCGGCCTCCTCTTCGTCGGCCTCTCCCGTGACGCCGACGGCCTCCTGACCGCGCACTGGCCCGACGGTCCTCACCCCGTGCTGTACGACGAGTTCCTGGCCGTGCAGCTCAAGGAGTCCCCGGCCGAGGCCGTGTACGACGCCTCGCAGGCGGACATGGTCTTCCTGGCCCCCCGGATGGGAGAGAGCGGGCTGCCGCAGGCGTACCTCCGCCACACCGGCCGGCATAGCTGGTACTGGACCGGTGACCTCGACTACCACACGGTCAACGGCCCCGACGGTCCCTTCACCGTCATCGGGCTGCTGCCCGACCCGGTCACCGGCGGGCTCGGGGAGTGGCGGTCCACCCGTGGGCAGCGGCCTGCCCCGTCGTCGGACCCGCTGCCCCCCTCGGAGGGCCCCTCCTCCTCCGGCGGCGCCGACTGGTCCGAGGGCGCCGGCGGGTTCAGGGACGGCCGTGCCGGGGGCGGTTCCCGGTACGCGGGAGCGTTCACCGCTGACGACGGGTGGCCGCGTGACTCCTTCCCGCCGTACGCGTCGGCGCGGCTGGACCAGGGGCTGGAAGCGGAGGCCACCCGGGCGGGCGGCCGTGTGCCGGACGGCGGACGGACCGTGCCCCGGCGGACGGCCGCGGCAGGCGTGCCCGCGCCCTCCGCCCTGTCGGCCTACGCATCGGGCGCCCGGTTCCTGAACGCGCCGTCCGCACCGCCGCCGGCCCCGGCCGCGGCGATCACCCCGGCCCTCGCCCGGCCCGTCCCCGCGGTGCCGCGGGGCGGACGGCAGGCCGGTGCCCCCGCCGCGGCGGCCGTGCCGGCAGTCGACCCGGCGACGCATCCGCTGCTGTCGGACCTGACGGTGACGGCGGGCCCCGACGGGGCTCCCCCGCAGGGGCGGAACCTGACCGGTGAGCGGATCGAGCGGGTGCTGCCCGACAAGGAGTACCTGTACGCGGCGGGGACCGGCGGCGACTGGCTGCTGGAGTCGCCGGACGCGCGCTGGCCCCGCTCGGCGTACTTCCTGGGCCTGCGGGCCGACGACCGGGGCGTGCTGATCGGCGAGACGCTGAACGGACACGGTCTCGGCGGCCTGCTGCGGGGGCACCCGGATCTCGCGCGCCTGCCGTGGGACCCGGAGTCCGCCGCGTGGATCATGTCTCCCGCGGTGTTCGCGGCGTGGGCGGCGGCCGACCCGCTGCTGGCGGCACGGCCCGCGCACGCTCCGGTGGTGCTGTCGTTCCCGTACGGGGCGCTGCTCACCATGGAGCTGGCCGAGGCGGTGGCGGACGCCACGGGCCGCAGGGTGTGGATCCACAGCGGTGACGGCGGGCTGCGCCCCGGCGAGACGGGGCACGGACACGTCCCCGCGACGACCGAGCACGGCCTGTCCACTCCGCGCGGGGACTGGCTGGCCGTCGACCCGGTACCGGGCCGGAAGCCGCGGGCCGGCCGGCACAGGGCGGCTCTCGGCGGCGGCGCCTTCCACGATCGTCAGGTCTTCCTCCGTCCCGAGGTCAGCGCGGACGGGTCGTCGGTCGCGCTCAGGTCCATGTCCGACGCCGACCAGGGGCGCGCCCGGGAGGCACGCCACCGGGCCAGGCCCAGCCCGCGGTGGATGCGGCATTACGTCGACACCACGGAGGGTGAGGAGACACTCGGCTGGGAGGAGCTTCCCGAGGAGTTCCGCTCGGGGCGCATCTCCCGGTTCTTCGCGCACGGAGCCCCCGGTGAGGTGGGGCTGGTGCTGTGGGACGGGCGGATGATGCGGCTCGACTCCGGCAGCGGCGCGGTCGCGCTGGCGGAGCTGGGGGAGGGATTCCTCGCCGGCGGCGACATGTTCTTCCTGGAGGTCTGCTCCGGAGCCAGGGCCCTCGACCCGGAGACCCGCAGGGAACGGTTCGGCCACCTCCCCGTGCCTCCCGTCGACGATCCGCTGCGGGTGCGGGACCTGCTCCACGAGTTCGCCACCCGCAGCCGGATGCGGAGCATCGGCGTCAGCGGGAAGAACGGTCCCGCCGCGCAGGGCCGTGACATACAGGCCACCGCCGGGGGAGAGATACGCGAGGTGGTCGCGGCCCGTCCCGACCCGGCCCCGGCGGAGCTGGAGAGGCTGTCGGAACGGGCCGGAGCGCCCGTCGGCCCGGACCAGGAGCGGGCGCTGCGCCACGTCTTCGGTGAGGAGGTCGCCGACAGCGCCGGGTACGACGGACTGCTGGCCGGAATCGGCGCGCTGGAGAGGATGCGGGCCAACGATCCCGTGCTGCGGGAGTTCCCCTTCCGGATGGAGCTGTGGGACCGGTACGCACGCTGGTTCGCCGGCCCGGGCAGGACCGGTGACGCGTGGGGCAGGCCCGACCAGGACGCCTACCGTGCGGCCCTCGCCCACGCGCTGAGACGGCACACCGAGAACAGCGGGGCCGTGCTCCGCCCATGGGTGGCGGGGGACGACCTGAGCGCCGCGCTCGACCGGCTCGCGCGGGGCGGCGACGCCCTCGCCCGGTGGGTCCTTGACCTCTCCTCGCTGAGCCGTCCGCTGATGCCGCTCGAACGGGCCCGTGCGCTGTGGAGCCTGGTCGGCGCCGAGGGCGTCGTCCGCGCCGTCCCCGAGGCCGAACGGGAGACGACGGCACGCTGGCTGCTGCACACCTGGCAGCCGGGGGAAGCGCACGACAACCTGGTGGAACTGGCGGTGTCGGCGATCGTCCGCCGCCGGGGCACCAGCCTTCCTGAGCTCGCCGCCTTCAACCTGGAATACCGCGGCGCCCACCGGCAGACCTGGGGACGGCCCGACCGCGACGGCGCTCCCGTCCCGGCCGGATACAACCTGGGCAGGACCCGCACACCGGGCGGCCTCGACCTGCTCCACGAACTGCGCGTCTCCTACGGCACCGACGGCAGGGAGATCCTGACGCCGGGCATCGCGCCGTGGGCCGGGACGGACGAGCACGGTGCCGCCTCCACGCGGTGGAGGTCGTTCCTCGTCCTGCGTACCGAGCGGTCGGCCGACGGCACGCAGATCGCGTACCTGCCCGACGGCCCGCACCTGGTGACCGACGACGAGGTGTTCCATCTGGCGGCCGGCTCGCCGGACGAGGACGCGATGGCCCCCTCCGACGGTCCTGCGGTCTTCCTGGGGCCGAGGGGCGACGTGGCCCAGAGGTACGCGGACCACACGGGCCGGAGCGTCTGGTACTACACCGGTGACACCGAGCTCGTCCCGTACGGGAACGAGCCCGACTCCCCATGGGTCATCAAGCTGTTCCCCGACCCCGTCACAGGGGCGCCAGGCGAGTGGAAGAAGGCCACCTGGCGGCGGCCCGGCTCCCTCTCCCGCGAACTGCTCCCCCCGACCGGGCACCCGCCCGGGGACAGCCGGCAGGGGCCTGACCGCAAGCGCAAGAGGGGCAGCCCCGGCGCTTCCGGTTCCGGCAGCCGTCGGCATGCCGGGGGGCCGCGCGGCGGGGAGCGTCGCGGCGGCGGATGGTACGGCCGTGCGCGGGGCCTGGCCCCGCCCCTGCCGGCGCCCACGGTCTCCGCCGCCCAGCCGGTGTTCTCCACCGCGCAGGCGGAGTTCGCCACCGCGTGGCCGGTGGCCCCGGACGAGCAGGCGCCCGCCCCCGCGTCCTCCGTGGCCCGGCCCGAGCCCGCCGGCGGGACACCGGCCGCCTCGCCGTACGCGGGGCTGTACGGGTCTGCCTACCCCGAGACCGCACGGCGGTACGAGAGCGCCGTGCGGACCGTGCTGCTCGGCAGGCGAACCGCGGCCGCCACCGCGAAGGACCTGGTGGGGAAGGTCCGCAGGCATCTCGCCTGGTACCACGGCGGGGACGACGCGGCCCGGCTCTTCCTCACGGACGGCAGGAGGGCCGGCCTCGACCGGCTGCTCGGCGACGAGAAGAGCGCGGAAGCGCTCGTGGACTGGTTCGTGCGGGCGATGGGCTTCGCCGACGACCCGGAACCGTTCACCCTGAGCCGCCTGTGGCAGGACCAGCCGAAGCTCAACAGGCTGAGGATCCCCACGGGGACGCCGCGGCGCCGCGCGTACAGCGCGGCGGAGCGGGCGGAACTGACCGCGCGCGGACTGCGGATCAGCGAGGGCCCGGCCGTGGAGGCGGCCAGGCACTTCCGCGTCGCGCGGGCCCTCGGGATGTCCGGGGCCGAACTCATGCTGCTGCGGGAGCTGCTGGTGGCGCACAGCCTGGCGGGCCCCGGCGACGCGGGGACGCGGGGCGCGGCGGCTGACGGTCCCGTGCGGAGCGGCCCCACGGCCTGGGAGGTCGCGGTGGCGGCCCAGGAGGCCGGGGTGCGCGACGAGGCGGACCCCGACCTGTCCGCGGTCGACGGCGCCCGCTTCTACGCCTGGCTCGACGCCGTCGCGAACCCGCGCAGGAACACGAAGCCCCTGCCCGAGCTCGCGCTGCCGCACAGGTCGAGGTACGCCGGCGCCTACGACGGGAAGGTGATGCCGCACGCGACGCTGCGGGAGGTCACCGCCCTGTTCCGCGGGGGCTCCTCGCCCGGCCTCTGGCTGAGGGCCGGGGAGGCGCGCCGCGACGCCTACCGCCACTGGCTGCGGCACGGCGTCCCGACGATGCTGGGCCGCAACCTCGAGGACAGCCACGTACAGGCGCTGTACCTGCTGGACACGGACGCCCCGCTGCTGCACCCGTGGCTGGTCTCCCACGACGGCCCGCCGCCGCCCGAGGTGCTGGACGAGATCGCGCACGCGGTGTGGCGGACGTTCCACACCGGCCGGACCCTTCCGCGGCTCCTCGGCTCGGACGACGCCTTCCGGACGCCGGCCGGGGGCGGGGCCGCACCCGGCGAACTGCCGGCACGCGTGGCGGAGCTGTACTCCGACCCCGCGTGGCGCGCGCGCCTGCGACCGCACGCGGCGATGGCCCAGGAGGCCCTGCGCAGGCTGCCCCTGCTCCCGAAGGGGGAGCCCGTCTACCAGACGCTGCTGCTGAAGGAGGTTCCGGCGAAGGGCGAGCGGCTGACGCTGCCGCCGTCCCAGAGGGGCACGGTCTCCCGCGACGTCGCGGCGCGCGAGGCGGCGGCGCTCGCGGGTCCCGCGGCCGGGAAGGGCCTCAGGGCGGTCTCGGTGCGGGTGGTGAACCCCACCGGAAAGGAGACCGCGCTCTTCGCCGAGCACCCCGAGCCGGGGACGGTGCTGAACGGCCGGGCGACCGTGGTGGAGGTGGCCGACGACCCCGTCGCCGTCACGGACGCCTCCCGCGGCGTGACGTACTGGTCGGCCGCCGGCAAGGAGCTTCCGAGGCCGCTGCCGGAAAAGGTGTGGGAGCGCGACGTCATCACCCGCACGGTCACCGACGCGCAGGGCCGGATCACCGGGGCCGTCGGCTTCGACGCGCACGAGTGGTACGCGTACTTCCACCAGAACGAGTGGAAGACGCCGTCGCAGACGCACAGCCTCATGCTGAGCTCCCTCCAGGGCTGGAACGTGCCGATCGGCATCGCCGGCCACACCTGGGCCGGCAGGCCGTCGCGGAGCTGGGGCACCCACGGCTTCGGACCGGTCTGGGAGGTGACGGGCGTGGACGGCACCTACGTGTCGGACACCCCGCAGACGGGCCTGCTCCTCGACCGGCTGCTGGAGAGCTGGGGCGCGGACGAGCAGGTGGAGATCGTGGCGGACTCCTGCCACACCGCCTACGACGGCGACGGCCCGCCCCACTCCTCGGGCGTCGGTCGCCTCGCCGACTCCACGGGGCGCGTCGTGCACGGTCCCACGGTCGAGTCGGTCGCCGCCTTCATGAAGGGCCTTCGGCGGGAACCGGACGGGCCGGCCGCGCGGTGGGTGCGCATGGCGCCGCGCGGTGCGCAGGAGGTGGCGCGGCAGGCGCGCGCCGGGCGGCGGGCGGCGGCCGCGCGCACGCTGCTGCCGAAGAGCCTGTACGGGGACGGCTGGCCCGCCGTCGCCGGGGCGTTCGAAGGCGCGCTGGCCGGAGTGCTGGAACGTGACTCCGAGGTCCTGAAGGAGGCGAAGCACGCCCTCGGGGCCGTGTGGGCCGCCAGGTCGTCCGAGCCGGGGCTGAGCGAGGCGGTCGCGCGGGAGCTGTCGCTGCCGACGTCGTGGTACTCCCTGAACGTGCGGGTGGGCAGGGAGGTGCGGCGCCTGGCCGACCCCGCGTCCCCGGCCGGCCTGCGCCAGGTGATGGACCTGTACGCACTGATCGCCTCCTACTCCGACTCCGCACCCGCCAGGCCGTCGTCGGCGCAGGGCGAGGCGGAGACCGCCGGCAGGCTGCGGGACGAGCACGGGATCCCGATGGTCACGGGCGGCCGTTCACCGGCGACCCGGCTCCTGGGGACGTACCGGGACCTGGTGAGCGGGAAGGACGGACGCGTATGGCGCTTCCGCGAGGCGCTGGTGGCGTGGCTGGTGCCGCAGGGCCGGAACTCGCTGTACGAGGTCCTGCGCGCGACCTCGACCGGGGCGGGCCCCTGGCGCGGCGAGCGCGACACACGCGAGCTGGGCGGATACCACGGCGGCGGTGCCGAGCTGTACCGGGCCGCGCTGGAGCTGTTCGCCCCGCGGGAGCGGACCGGGGACCCGGAGCTGCTGGCCGGGCTCCGTCCGCCGCACGAGGTCGCGTACGAGCGGGCGGCCACCGAGTCCGAGCGCGGCCTGCCGGAGTTCGGCGGGCTGAGCCTGGCGCACCGGATCGCGCTGCGGCGGCTGGACGCGGCGGGCGGTCCTGAGCTCCTGGGGCCGCTGGACCTGGCGTTGGCGGCCGAGGCCGTCCAGGAATCGGCGGCCCACCGGACGCGGCGGCCGACGGTCTGGATGACCGGACGGCTCGGCACGGCGGACTGGCGGCGGACGGGCGCCGTACTGGTGCCGCCGTTCCAGCCGGCTGACACCCTGCGCGAGTCGGCGGACGCCACGCTGCACAGCGCCCCCGACCTGCCGCAGGACGGCTCCGTGCGGGTGCTGGACGAGATCGAGGAGACGTCGGCCGGGCCCGTGCCCGGGGACCGGGTGCGGTACGCCGAGTGGACCGAACTGCGGGTGGTCTCCGCCCGCTGGGTCGAGCCCCGGGAAGGCTCGCAGCAGCACCCGTACGTGCACAGGGTGCTGCGCGAGAGCGATCCGTATCTGCCGCCGGAGGAGGGCGGCACGACGCCGGACCAGGGGTCTGACCAGGGCCCGGACCAGGACCACGGTGGTGACGCCTCGTCGGCGGGCGGCGTGACGGACACCGGCGCCGACGCGGACAGCGTGGCCGGTACGGACGCCGTCGCCGAGCCGGACACGGCCGCGGCCGAGGACACGGCCGCCGCTCCGGAAGCGGCCGCCGAGCCGGACACGGATGCGGCCGAGGACACGGCCGCCGCTCCGGAAGCGGTCGCCGAGCCGGACACGGCCGCCGTTTCGGGAACAGCCGCCGGAGCAGCGGAGACCGTCGCCGTCCTGGAGGAGGCGCAGGAGGCGGAGGAGGCGCGGGCGGAGCCGGAGCGCGAGCCTGCGCCCCGGCCCGAGCGGGCGGACCTCCCCGCCTGGGAGGCCGGCGACCCGGACGCGCCGCAGTTCGCCGCCCTCTTCCGGAGCCCGGACTACCGGGCGTACAGCGCCCGGTACGAGGCGGCGGTCACCGACGTGCTGGCCGGGTCGGCGGTGGGCGCCGCGCGGCAGGCGGTGCGTACGGCCGCCGCCGTGGCGGACGGTTCCCCGGACGGCCCGCTGGACGGCTCCCTGGACGGCGTGCTCGGCCTGCCGGACGACGATCCGGAGACCCTGGACGCGCTCATGCGGGCCTACACCCGGCTGGTCGGCCGCGACGTCCTGCCGGAGGAGCTGCGCGGCGCGGTGGACGTGCCGACGCGGGAGTTCGTGCGGAGCCTGCCGCGGGACCGGCGCGACGGGTACGCGCAGCCCCTGGACTCGCGGGGCTTCCGGCAGGTCGGAGGCGTCGGCGGTCCGGCGCTGGGCCTGCTGACGGCGTACCGCGAGAGGGGCGCGTCGGACGAGGAGCTGGCCGGTCTGCGCGCGGCGGCCGCCGTGTGGCTGACACGGGTGCACGCCCAGTCGCCCGCCGAGGTGCTGCGCGATTCCCACCGGCTCGGCCTCGGCAGCGAGGAGGAGCGCGCCGCTCTGTCGCAGGACGCCCCCCGGTTCCACATGTGGCTCGACGGCCGGATCGCCCCGCTGCGCGGGACCGGGACGCTGGACGCGGACACGGAGGCATGGCTGACGCCTCCGCACCAGCGCTTGTACGACGCGTGGTTCGCCGGCCGCTACACGCCGTTCGACTCCTCGCCGGAGATGCGGTCGGTGCTCGCTGCCAGGGAGTGGGTGCTGGCGGCCCTGCGGGGGCAGCCGCAGCTCCCGCCGCAACCGCAGGTCCAGGAGCGGGTCGACTACTTCCTGGAGTGGCTGGAGACCTACCGGGCGGCGGGCTCGGAGGCGCTGCGCCGGATGAGCCCGGCACATCTGAAGGCGCTGTTCCTCTACACCGGGGACGACTACAAGGTCTTCAAGTGGTGGCTGGACGGCGGCCGGTCCGATGCCGGGGTGCTGCGGTCCCACGTGCTGTCGACGGCACGCGAGGCGGCCGAGGCGGGCGGCTCCGCCCCGCCGGTCCCGGTCTTCCTCGACGGGATACCCGACTTCCGGGTCCTGGTCGACGACCTCGTACGGGAGGGGCGTCCTGACGGGGCGCGCGAGCGTGCGCAGGCCGACCGGGTCGTGCGGCGGCTCCAGGCGGATCTGCCCCCGCACGTCGGCATGCTGAGGGAGGCGTGGGAGCTCCTTCCGCCGGCCGACGGCACCGTGTTCCGCGGCGACCGCGCGGTGCCGGGCAGGCTGGAGGCGCCCGCAGGTCACGGCCGGGACGGCACCGGTGCGGCCACCGCGTCCGCCAACTTCTCCTCCAGGACGCTCTCCTGGGACGAGGCGTTCACCTTCACCGTCAGGCGGGACCCGCTGGAGGGCAGGTTCCGTGAGCACATCAGGTACGTGCGCAGCGCCGCGCGGGAGGTCACGCCGTTCTCCAGGTTCCCGGCCGAGGAGGTGGTCCAGCTTCCCGGGATGGTCGCCGAGCCGGTCAGCAGCACGGTGCGCGCCTTCGTCACCAGCGGCCGCGGAACGATCGGATACCGGGAGACCGTGGCGCTGGAGAGGCCGGAGCGGGACGCCGCCGCGTCCTTCGGCGACGCCGGCTCCGCGTCGTACCCGGCGGACTCCGTCGGCGACTTCCCCGTCGGCGGCTTCCCTGTCGGGGAGGCGGCCGGCGGGCTCCCCGACGGCGAGCGGGAGCCGGCCGTGGCGGCCGCCCCCGTGCCGCCGGTCTCGGACGGCTGGGCCGTCCCGGCGGGCCTGACCGTCAAGCGGGTGTTCGCGGACGGCCGCCTGCTGGGCCTGGCCTCGTTCCCCGAGGGGGAGTGGGCCCGCTTCGCGTCGGTGTTCCCGCAGCTCGCGGGGCAGCACCACTACTACGCGTGGACCAGGGCCGGCGACCGTGCGTCCGCGACGCGGCACAGGCTCCCGGGCACCGGGCACGCCTTCTGGGCCTCGCACGGCGGCAGGGGAGGCTACCGGCTGGCGCTCGAAGGCGGTGGTACGTACGAGGACGACGGCCGGGTGGTCGACCTGCTCTTCCTCAAGGCGCTCAGGGAACTGCCGCCCGAGCAGCGGCCGAACACGATCACGGCGCTGCCCTGCGGTCCCGGCGCGGACGAGGAGGGGCTGACGCTGCTCCGCGTCCGTACGGGGCACATCAGCGGCGCGGCGCGGCGCCCCATCCTCGCGCCGTCGGGCTCCTCCGGCCTCGCCCCGAACACGAAGCCGCACATACCGGTATCCGAACTCAGCCTGCTGGAAGGGGAGAAGGGCGAGGCCACGCACTTCTACGAGCACGACGCCGGCACGTTCCGCCGGGTGCCGCACCGCAAGGGCGCCGCGGCCCTGCGCGCCGCCCACCCGGACTACCCGGACCGCGCGTACGTGCTGGGCGCGGGCGGCACGGGCGGGACGGGCGCCTCCTCCCCGCACGCGTCGCATCCGAGGGCGCGCGGCGGCTCCTCGGCCGTCCGGCGCCGGTGGGCGGCCGACGCGGAGCAGCGGGACATCCCGGGTGTCGGCGGCGGTGTGACCGGCACGGCGTACCTCCCCCGGAACACGAGCGCCCGGGGCACGCGGACCGGCCTCGGACACGAGACGCCGGAAACCGGTCCGCGCACCGCCCCGCTGGCCTGGAAGGCATCCCACGAGCTCGACATGGTGACCGACGAGCAGGGCGGGGCCACGCAGTGACTCCGCTTCGACCGCGGCTTCGACCGCGCGACGGACCGGCGCCGGGACGCCCCGGCTGCGGGTCCTCAAGACCGGGCGCATGCCCAACTGGCCTGGGCCGTACGGGTTTTGGCGCGCGTCAGGGTGCCACAGCCGCACGGTCCTCCGTACCCCCGAAGCCCTTCGCACATGGAACAGAGGAAAGCGCAGTGACCGAGACGACACAGACCGCTGACTCCCCCGGGCGGACAGCGGTGCTTCCCGAGGACGCCGAGGAGACGGCGGGCGCCACCGACGCCATGCCGCCGGTGCCGGACGAGATCCGCGAGGCGGGACGGCTCGCCCCCGACCACTGGCTGGGCATGGTCGACCCCACCTGGCAGGGCGAGGGCAGGCCGCCCGCGTGGGCGCTGGTCGGCCAGTGGCGCTCCAGCCCCGAGGGCGAGATCGTCGAGTGGCAGGACAACGAGGAGTACCGGCCCTCGCCGCGGGCCCTGGGCTGGCCGGAGCCGCTGGACGAGGTGGACGCCGCCGTGCAGCTCGCCGCGACGGGCTACGGCCCCGGCGAGGACGTGACCGGCGCCCTCGCGGCGACGGAGGAGGTCGCGGTGTTCGTCACGCCGGACGGCTCCCCGCTGGCCGCCACGGCACCGGACGAGGAGACCCCCGTCGTGCCGGTCTTCACGTCACCGGCCTATCTGCACACCTCGGGCCGTCTCGCCTTCGCCCTGCACCCCGTGCGCGCGCTCCTGGAGCGGCTCCCCGAGGGGCACCTGATCTATCTCAACCCTTCGGCGCCGGTGAGCATGACGGTGGACACGGACGAGCTGCGCGCACTCCTCGGCGCACGCGAGACGCCGGCGGACGGCGCGGAGGAGGACGGTTCCGGCACCGCCCCCGTCACCGTGGGCAACGGCATCCCGGTCATGGGCGCGGCGGGAGGGGCGAAGGCGGAGAAGCCCGCGCAGTCCGCCCCTTCGGCGGAGACAACGGGGACGGCACGGCCGGCGGAGTCGGACGAAGCGAAGGAGGGCGAGCAGGGGGCCGACGGTGAAACCGCCGGTCCCCGCGACGGCACCGGCTCCGGGTACGGCACCGCCGCGGGCTGAACAGGGCGGTCGCCCACGGCCAGGACGCCGGGGACGTGACGCCGGGCGCGGACGGCCGCACCCGGGAGGGCGCCGCCGGCGGTTTCCCCGGTGTGCCACCGCTGTGCACCGCCCCGCACGCCGTCCTCCTAGGCTGGTGACCACGGACACGCGCGTTCGGACCACGAACGACACGTACGAAGCCGGTACTTGGCGGTCTCCGCCGGCCGGCGGAGGCGGCGCCCCGTCGCCGCGTACACCCGGGACGGCCCCGTTCCGTACGGGCGTCACCGCGCCCCGGCCCCCGGAGGCGGACCCCGCCGGCCGGCCGCACACATCCACCACAGCGCGAACAGTGAAGAGAGCGACATGTCAACTCCCCCGGAGCGGAACGGCCCCGAGCAGGGGCCCGAGGGCCGCACCCCCGACCAGGACCCCACCCCTGAGTCGGCCGAGAACCGGAACGAGGACGGCACGGAGGAGCTGCCCCCCGCCGTCGTGTACCCGGGAGACCCCGGATTCCCGCCGCCGCCCGAGAGCATCGTCGAGGCGGCGAAGGTCGCGCCCGACCACTGGCTCGGCGTCGTCGACCAGAACTGGCAGGGCGAGGAGGGCGAGGAGCCGCCGTCCTGGGCCACGCTGGGCCGCTGGCGCACCGACGGGAACGGCGAGATCGTCGAGTGGGAGCGGAACGACGAGTACCGTCCGTCGCCCGAGCGGATGGGCTGGCCCGAGCCGGTCGGCCCGGCCGACAGGGCGGTGCAGCTCGCCGCGACCGGTTACGGACCCGAGGGCGAGGTCGCCCGCTCCCTCGCGGACGCCGAGATCGCCGTGTGCGTCGACGACGAGGGCAACCCCTCGGTGACCGAGACCCCCGAGGGCGTCCCGGCCGTCGCGGTGTTCTCCGCGGCACCCGGCATGGACATGGACGAGCTGCCCCCGCACCGGATGATGCCGATGCCGGCCCTGGTGGAGCGGCTGCGGGGGCAGGAGCAGGTGCTGTTCCTCAGCTCCTCGGCGCCGGTGGCGCTGCTCATCGACAAGGACGAGCTGCGCCCCGCCCCGGACGACGCCGCCCCGGACGACGCCGGAGCGGGCGAGGAGGCGCGCGGCGACGAGGTGCGCGGCGACGAGGACGAGCCGCGCACCGGGCGGGACTGACGCGCCGCCCGTGACGGGACGTGAACTGAACAGTCTTCTGGGGCGTCTGAGTTCGGGGCAGGGTCCGTGCGTACCGGTGTCCGCCGACGCCGGAGCGCTGATCGTGACTGACCGGAGATCTCGACGGGTTGGGAAGAGCAGTGAGTGAGTCACCGAACGAGGACGCCAAGCGGCGGGAGCGGGCGCGTCGGGTCGATGCGCTGACCGACGCCTCCCGGCAGCCGGGCGAGGGCCCGCGCCTTGGTACGCGAATAGCCGGGGCCGTGGCGGTGGTGGCGCTCGCCGCCGGTGCCACGCTGGGGATCGGCGCGTGGAACTCGTACCAGACGGAGCACAAGAAGGAGGCCGCGGAGAAGGCGTCCAAGGAGCGCGAACAGGCCGCCGCTGCACGGCGGATGAAGGAGTCGCCCTCGCCCAGCACCTCCGACGGGAAGCAGCGGAAGTCCACACAGGAGCCGACCTCCCGCCCGGCCGACGAGGTCGAGAAGCCGAGGAAGACGGTCAAGAAGCCCGAGCCGGACGTCAGGCTGAACGAGAAGACGAAGAAGGGCGGGGCCGGCTACTCCCGCATCGTGCTCGCCAACAAGGCCAGCAACATGTGCGCCGACCTGCCGGGCTTCGATGGGCACCCGGAGGGCGGCCCGATCGGCCAGAACCCCTGCAACGCCAGCGACCAGGACAACCAGCTCTGGAACGTCACCGTCTCGCACGCGGGGGCGGGCGCCGAGGGCGGCGACCTGGTGATGATGGCCAATCAGAAGGACAACCTCTGCTTCGACCTGCCCGACAAGGGCGGCAAGCCGGAGGGCACCGGTGTCCTCGAGTCCCCGTGCGACAACGGGATGGAAGACAACCAGCAGTGGCGGATCGAGAATCTGCCCGACGGCAGCAAGAAGATCCACAACTTCGCCAGCAACGGCAAGTGCCTCACGGTCGACGGCGACTCCAAGGGGCCGGGTGCCTCCTTGACCATCGGCTCGTGCGAGGCGCCCTCGGCGGACTGGTACCTGCGGCAGTGACACCGAGCGGGGGCCGCGGACCGTACGGCTGACCGCTGCGGCCCGCGGCCCCCGCGTCGTGGTCGGAACGAACGAAGGCCCCGACCTGTTCGGTCGGGGCCTTCGGCCTGCGGAGGATACGAGATTCGAACTCGTGAGGGGTTGCCCCCAACTCGCTTTCCAAGCGAGCGCCCTAGGCCGCTAGGCGAATCCTCCGAGAAGAACACTACAAGACGTTGAGGGGTGCTCGCGAACTCGCTTCCCGGGGTCGGATCCGGGCTGGGTTCGAGTTCGATCCGCACTCCTGTCATCGGGTACTGTGTGGGCCAGCCCCTCACGTGGCGCTATCTCTCTGAACTCCCCCAGGGCCGGAAGGCAGCAAGGGTAGGAGGGCTCTGGCGGGTGCGTGAGGGGCGCTTGCGTTTCATGGCGCGGTGCCCGTGGGTCCACCGGGGCCGCGGGTGCGGGAGCAGCGCTCCGTTGCGACTGTGACGTATGCCTCGTACGAGAAGGCGGGGACCGGGGTACGCGGCCTGACGTGGGGCGCGAATCGGTGTGAGCGAAACCACTTGTCGGTGGTCCCTTATATCGTCGGGGTTGTGTCGTCCCTCGCCCTGTACCGCCGCTATCGCCCCGAGACCTTCGCCGAGGTCATCGGGCAAGAGCACGTAACCGACCCGCTGCAGCAAGCGCTGCGCAACAACCGCGTCAACCACGCCTATCTCTTCAGCGGGCCGCGCGGCTGCGGCAAGACGACGAGCGCGCGCATCCTCGCCCGCTGTCTCAACTGCGAACAGGGGCCCACGCCGTCGCCGTGCGGCGAATGCCGCTCGTGTCTCGACCTCGCGCGCAACGGCCCCGGTTCGATCGACGTGATCGAGATCGACGCCGCCTCGCACGGCGGCGTGGACGACGCGCGCGAGCTGCGCGAGAAGGCGTTCTTCGGCCCCGCCTCCAGCCGGTACAAGATCTATATCGTCGACGAGGCCCACATGGTCACCTCGGCGGGCTTCAACGCCCTGCTGAAGGTGGTCGAAGAGCCGCCGGAGCACCTCAAGTTCATCTTCGCGACGACGGAGCCCGAGAAGGTCATCGGGACGATCCGTTCGCGGACCCACCACTATCCTTTCCGCCTCGTCCCGCCGGGCACGCTGCGCGACCACCTCGCCGATGTGTGTGAGCGCGAGTCGATTCCGGTCGACGACAAGGTGCTGCCGCTCGCCGTGCGCGCGGGAGCCGGTTCCGTACGCGACTCGATGTCCGTCATGGACCAGCTCCTGGCCGGCGCGGGCGACGAGGGTGTGACGTACGCCATGGCTACCGCGCTGCTGGGGTACACCGACAGCGCGCTGCTGGACGACGTGGTCGACGCGTTCGCGGCCGGCGACGGCGCGCGGGCCTTCGAGGTCGTGGACCGGGTGATCGAGGGCGGCCACGACCCGCGCCGCTTCGTCGCCGACCTGCTGGAGCGGCTGCGGGATCTGGTGATCCTCGCGGCGGTTCCCGAGGCGACCGAGAAGGGGCTCATCGACGCACCCGGCGACATCGTGGAGCGGATGCGCGCGCAGGCCGAGGTCTTCGGGCCCGCCGAGCTGAGCCGCGCCGCCGACCTGGTCAACACGGGTCTGACCGAGATGCGCGGCGCCACCTCGCCCCGCCTCCAGCTCGAATTGATCTGCGCGCGCGTGCTGTTGCCCGCCACGTACGGGGACGAGCGCTCCGTGCAGGCGCGGCTCGACCGCCTGGAGCGGGGGGCCGCGCTGGGCGCGATCGGCGGGGGCGCTGTCGGTGGTGCGGCGCCGCAGGCTCCGGCCCCGCAGACGCCCGTACCGCAGGCTCAGGCACCGGCTCCGGCGCCGGCCCCGCAGGCTCCCGCGCCTCCGCAGCAGGGCAACGCGCCTGCGCCGCCCGCGACTTCGGAGCCCGCGCCCGCCGCGGAGAGCGGCCAGCCCGCGGCGCCGGCTCCGGCTGCCGAGGGGCGGCGGCCGGGCGCCTGGCCTGGGAGTACGTCCGGGGGTACGCAGTCCGGCTCGGGCTCGGGTGGCGGTGCGCAGTCGGCGTCCCCGGCGCAGGCCGGTGGGCGCAAGCCGGGGGCGTGGCCCTCGGCGGGTGCGTCGTCCGGCTCCGCGCCCGGTGCCCCGTCCGGGGCGTCCGGTGCGGGGGAGGGCGCGGGTGCCCCGGCGCCCGAGCCGCCGCAGGCCGAGCAGCCGGCACCCGCACCTGCGGCCCCCGCGCCCGCCGCCGGTGGGCAGGACCCCTCGCAGGGCGCTGCCCAGGTCCGGCAGATGTGGCCGCAGATCCTGGACGCGGTGAAGAACCGCCGCCGCTTCACCTGGATCCTCCTCAGCCAGAACGCCTCGGTCGTCGGCTTCGACGGCACCACGCTCCAGCTCGGGTTCTCCAACCCGGGCGCCCGCGACAGCTTCGGCAACAGCGGGAGTGACGAGGTGCTGCGCCAGGCGCTCAGCGACGCGCTGGGCGTCCAGTGGAAGGTCGAGGCGATCGTCGATCCCTCGGGCGGTTCGGCGCCGGGCGCCGGGGGCGCGGCGGGCAGCGGCGGCGGGGGTTCGCCGCGTCCGCCCCAGCAGCCAGCGCCGGGGCCTCCGCAGGCGCCGGCCCCGGCTCCCGCGCCCTCGCCCCAGCCCGCGGCGCCGAGCCCCGCGCCCCCGCAGGGCGGCGCTCCGCAGCGGGGGAACGGCGGGCAGGGCGCGCCGCCCCCGCCGCCCGCCGACGACTACGAGCCCCCGACCGAGCCGCCGCCCGACCCGTACGCGGGCGTGGAGGACATGCCGGCAGCCGACGACCCGGACCTCGACGAGTCCGCCCTCTCCGGCCACGACCTGCTCGTACGGGAGTTGGGGGCGACGGTCATAGAGGAAATCCAGCACGACTAGCGCCCGGGGTGGTCCCGGGCGCAGAGCGGACCGGCGTCTGCGCGGTCCGCGCTCGTGACCGCCGGGGGCTGCCTCTGTGGTCGCCTCCCGCTGCGGCGGGATTCGGGTGGGTGGGCCGGTCCGCCTTCGGTCGCTGGGGCGAGGGCTGGGAAGCGTTCCTCGCTGGGGGTGTCGAGCACGTAGGCTCGGGCCACGCGCATGCGTACGCGTACGCGTCGCAGTTCAGAATCAGCAGACGTCGTCGAAGAGCCAGGAGCCCAGACGTGATTCCCGGTGGTGGCCAGCCCGACATGCAGCAGCTGCTGCAGCAGGCTCAGAAGATGCAGCAGGACCTCGCCACGGCACAGCAGGACCTCGCCGAGACGCCCGTCGAGGGCTCGGCGGGCGGCGGCCTGGTGAAGGCGACCGTGACCGGGGCCGGTGAGCTCCAGGGCCTGGTCATCGACCCGAAGGCGGTGGCCGTGGACGCGGCGTCCGGCAGTTCGCCGGAGGAGACCGCGGAGACCCTCTCCGACCTGGTGCTCGCCGCCGTACGCGATGCGAACGCCGCAGCCCAGCAGCTCCAGCAGGAGAAGCTGGGCCCGCTCGCCGAGGGCCTCGGCGGCGGTGGCGGCATGCCGGGCCTCCCCTTCTGAGACCCGGCTCCCGGGGCCGGCCTCGGGAGCCGTCTCCCGGGACCGGCCCCCGAGGCCCGGCCGTGAGCGGCTCGGCCGTGAGCGGTCCGGCGCCCCGCCGCGCGGCCCCTCGCGCGGCGGCGCAGGGAAGCTGGTGACGGGGCCGCGGGGCAACTACCGTTCGTAGAGCAGGCCCAGAGAGAGCCGAGAGAGAGCCGAGAGGCCGAGAGAAAGAGGCGGGCGCACCCGTGTACGAAGGCGTGGTTCAGGAACTGATCGACGAGCTGGGCAGACTGCCCGGCGTCGGTCCCAAGAGCGCGCAGCGGATCGCCTTCCACGTACTGCAGGCCGAGCCCGCCGACGTACGGCGCCTCGCGCACGCGCTCACGGAGGTCAAGGAGAAGGTCAGGTTCTGCGGCGTCTGCGGCAACGTGGCGCAGGAGGAGCAGTGCCGGGTCTGCCTCGACCCGCGCCGTGACGGCTCGGTGATCTGCGTCGTGGAGGAGCCCAAGGACGTCGTGGCCATCGAGCGCACCCGCGAGTTCCGCGGGAAGTACCACGTGCTGGGCGGCGCGATCAGCCCGATCGAGGGCGTCGGCCCCGACGACCTGCGGATAAGGGAGCTGATGGCCCGGCTCGCCGACGGCACCGTCACGGAGCTGATCCTCGCCACCGACCCGAATCTGGAGGGCGAAGCCACGGCCACGTACCTGGCGCGCATGGTCTCCGCCATGGGCCTCAAGGTGACGCGGCTGGCCAGCGGTCTTCCCGTGGGGGGAGACCTGGAGTACGCGGACGAGGTCACGCTGGGGCGTGCCTTCGAGGGGAGAAGGTTGCTCGATGTCTGACGCCACGCTGAACGCCATCACGGACGACCCCGACGACTTCGCGGTGCAGATCGCCGACCAGATCGAGAGCTTCCTGGTCTCGGTCGCCGAGGTCGCCAAGGGCGACGATCCGGACAGCGCGGTCCCGTATCTGCTGCTCGAGGTCTCCCAACTGATGCTGGCAGGCGGCCGGCTGGGCGCGCACGAGGACATCGTTCCCGACGAGCGGTACGAGCCGGACATCGGCCCCGAGGCGGACGTCGACGAGCTGCGCGAGCGGCTGGCGAGCCTGCTGGAGCCGGTCGACGTCTACTCCGAGCTCTTCGACCCGTACGTCACCCGGAACGGCCCCGTGGCCTGCCGCATCTCCGACGACATCACGGACGCGGTCACCGACCTTCGGCACGGTATGGCGCACTACCGCGCGGGGCGGGTCAGCGAGGCCCTGTGGTGGTGGCAGTTCTCCTACCTCTCCAACTGGGGCCCGACCGCCTCCGCCGCGCTGCGCGCGCTCCAGTCGCTGGTCGCGCACGTGCGGCTCGACACCCCGATCGACGAGCTGAACGGCCTGGACACCGACAGCGGCGCCGACGACGAGGGCGAGCTGGAGGCGGAGGCCGGCGCGGTGATGGCGGCGGAGATCGGCGTACCGCTGGGGATGAAGTCCGAGCAGTCGTAAGTCCCGGCGGTCTCAGGGGAGTTGGGGGTCGGCCCGTACGGGGTCCCGGTGCCGGCGCCTCCGGGCCGGGGTACTCAGGGGCGGTCCCGTACGGGTACTCATGTGCGGGCCGCGGCGGCCCGCCACCCTTCCCCCATGGCAACCGAATCCTCCACCGCATCCGTGCAGCGGCCGACCACCACGGCCTTCTTCGTGCAGTCCGCGATCGCCTTCGGACTGTCCCTCGGCGCGCTGCTCTTCGGCATCGTGAAGCTGCCCGTCGGGCCCTGGGAGCGCGGATTCCTGGCGCTGGGGCTGGTGTTCGTCGTCTCCTCCGCGTTCACGCTGGCCAAGTGCGTGCGTGACCGGCAGGAGGCGGAGGAGGTCACCAGCAAGGTCGACAGGGCACGCCTCGACAAGCTCCTCACCGAGGTCGACCCCTTCAAGACTCCGCAGCCCTGAGGCGCGCCGGTCCGGGCACGGTTAGGCTCCCGCGGACACACTGACGAACTCGGGGGAATCCGCGGGATGTTCCTGTTCACCGCCGTGCTGTGCGCGGCCGTCGCTCTCTTCTTCGTGGTGCTTGCGTGCCGTGACCAGCGGGAACTCTGGTGGCGGGTGGCCGCGCGGCGGTATCGGAATCCTGAGGCGGTCGAGCCCTCGGACGGGGCGCTCGCCGGGCAGCGGGTGAGCTTTCTCGTTCTCGCCGCCCTCTTCGGCTTCGGCGCCTTCCAACTGTGGGGCTCGGCCGACGAATTCGGGCTGAGCGACGGCGAGGTGCAGTCGATCGCGCGGGACGCGGCGCGGGAGCTGAGCCCCGATCCGCTGGACGGCGCCGAGAAGAAGATCCCCGACCAGGTCTCGGACGACGGTTTCGAGGAGTACGTGGCCGGGGCGGTCCGCAGCGCGGCGCGCGAGAGCGGCAACCGCGGCGATGTGAACGTCACCGCCTCCTCCTCCAACCCCGAGAAGGACCCCTACGGGTCCGAGAAGGAGAAGAAGGGCGAGAAGTCCGTCCTCCACTACGCCGTCTCCGGCGCGGGCCACTCCGCCTGCATCACCCTGACCACGGTGAACGCGGGCGAGTACGGAGCCACGGCCCCCGTACCGGGAGACGACGCCCCCTCGGACGCGGGCCCGACGACGTACGAGTACAAGCTCTCGGCACGGGCGTCGAAGGGGCAGTGTGAGGCGGCGTGAGACGTTCGCCCACTTCCGCACCGGGCAACTCGCCTTATGGCGTGCGGCGTTGACGTTTTGTGGTCGGGTGTACACACGGGGTCGCCCTCGCTAGCGTGAGCGCAGTTCGCCTGCGGAGCGGGCGGGAGGCAAGGGAGGAGCCGACGCCGTGACCTCCAGTACCGCTGGTCGCCCCCAGATGCTCATCGAGGATTTCGAGGAGCTCGCCCGTGCGGCGCCCGAAACCGTGTCGCTCGAGTTCACCAAAGGAAAGCTGGAGGTCAAGCCGGGGCGCGACGGGAGTCACGTGACCATCGTGATGTGGCTCCTGGAGCTGTGCCTGCGTCACCGGGCGGATCTTCGCCTGTACCCGGGGCAGGGCCTCAAGACCGAGCGCTGCCGGAACGGCCGTGCCCGGCCCGACGGCGCCCTCGCGCCGAAGGATCACTTCGTCGGCCAGGGTGCATGGGCGGACCCCGAAGGTGTGCTGATGACCTTCGAGGTCACCTCGCGTGATCCGGACACGGACCGTCGCGACCGCCGTGAGAAGCGGGACGGCTACGCGGCGGCCGGGATCCCGGTGTACCTCCTCGTCGACCGGGATGCCTGCACCTTGATCGTGTACAGCGACCCGGAGGGCGGCACGTACAGGAGCCGTGTGGTGCGCGGGTACGGCGAGACCGTCGAGTTGCCCGAGCCCGTCGGCGTCACGCTGGCGACCGAGAAGCTCAAGGACTACACGCACTGACCCGCCCCGCGGCGAATTGCGCGCTCCGCACCCACCCCCTCACTCCCCGTCGTGTGAGCTGTCTTACGATCCGGGACCCTCCCCGTGTCACCCGGTGCACAGCGGGCATGTGGCCCGCTGGGCGAGAGGGCAGGGGCTGCCTTCCGTTCACACGGCGAGAGGGCATCGACGGCCTCTCGTTACACTGAGCCGACCGCAGGATCCCGGCCAAAGGGTCCAGGAAAGACTGATTCGAGGAGCGAGCACACGTGGGCCTTGTCGTGCAGAAGTACGGCGGCTCCTCCGTTGCCGATGCCGAGGGCATCAAGCGCGTTGCCAAGCGGATCGTAGAGGCGAAGAAGAACGGCAACCAGGTTGTCGTGGTCGTCTCCGCGATGGGTGACACGACGGACGAGCTGATCGATCTCGCTGGAGAGGTGTCCCCGGTCGCGTCCGGGCGCGAGTTCGACATGCTGCTGACCGCCGGAGAGCGAATCTCCATGGCCCTGCTGGCGATGGCGATCAAATCCCTCGGACACGAGGCGCAGTCGTTCACCGGCAGCCAGGCCGGTCTGATCACGGACTCCGCGCACAACAAGGCGCGGATCATCGATGTCACGCCGGGCCGCCTCCAGACCTCGCTGGACGAGGGCAATGTGGCGATCGTCGCGGGCTTCCAGGGCGTGTCCCAGGACAGCAAGGACATCACCACGCTGGGCCGCGGCGGCAGTGACACCACCGCCGTCGCGCTGGCCGCGGCGCTGGACGCCGACGTCTGCGAGATCTACACCGACGTCGACGGCGTGTTCACCGCCGACCCGCGGGTGGTGAAGAAGGCCCGGAAGATCGACAAGATCTCGTTCGAGGACATGCTGGAGCTGGCCAGCTCCGGGTCCAAGGTGCTCCTGCACCGCTGTGTCGAGTACGCGCGCCGCTACAACATCCCGATCCACGTACGCTCGTCCTTCTCCGGGCTGAACGGCACCTGGGTCAGCAGCGCGGCGCACCAGAGCGAAGACGGGCAAGGGGAAGAGTCGATGGAGCAGGCGATCATCTCGGGCGTCGCGCACGACACGTCCGAGGCCAAGGTCACGGTCGTCGGCGTGCCGGACAAGCCGGGCGAGGCCGCCAAGATCTTCCGCACGATCGCGGACGCCGAGGTCAACATCGACATGGTGGTGCAGAACGTCTCCGCCGCGTCGACCGGCCTCACCGACATCTCCTTCACCCTGCCGAAGTCCGAGGGCCGCAAGGCCGCCAAGGCGCTGGAGAAGATCCAGCCGCAGGTCGGCTTCGACTCGCTGCGCTACGACGACCAGATCGCGAAGATCTCGCTGGTCGGCGCCGGGATGAAGACCAACCCGGGCGTCACCGCGACCTTCTTCGAGGCGCTGTCCAACGCGGGCGTGAACATCGAGCTGATCTCCACCTCGGAGATCCGCATCTCGGTCGTGACCCGCGAGGACGACGTGAACCCGGCGGTGCGCGCCGTGCACACCGCCTTCGGCCTGGACAGCGACAGCGACGAGGCCGTCGTCTACGGAGGCACCGGGCGCTGACCCGGGGACATCTGTGACCGAGCGGCGGAGCGGCCCCACCCTCGCGGTCGTCGGTGCGACCGGCGCCGTGGGGGAGGTGCTGCTCGGCCTGCTCAGCGAGCGCGCCGACGTCTGGGGCGAGATCCGCCTGATCGCCTCGCCCCGCTCGGCCGGCGGCCTGCTCTCCGTACGGGGTACGCAGACCGAGCTGCTGGCGCTGAGCGAGGACGTCTTCGACGGCGTCGACGTGGCGCTGTTCAACGTTCCCGACGAGGTCGCGGCGCAGTGGGTGCCGGTCGCGGTGTCCAAGGGCGCGGCGGCGGTGGACAGTTCGACGGTCTTCCGCGGCGAGCCCGATGTGCCGCTGGTGGTTCCCGAGGTCAACGCGCATGCCGCGCGGGTGCGCCCGCGCGGCATCGTCGCGAGCCCGCACAGCACGACCCTGGCGATGATCGTCGCCGTTGCCGCGCTGCACTCCGAGTGGGCCCTCGAGGAGCTGCTCCTCTCCTCGTACCAGGCGGTTTCCGGCTCGGGCCGGGCCGGTGTGGCCACGCTGCGCGGACAGCTCTCCGCCGTGTCCGGCATGGAACTGGGGCAGAAGCCGGGCGATCTGCGGCGCGCGGTGGGGGACGCGACCGGTCCCTATCCGGCGCCGATCGCGCTCAACGTCGTCCCGTTCGTGGGGGAGTTGGCCGCGGCGGGCGTCGGCGATGCCGGGGGTGGGACCGACGGCGCGGAAGGGCCCGATGGGGCCGACGGGGCGTACGGGGATGACGGGGCCGGTGCCGGGGCTGCCGGTTCCGGCACCGGTGACGGTGAGGATGACGCCGAGGCCGTCGAGGGCTGGACCACCGAGGAGCTGAGGCTGCGCGGCGAGACCCGCAAGATCCTCGGGCTGCCGCGGCTGGCGGTCGGCGCGACCTGCGTACGGGTACCGGTGATCACCGGGCACTCGGTCTCGGTACACGCCCGCTTCGAGCGCGAGGTGTCGGTCGCGGGGGCGCACGAGATCCTCGCCAACGCCCCTGGCGTGGTGCTGTGCGACGACCCGGAGCAGGGGGAGTTCCCGACGCCGGCCGATGTGGCGGGTACGGATCCCACCTGGGTGGGCCGGGTGCGCAGGGCGCTGGACGATCCGCGGGCGCTCGACCTGTTCGTCTGCGGCGACAATCTGCGCAAGGGCGCGGCGCTGAACTCCGTTCAGATCGCCGAACTGATCGCCGCAGAGCTCCGGTTGTGAAGAATTCGTAACCCCCGGGGCGTGGCTGGCCGCTGGCCAGTGAAGTGCCTTCTGGCCCACAATTTGGGGATGTGGCGCGCTGCAACCGGCCATCGCGCACGAGACGTCTCCCTCCCCATTCCGGGAAAGCGGAGACGCTGTGAAGGCCGCTCGCGGCGGGGCCGCCGGGGAAAAATGGGGCATTGGGAAGAGTTGGTACGCATGATGGCATTCACCGCATGGGGCAGCGCTGTGCCTTCCGCGTACAACCCTGACGGGGGGACGCGTGTCCAACAGGCGTGGCAGATGCACTCGGAGTCGGAATCGCAACGGCACCAGGGCGCACCGGCGTACGGGCGGTGCACCTGGGTGCCGGCGGTATGGACACCGGCGGCATACCTGTGATCGCGCCCTGGCCCGCGGCGCACCCCGCAGCGAGACCTCCGGCGGCCCAATGCGGGGATTCTGACGACGCGATGACAGCGGGCACCACAGTCGATCAGCTCACCGAGACGTACCGCGCCCACTACAAGTCGCTGCTCGGGCTCGCGGCGCTGCTCCTGGACGACCCCGCATCCTGCGAGGACGTCGTGCAGGAGGCGTTCATCCGCGTGCACTCGGCGCGCAAGCGCGTGCGGGATCCGGAGAAGACCCTCGCGTATCTGCGGCAGACGGTCGTCAACCTCTCCCGTTCCGCGCTGCGCCGCCGCATCCTCGGCCTGAAGCTGCTCTCCAAGCCGATGCCGGACATGGCGAGCGCCGAGGAGGGCGCGTACGCGCAGCTCGAGCGGGATGAACTCATCCAGGCCATGCGCGGCCTCCAGCGGCGCCAGCGCGAGGTGCTGGTGCTGCGCTATTTCGCGGACATGACCGAGGCGCAGGTCGCCGAGGTGCTGGGGCTCTCGCTCGGCTCGGTGAAGGCGTACGGGTCGCGGGGCATCGCCGCGCTGCGGGTCGCGATGGAGTCGGCGACATGACGGGGCGTCAGCCACCGAACGGCCGGCCACCGCACGGGCCAGGCTCCGGCTTCGGCCCCGGCTCCGGTCCCGAGGAACCCGAGCACGGCTACGGCTCCGGGAACGGCCACGCCCCGGACTCCGGGAACGGCCACCCCTCGGGCGCCTGGCCGGGTAATGATCAGGGAAACGGCCCAGGGAGTGGCCCGCGAAACGGTCCTGCTGACGGCTCGGCGGACGGCGGTGAGTACGACTCTGCGTACGACGCCGAGGGGCGCGGCTCCGCGTACGACTCCGCGTACGACGCCGAGGAGCGCGGCTCCGCGTATGACTCCGGCCCCGGCTCAGGTTCCGGCTCCGGCCCCGGTGACCAGGACCTCTCCGAGGAAGCGCTGCGGCAGCTCCTCCGGGACAGCGTCCGGGACATCGAGCCCTCGCCCGAGGCCCTCCCCCACCTCCGGCGCGCGGTCCCGGCCCGGCGCACCCACCGCAGGCAGGCGCTGATCGGCGCCGCGGCCGCCGTGGTGCTGGGCGGCGCGGGCGTACCCACGCTGGTGAGCGCCGGTTTCGTACCCGGCGTCGGCGACGACGAGAAGCCCGCCAGCGCGGAGAGCGCGTCGCCGCACGGCGCCGACGGCGACGGCGGGCACAGCCGCGGCAAGGGCGCGAGCTCGCACGACAGCGGCAAGGACACCGGCGACAAGGGCACGGGCGGACACGGAACGGGCGGTTCCGGCGGCTCGGGCCCGCCCTCGCCCTCGGCGGGCAGCAGCGCCGGCACCGGCGCCGACCCCTCCGACACCCTCGCGGTGAGCGCGCCCGCCTGCGAACGGGACCAACTCGGCGACGGTTCGGCCGAGTCCGCCGCCTCCGACGGCGGCCGCAAGGTGTACGGCAGCTTCCGCGTGGTGAACACCTCCCCCGACACCTGCACCGTCGAGGGCGAGGGCACCGTCCTGGCCAGCGGTACGGGGCGGGCGGAGAGCGCCAGGGTGCAGGTCGTGGACCACACCTCGGGCGATCCGGCGGCCGGCCTGCCCGACCCCGCGACCTCCCCGGAGGAACTGGTGCTCAAGCCGGGCCAGGCCTACCGCGTCGAATTCGCCTGGATCCCCGACGACTGCCCCGCCTCGGGCTCCGGGTCGGGCTCCCCGAGCCCGAAGAGCGCCGACGAGCCCGACGGTTCGGCCTCGCCGGGAACGGACGGCGGCGGTACGTCGTCCGGCGGCGACTCCGGTGGCGGCGGCACCCCCTCGACCGGCGGCTCGGAGACCGGCGGAACCGATTCGGGCGGCAGCGGCAGCGGCGGCGACCAGGGCGGAACCGGCGACTCCGGGGGCTCGGGCGACGGCGGCGCGGGCAGCGTGAAGCTCACCCACACCCCCGACGCGGGCGACCCTCAGGCGGCGGAGACCAGCCTGAACGGCTCCTGCACGGGCACCGTCTACCGCACCGGAGTCCTCCCCGACCAGTGACCCGCACCGGGCCGGGCCTCGCACCGGGCCAGGGCCCGGTCCCGCGCCGACGGCCGGTGCCCCTCCCGCACCGGCCCGGCGCCCCGCCCGCGACCCGCTCCCGGGCTTCCCGGGCCCGGAACTCCCGGTGCTTCCGGCCCCGCGATCCCGGCGACGACCTCGGAGGGGGAGGAGAGGACGGGGGCGGATCGGTGACGGCCGGTCCGCCCCCGTACCGTTGGGGGTGTGTACCGGTTTCTGCTGACCCCGCGGTGGTGGGGGATCAACCTCTTCGCCGTACTGGCGATCCCGGTCTGCCTTTTCATGGGCAGCTGGCAGCTCTCCCGCTTCGAGGACCGCGCGGACACCCACAAGAGGCAGGAGCAGGAGGCGAACGACGCGCGGACCGCCAAGGCCGCGCCGCTCCACGACCTGCTGCCCGTCTCCACCGAGTCCAGCGGCAGGGTGGCCCGCGCCACCGGTCACTACGACGCGAAGCACCAACTCCTCGTCCCCGACCGCGACCTGGACGACAAGAACGGCTTCTACGTCCTCGACCTGCTGCGCACCGACAAGCAGTCCGGCGGCAAGGCCCTGCCCGTGGTGCGCGGCTGGCTGCCGGGGAAGGTCGACCCCGGGAAGGTGCCCGCGCCCCCGAAGGGCGAGGTGACCGTGGAGGGCGCGCTCCAGGCGTCCGAGTCCCAGGGCAGCCCCGGAGTGAACGCCGGGACCCTCCCGGACGGTCAGCTCGGCATGATCAGCGCCGCCTCCCTGGTGAACGTGGTGCCCTACGACGTGTACGACGCCTGGATCAGCGTCCAGCGGGTGCCCTCCTCCGACAAGCCGCTGAAGCCGGTCCCGCCGACCGCCCCCGACAACTCCGGCCTCGACATGAAGGCGTTCCAGAACCTCGGCTACACCGGGGAGTGGTTCGTCTTCGCCGGCTTCGTGGTCTTCATGTGGTTCCGCCTCTTCCGCAGGGAGGCCGAGCTGGCCAAGGACCGCGCGCTCGGCCTCGTACCCGAACAGCCGGAGGGCGAGCAGCCGGAGGGCGAACGGGACGCGGCAGGGGAGCCGGAGCGGGGCCCCGAGGCAGAGCCGGAGGGCCCTGAGCCGGGCCCGGACCCGGCTCGGGAATCGGACCCGAGCCGGGACCAGACCTCAGAGGCGCGGTCTCAGACCCCCTGAATCACACTCCCTGACCCTCGGCGGCCGCTTCCGCGGCCTCGGTCGACGGCGCGGCCGGCGCGCCGCCCGGCAGATGCCGCAGCGCGAAGTCGATCTCCAGCCGCACCTGCTTGATGCGCTCCTCGACCACGAGGGAGCCGTGCCCCGCGTCGTACCGATACACCTCGTGGGGGTGGCCTCTCGTCTCCAGGCGCTCCACGTAGTTCTCCACCTGGCGGATGGGGCAGCGGGGGTCGTTGACCCCCGCCGAGATGTAGACCGGGGCCCGCACGGCGTCCACATACGTCAGGGGCGAGGACGCCTCGAAGCGCTCCGGCACCTCGTCGGGGGTGCCGCCCAGGAGGGTCCGGTCCATGGACTTGAGGGCCTCCATCTCGTCCCAATAGGCCGTGACGTAGTCCGCGACCGGGACCGCGGCGAGGCCGAGCGCCCACTTGTCCGGCTGGACGCCGAGGCCGAGCAGCGTGAGATAGCCGCCCCAGGAGCCGCCGGCCAGCACCAGGCGCTCCGGGTCGGCGAGCCCGGACTCCACCGCCCAGTCGCGGACCGCGCCGATGTCCTCCAGCTCGATGAGCCCGACGCGGTGCTTGAGCGCGTCGGTCCACTCGCGGCCATAGCCGGTGGAACCGCGGTAGTTGACCCGCACGACGGCGAAGCCGTGGTCGACCCAGGCCGCGGGCTGCCCCGCGAAGGAGTCGCTGTCGTGGTGCGTCGGGCCGCCGTGCACCTCGAACACGGTCGGGAACGGGCCCTCGCCCGCGGGCCTCTGCACCAGTGCGTGGATCTTCCCGCCGGGGCCCTCCACCCAGGCGTCCTCCACCGGCACCGAACCGGGGGCGCGCATCCCGGGCGGGTCCAGCACCACGGCGCCGCTGGTGGAGCGCACGGTGGGGGGCTGGGCCGCCGAGGACCAGAGATACTCGACCGTGCCGTCGGGCCGCGCCGTGGCGCCGGACACCGAGCCCGCCGGGGTCTCGATGCGGGTGAGCTCGCGGGTGCCCAGGTCGTACCGCCACAGGTCGCTGCGTGCTCTGTGGCTGTGCGCGACCAGCAGCCCGCTGCCGTCCGGATACCACTCGGCGGCCACGTCGCCCGGCAGGTCCAGCGCGAGGTCGGTGGTCGCGCCGCTCAGCGGGTCCCAGATGACCGGCTCCCAGCGGCCCGAGCGCTGATGGCCGATCAGCAGCCGCTGGTCGCCTTCGACGGGGGAGAACCCGAGGATCGTCAGGCCGAGCTCCCGCGTGCCGCCCTCGGTGTCGTCCAGCTCCGCGACGGCGGTGCCGTCCGGCCGCACGACCCGCAGGGCCGAGTGCATCGCGTCGCCGTGCTCGGTGTGCTCGACGGCGATGAGCGTGCCGTCCCGCGACATGTCGCCGACGCCGGCCGACTCCCGGTGCCGGTAGATCTCCTCGGGCTGGGCACCCGGGCGTACGACATGAATGGTCGAACCCTCGTCATCGGTCGAACGCCCCACCACGGCGCTCCCGTCCCGGGCGAGCGCCAGGCCCGCGGGATAGCCCGCCTCCAGGCCGGGCGCCGCCGGCTCGTCGGGTCCGCCGCCGAAGGGCTGGCGCATCCACACGCCGAACTCGTCCCCGTCGGTGTCCGAGAACCACCAGATCCACTCGCCGTCCGGCGTCAGCGTGCCGTCGGTCGTGCCGTTCGGCCGGTCGGTGACCTGCCGCTGCCCGCCGTCGGTGCGGTCCCAGGCATACAGCTCGTAGGTGCCCGTCGCGTTGGAGATGAACAGGGAGCGCGCCGGAGCGTCCTCCGCCCACTCCGGCAGCGAGACCCGTGGCGCCCGGAACCGCTTCTCCCAGTCCGGCATGGACCCCTCGGTCGTGGATCCCTCGGTCGTGTTCTCAGTCATGCCCCCATTCTGCGCGGCTGCGAGGACACCCGGGGCCGAGTCGCCCCTGAGATCCGTCCGGGTTCGCCCTGGGAAAACCCCGAGGGCGGCCGGGGACCGCCCGGCACTCGTACGGAAGCCCACGCGCAGCGGTACATAAATCGCCGTATAAGGTGCTAGTCGTTACGTTTTGACCCTATCCGTCCCAGGAGGTCCGGTGTGAAGCTGCCCGCGCCGCCACATGTCCGTCAGGAGCTCGTACGCCGGCTGAGGCGCCGCGGTCGCCCGCTGTCCATGCAGGACGTCACCGTCGTGGACCAGCCGATGCTCAAGCGCGCCGTGTCAGCGGCGGCCCTGGGCAACTGCATGGAGTGGTTCGACTTCGGGGTCTACAGCTACCTGGCCGCCACCATCGGCAAGGTCTTCTTCCCCGGCTCCTCGCCCGGTGTCCAGGTCATCTCGGCGTTCGCCACGTTCGCCGTCGCCTTCCTCGTACGGCCGCTCGGCGGGCTCTTCTTCGGCCCGCTCGGCGACAAGATCGGCCGTACGAAGGTACTCGCCGCCACCATGCTGCTGATGGCCGTCGGCACGTTCGCCATCGGCGTACTGCCCACGTACGCGCAGGTCGGACTGCTCGCGCCGATCCTGCTGCTGATCGCCCGCATGGTGCAGGGCTTCTCCACGGGCGGTGAGTACGGGGGCGCCACGACCTTCATCGCCGAGTACTCGCCCGACCGCAGCCGCGGATTCATGGGCAGCTGGCTCGACTTCGGCACCTTCGTCGGCTACGCGCTCGGCTCCGGCATGGTCACGCTGCTCAACATGTGGCTGAGCGAGTCGGACATGCTCAGCTGGGGCTGGCGCGTGCCCTTCCTGATCGCCGGGCCGCTCGGCCTCATCGGCCTCTACCTCCGGCTGAAGCTGGAGGACACCCCCGCCTTCCAGAAGCAGCTCGACGAGCACGACGCGGCGGTCAAGGAGCGCGAGACGGAGCGCCACGAGTTCCGCGCGATCTTCATCAAGCACCGGCACGCGCTGATGGTCTGCATCGGCCTGGTGCTGCTCTACAACGTCACCAACTACATGATCACGGCGTACCTGCCGACCCACCTCACCAAGACGCTCGGCCGAAGTACGGGGCTCTCCGACTCCCTCGTGCTCATCGCGATGGTGCTGGTGGTCGTGCTGATCACCTTCGTGGGGCGGCTCAGCGACCGGGTCGGGCGGCGGCCCGTCTTCCTCAGCGCCGCGATCGCCCAAGTGATCCTCGCCGTGCCCGCGTTCATGCTGATCAGGGCCCACGGCACGGTGCTGCCCGCGCTCGGCGTGCTGCTCCTCGCGGCCCTGCTCACGTGCTTCGCCGCGCCCTCCGCCGCGACGCTGCCGGCGCTCTTCCCGACCAGCATCAGGTACGGCGCGATGGGCATCGGCTTCAACCTCTCCGTCGCGGCCTTCGGCGGCACCACGCCGCTGTTCACGGAGGCGCTGACCGACCTCAGCCACGACAACCTGATGCCCGGTTACGTCCTGGTCGTCAGCGGCATCATCGGCTTCATCGCCGCACTGAAGCTCCGCGAGACCTCCCTCCTCCCCCTCAAGGGCTCCCAGCCCCAGGTCAGCACGGAGGAAGAGGCCGAGGACCTGGTCACCACAAGCGAAGAGACCCACCGCGAACTCCAACAGGAGGCCCAGTCGACGACGGGGTCGGGGAGTACGCGGGGGGTGCAGGGCTGAGGCGTCACGCCGTGCCCGGGGCGGGCCGGCCCCGCCCCGGGCTCCTCGTTCCGTACGTGAGCCTCCGCAGTGCCGTTTCCGCCGGGCCGCGGTGGCCGCGTGGGGCCAGTGTGGCGGCCAGGGCGACCGTGCTCAGCCAGACGGCCACGGCGATTCCGCTGGCCGCGGCCCCGCCGATGCGCGTGCCCAGGCCGCCCGCGTACGGGGCGAAGAGCGCGACGAAGGCAACGGACTGCAGCAGGTAGCAGGTCAGCGACCACTGGCCGCAGGCCGCGAGGGCCCGCACCGGCCGGCTGGGGGCACTGCCTCCGTGGGTCACCCGGCCCGCGACCAGGCCCACCAGCGCCGCGTAGCCGAGCCCTCCGAGGACCCCGGTCACGCTGTGCAGCACGTACGCGGAGACGGCGACGGCGTCCGAGGGCGCCCAGAGCCGGGCGCCGGTCAGCGCCAGGGGGAGCCCGCCGAGGAGCGCGGCGGCGAGGCCGGTCGCCGCGGTACGCCGGAGCAGCGCGCGGTGACGTACCGGCTCCTCCAGCACCCGGCGGCGCGCCGCCCAAATCCCCACCAGAAAGGGCGGGATGACGTGCACCAGGAGCACGGCGGTCGTCGAGACGATCCAGACGACCAGCCGCAGCGCGGCGGCCTGGACGGTCGCGGCCATGTCCAGCGCGTCGTCCGTCTCCGGCGCGACCGTGAGCCACCCGTACGCGGCGCTCATCACCACGTACCCGGCCAGAAAGCCGCCCGCGGCCCGCAGCACCGCGCGGTCGCTCCGCCGTACGAAGCCGGCGAGGAGCAGTCCGACCAGCCCGTACGCGCCCAAGATGTCGCCGGAGAACAGCAGCAGCGCATGGCAGGCGCCGAAGGCGATCATCCACCAGCCGCGGCGCCGGAGTATCCGCCGGATGTGCGGCCACTCCCGCCCCGACGCCTCCTGCCGCCGGACGATCTGCACCAGCCCGTACCCGAACAGCGCCGCGAACATGGGCAGCGCACGCCCGTCCACCAGCGCGATCTGGACCCCGGCGGCCACCCGGTCGAGGCCCCCGCCGCTCAACGCGTAGCCGTGCAGCCCCACTTGATGGCCCGACAGGTACGTGTGCCCGTGCGCCAACGCTATGAGCAGCAGCATCGCGCCCCGCGCGAGGTCGGGGGCGAGGGAGCGGCGGGCGAGCGGCACGGCGCCGGCGGGCACCGTTGGGGAAGTCGACATGGGCCTCCGTCGGCCGTCGCCCTCGCGAGCGCGGAATGGTTCGACCCAACGACCGGCACCGACGAAGCCCTGCCCGGGTCCCCTGCATGAGACCGATTCATTAGACCGACCCGAGATGATCTCGGCCAAGTCGGGCATGGGGGGTGTGGGGTAGTTCACGTACGGGGGATGACGCGACGTCAGGGGCCAGGCTCTCGCTCGCAGCTAGACGCCCGGCGTTCTTCCTTCACAGGGCAGCGCGAGCGCCCTTGATGTCGTCGACCCAGAACACGTCTTGGCGCCACTGGCCCGGCCATGCCGCGAGGATCATGTCCTTCTTCGTCGCTTCATCAAGGAGCCGACGCTTCTCGCTGTCGCTGGTGGCCTGGGTTACGACGCCGTGCGCGCTGATGCGTATGAGCGTGAGGGTCCGGCTGGACCAAGGAAAGTGATCTTGCGCGCTGGAGCGACGCAGTGACGAGGCGTCAAAGTCGGCAAATCTAGGCATACGAGCAAAGTACGCCCGTAAAGATCAGGAAGAAACGGTTCCGCTGTCACAGATGGAACGCGATGTGCTGGAGGCGTCTTTGGGGTTCCTGCCGCTGACGGTGGCGATCCCCAGCTTCTTACGCTGCGGCCCCACACCCTCGCGCTGCCGGGCTGCTGCATCGACGCGCTCAAGGTGCAGTGGGAGCGGCAGGGTTGGCAGCGAGTTGCCGCGGGGGAGCGCTGGAAGGGCGCCGGGATCGTGTTCCCCTCGGCTGCCGACACTGAGCTGGATTCAGCGGACGTCTGGCGTGCGTTCCGCAGGGCCACCCCAAGAGCGCATGGCATCAACTCGGCGCAGTGGACGTCGCGTGAGCTACGCCACAGCTTTGTGTCGCTGCCCTCCGACCGCGGCGTACCGCTCGAAGGGATCTCACGGCTGGTCGGGCACTCCAGCACGGCCGTCACCGAAGAGGTCTACCGGAAGCGGATCCGGCCGGTGATCCAGACCGGAGCGGTCGTCATGGACGGCATCTTCAAGGCCGAGCCGGACGCGTAGTCACTCAGATAGTCACGCACAACGCGAGAGGCCACCTACGAAATTTCGTAGGTGGCCTCTCACCTGCGTTTCCACAAGTCGGGGTGGCGGGATTTGAACCCACGACCTCTTCGTCCCGAATGAGGTACGGCTGAGGCCGGTCTCAGCTCTGCTGGATATATAGGCAGGTCACAGCGTTGGTGTGGGCTGGTAGCGCATGGTCAGCAAAGCGGACTGGGAGAAGATCATCTCCCAGGTTTCTCCCAGCCGCCAGGCATGTCTTCTGAGCCGTAGCTCAATCCGCACTGGTCAACGTCGGTCGTACCAGCCACCAAGAGGCCCCGCAGTGCCGGTAGTAGCGGGAGGCGGTTGCTCTGATTGCGGTACCCCGCCGCGGGGCTACAACGGGCTCGGGCATCCTTCCAGAACCTAGCGTTCGCACAGGTCACGGGTGCGTGGATGACCAGCGGAAAGCACTTCGTCCTCAGGCGGTACATGGGCGACCTGGGCAGAGTTCTGTCTCAATAAGCTAACTCATCACTAAGAAACCCTAGTTGTCCGTTAATCTAACCGCTGTTCAGCCACTGTCTCCCGTATCTGGGAGCTGACATGTGTCACCGTCGCCCCCAGTGGGGTGCTGACACACGAGGAGAAGCCCGTGTCCGGCAAGGACTACAGCTACGACATCCCAGACCACCCGATCGAGTACGTCGAGGTGGACCCGAGGGAGATCAAGTTCGATCCCCGCGCTCAGCGCAACCTCAACAAGTCGCGTGCGCAGGCGATCGCCGAGAAGCTGGTGCCCAGCGCGATCGGGGCACCGATCCTCTCGCAGCGTGAAGGTCACTTATACGCGGTGGACGGCATGCATCGCGTCTACGCCTGCCAGCTCATCCTGTCGGGGAAGGTCACGGCCTCGGAAGAGGTCGGTAAGGCCATCCAGCAGATCAAATGCGAGGTCCACTTCGGCCTGTCGATGGCCAACGAGGCGTCCCTGTTCATCATCAAGAACAAAGAGGCCTCGAAGGTCGGCGCCAACGACGAGTTCAGGATCGGCGTGGTGGCCGGGCACCCGCTCTTCGCGGACACCAATGCCGTCTTGGAGAAGCACCAGCTCAAGGTCGGCGGCCGCACCACTAACGGCGTGCGCGGCATCAAGGGCATCCTCAACATCGTCACGGAGTACGGCCCCGAGACCTTGGACCAGTCGCTCAGCATCGCTGAGGACGCGTGGGGCCGCACCCCCGACACCTGGCACTCCGTCACCATCGGCGGTATCGCCATCGTGATCTTCACGCACCCCGATCTGGTCAAGCCCAAGGAGTTGGCGCAGAAGCTCCGTCGCCAGGGGGACCCCCTCAACTTCAAGAACAAGATTCAGACCATCGCCACCAATAACAACACCCGCACCGACGGCACCAAGGGACGCCTCAAGGCCGCTCACCTGGCGGTTGCCTCCGCCTGGAACGCAAACCGCCGCATCAACCGCATCCCCGTACCGAACATCTTCGAGTAGTTCCCGTAGGGTGCCCCGATTGCGTGCGATGCGGGGCACCCTGCACACGACGGGTCACCGACATCACCGGTTACGGCGCCGCCCTACGCACTCCAAGTCGATAGCCTGCTTCAGGTGGGACCCGGCGAGGGAACCAGCCGTGCCGATGTCCGTGGGCAGTTGCAGCTTGCCGCTTCAACTCGGTCCCGCATGGGGCGAGGAAGGCCCAGCCTCACTGTCAGTGCCTCGATCTACGGTGTCGCTATGGCTCCATCTGAGATCACGCGCGCGGGGATCCTGCAAGCGATTGAAGAGCACGACCGGCTTGGGGCGGAGGAGTTCCGTGCCACCTACGGCTTCAAGGCAGCTGCAACCTATCTACTGGTTTACGAAGGGCGACAGTACGACTCAAAGGCCATAGCCGGTGTCGCCCACCGATATGACTTCGGCAAAGCGCTCAAGCCATCGGAGTTCAGCGGTGGCCTCAAGCACGCGGTGGCTTGGCTGAGGCGGGAAGGCTTCACTGTCGTGGAGCCACCCAAGACCTTCCACCGACGAGTGGGTGATGTGCGGCCAGCACGCCGTGAAGCCGGCACGGCTCTGCACCGACCCGTGCTCCTCCTGTGGGCAATCGGGCAGGCCGTAGCCCACGCGCCCCGCATGCGGTCATGGTCGGCTACACGCGATGCAGTGGCACCGCTGATGGCGAAGTATGCCCAGGTAGACGATGGCGTGGACGGCGCCCTATATCCGTTTTGGGTACTCGTACGCGATGGTTTGTGGACGTTGGACCGCGAGGAGGACCTCGCTCTCACCAGCCGTGGACGGCGTCCCACGCTGCAGTCCTTGAATCAGGTGGACCCTTCCGGCGGTCTCCGCGAGGACGACTACGCCCTGCTGCAATCACGCCCGGACGCTGCGGCTGCTGCCGCAGCCGGACTCATCTTGCGCTACTTCTATCCGCTGCCTTCCGACCTGCTCAGGGACTTCGGGCTTCACGACCTACTCGCCGGCCGGTGGGCTGACGCGCTACGCCCGCAACTCGGCGAAAGCTTCAAGGACCGGGACGCCATCTGGCGCGCCTACGGCGGCCAGAAGATGGCGGGGATCGGCTGCCTCGCTGATGGCATCCTGAGCGCCTTCTCAGACGAGAAGGGCCCCTACGACGACAGCCGCAACCCGGACACGAACTGGATCTCCTACGTCGGAGACGGACTCTCGGGCGACCAGAAGATCACTGACGGCAACGAACTGATGGCCGAGTACCAGTCCGCCGGCCGTCCTCTCCGCTATTGGCACAAGCCGTACCAGGGGCAGTTCAGCTTCGAGACGTGGGCCGTCATCGTCCAGCGCCGGTTGCGCTGGGGCATCGGAGACGACCGCCAGTGGCGCCGGGAGTTCCTCTGGATTCTGGCCCCCGTGCCCTCCCCGGAGCGCGAGACGTGGCCCACTGAGGTCCTGGAAGCACTGGACGCTGACACGGGCGCCCTGCAGGACGATACGGGTGCCTATCGCCCAAGCGACGTAGATCCCGACCTGCGGGATGCCACAGAGAGCGACCAGGACGCGTACCGGCGCCTGACGCAGAATGCAGAAGCCAATGCCAAGCGCCGCGGACAAGCGAAGAAGGCATCACTGACTGACCGCGCTGTCCGCGACCCCAGCGCGAGGGCGGCAGTCCTGCGCCGCTGCAAAGACAGCTGCGAGAACCCTGAGTGTGAGGGCCACCCCAAGGAACGCACAGCAGCGGGCAAGCCCATCTTGCAGGTCGACCACGTGCAAGACCTGGCGAAGGGGGGACCTGACGTCCCCTGGAACATGATCGCCCTTTGTCCAAACTGCCACGCCCTCAAGACCTACGGCGTCAACAAGGAGAAGCTCCGCCGGCGCCTGGCGAGCACCGCCCGCCAACTGCACGAGGAAGCACTCCGCTAGCTCTTCCCCCAGGGCTCCCCTCCCGTTTGTTCAGGGTGGGAGCTCCGGGGTTAGCGGTGAAGGAACGGTTTTCAAGAGCGTTGCGGTGGCGGGTGCTGCGGCGCCCTGAACTGCGCCGCAGCACCACGCTGGCACCGAAAGGCCATCCCTGGCCCACGCATGGCCCATGGATCACGACTTGCGCCTCGTAACGAGAGCACGCCTCGTGCAACGTGAGCGCCCAATCGTCAGCCTCGAAGCCAAGTAGTGAGCTAGGAACCCTCGGTGACGCGGCGTCGACGCTGCTTGGGCCGTTCAGCGGGCTTACCGAGAAGGCGATCAAGAACAGCCAGTGCGGCGGCCTGCCTATTCGGGTCCCTTGACCAAACCGCAGGGCAAATGATCAAGAAGAAGGTCATCAGCGCCAACCCCAAGGTGGGAGCTCCCGCGATGAGTCCAGCCGTGTAGTCCTGCCGGAGCGCGCTGACGACTGGAGTGACACTCACCCCGCTGCCGAGCATGACAGGCAGGACGAGGCGGCGGACCGGTTGACGGCTGAGGCCGTTATCACTTTCCCTCGGGAACGGATTCCCCGTACTCTCGGACATGAAGGTGCCCTCCTAGGTGGTTGGTGCCTTTCGCGCAGACGGCTTCCTGTTCCCGCAGGGAGCCGTCGCCATTTGTGCTGGCGACCGGCTCGTGCCGTCGTGAAAACTCTGGCACGCACCTTCAACTCGACTAGCGCGCAGAAAACTTCACGGGACTATCTTGTTGCCTAGTTTTCAACTGTTCCCGCAGGTGGGAGAGTTCAGGTAGGCAACGTGTGACGCATGGCACGTGTCTTATGTCACAGGCCGCAAGGTGCCAATAGTGACCTAAGACACGTTCCTGGGGGTAGGGGGAGAGATGCCGAGGCGTACGCAACCGCTTGTGGGCCAGGGGCCGTTGGTCACCTTCGCTCGCGATCTGCGCAATCTCCAGGCCCGCACGGGGGGTTCAGCACGTGAGGCTGAAGCCTTTGGTGCATCCCGTACGGCTGTCTATGACGCTCTCGCTGGCAAACGGCTCCCCAGTGTGGCGACGTTGGAGTGCATCGTCACAGCTTGGGGCGCCAAGGATGAGCTAGAACGATGGCGACTGATGCGTCTGAGCACGGAAGAGGCGCTAGCTGAGCTGGCCAGGCTCCGGGGGGAAGTCAAGGCGAAGCGGACAGAGCCCGAAGAGAGATTCAAGTCCGCCCTCAACAGTCTCTGGGTGGACGCAGGGATGCCGCCCCAGAATCAGTGGGGAACGGCCGCAGGTCTAAGTCCGCGCACCGTAGGTGCGTACTTGGAGGGGAAGACTCTGCCTATGCCGGGCAAGATGACGCTACTGATCAACGGTCTTGCGCGCTTATGCGAGAGCGGCTCAGAACTTGAAGGGTGGGTTTTGCAGCAAGGAGCGGTCCTCCGCGAGGAGCATCTGTACCAGGCGCGTCTTGCCCGAAGCGCGGCACGGACTGAAGCCCGCAAGCTGGCAAAGGCTCTGCCTGGCGGTCAGGCCAGCTCGCAAGGTCAAGAGAAGCGCACCCCATTGACCGGACGAGGAACTGAACTGCCCGCATGACGGCTCAACATGCGATGTGGATGGTCCGGTAGAGCTCCATCGCGGACCTACCCGCGTGTACGGGGAGCACCAAAGCGGTGGCGGGCGAGGGGCAACCTGCGTGTGCGGAGTACCGCTCAGCGTTTGGCGACGAAGCTGCCCATGCCCGGCTCGGTGTAGATCAGGCCCTCTTCGCGCAGTGCCCGGTGCACCTTCTGGCCGGTCGAGGTCGCGATGCCGAACTCGTTGAGCATGGCGACCACCGAGGGGACGCGGGTGCGCGGCGGGTAGGTGCCGTCCTCGATCCGCTGGCGGATCACGTCGGCCACCTGCTGCCAGCGCGGCCGGTCGGGCTCGAATTCGATCACACGGTCACGCTGTCACCGGCGCAGTATGTGTGCGATCCGTAGCATGCCTGGCATGGGGTAGCACGGTGCACTACGGTCGGCACGGAAAGACGCCCCGGCAGCCGTGGTGAACGGCTTCGGGGCACGGACACCAGCCGACGGAGCTGACGCCGTGAACGACCCAGGCCCGACCGGCCGAGCAGGTGAGGCACCCCGCCACCCAGGGCTCACCATCAAGATCTACACGGTGAATCCGCAGACGCTGGAGCGCGGCCCCGCCACGCTCTTCACCCTGCCGCCCGCGCGTTCCCCGATGTATTCAAGCGTGTATCCCGAGTGCAGGTGCCTGCGTTGCAGCCCGCGGCGGGAGGCATGACCAGCCGTTAAGCCGACACCAGCACGGTGCCGTCGACAGGGCCATCCCTGCGCGGGCGGGGGCGTGGCTGCCGCTCGGGTCAGCGACGGCGCATGAACGCGAGTTGGTCTCACACCGATTCGAGCAGCTGCCGCCCATCGTGAGTCCGCACATGGGGAGCCGAGGCGTCGAGGGCGTCCAGGACGCGGACCGCGTATACCTCGGACATTCGCTCGCTGACCTCGGCGGGGGTCAGCCACTCCACGGCCGTCGACTCGTCCGACGTGCGCTCCTCGCCGTCGACCGCGTGGCAGCGGAAGACGAGGGCGACGATGCCGCGGGTGACGTTCTTGTAGACGCCCGTGAGCTTGTCCACGGAGACCTTGATACCGGTCTCCTCCAGCACCTCGCGGGCAGCTCCGTCTTCCGGGCGTTCGTCCAGCTCCAGCACCCCGCCCGGGGCTTCCCAGGTGCCGTTGTCCGCGCGGCGGATGGCGAGGACACGGCCGTCATCGCGCACTACTACGCCCGCGACCGAGACCGAGTGCAGCGACACAGAGACCCCTTCCTGGGTACGGTTACTCATGTATAAGAGTTTAGGAGGAACTGAAGGACATGGTCAGTACGACCCCACGGGACTCCGGCAAGCCAAGGTACCTCCAGCTCGCTGACGACATGGCGCAGCAGATCAAGGCCAAGGTGCTCCCGCCCGGCGAGCAGGTGCCGAGCGAGTCTGTCCTCATGGACCGCTACCAGGTCTCGCAGGGGACGGTCCGCAAGGCGATGACCGAGCTGCGCATCGCCGGCCTCATCGAGACGCGGCACGGCAAGGGCTCGTACGTACGCAGCCGTCCCCCGGTGCGCCGCAAGTCCTCGGACCGCTTCCGGCGATCGCACCGCACAGCGGGGAAGACCGCTTACCTGGCAGAAGCCGAGCAGTCGGGCAGCAAGCCGAGCGTGCACGTCCTGTACGTCGGCGCCCTCGAAGCCCCGCCCGAGATCGCGGAACGGCTCTCGGTGGAGCCGGGTGCCAAGGTCCTCGCACGTCGCCGCCTCTACTTTAGCGACGGCACGCCCACCGAGGAGGCCACCTCGTACCTCCCCTGGGACGTGGCTCGGGATATCCCGGAGCTGTTCGAGGAGAACCCCGGCGGCGGGGGGATCTACGCACGCTTGGAGGAGAACGGGCACACGCTGCAGGAGTTCACCGAGACAGTCCGGGCCCGGCTTGCGACGAAGCAGGAGACGGTGGCGCTCAGCCTGAGCCCCGGCTCGCCGATCATCCATCTGACGCGCGACGCCCTGTCCGAGGCGGGGCGCGTGGTCGAGGTCTGCGACACGTTCATGGCTGCTGACCAGTTCGTTTTGGACTACCGCATCCCAGCAGGGGACTGACAGCCCAGCTCCCGTACACAACCCCGTCGCGGCACAAAGATCCGCGACGGGGTTGACTCATGTACAGGAGTTGGGCACTCTCTTACATGTCACTCCTGCACATGAGTGCACAAGTACATGTGCATGGCGAGACGTGGGCCCCTGCGGGGGTCATGAGGCCCGGGGCGACCCGGGGCGAGGGACCCGGGCCCTTGGCATCCCGGAGGGCGAGACCGAAAGGTCACGTGTCTCACGACGCCTGAAACGGGAGCTCGCTCCCGAAGGAGACACAGCACAACCCCACTGTTCCGCGGCGCTTCGGCGCCGCGGGCCGGTTGCCTCCTCCGCCCGTCTCGTACGGGCGGGGCTGAGGGGAGCCGGAGTCCTTGGCTCACAACGGCGCGGTCCCGGTGGTGCAACACCGGGACCGCTGTCGGGTCGCATCGATTCGAGAGGACACGACCCATGAAGTGCATCGGTGCCGCTCACGCGGCTGTTACCCCATACACCTCGGAGCTTGACCGCGAGCCGTCGGCTGCGGAACTGGACGCGATCGAGGCCGAGTTGCCCGTCATCACCGCGGAAGTCGAGCTGCTGGACGTGTATATCGCCACGCTCGACCGCGTCCTGTCGGAGCTGGACTGGCGGCGCCTGCGGCGAGTCCAGCGCAAGGTGCTGACCGCCCGGCGGGAGCTGGCCAACCAAGGTGCGGCTGCTGGGGAGGTGGCGTGATGGAGCGCCGTTCGCTGAGCAGGCCGCAGAAGCTGGTTCTCGCCGCGGCGTTCGTGCCGATGCTGGCCACCGGGGTGGCCGGTGGAGTCGGCACCTACAGCAACGTCAGCGGCGCCTACGGCAGGGGCACCGCGCTGGGTGCGGTGGCCGCCGGTGAGGGCGCCACCGCCGTGCTCGCCCTGGTCCTGCTCGGGCTGACCATGCTCGGGCAGTCCTCGCCGTGGCCCGTGCGGGCCGGGCTGTGGGCACTGCCGGCAGCGGCCTCGGTGATGGCGGCGATGGCCGCCGACGACCCGGGCCGCACCGTCATCTACGCCGTGACCCCGATGGGCATGTGCGTGGCAGCCGAGGGCATGGCCTTCCTCGCACGCCGGATCGTGGTCCACACCGACGGACGGGACGCGGAGGCAGAGGCCAAGTCCGCCACCGTGCTGCGCGCGCTGGCCTACCACCGCGCCCGCGCCGCCAACCACCCCGACGCGAAGGTGCAGCGGCGCTCGGTGCGTACCTCCTGGCGGCTGGCCCGGAAGGTCGGCACCGGCGACACGGCGCTGGGCGAGCAGCTCGTCACGGTCCAGCGCGAGCGCGTGACGACCGGCGCGGACGCCGCGCTGGCCGACATGTTCGCCGTGCCCGTCACGCCCGCCGTGACGGGCAGCGTCACACCCGCCCTCCCCGCCGCCTCCCCGGCCCCGGGCGAGGAGGGCGTCACGGAGAGCCGTGACGCCACAGACACGCAGGTCACGCCCAGTACGCCGGTCGGCGAGGAGTCGGGCGTCACGCCTGCGGAGCCGGAGCCCGTGGCGGTCCCGGATACCCGTGACGGCGAGGCGGGTGAGGGTGAGTCGGTGCCGGTGGAGCGGTCGGCCGTGACGCTGGCGGAGGTCGCCGCCGTCGCGGGCGTGACGGCCCCGGAGGCCGGAGTCCCGCTGAGCGATGCGCAGTTGGTCGTGGTGCTGCGCTACCTGCGGCACTCGATCGACCCGCCGATGTCCTACCGCCAGGCCGCCACCGCCTTCCGCGAGGGCGGCTTCGTCGGCGCAGAGGGCCGCGTCCGGGCCGCTTGGAGCGCACTGATCGAGCAGGAGGAGAACGCCCCGTGAGCCCCCGCCTGATCCGCACCGCGCCGCTCGCGATGGCGGCCCGAAAGGAGATCTGCATGTCCCGCACGACGCTCTCTTCTCGTTCGACGCTGGCCACGTGGCTCCCGGTGGTTGGGCCGGTGCCCGTCGCCGCGTGGTTCACCTGGCAGATGAGCACTTCCTACGGCCTCTCCGGCTCGGCGACGGTCGCAGTCGCGCTGCTGGCCTGGATCGCGTGGAGCCGGGCCGTGGAACTGCTCATCGACTCGTGGATCAGCACCACGCACCGGTGCCCGGCCAAGGGCTGCACCTTCAGCGTGCGCCTGATCGGCGCCGACGCCGCGGAGTCCCGCCGTTGGCAGGAGGTCGCCCACGACCACCCGCACCACCACGGCTGAGCACCACCGCACATCCCCAGTTCTCAACAGGCGGGCGGCCCACTCGGGTTGCCCGCCTGCGGCTTGACCTGCCTGTTTCCCGTTTTTGGAAGGAGAGCCACTCGTGGCTACCCCGCAGCGTTCCGTCCGCGCCGTTCCCAACCAGCCCGCCTCCCAGCCTCGCGGGCCGCACGTGGACAAGGCGATCAACAAGTCCCGGGCGTTCAGTCCGTCGGTCAACCCGACCGTGAACATCTCCGTCCTCAAGGGCGGCGCCGAGGCCGCGCCCGCGAAGGCCGGGCAGAAGGGCGCCCCGGGTGGCGACTTCCTGTCCAACGAGGACATCCGCGCCTTCTGCGAGGCCGGGCGCAAGGACTCCCGCCAGCGCGCGGTCGAGCGCTCGCTGGACGCGGAGATGCTGGAGGGCCGTCTGCGCAACATCCCCGACACCACCGGCGCCATGTCCGGCGCCCGCGCGAGGGCCCGCCGCGTCACACGGTGGCTCAAGCGGATCGCGCAGGCCGAGAAGATGATCGCCAAGTGGTACGCCGCCCTCTACTCCGCCTTTGAGCGGGAGTACGAGGCCGAGCTGATGCAGATCGGCAAGGGGCGCCACCAGCAGAAGCCGCACAGTCGCTTCGGGTGGCGGTGACGTGCTCGACGCCTACGTCGCGGCCGTGGCCGCGCTCCTCTTCGCCCTCTACCTGCGCATCCGCTGGTACGTCCTGCTCGGCGACGGCCTGGCGATCGCGGGCGGACTCTTCGTCCTCTACCTGATCATCGCCGCCCTCTAGCAGCGGCCCGGCCCGCCCCGAACGCGCTCGGGGCGGGCCCCTTTCTCTCCTCCCTGGCACCTGCTTGACCTGGAGTGACACCGTGTCCGACAGCCCGAAGAACGACGCCTGGAAGGCGCTGAAGTCCCCGCACGCCCGCCCCTGGCTGGCTATGGCCGGGGAAGTGCCGGCCACCTACGCCGCGCACGCCGCCTGGGGCGACCAGCCCCTGGTGGCCATCGGCATGACCCTCGCCTCCGGAGCCCTGACCGCCGCGACGTGGTGGGCGGGGAAGAACACCACCGAGGCCCGCCGGGCGCACGCCACCGCCACCACGGCCGCGGCGACCGGCTACCTGACCACCGCGGCCTTCACCGACCCGCTGGGCTCCACGCAGTTGGCGTGGCTGGCCATCGGCGGCTCGATGGTCGCCGCCTCCTGGAACGTCCGTAAGGCGCTGCGCGCCAACCCCGAGACCGCCACCGCAGACGGTGCGGCCGAGACCGGGGTGCTGACCAAGAGCCTGGGCAAGGCGAAGGCGAAGCTGCGCGGGGAGCCGAAGGTCGAGCCGAACAAGGTCACTGCCGGATACCAGCTCACCCCCGGCGAGCTGACCAACGCCGACCTGGGCAATCGGATCAACAACATCGCCTCCGAGCTGGGCATCTCGCCCAACTCGATCCGCATCAAGCCCGATCCGGAGAACGCCGCCCGCGGCGAGATGGTCCTCGTCCCGGAGGACATGCTCAAGAAGCCCACCCCGTGGCCCGGCCCGCGCAACCCCGGGGGCTCGATCACCGAGGCCATCGTGCCCGGGATCTACGAGGACGGCGCGGACGCCGAACTCTGGTTCCCCTGGGACGAGAAGAGTGGGCGCAACGCCACCCACTACCTGACGGCCGGGATGAACGGGTCGGGGAAGTCGGCCGGTCAGTCCGTGGTCATCACCGAGGCACTGACCCGCCGCGACGTGATCGTGTGGGCGGTCGATCCGTCGAAGGGGCAGCAGACCTTCGCCCCGTTCCTGCCGTACCTGGACTGGGTGGAGATGAGTGCCGCCGGGGGTGAGGCGATGATCGACGCCCTCTCGGAGGTCATCACCGCCCGGGCTGACGCGCTGGGCCGGGCGGGGTTCAAGAACTGGACCCCGGACGCGCATGCCGAGCTGGGCATGCCGTACATGGTGGTGTGGATCGAGGAGGCCGCGAAGTTCTTCCGCGACGGCACCGAGATGGAAGGGCTCGTGATGGAGGCCCGCTCGGCCGGAATCTCCGTCATCATCAGCCTCCAGCGCCCGAGCTCTACGTCCATGCCCACGGACGTGCGCGAGCAGCTCGGCGGGGTGCTGTGCTTCGGCGTGAAGGGCGGCACCACCGCCGACATGGCCTTGCCCGACGACGTACGCGATGCCGGCGCCCGGCCCGAGGCGTGGGAGAACCGCAAGCCCGGCTACGCCTACCTCGTCGCCCCCGGCGTCGAGGAGGAACGTTATGCCACCCCGCTGCGGACCTACCTCATCGACGACGACCAGATTGAGGCCGCGCTCGCCAACGCGCCCCGCACGCCTGCCGATCCGGTCACCGCCCGCGCGGCGGGTGAGGCGTACGCCAACCGCACCGTCTACGGCGCTGACACCCCGCTGACCAGCACTGACACTCCGGAGGCCGTGGTCATGAGCAAGGACGTCAAGCAGCGTCAGGAAGAGGCTCTGCTGGAGCGCCAGATCAACCGCGACATCACCGCCCGCCTCACCGATCGCGACGAGGACGAGAGCGACGAGAGCGGGCTGAACACCGACCCCGACGCCGAGATCCCTCCCGTGGCGCAGGGGCAGGTGTGGACGTTCGCGCAGCCCGACCCCGGCGAGGATGAGGACAAGTCGCTGGAGGAGGCGGAAGCGGAACTGCTGCGGGTGCTGGACGAGTGCCGCGAACAGGGGCTGGAGGAGATCGGGCCTCGGCACTTCCAGCCGCACGGCCGCACCGGCCGCTACGGCCGCTCCCGGGCCTGGCTCTCCGGGCGCCTCAACGAGCTGGCCGACGAGGGCGTGCACATCGAGGAGACCGAGACAGCCGGTACCTACCGGCTGCTCTACCCCACCCTCACCGCCGCCTGACACCCCGTTGACCTGCACTGACACCCCGCTGACACCCACAACGCGCTTCTTCAGGGTGTCAGCGGGGGTGTCAGGCCGGTGTCAGCTCGCGCGCGCACGCGCATAGACCTAGGGAAACGCGGCCTCAGCCGCCGCGCTGACACCTGCGGCTGACACCTCATCCGCCATCACCTCCAGGCGGTCCTCATCGAGGGCCGTCCGGCGCTGATTTGGAGGCGCCTTGTGGACCCTGTGCCGCAGCAGATCACCACCCTCGCCCGCGCCGACCAGCCCGCACGGCCGCCCGCCGTGCGCTATCCGCCGATGGCGCCGGAAGAGCTCCCGCCCGGAGTCGAGCTGGTCACCCTGCCCGACGGGCACCGCACTCTCGCCTACACCCAGGCTCCGGCCCCCACGCAGCAGTCGGCGCCCGCGGCTCAGCCGATCCCGGCCTGGGCCAAGACCACCGCGCTGCTCGCCCCGACTGTCGGCATCGGTATCGGCGCGGCCGGGGTCGGCCTCTCCTACGCTGCACCGGGACTGATCGCCATGAGCCACGCCCTGTGGGCGGCCGTCGCCCTCATCGCCACCAGCGGCCTCGCCGCCGTGGCCCTTCTGCGCGCCCGGGGCCGCGCCACTCACATCACCCAGCACGTCACCGCCACCGGCCTCTTCGGCCGCGCCAAGGGCACCATCCACCACCACTGACGTCGAAGGCGGCCCCGTCTCACGCCAATGATCCGGGGCCGCCCTCGTGTGCCAGTACTTCTCACAGAGCTGGAGACACCAGCATGTCCGAACCCACTACCGGCCCCGACGCCACGAGTTGGGGCAACGGACCGATGCTCGCGCTGGATGTGGAGACCACCGGCACGGACCCCGAGACGGCCCGGATCGTGTCCGCCGCCGTCGCCGCCGTGGGCACCAGCAGTCAGCCGCACACCACCACCTGGCTGCTGAACCCGGGCATCGAGATCCCCGCCGACGCCACCACGATCCACGGCATCACCACCGAGCAAGCCCGCGCCGATGGCCGGTCACCGGCCGAAGCCCTCCCGGAGATCATCACTGAGCTGACCGAGGCACTGGCGGCGGGGTGGCCGGTGGTCGTCTTCCGCGCCCCGTACGCGCTCACCGTCCTCGCCCGCGAAGCTGCCCGCCACGGCGCCGCCTTCTCCAACGAGGTGGCCCCGGTCATCGACCCCGCTGTCCTCGACAAGCAGGTCGAGCGCTACCGGCGCGGACGCCGCACCCTGCCCGCACTGTGCGAGCACTACCGCGTCCGCCACGACGGCCCCAACACCGCCGTCGAAGACGCACTCGCCGCCGCACGACTGGCCTGGCGCCTGCCCCGCGCCTACCCGCAGCTCGCCGCCCTCTCCCTCCCCGAACTCCACCAGCGCCAGCAGGAATGGGCGATGGAGCAGGCCGCTGGACTGCAACGACACCTGCGGCGCACCGACCCCACCGCCGTGGTCAACCCCGCCTGGCCCCTGCTCCCCGCTCCCGACACCACCGGAGGAGATGCCTCGTGACCTTCGAGATCCGCGTCATCTGCGACCAGGCCGACACCGACCGCGTACGCGAAGCCCTAGCCGACGCCTTCACCACCGGCCCTGCCCGCCAGATGCCCACCCGCGACGGCATGAGGGTCCGCCTCTACCTCACCGCCGACCACCGGACCGACCCGGACGACAACGGCACGGCCGACTCCCCATCCCCTGCCTAACCCCAGCACACACGAAGGCGGCCCCTCTCTCTCCAAAGAACCGGGGCCGCCCTCGTCCACCCAGCACTCCCAAAGAGCACCGGAGGTCTCCAGCATGACCCAACCCACCAACATCCGGCGAGCGACCGTACGAGCCTCGCCCCAAGAGGAGCACCTGGGCACCGCCCTCCGGCTCGCGGCCGAGTGCCTGCCCGTGCTGCCGCTGCGCAGGGGCAAGGTGCCGTACGGGAACTGCCCGGCGTGCGCGCAGAATGCCTGTGGCGGCCGGCCGAACATGAAGGTCCCCGGCTTCTGCGCCTGCCCGGCGCCGTGCCACGGCTGGGCCGCCGCCACCACCGACCTCGGCGTCATCAACTCCCGTGCGTGGGCGCGGGCCTGGTGTGAGGCTGCGGCGGTGGCCTACCACCCCGGTGGCGCCGGTCTCACCGTTCTCGACCTGGACCACGCCGACGCTGTCGAGTGGGCGCGCGCCTCGCTCCCGGCCACCCGGACGGTGCCCTCCACCCGGGGTGAGCACTGGATCTACCGGGGCACGATGCCGTCCGTGAACGCGGTCCGCGACGGCGTGGACATCAAATCCCGCATGTCCTACGCCCGCTGGCTCGGCACCGGCACCGGCACCACGGCCGCGCTGCCCGAGGCCGTGCGCGCCCTGGCCGCGAAGGAACCGGCCACGCCCCGGCCGGTGCCGCAGACCGCCACCGCGCCCGCAGGGGCCGAGGGTGGAGAGTGCCGGCACCGCACGCCCGCCTATCTGGAGCGCGGGGTCGCGATGGCCGAGCAGCGCATCACCGAGGCCCGCGAGCGGGTGCACGCGACCGTCTACCGCACGTTCCTCGCCGTGCTGTCCGCGCACGGGCGGTGCGGCTGCCTCACCGACGCCCACGTCGCGCGGCTGTTCACCGCCGCCCAGGCCAAGGGCGAGACAGCCCGGCACTGCACGGACGCGTGGAGCAACGCCCGTACCAAGTTGGGGCTCTGAGCATGTCCGAGGACGAGAAGACCCCGGCCCGCGAGGTCATCACGGACTACGCGCAGGCCCACTTCCGCTACTTCCGCACCGCCGACGGCACCGTGTACGCGCAGCGCAACGGCCAGCCCGTGGCCCGTCCGATCCGCTCGCAGGGCACGGCGGGCAGCCACCGCCAGGAGCTCATGGTCGGCCTGTACGCGGACGGCTTCGGCGCGTTCAGCGGCACCGCTCTCAAGGAGGCACTGGACTTGATCGAGGCACTCGCGATGACCGAAGAGGTGCAGCCCGTGCACATCCGCGTCGCTCCCGGCAGCGATGGCGCGACGTGGCTGGACCTGGGCCGCGCTGATGGGCAGTCGGTGCGCATCCACCCCACGGGTTGGGACATCCTCACTCCCGATCCGCAGGAGGTGTGCTGGCGGCGCACCCAGCTCACCGGCGAACTCCCCCTCCCCGCCAAGGACACGAACGGCAAGGGCATCGATCTCCTGCTGCGGCTGTGCAACTTCGCGAACGCGGAGACCGAATGCCTGGCGATCGCCTGGCTCATCGGCTGCCTCGGCCCGTCCGTGCCCGTCCCGGCCCCGTTCCGTTCCTCACCGGCCCGCAGGGCGCGGGGAAGTCGACCGGCGGGCGGATGCTGGTGCGGATCATCGAGGGCATGAGCGGAGACCTGCGCCGCGCGCCGAAGGACGAGGAGAACCTGATCGCGGCCGTCGCAGCAGGCTGGGTCACTGCCCTGGACAATCTCTCCCACCTGGGCCCGGACCTCTCCGATGCCATGTGCTGCATCGTCACCGGAGCCGAGACCGTCAAACGGGCCCTGTACACCGACGGGGACGTGGCCCTCGCCCGCTACCGCCGACCGCTGCTCATGACCGGCATCGACGTCGGCGTCATCCGCCCCGACCTGGCCGAGCGGCTCCTGCCGCTGCGGCTGGAGCGCCCGCGGGTGCGGCGGACCGAGGCCGAGCTGTGGACCGAGTTCGAGGAAGCCCTGCCGGCCATCCTCGGCTCCCTCCTCGACCTGACGGTCAAGGTCCGCGCGACCCAGGCCGAAACGCCCACCGACCTGCGCATGGCCGACTTCGCCCACCTGTGCGCCCAGCTCGACGAGGCCACCGGCTTCGGCTCACTGGCCGCCTACCGGGCCAGCCTGGACGACCTCAACGACGACGTCATCGAGGGCGACCTCCTCGCACAGACGGTCCTGAAGTACGCCGCCGGCCTCGCGCCGGGGTCGGAAGAGCGGATGACCTCCTCCGAGTGGCTGCACTGCCTCACCCGGCTCTACACCGGCGAGGACTGCCGACAGCTCCCCAAGGGGTGGCCGACCACCGGCAAGGTCCTCTCCGACCGCCTCAAGCGCCTCCAGCCCACCCTCGCCGCCCGCGGCGTCCAGGTCGACTGGGGGCGCACCCGCAGGGCCCGGTACATCGCGATGTCCCGGCCGCCGGAGCCGTCCCCGGGCGAGCAGCAGGTGCTCTGATGCCCGGGCCAACAACCGCCGGGTGCAAGGAAGAAGAGCACCACGGCACGGGTGCTCCTCTTGCTCTTCGGCGCTTGCGCCGCTTGAAGGGCGCGTCGCGAAGCGGCTCCTTCTTCGCTCTTGAACGAGCGCCCCAACAGGAAGACTCTCCTCTCTTTTTCCGAAGAAGAGAGATCCTGCGTCACCCCCGTCACTCACGGGCGGAAAACCGCCTCTGACCTGCCACTACGGCAGTGACGCAGGACGGCCCCGGCTGCGTCACCCCGCGTCACTCGCGTCACCGGTGACGACGGCCTGCGTCACAGATGACGCGCTTCAACGCCCATGCGTCACCCCGAAAGACCTGGTCAGCCTCGCGCATGACGGAAGTGACTTGGTGACGCAGAAATCCGCCCCTCGGACACACGCGACCTTCAGACGAAGGAGACCAGTTGATGGCACGCCATCAGAACGACCTCCCCCGCCTGTACGAAGCCGCCGAAGTTGCCGATGCCCTCGGCTGCTCGGAGTGGTGGGTGAAGGACCAGGCCCGGCGCCGACGCATCCCCTTCATCAAGAGCGGGGGCGGCTACCGCTTCACCAAGGAGCACTTCTACGAGGCCCTGGCGCTTCTGGAGGAACGGCCGGCACAAGGGCCGGTCGGCGGGCCTGAGGCGATGTCCGCACGGCGCCCGTCCTCCACCTCTTCAGCACCGGTGACGCGGTTGCGGGCACGACGCCCCCGCCGCGCTCGCAACGCCGCTGCCTGACCACAAGCACTTTCAGGGGCGGAGCCACGAACTGCGGCTCCGCCCCTGCGTACCCATGGAGAAAGGAAGAGCGTGGGGTTCGCTGAGAACCGTGGCAAGTACTGGCGTGGCCGCTACAAGATTTCGGAGGGCCGGTACGGCACGGTCTCGAACGAGGCCGGAGTCACCATCCGCTTCCGTACGAAGCGGGAAGCCAAGAAGGCCGCGGATGCCGAAGAAGCGAAGGTCGAAGAGGGCACCTGGAAGGACCCCGCGGCCGGGCAGATCACCTTCGGCGCTTACGCCTCTCGCTGGTACGCGGAACAGGATCTCGCCGCATCGACGATGCAGAACTACCGCCGACACCTCGAAGAGCACCTGCTGCCGGAGTTCGAGGAGCGCCCACTCGCCACCATCACCCGCGCCGACGTGACCACTTGGGAGAAGCGCGAGAAAGAGCTGTACGCGGCGTCCAGCGTGCAGACCTGGCGCGGGACTCTGCACCTGGTCTTCGAGGACGCCGTGGAGGAGGGGTTGATCAGCTCCAACCCCGCCACGAAGCGCCGCGGGCGGGGCAAGCGAGCAGGGCGCTCGCGCGACCGTACTCCCGAGAAGGTGGTGACGGACCCGCTCGGCATCCTCCTCACCGCCGAGCGCGCATCGCTCCTCTCCGGCCGGGACGACGAGTTCATCGCCACCGTCACCAAGGGCTACACCGGCGCCCGCTGGGGTGAAATCGTCGGCCTGGAGACGGAGTTCGTCCGCCAGGACCACATTCGCGTCGAGTGGCAGCTCTACGAGCTCGACTCCGGGGAGTTCGTACGCTGCCCGCCCAAGGACGACAGCTATCGCAACATCGACACCCCTGGCTGGCACCACGCTCTGCTGGCCCGGCAGATCGCGCGCACGAACCCGCAGCCCTGCCACTGCCACGGCAAGACCTACGTCTTCCGCGGGCAGGCGATGTCCCGTACCGGGGAGACCGGGCCGAAGCTGGTGGACGTGGCACGGCGCGCTCAGGTCTCCACCGGCACCGTGTCCAACGTCCTCAACCGCCCCGACCGAGTGGCGGAGTCCACGAAGGCGCGCGTTCACGAGGCCATCGCCGACCTCGGCTTCACGCGCGGGGGAGGCGCGGTCGACCAGGCCGCGCACTGGCGGCGGAACGGCTTCGCCACATGGCTGTTCACGCCGGCGGTCTCCGGCTGGTACCCGAAGAAGGCGCCGCAGGAGGCCCGGCCTGTGCCGATCCTCGCGGACCCCTTCCCCGGCGTGCCGGTACGGGGGAGGGGAGCGGCGGACCGGGCCGACGCGTGCTGGGGACCGGTGGCCGAGGGGCTGACCCCGCACGGGCTGCGGCACACCCACAAGACCCGCATGCGGGAGCTCGGCACACCGCCGAAGCTCATGGACGAGCGCATGGGGCACCTGGACGGGTCGGTGCAGGCGCGCTACGACCACATCACCCCGCAGATGCGGCAGAACCTGCTGGCCGGTCTGACCGGGGAGTGGGAAGCGGCGCTCGATGCCCGGCTGGCGATGTGCTCCACGTCACCCGTGGCGGTGTTGAACGACCTTCTCCGGGCGCGCATGACGGCCCGTCAGTAAGGCAGCTCCGGGAGCGGGATTCCAAGATCTTCTCCCAGATTTCTCCCAAGAGGCCCCCGGAAACGAGTCAGGGCCCTGATCCGCTGTGCGGATCAGGGCCCTGACCTGGTGTTCCACCTGTCGGGGTGGCGGGATTTGAACCCACGACCTCTTCGTCCCGAACGAAGCGCGCTGCCAAGCTGCGCTACACCCCGTGGCAACGACGACTACTTTAGCCCAGGTGAGCGCTCACGCGAAATCCGGTTCTCGGAGGGGGTCCGGGAGGGGTCAGGCGGGGCGCGGGACGAGGGTCAGGAGCGTGGCCTCGGGGGCGCACGCGAACCGCATCGGCGTGTAGCGGTTGGCCCCGCAGCCCGCGGAGACGTGCAGGTGGGAGCTGTGTCCCGCGGCGCGGTGCTGGGAGAGGCCGCGGGCCCGCCCCGTATCGATGTCGCAGTTGGTGACCAGCGCGCCGTAGAAGGGGACGCGGAGCTGGCCGCCGTGCGTGTGCCCGGCGAGGATCAGCGGATAGCGGTCGGCGGTGAAGGCGTCCAGCACCCGGAGGTACGGGGCGTGCACCACGGCGAGGTCGAGATCGGCGTCGCCCTCGGGGCCGCCCGCGACCTGCGCGTACCGGTCGCGCTTGATGTGCGGGTCGTCCAGGCCCGTCAGCGCGATCTCGCGGCCGCCCTCCAGCTTGATCCGCGCGCGGCGGTTGGTGAGGTCGGCCCAGCCCGCCGCGTCGAAGGCGTCCCGCATGCCCTCCCACGGGTTGTGGACGGCGCCGACGACCGGCGGATTGCCGTTCAGGCCGTGCCGCCCCGCGGCCTTCTCGGCCAGATAGCGGGCGGGGTTGCGGAAGCGGGGGCCGTAGTAGTCGTTCGAGCCGAAGACGTACGCGCCCGGGAACTCCATCAGCGGGCCCAGCGCGTCCAGGACCTCGGGGACGCCCTCGGTGTCGGAGAGGTTGTCGCCGGTGTTGATCACGAAGTCGGGGCGCAGGCCGGCCAGCGACTGGAGCCAGCGGCGCTTCCGGTTCTGGCCGCTGACCATGTGGATGTCGGAGACCTGGAGCACCCGGAGCGGATGCTGTCCCGGCCGCAGCACCGGCACCTCCACTCTCCGCAGGCGGAAGGCGCGGGGCTCGATGACCGCCGCATATCCGGCGCAGGCCGCGCCGAGTGCCGTGATGCCGAGGGGGACTCCGTATCGCGCACGCATGGAGCCATGGTCGCAGATCAGGAGCCCGCCGCGGCCCCGCGCCGAGCCACGGCCGTACGCAGGGAAGGCGCCTGAACGTCGGCTTCCGGAGCGGCCGTTGTCCCGGCCCGGCGGGGTTACGGGGCGCCCTCCTGCGCCCGCGCCGGCCCCGTGCCTGCCCCGTACCTGCTCCGCCCCCGTACGCCGCGTGGCGCAGGCATACTGATGTGGCTGCCGATGCACCAACTGCCTTCGGGGAAAAGGGAGTTAAGGGAGTCAGTCGTGGTCATGTTCTACGTCATCGCCGCGTTCACCGCGCTGGTCGCCGGCTCGGTGACGTACGCGCTCGTCCGCCGCGACCTCGGCCCGAGGGCGGCGCCGGTGGCCTCCGGATGCATCGCAGCGGCCGCCTGCGCCGGCTGGATACTGACGCTCTTCCACGTGATCGTCGGCTGCGCGGCGGGGCTGGCGGTCTACCTGGTCGCGCGCCGCCGGCTGCCGGGCGTCCGGGCGGTGGTGGCCGGCGGCCTCGGTTACGTCGCCGGGACGCTGCTGTCGGTGGGCGGCCTGATGATCGCTCTCAGCGGCATGTAGGACGGGAGCGTACGGGCTCGCCGGGCCCGCCCCGGGGAAAACGCGTCGGCCGGGACGCCGGGGTGCTGGCAGAATTGTGGGCATGACCACGCTCAAGTCCCGGCTGCAGGACGACCTCACCGCAGCGATCAAGGAGCGCGACACGCTGCGTTCCTCCACCCTCCGGATGACCCTCACCGCGATCTCGAACGAGGAGGTCTCCGGGAAGTCGGCGCGCGAGCTCTCCGACGACGAGGTGCAGAAGGTCATCGCGCGCGAGGCGAAGAAGCGGCGCGAGTCGGCCGAGGCCTTCGCCGGCGGCGGGCGCGCCGAGCAGGCCGAGCAGGAGCGTGCCGAGGGCGCGGTGCTGGAGGAGTACCTGCCGCAGCAGCTCTCCGACGAGGAGCTGGACGCGCTGGTCGCCGAGGCCGTCGAGGAGGCGCGGGCGAACGGCGCCGAGGGCCCGAAGGCCATGGGCGCCGTGATGAAGCTGGTGAACCCGAAGATCGCGGGCCGCGCCGAGGGCGGCCGCGTCGCCGCCGCGGTCAAGAAGCGCCTGGCGGGCTGAGCCTCAGCGGAGGCCGCGGAAGAAGACGAGAAGAAGGGGCGCCCCCTCGCGAGGGGGCGCCCCTTCGTACGCGCTCGTACGCGAATGCCGCTCGACCGTCAGTGGCCGCGGCCCCCGCCGTTGCCTCCTCCGTTGCCCCCGCCGCCGAAGAGGCCGGGCGGAAGCTCTATGTCCGGCCACGGGCTGTCGCCCCCGCCGTGCTTCGGCGGCTTGTTGTCGTTGCTCCCGCCGCGGCCGCCGCCGCTCTTTCCGGACTTCTTCTTCTTGCTCGGGTCGTCCTTGATCGGCACGGTGTGGAACCGCGCCGCCGGCTTGTCCGCGAGCGCCCCGGTCATCGCGTCCCGCCAGATCGGCCCGGGCACCTCGCCGCCGAAGACCTTGTCGTACGGGACGCCGCCGATGGTGACGTTGGACATCTTGGTGCGGTGCGCCGGGTCGCCGACCCAGACGGCGCCGGACATGTTCGGGGTGTAGCCCACGAACCAGGCCGCGTACCGCTCGTCCGTCGTACCGGTCTTGCCCGCGCTGTCCCGGCCGCTCAGCCCGGCCTTCTTGCCCGTGCCGTCCTCGACCACGCCGCGGAGCAGGGAGTTGACCGTGTCAGCCGTCTTCTCCTTCATCGCGCGCTGGCACTTCGACCGGGGCACCGGCAGCCGCTTGCCCTGCGCGTCGGTGATCGAGTCGATGGCGACGGGGGTGCAGTGCACACCGCGGTTGGCCAGGGTGGCGTACCCCTCGGCCATGGTCAGCGGGGAGACCTCCTGGGTGCCGAGGCTGATGGAGGGCACCTGGCTCATGGGGTTGCCGTCGGCGCGCACGATGCCCATCTTCTTGGCCATCGTGGTGACCGGGCAGACGCCGGTGTCGCCGATCAGCGAGACGAAGTAGGTGTTGACGGACTTCGCCGTCGCCTCCTTCATCCGGTACGGACCCTTCTCCGAGCGGTTCTCGTTCTCGACCGGAGCGCTGCCGCTCCACGGGCCCTTGCAGGTCTGCACCGGCGACGGGTACTGCATCTTGTACGGCGACGGATACTGCTGGTACGGGCTCATGCCCTGGTCCAGAGCGGCCGCCGCGATCACCGGCTTGAAGGTGGAGCCCGGCTGATAACCGGCGCCGCCGCCCATGTTCCCGTCCACCGACAGGTTGAGCTGGGTCTCGTTCTTGCCGAATCCGTACGGCCTGGACTGGCCCATGCCGCGGATCCTGCCGGTGCCGGGCTCCACGATGGAGACGGCCGAGGCCACGTTGTCCGAGGCGTAGACGTGCTGCTTGAGGGAGTTCTGCACCGAGTCCTGGGCCTTCGGGTCCAGCGTGGTGCGGATGGTGAGCCCGCCGCGGTCCCAGCGCCGCGAGCGCTCCTGCCGGGTCTTGCCGAACGCGCGGTCGTTCAGCACCGTTTGGCGTACGTAGTCGCAGAAGAAGCCGGCGCCGCGCTCGGCGGTGATGCAGCCGTTCTCCGGCTTGCTGAGGTTGAGCTTGATGGGCTGCCGCTTGGCCTCGGCCGCCTCCTGCGGGGACACCTGCTTGAGCTCGGCCATGCGGCTGAGCACGGTGTTCCGCCGCTTCTTGGCCTCCTGCTCGTCATTGACCGGGTCATACCTGCTCGGGGACTGCACGATGCCCGCGAGCATCGCCGACTCGTCGAGCGTGAGGTCCTTGGCGGGCTTGGAGAAATACCGCTGGGCCGCGGCCTCCACGCCGTACGCCTGCTGGCCGAAGAACGTGATGTTGAGGTAGTTCTCCAGGATCTGGCGCTTGCTCAGCTTCTTCTCGACCTGTATCGCGTACTTCAGCTCTTTGATCTTGCGGCCGATGGTCTGCTGGGTGGCCTGCGCGACCTTGTTCGGGTCGTCGCCCGCCTCCTCCACGAAGACGTTCTTCACGTACTGCTGGGTGAGCGTGGAGGCGCCCTCGGAGACGCCGCCGGCCTGGGCGTTGCGGTTGAGCGCGCGGAGCACGCCCTTCATGTCGACGGCGCCGTGCTTGTAGAACCGCGCGTCCTCGATGGCCACGACGGCCTTGCTGAGATACGGCGACATGTCCTCGAGGCCGACCACCGTGCGGTCGCGCGAATAGACCTTGGCGATCTCGCCGCCGTCCGCGTCCAGGATGGTGGTCCGCTGGCTGAGCGGCGGGTGCTTGAGGTCGGTGGGGATCTCGTCGAAGCCCTCGACCGTGCCCTTCGCCGCGAGGCCGACCCCGCCGACGGCGGGCAGCGCGACCCCGGCCATCACCACCCCGGCCAGCACGCTGACGCCGATGAACCTGGCGGCCTGCTGCGGGCGTGAGAGCCCTCCGCCCGAGCGCTTCTTACCCATGGGGTGAAGCCTACGTTCTGATTCCCCGGACAGGAGACCATCTGTTCGCCTAGGCTGTCGGCCATTCACCACCCCCCGTCCGTCATGACCGCCCGCGGCCTCCCACGCCCTCCGCGTCACTCAAGTGAGTGTCGAGAACTGTCCGTCTTGCGTTGAAGTAGCGGAAGAAATCGGGCAGTTGCCCCTCATGGTGCCGGTTGATCTGCCCTGTTGGTCCACATACGTCCTGCATGCCGGGCGCTCACTCCGTTGGGTGATCTGCCGCGTACGCATAGTCCGTTCGGGCCATTCAAGATTGGGCCCGAGGGGGGTGTTGCGGCCTGCGTGCCTTCCGTAACGTCCTCAACTGGCAACGGTGAATATGCCGTTCGCCGCCGTGGGGGAGCCTCGATTCGGGAGAGGACGGCACCGGCTATGAGCTGGGTTACCGACTGGAGTGCGCACGCGGCGTGCCGCACTACGGATCCGGACGAACTGTTCGTGCAAGGGGCGGCGCAGAATCGCGCCAAGGCAGTGTGCACCGGCTGTCCGGTGCGCACCGAGTGCCTGGCGGACGCCCTCGACAACCGCGTGGAATTCGGCGTGTGGGGCGGAATGACGGAGCGCGAGCGCAGGGCACTGCTGCGCCGCAGGCCGACCGTCACCTCCTGGCGCCACCTGCTGGAGACGGCGCGCTCGGAGTATGAGCGCGACACGGGCGGAGTGCTGCCCGTGGAGCTCGAGGAGAGCGCCGACGAGAAGGACTACGCCAGGGCCGGCTAGCGCCCCGTGTCCGGCGCCCTGCGGGGCGCCCACGGGAGCGCGTGCGCCGGACGGGCGCGCCCGGAGCGCGGCGCGTGCCCCGTACGGCAAGCCGGGTGCCGGGCGGTGACCGGTCTCGGACCGGTGCCGGAGCGGCGAGGGGCGTCAGCCCGCCTGCGGGCGGGCCGCCCCGCCCTCCGCCCGTTCCCGCGCCGACCGTTCCGGCGCCGAGGGCCCGTGCGCCAGCCGCTCGCCGATGGCGCGCAGACCTTCGAGGTCGTGTACGTCACCGGCCAGGGCCGTCACCTCGACCAGCGGCACCTCCGGGTGCAGCGAGGTGAAGCGGTCCAGGGTGCGGCGCTCGCGGGTCACCAGCCGCATGCGCTCGGCGTGCAGGCGCAGCAGACCCGCGGCGAGCAGCCGTGCCTCACCGTCGGGCGGCGCCTGTGTGTCCGCGGGCGTGCCTGTCGATGTGCCTGTTGTGGATGCGCTGTTCTCGGTGGCCGCGCCGTTCTTCTCGCTGCCGTGCTCGGTGCCGTTCTCGCTCCGGGTGCCGGCCGGGCGGGGGGATGCGCCCTCGGGAGAGGCCGGCGGGTCGTCGTACCCGTCGCGGTCCTCACTCTTCCCGTCCCCGAGATCGACAATGCCGGTGCCGGAGTTCTCTTCGAGATTTTCCGCGGCGGACAGGGCGCGCTCGGCGCTGACCCTGTCGGCTTCCGAGGCGTGTACGCGGTTGAGCACCAGGCCCGCGAGCGGCATGTGCTCGGCCGCCAGCCGCTCGACGAAGTAGGCGGCCTCGCGCAGCGCGTCCCGTTCAGGCGCCGCGACCACCAGGAACGCGGTGCCGGGCGCCTGGAGCAGCCGGTAGGTGGCGTCGGCCCGCGTGCGGAAGCCGCCGAACATGGTGTCCATGGCGGCCACGAAGGTCTGCACGTCCTTCAACAGGCCCGCGCCGAGCAGCTTGTTGAGCGCGCCGGTGAAGAGCGAGAGCCCGGACATGCCGAGGTTCACGAACTTCATGCCGGCCCTGCCGCCGACCTTGGCCGGGGCCATCAGCAGCCGGATGAACTTGCCGTCCAGGAAGGACCCCAGGCGCTTGGGCGCGTCCAGGAAGTCCAGCGCCGAGCGGGACGGCGGGGTGTCCACGATGATCAGGTCCCACTCGTCGCGGGACCGGAGCTGGCCCAGCTTCTCCATCGCCATGTACTCCTGCGTGCCGGCGAAGCCCGCGGAGAGCGACTGGTAGAAGGGGTTGTCCAGGATGGCCCGGGCGCGCTCCGGGTCGGCGTGCGCCTCGACGATCTCGTCGAAGGTGCGCTTCATGTCCAGCATCATGGCGTGCAGTTCGCCGCCGGACGAGGTGTCGGCGCCCGGCACCTTGCGCGGGGTGTTGTCCAGCTCGGTGAGGCCCATGGACTGGGCGAGCCGCCTGGCCGGGTCGATGGTGAGCACCACCGCGCGGCGCCCGCGCTCGGCGGCGCGCAGCCCCAGCGCGGCGGCCGTCGTCGTCTTGCCCACGCCGCCGGAGCCGCAGCACACCACGATCCGGGTCTGCACGTCGTCGAGGAGCGGGTCCACGGCGAGACGGGTGTCCGGGCCGAGCGTCATGACGCCTCCTTCTGCGGATCGCGGTCGCCCGCGCCGTCCCACTGCTCCCGGAGCACCGCGGACAGCTCGTACAGCCCCGCGAGTTCGACTCCCTCGCCGAGCAGCGGCAGCTCGCGTACGGGGATGCCGAGGCCGGCGAGTTCGGCGCGCTGCTCGCGCTCCAGGCCGACCCTCTCGGCGTGCTCCCGCGCCTGCTCCAGGAGCGGGGGTATGAGGCGTCCGTCGCGGCCCAGGCCGGCCTCGGCCAGCGCGGCCGACAGCTCGTGCGGGCGCTGCTCGGCGGCCTTGAGCTGCTCCTCGTCGAGTACGTGCGGGCGCACCATGTTGACCAGCGCCGAGCCCACGGGGAGCCCGGCGGCGCGGAGTTCGGCCACCCCGTCCAGGGTCTCCTGCACCGGCATCTCCTCCAGGAGCGTGACCAGGTGCACGGCGGTCTCGGGCGACTTGAGCACCCGCATGACGGCCTGCGCCTGGTTGTGCACGGGGCCGACCTTGGCCAGCCCGGCGACCTCCTCGTTCACGCCGAGGAACTTGGTGATGCGGCCCGTGGGCGGCGCGTCCATGACCACGGCGTCGTACACCGGGCGGTCGCGGCCGTCGCGGCGGCGCACCGCCTCGCACGCCTTGCCGGTCAGCAGGACGTCGCGGAGGCCCGGCGCGATGGTGGTGGCGAAGTCGATGGCGCCGAGCTTCTTCAACGCGCGCCCGGCGCCGCCCAGTTTGTAGAACATCTGGAGGTAGTCGAGCAGCGCGCGCTCGGGGTCGATGGCGAGCGCGTACACCTCCCCTCCGCCGTGCGAGACCGCGATCTTGCGCTCCTCGTACGGCAGCGCCTCGGTCTCGAAGAGCTGGGCGATCCCCTGCCTGCCCTCGACCTCGACGAGCAGCGTGCGCATCCCCTCCCCGGCGAGCGCGAGTGCGAGTGCGGCGGCGACCGTCGTCTTCCCGGTGCCGCCCTTGCCCGTGACAACATGCAGCCTGCTCACGCCCCGGAGCCTAACCACCGCGGCGACGGGCTACGCTCGGCACCATGACGAAGTGGGAATACGCGACCGTGCCGCTCCTGGTACACGCGACCAAGCAGATCCTGGACACCTGGGGCGAGGACGGCTGGGAGCTCGTCCAGGTCGTCCCGGGGCCGAACAACTCCGAGCAGCTCGTGGCCTACCTCAAGCGGGAGAAGCAGTGACCGGCACCGGCGGCCGGGTCGCTGCGAAGCTCGCCGAGCTCGGTCTGGAGCTCCCCGAGGTGGCCACCCCCGCCGGTGCGTACGTACCGGCGCTGCGCAGCGGCAGTTACGTCTACACGGCGGGCCAGCTCCCGCTGGTGGACGGCAAGCTGCCGGTGACCGGCAAGGTCGGCGACGGGGTCACCCCCGAGCAGGCCAAGGAGCTGGCGGGCCGCTGCGCGCTCAACGCGCTGGCTGCGGTCAAGTCCGTCGCCGGTGACCTGGACCGGGTCGTACGGGTGGTGAAGGTGACCGGATTCGTCGCCTCCGCCCCCGACTTCACGGCCCAGCCGGGCGTGATCAACGGCGCCAGCGAGCTCCTCGGCGAGGTGCTCGGCGAGGCCGGTGTGCACGCGCGCAGCGCGGTGGGCGTCGCGGTCCTGCCGATGGACTCTCCGGTCGAGGTCGAGATCCAGGTCGAGCTGGCGGACTGATCCTGTACGGGGGCCGTGCGGGGTCCGTGCGGGGGCCCGCTCCGGCGGCACCCTCGAACATCAGGGCGTGTGCCCGTAGCATCCGCCCATGTCCTCCTCGGCCTCCTCGTCCTCATCGACCAACGGCACGCAGGGGCGACCGCACGGCGACGGCCAGTGGTACCCCTCGGAATGGCCCGAGCGCATCCGCGCGCTCGCCGCGGGCGAGCTCACTCCTGTGACCCCGCGGCGGGCCGCGACGGTGCTGCTGCTCCGCGGCACGGACGCCGGGCCCGCCGTCCACATGCTGCGCAGACGCGCCTCCATGGCCTTCGCCGGGGGCGCGTACGCGTATCCGGGCGGCTCCGTCGACCCGCGCGATGAAAACCCCGCGCACCAGCGGGAGATCGGCTGGGCCGGCCCCTCGCGCGCCGACTGGGCCGCGCGCTTCGGCACCGACGAGGGCACCGCGCAGGCCATCGTGTGCGCCGCCGTGCGCGAGACCTTCGAGGAGGCCGGGGTGCTCCTCGCCGGGCCCGACCCGCACACCGTGGTGGCCGACACGACGGGCGAGGAGTGGGAGGCGGAGCGCGCGGCGCTGGTCGACCGCGAGCTGTCCTTCGCCGAACTGCTGGCCCGCCGCGGCCTCGTCCTGCGCAGCGACCTGCTCGGCGCGTGGGCGCGCTGGATCACCCCGGAGTTCGAGAAGCGGCGCTTCGACACGTGGTTCTTCGTGGCCGCGCTGCCCGAGGGCCAGCGCACCAGGAACGCGTCGACCGAGGCCGACCGCACCGTGTGGATACGCCCGGCCGAGGCGGCCGCAGGATACGACCGCGGCGAGCTGCTCATGATGCCGCCGACCATCGCGACGCTGCGGGACATCGCCCCGTACGAGTCGGTCGCCGAGGCACTGGAGGCGGCGGGGGAGCGGGATCTGACCCCGGTGCTGGCCAAGGCGCGCATGGAGGGGGAGGAGATCGTGCTGAGCTGGCCGGGGCACGAGGAGTTCACCAAGAAGATCGCCCGCGAGCGTCCCGAGGAGGACGCGGGCGGGCAGGCCGCGGGCGTTGCGCGCGAGCGGCCGGAGAAGGCCGCGCAGGAGCAGTCCATCGACGGGAGCGAGTCCGCATCATGACCGACGCCGCCCTTCTGCCGGGCCAGCCGCGCGGCGGCACGATCTCCGGCACCGGTACGGAGCGGGCCCGCTGCGTCCTCGCGCCGAACCCCTCCGCCATGACCCTGGACGGCACCAACACCTGGATCGTCGCCGAACCGGACGCGTCGCGCGCCGTGGTCATCGACCCGGGGCCGCTGGACGAGTCCCATCTGCGCGCGGTCATCGACGCCGTGGAGCGGGACGGCAGGCGTGTCGGGCTCACCCTGCTCACCCACGGGCACCCCGACCACGCCGAGGGAGCGGCCCGTTTCGCCGAGCTGACGGGCACTCACGTGCGCGCGCTGGACCCGGAGTTGCGGCTCGGCGACGAGGGGCTGGAGGCGGGCGACGTGGTCGCCATGGACGGACTCGAACTCCCCGTGGTGCCCACACCGGGACATACCGCCGACTCGCTCTCCTTCCACGTGCCGGCCGACCGCGCGGTGCTGACCGGCGACACCGTGCTGGGGCGCGGGACGACGGTGGTCGCGCACCCCGACGGGCGGCTCGGCGACTACCTGGACTCGCTGCGCCGGCTGCGCTCGCTGACCGTGGACGACGGGGTGCACACCGTGCTGCCCGGGCACGGTCCCGTACTCGATGACGCGCAGGGCGCCGTCGACTTCTACCTCGCGCACCGCGCGAACCGGCTCGCCCAGGTCGAGACCGCCGTGGAGAACGGCCACCGCACCGTGGACGAGGTCGTGGCGCACGTGTACGCGGACGTGGACCGCAGCCTGTGGCCGGCCGCCTCGCTCTCCGTCCGCGCCCAGCTCGACTACCTGCGGGAACATGGCCTGATCTGAGGACGGCCGCACCGGGCCCGTCCGTGGTCCTGTGAGGGGTCGGCATGAGGGACGTCTCGGCGCGCGACGGCGGCGGGGAGGGCGGGCCCGCGCGCCCCCGGCTCCCCGCCGGGTGGCAGCCGCACGCCCGTACGTTCCTGGCGTGGCCGCCCCGGTGGTCCGTATGGGGCCGGTACGCGCGCGGCGCCCAGCACGACATCGGCGCGCTGGCCAGGGCGATCGCCGAGTACGAGCCCGTTGTGGTGCTGGCGCGTCCAGGGGAGGTCCGGGCGGCCCGGCGCGGCTGCGGCGGGGCGGCCGAGGTGTGGCCGGTGCCGGTGGACGATCTGTGGGTGCGGGATACGGGGCCGGTGTTCGTCGCCGGGGGCGGTCCGGCCGTTGCGGGCGGCTCCGCGGGGCAGGGCGCGCTGTACGGCATTGACCTCGGCTTCAACGGCTGGGGCGGCAGCCAGCGCCATCGCCGGGACCGGCGGGTGGCCCGCCGGGTGCTGGAGCGCGCCGGGGTGCCCCGGGTGCGGCCCGGCCTCACGGCGGAGGGCGGCTCGCTGGAGACGGACGGCGAGGGCACGCTGCTCGCGACCGAGAGCTCGCTGCTGGACCCCGCCCGGAACCCCGGCATGACCAGGGGCGATGTCGAGCGCGAGCTCAAGGACGCCTTCGGCGCCGACACGGTCGTCTGGCTTCGCGGCGTACGCGGCGAGGACATCACCGACTGCCACGTGGACGCCCTGGCCCGCTTCGCCGCCCCCGGCGTCGTCCTGCTCAGCCGCCCCGCGCGGGGCGGCGACGTCTGGGAACGGGTCTACGAGCAGGCGCGCGCGGCCCTGCGGGAGGCCACCGACGCGCGGGGGCGCCGCCTGGAGCTCGTCGAGCTCCCCGAGGCCGACCCGCGCGGGACCGGCGACCGCGGGCCCGACTTCCTCGGCTCGTACGTCAACTATTACGTGGCCAACGGCGCCGTGCTGCTGCCCCGCTTCGGCGACCGCCGCGCCGACGAGCGCGCCGCCTCGCTGCTCGGGGACCTCCACCCCGGGAGGGAGATCCGGGCGGTGACGGTCGACACCGTGGCCTCAGGGGGCGGCGGCATCCACTGCGCGACCCAGCAGCAGCCGGAGGCCCGGCAGCCGGAGGGCTGAGAGGGGCGTACGAACGGGAGAGGGGCGCCCGTGTGGGCGCCCCTCTCCCGGTGTCGTGCTGTGCGCGCCGTGTGTGCCGTGTGCGTCGCTCGGCTCAGCGCGAGCGCTTGGCCTCGGCTCAGCGCGAGCGCTTGGCCAGCCGCTCGATGTCGAGCAGGATCACGGCCCGCGCCTCCAGGCGCAGCCAGCCGCGGCCCGCGAAGTCGGCGAGCGCCTTGTTGACCGTCTCGCGGGAGGCGCCGACGAGCTGCGCCAGCTCCTCCTGCGTGAGGTCGTGCACCACGTGGATGCCCTCCTCGGACTGCACGCCGAAGCGCCGCGAGAGGTCGAGCAGCTGCTTGGCCACCCGGCCCGGCACGTCGGAGAAGACGAGGTCGGACATCGAGTCGTTGGTACGCCGCAGCCGCCGCGCGATGGCCCGCAGCAGCGCGGAGGCCACCTCGGGGCGGGCGTTCAGCCAGGGCTGGAGGTCGCCGTGGCCGAGACCGAGCAGCTTCACCTCGGTCAGGGCCGAGCCCGTGGCCGTGCGCGGGCCCGGGTCGAACAGCGACAGTTCACCGATCAGTTCGCCGGGGCCGAGCACCGCGAGCATGTTCTCCCGGCCGTCAGGGGAGGTGCGGTGCAGCTTCACCTTGCCCTCGGTCACCACGTACAGCCGGTCGCCCGGCTCGCCCTCGTGGAACAGGGTCTCGCCGCGGGCGAGCGTCGTCTCCGTCATGGAGGCACGCAGCTCAGCGGCCTGCTCCTCATCGAGCGCCGCGAAGAGCGGGGCGCGCCGCAGAACGTCGTCCACGAGTTCTCTCCTTGTCGACCTGCCCATGGGGTGGGCCTCCCGGTGGGGAAGCACCTTCGCTCCCATGATGCCGGACGGTAAAACAGTGCGATCAGTCACAAGTTTGACGCACACGGCACGGACACCCTAAGGCAGGGGGCCGATCGGGCCGCCGTCGGCCTTCGTACGGGGCGAATGTCGGTGCTCCCCCGTAGTCTTGCCGAGTGTTCAGTACCCCGGTGAGCGCAGGGAGAAAGGGGCCGCGCGGGTGACGGAGACGGGAGATTCCGCTGTGGGCGAACGCGGGCCCGCAAAACGCATAAGTGAAGCAAAAGTGGCATCGGCGGAGTCCGCTGCCTCGGGTGGCGCAACGAGAAAGCCGGCCGCGAAGAAGACGACGGCGAAGAAGTCCGCAGCCAAGAAGGCCACCGGGACCACGGGCGCGGCCGCCAAGAAGGCCGCGGCCAAGAAGAGCGCCGCAGGCAGTGGCGCGGCGAAGAAGACCGCCGCAGGCGGCAGCGGCGCCGCCAAGAAGAGCGCTGCGAAGAAGTCCGCCGCCAAGAAGACCAGCGTGCCCACAGGCGCGAAAACACAGGAGTCGCAGCTCACGCGCACCCGCCGCGCCCGCCGCATCAACCGCGAGCTCGCCGAGGTCTACTACTACGCGCACCCGGAGCTCGACTTCGAGAACCCCTTCGAGCTGCTCGTCGCCACGGTCCTCTCCGCGCAGACCACCGACCTGCGGGTCAACCAGACGACGCCCGCGCTCTTCGCCGCGTACCCGACCCCGGAGGACATGGCGGCAGCCGAGCCGGAGCGTCTCGAGGAGCTGATCAGGCCCACCGGCTTCTTCCGCTCCAAGGCGAAGTCGCTGCTCGGGCTCTCCAAGGGCCTGCGCGACGACTTCGGCGGCGAAGTGCCCGGCACGGTCGAGGAGTTGGTGAAGCTCCCCGGCGTCGGCAGGAAGACCGCGTTCGTGGTGCTGGGCAACGCCTTCGGCGTCCCGGGGCTGACCGTGGACACCCACTTCGGCCGCCTCGTACGCCGCTGGAAGCTCACCGAGCAGACCGACCCCGACAAGGTCGAGGCGGAGATCGGGGAGCTGCTGCCGAAGAGCGAGTGGACGATGTTCTCGCACCGCACGATCTTCCACGGCCGGCGGGTCTGCCACTCCCGCAAGCCCGCCTGCGGCGCCTGCCCGATCGCCGAGAGCTGCCCGGCGTACGGCGAGGGCGAGACCGACCCCGAGAAGGCGAAGAAGCTGCTCAAGTACGAGATGGGCGGCCAGCCAGGGCAGCGGCTCAAGCCCCCGGCCGACTTCCCCGGCAAGCCCGCGCCCCCGCTGGGCGGCAACGGGGCCGCCTCATGAGCCGTGCCCGTCCCACCTCGGCGGCCCACGGGAGCGCCGCGGCCGGTTCCGACGGCCCCGTCGAGGTCAGCGACCGCGGGCTGCCCGCGTGGCTGGACCCCGTGGCGCGGATGGCACGCGGCGTGGAGCCGCGCCAGCTCAGCCGCTTCCTGCCGCCCGAGGACGGCGCGGGCCGGCCCTCCGCTGTGCTGGTCCTCTTCGGCGAGGGCGCGCACGGGCCCGAACTGCTGCTGATCCAGCGCGCCTCCAGCCTGCGCTCGCACGCGGGCCAGCCCTCCTTCCCCGGCGGCGCCCTCGACCCCGAGGACGGCGACCCGCAGGGTGACGGACCGCTGCGAGCCGCGCTGCGCGAGGCCGAGGAGGAGACCGGGCTCGACCCCTCGGGCGTGCAGCTCTTCGCCACGCTCCCGGCGCTCTACATCCCGGTCAGCGGCTTCGTGGTCACCCCCGTTCTGGGCTGGTGGCGCAGCCCCTCGCCGGTCGCCCCCGTCGATCCGGCGGAGACCGCGCGGGTGTTCGCGGTGCCGGTCGCCGAGCTCACCGATCCGGCCCATCGCGCCATGGCACGGCACCCCTCGGGGCACACCGGGCCCGCTTTCCTGGTCGGCGGCGCGCTCGTCTGGGGATTCACCGCGGGAGTGATCGACCGGATACTGCACCACGCCGGCTGGGAGCGCCCCTGGGATCGCGAAAGGCACGTCCCCCTCGACTGGCACGCATGAGACGGTGACTGGCGTGAACGTGCTGGACATACTGCTGCTGCTCGCCGCCATCTGGTTCGCGGTGGTCGGCTACCGCCAGGGCTTCGTGGTCGGCGTCCTCTCCGTGATCGGGTTCCTGGGCGGCGGGCTCGTGGCCCTGCTCGGGCTGCCGATGCTGTGGGGCGAGCTCACGGACGACGCGCCGCCCGGCACGTTCGGCGTCATCGCCGCCGTGGTGATCGTGATCGTCTGCGCCTCGGTGGGCCAGGCGTTCACCACCCATCTGGGCAACAAGCTGCGGCAGTTCATCACCTGGTCCCCGGCCCGCGCGCTGGACGCGACCGGCGGCGCGCTGGTCAACGTCCTCGCCATGCTCCTGGTCGCCTGGCTCATCGGCGCGGCGCTGGCCGGCACCTCGCTGCCCACCGTGGGCAAGGAGGTGCGCGGCTCCCGGGTGCTCACCGGCGTCTCGCGGATCATGCCCACGCAGGCGGACAACCTGTTCGCGGACTTCTCCAACGTCCTCGCGCAGAACGGCCTCCCGCAGGCGTTCTCCCCCTTCTCCAACGAGCCGATCACCAACGTCCGCCCGCCGGACAAGCGGCTCGCCTCCGACCCGGTCGCGGCCCGCGCGCAGCAGAGCATCGTCAAGGTGCTGGGCAACGCGCCCAGCTGCGGCAAGGTCCTGGAGGGCACCGGCTTCGTCTTCGGGCACGAGCGGATCATGACGAACGCGCACGTCGTCGGCGGCGTGAAGGAGCCCACCGTGCAGGTCGGCGGCCAGGGCAGGAGGTACGCCGCGAAGGTGGTGCTCTACGACTGGCGCCGGGACATCGCGGTGCTGGACGTGCCGGAGCTGCCGGCGCCCGCGCTGCACTTCACCGGGGCCGACGCCGGGAGCGGCGACGACGCGATCGTGGCCGGGTTCCCGGAGAACGGCTCGTACGACGTGCGGGCCGCCCGCGTGCGCGGCCGTGTGCAGGCGAACGGCCCGGACATCTACCACCGCGGCAGCGTGAAGCGCGACGTCTACTCGCTCTACACGACCATCCGCCAGGGCAACTCCGGCGGACCGCTGCTCACCCCCGACGGGCGCGTGTACGGGGTGATCTTCGCCAAGTCGCTGGACGACGCGAACACCGGCTACGCGCTCACCGCCGACGAGGTGCGCGAGGACATCGCGCGCGGGCAGGCCGCCGAGCAGCGGGTCGACAGCCAGAGCTGCGCGATGTGAACGGGGTGCGCTCCGCGGTGAACGGGGTGCGCTCCGCGGGGCGGAGGGGGCGTGCGGCGCGGATCAGCCGCGGGTGTGCCTGATCCGCGCGCCGAACCACCGGGCCCTGCGCCGCAGGAGGCGCGGGATGCCCGGTTCGGCCTGCGGTTGATGATTGCCTGCGGTGCGCTGCGCGGGCACGCGGTCCCTTCGCGTTCCGCGGTCGCGTGCCAGGTCACGGTCGTCGTGCGTCCAGCCCATACAGCGGACTGTGCCCGTGCCCCAAGGTCGATAACCGCGGCGCGGGGGCCTCAATCGGCGTATGCGCGGGGCACGTTACGGACGTGCGTACTACGGATTTCCGTGCCCCGTACGTGCCCTGGCTCCTACCCCGTACCGTGCCCGGTCAACGGGCGGTCAGCGAGTCGTTCGGCGGGGCGTCCGGCGGGCGGTCAGCGGTCGGGTTCCGGGTCCTTGAGCCAGCTGATCAGCTCGGCGCCGAAGGCCTCCGGGTCCTCCTCGTGGGGCCAGTGCCCGAGCCCGTCGAACAGCCGCCAGCGGTAGGGCGCTTCGACGTACTCCCCGGAGCCGGCGGCGCTCCTGGTGCGCAGCACCGGGTCGAGCGAGCCGTGCAGATGCAGGGTCGGCACGCGCACGGGCAGCTTCATGCGCCGGTTGAACTGGATGCCGTCGGGGCGCGCCATGGAGCGCACCATCCACCGGTAGGGCTCGATCGAGCAGTGCGCGGTGGAGGGGATGCAGATCGCGCGCTGGTAGAGGCGCACGGCGTCGTCGGAGAGCGGTTCGCCGCCCGGGCCGGCCCACTCGCGGATCAGGCGCCCGGCCAAGGCGCCGTCGTCGGCCACCAGTTGACGCTCCGGCACCCACGGGCGCTGGAATCCCCAGATGTACGAGGAGGCCCTGGTCTGGCGCGGGTCGGCGAGCATCGCCGCACGCCAGCGCCGGGGGTGCGGCATCGAGGACACCGCGAGCCTGCGGATCAGCTTGGGCCGCATCACCGCGGCCGTCCACGCGAGATATCCGCCCAGGTCGTGGCCGACCAGCGCCGCGTCGGGCTCGCCGAGGGAGCGGATCACGCCGGTCACGTCCAGCGCGAGGTTGGCCGGGTCGTAGCCGCGCGGGGTGCGGTCGCTGCCGCCCACCCCGCGCAGGTCCATGGCGACCGCGCGATACCCCGCCTCGGCGAGCGCCGGGAGCTGGTGCCGCCACGTCCACCAGAACTGGGGGAAGCCGTGCAGCAGCATCACCAGCGGTCCGTCCCCCATCTCCGCGATATGGAACCGCGCGCCGTTCGCGGCGACTTCGCGGTGCGTCCAGGGGCCTTCGGGGCGGACGACTGTCGCGGAGTTCTCGGGGAGGGTCATACCGTCGAGCGTGTCACATGTGCGCCGGAGGAAGCGGTGTCCAGGTCGGTGGACTTGGCGGCCTCGCCGTCGCCCGCGGCGCGCGGGTGCGGCTTCGCGCGCTGGAGCACGGCCGCGGTCTCCTTCGCCGAGGCGATCGACTTGCGCGGCGGCTGGATCTTCTTGAACTTGCGCACCGCCAGCAGCACCAGGATCAGCGCCAGCAGGATGAACGCGCCGCCCACGATCAGGAACGACCAGGCGAGCCCGAGCCCCAGGTTGTGGATGCCGTACGCCGCGGCGAAGCTCAGCACTGGCAGGGAGAAGAGCAGCAGGACGCCCGCGACGATCGCCGCGCCGCTGCCGAAGACCCCCCGCTTCACGTCCTGCCGGATCTCGGCCTTGGCCAGCGCGATCTCGTCGTGCACCAGCGCGGACATCTCGGCCGTGGCCGCCGCGACCAGCTGGCCGAGGCTGCGGCCGTCGTCGGCTGCGCTCATCGGTTTCTCCCTCTTCTCTTGACGGCTCGTCACGGTCCCTGTGCGTACGGAGTCGTAACCCTGGGACACCTCAGCATGCCGGATCATCGTCCGTCACGTGTCGGCCGGTGGCCACTTCGGCAAGTCTGCGGTGTTCCGCCGCCCTGGCCTCGAGGATCTCCGCCATCCGCAGGTGGTACTCGGGACGGTGCTGCTCGTACACGTCCGGGATGCCGTCGCCGTCCTCGTCGCGCTCCTCCTCGTCGACCAGCGTCCGGTACTTCTTGGCACGCAGCTTCAGTACGACGGCCGACACCGCGGCCGCCAGCAGCGAGCCGATCAGGACCGCCGCCTTGGCCTCCTCGGTGAGCCCGGAGCCGCCGAAGGCCAGCTCGCTGATCAGCAGCGAGACGGTGAAGCCGATGCCCGCCAGCGAGGCGATGGCGAAGACGTCGGCCCAGGCCAGGTCCTTGTTCAGCTCGGCCTTGGTGAAGCGCGCCGTGAGCCAGGCGCCGCCGAAGATCCCGATGGTCTTGCCGAGCAGCAGCCCGCACACGATGCCCAGCGTCTCGGGCCGGGTGAAGACGTCGGTCAGCGCGCCGCCCGACACCGAGACACCCGCCGCGAACAGCGCGAACAGCGGCACCGCGAGCCCCGCCGAGAGCGGCCGTACGAGGTGCTCGATGTGCTCGGCGGGGGAGACCGTCTCGCCGTCCTTCTCCCGGACGGTGCAGCGCAACATCAGTCCCATCGCGACGCCAGCCACGGTGGCGTGCACCCCGCTGGCGTGCATCAGCGCCCAGATCACCGCGGCCAGCGGCACGTACACGTACCAGCCGCGTACGCCCTTGTGGTGCAGGAACCAGAAGGCCGCGAGCCCGGCCACCGCGCCCAGCAGCGCGCCGAAGCTGATCGCCGAGGTGTAGAAGACCGCGATGATCACGATCGCGCCGAGGTCGTCCACCACCGCGAGGGTGAGCAGGAAGGCGCGCAGCGAGGAGGGCAGCCCGGTGCCGAGCACCGCGAGCACGCCGAGCGCGAAGGCGATGTCGGTGGCCATCGGGATAGCCCAGCCCTTGAGGTCGCCGCCGCCGGAGACCGCGAAGCCGGCGTACACCAGCGCGGGAATCGCCATCCCGCAGATGGCGGAGACGATCGGCAGCGCGGCGGCCCGCGGATCGCGCAGCTCGCCGGCGACCAGCTCGCGCTTGAGCTCGATGCCCGCGACGAAGAAGAAGACCGTGAGCAGGCCGTCCTTGGCCCACTCGGCGACGGTGAGGTTCAGGTGCAGCGCCTCGGGCCCGATGCTGAAGTCCCGTACGCCGTCGTAGAAGCCGCTCAGCGGGGTGTTTGCCAGCACCAGCGCGGCCACGGCCGCCGCCAGCAGCAGCATGCCGCCGACCGTCTCGGTGCGCAGCGCGTCGGCGAGGAAGCGGCGCTCGCCCAGCGGCAGCCTGCCGAGGAAGACGGAGCGGCGGCGGCTCGACGCTTCGGACGTGGGGTGGGGCGGCGGGGTCACGGGGCCTCCTGGCGGCAGTGCGCGCCCGCCGGGAGCGGGTGCACGTCGTACACGAACGCCGACCAGACTTCCCGGCACACCCTGATTTTCCTGTCGCGTTCTTTACGCGACACCCCCACACCCTAACCAACACGAGTGAAGGGGGCGCCCCGGTCGAACCGGGACGCCCCCTTCGGAGCCCTCTGCGCGCGCCGACGCGCGCTGCCGCGCCGGGTCAGTCCTCGCTGGGGGCCGCGGGCAGCTTCTCCTGGATGAGGTTCATCACCGAGGAGTCGGTGAGGGTGCTGACGTCGCCCAGCGAGCGGTTCTCCGCGACGTCCCGGAGGAGCCGTCGCATGATCTTGCCGGAGCGGGTCTTGGGCAGCTCGGCGACCGGCAGGATGCGCTTGGGCTTGGCGATCGGGCCGAGCTGCTTGGCCACGTGCGAGCGCAGCTCCTCGACCAGGCCCTCGTCTTCCGCGTCCGCGGTGCCGCGGAGGATCACGAAGGCCACGATCGACTGGGTCGTCTGCGGGTCGGTGGCGCCGACGACCGCCGCCTCGGCGACCTTCGGGTGCGAGACCAGCGCGGACTCGACCTCGGTGGTGGCGATGTTGTGGCCGGAGACCAGCATCACGTCGTCGACGCGGCCGAGCAGCCAGATGTCGCCGTCCTCGTCCTTCTTGGCGCCGTCGCCCGCGAAGTACCTGTTCTCGAAGCGCGACCAGTACGTGTCGAGGAAGCGCTGGTCATCGCCCCAGATGGTGCGGAGCATGGACGGCCAGGGCTCGGTGAGCACGAGGTAGCCGCCACCGCCGTCGGGCACCTCGTTGGCCTCGTCGTCCACGACCGTCGCCGAGATGCCGGGCAGCGGGGTCTGCGCGGAGCCCGGCTTGGCCTCGGTGACGCCGGGCAGCGGGCTGATCATGATGCCGCCGGTCTCGGTCTGCCACCAGGTGTCCACCACGGGGGTGCGGTCGCCGCCGATGTGGTGGCGATACCAGACCCAGGCCTCGGGGTTGATGGGCTCGCCGACCGAGCCGAGGATCCGCAGCGAGGACAGGTCGAACTTCGCCGGGATGTCGTCGCCCCACTTCATGCAGGCGCGGATTCCGGTGGGCGCGGTGTAGAGGATGGTGACGCCGTACTTCTGCACGATCTCCCACCAGCGGCCCTTGTGCGGGGAGTCGGGCGTGCCCTCGTACAGCACCTCGGTGGCGCCGTTCGCCAGCGGTCCGTACACGATGTAGGAGTGGCCGGTCACCCAGCCCACGTCGGCGGTGCACCAGAAGACGTCGGTCTCCGGCTTGAGGTCGAACACCGCGTGGTGGGTGTAGGCGACCTGGGTCAGATAGCCACCGGTGGTGTGCAGGATGCCCTTCGGCTTACCCGTGGTGCCCGAGGTGTAGAGGATGAACAGCGGGTGCTCGGCGTCGAACATCTCCGGCGTGTGCTGCTCGCTCTGCCGGTCCACGACGTCGTGCCACCACAGGTCGCGCTCGTCGTTCCACTCGATGTCCTGCTGTCCGGTGCGCTTGACGACCAGGACGTTCCGCACGTTCTCGGTGCCGGGCTTGGTCAGCGCCTCGTCCACGGCGGGCTTCAGCGAACTGGCCGCGCCCTTGCGGTAACCGCCGTCGGAGGTGACCACGACGCGCGCGTCGGCGTCCTGGATGCGGGTGGCCAGCGCGTCGGCGGAGAAGCCGCCGAACACGACCGAGTGCGGTGCGCCGACGCGGGCGCAGGCCAGCATCGTGATCACCGTCTCGGGGATCATCGGCATGTAGACCGCGACCCGGTCGCCCTTCTGCACGCCCAGCTCGGTCAGGGCGTTGGCGGCCTTGGAGACCTCGCGCTGGAGGTCGGCGTACGTGAGGACACGCGAATCCCCGGGCTCGCCCTCGAAGTTGATGGCCACCCGGTCGCCGTTTCCGGCCTCGACGTGCCGGTCGACGCAGTTGTACGCGACGTTGAGCTTGCCGTCCTTGAACCATTTCGCGAACGGCGGATTCGACCAGTCGAGGGTCTCGGTGGGCTCGGTGCCCCAGCTCAGCCGGCGTGCCTGCTCGGCCCAGAAGCCCAGCCGGTCCGCCTTCGCCTGCTCGTACGCCTCCGCCGTCACATTGGCGTTCTCCGCCAGCTCGGCGGGGGGCGCGAACCTCCGCTCTTCATGAAGCAGGTTGGCCAGGCTTTCGTTGCTCACGACATCTCCCATTCCCAGGGTTGTCAGTTGTTCCCGGCCTTAGCTCATCAGCAGGCGTACCTCCATGACAAGGGTTCTCGGCGCGAGTGGTGTAGACCAAAACCTATGGTACGTGCGGCAGTTGTGCGGGCCTCCCACGTCACGCGGACTTCCGCGCCGCGCGGGCTCCCGTACGGCGCGGCCTCCCGTGTCATACGGGAGCCCGTACGTCGGGGTGCACCGGAACGAACAGCGGCCGCCCGTCGGGGCCCTCCGGCGCCCCGCCGTGCCCCGGCAGGTCCAGCACATATGCCTGAGCCCTGGCCACATCGAAGTACATCCCGTGCAGCTCAAGCGAACCGTCCCGCAGCCGCCGCGCCACGCAGTCGTGCAGCCCCAGATGCTCCAGCTGCTGGAGGACGTTGCTCAGGCACAGGGCCTCCAGAGGGTCCGCCACATCGCGGTCGGCGAACCCCGGGTGCCCGTGCCCCTGCCGCCCCAGCCGCTCCAGGCTCGGGCGCCCGTGCCGCAGCCAGCGGCGCAGCGGCGAGTCCCCTTCCTCGGGCTCCTCTCCCCGGTTGCCCGGCTCGTCCGCCGAAGCGGTGCTGTGCAGCGCCTGCATCGCGCCGCACCCCGAGTGCCCGCACACCGTGACGGAACCGACCCGCAGCACGTCCACGGCGTACTCGATGGCCGCGGCGACCGACTCGTCCCCCGACTCCTCGCCGGGCAGCGGCACCAGATTGCCGACGTTCCGCACGGTGAACAGGTCGCCCGGGCCGCTGGACGTGATCATGCTCGTGACCAGCCGGGAGTCCGCGCAGGTGAGGAAGAGCTGGGAGGGCTGCTGCCCCTCGGCCGCCAGCCGCGCCAGCTCGTCCCGCACCAGCGGCGCCGTGATCCGCTGGAAGTTGCGTACGCCGCCGAGGAGTTGGCCGCGGCGGGGAGCGGTGGTGGGCGCGGCGGCGGACGCGGTGGCGGCCGCGCCCGTGCCGGTGACCGCACCGGTGCCGGCTGCTCCGGTGTAGGTGCCGGTGCATGCGCCCTGGCCCGCGCCCGTGCCCGCGGTCCCGTGGGCGTCGGCCGCGCTCTTCGCTTCCGATGGATCAGCGGTGTGCGGTGACGCATCGGCGGCGTGCGGTCTCGTGCACTGGTGGTTGCGCCAGGGCAGCCAGGGCGTGCAGCGGTGCGAGGCGGAGGGCTCGGCGACCGGCCGGCCCCCGCGGTCGGTGATCTCGACCTCGCCGCCCTTCGCCGTGTGCGTGTCCCGCCACTCCTGCAGCGTCTCGTACGCCGCGTGATCCATGAACGAACCGTCCAGCTCGACCACAGCCCGTGCCCCTTCCGGTACCTGTGCGAGTGCGCGGCTCAGCCGCGGCACCGCGAGAAACGTCAACTGGCCGCGCACACACAGCCGGTGCTCCACTCCGTGTGCCGCCCCCTCGTCCCGCCCCGTGCCCTCCGCGCCGCAGCCCGGCTCCCCGTGGGTGATGCGGGTGCGGGCCAGCCGGTGCAGCGCGGTGGCCACCGCGACCGCGCCCCCGAGGAGCACTCCCTCCAGCACGCCGGCCAGCACCACGGCGCCGACGGTGACCGCGTAGACCGGGAACTCCCTGTTGCGGTGGACGTTCCTGATGTGCGCGAAGCTCACCATCTGGATGCCGACCACCATCACCAGCGCCCCCAGCGCCGCGAGCGGGATCCGCTCCAGGGCCCCGGCCAGGAACAGCGCCGCGAGCACCACCCACACCCCGTGCAGCACGGTCGCCGCCCTGCTCCGCGCTCCCGCGCGCACATTGGCCGAGCCCCGCACCGCGCCGCCGGACAACGGGAGCCCGCCCAGCGCCCCCGACACCGCGTTGGCGATGCCCTGACCGCGCAGCTCCTTGTCCAGATCGGTGCGGGGAGCGGGCGGGCCCGGCCTCTCGGCGGCGAGCTTGTCCACCGCGACGGCGGCCAGCAGCGACTCCAGGCCCGCGACCAGCGTCACCGTGAGCACCCCGGCGGCCAGCCCGGACACCGGCCCCTCCGGCAGCCCGGGCAGCACATGGCTGCCCCAGGACGGCAGGTGCACCCGGCGCACCTCCGGCATCGCCACGGCGGCCACCCCCGTCGCGCACACCACGGCGACCAGCGCCGCGGGCACCCGCGCCGCGCGTCTCCCCAGCCGCCCCGGCAGCCGCGGCCACAGCAGCAGCACCCCGACGGTGAGCACTCCCACGCCGCCGGCGGCGAAGTGCGGGTCGGCCAACTGGCCCGGCAGGGCGAGGAGGTTGGTGACCGCGTCGCCCTCGGGCTGACCGCCCAGCACCACGTGGAGTTGGGCCAGCGCGATGGTGATCCCGATCCCGGCCAGGGTCCCGTGCACGATCGCCGGGCTGACGGCCAGCGCCGTGCGGGCCCAGCGCAGCGCGCCCAGGGCGAGTTGGAGCAGACCGGCCAGCACGGTGATGGCGCAGGTGGTGGGCCAGCCATAGGTCTCGATCAGCCCGGCCGTGACCACGGTCAGCCCCGCCGAGGGGCCGCTGACCTGAAGCGGTGATCCGCCGATGAGGCCCGCGACGATGCCGCCGACCGCCGCGCCGACCAGCCCGGCCTGGAGCGGTGCGCCGACCGCGATGGCCAGGCCGAGGGAGAGCGGGATCGCGATCAGGAAGACGGTGACGGAGGCGGACAGATCCCGCATCAGCCCCTCCCGTCCCTCCCGCCCCCGCGGGGGCCTGCGGCCGTCGGGACGGGGAGCGCCGGGGCGGGCGGCGGTGCGTGTGGCGGTGCGGTGGGCGGAGGTCTGCTGGTCGGTGGTTGCGGGGGCACAGGCGGACATCGTGTCTCCTTCGCGGCGGCACGGTGCGTCACCGTCTGGCTGCTGGCCGTGTTCAAGCGTCGGTAAACGAATCGTAATGGCGTGTAAAGCGCCGAAGAAGCGCAGGAGCTGCGAATAGGGGTTCATTCCGTCCATGGGGTGAACGAACCCTGAGGCCGTCATCCGGGTCACCCACACCAAATGCCCCCTTTGCCCCGCCATGTGAGCTTGACTCACATGACTGGACCGGTGAGACACCACAGGCCGAGACGCCGCGGACCCGGACGCCTCGGGACGACGGTCACGGCCACGGCCGCCGCCCTGGCCGGGCTCGTGGTCCTCAGCGGCTGCGCCGACGGCGTGACCGGCAGCGGCGACGACCGTACGGACAAGCAGAACAAGCAGAGCGAGGCGCGCACCCACCAGCAGCGCAGCCCCGCGCGGCCGATCGGCGACGGCTCGACCGCACTCACCGGCAGCCAGCCCAACCAGCCCACCCCGCACAGGCTGCGCCCCGGCGAACGGCCCCCGCAGTTCGTCGTCTTCTCCTGGGACGGCGCGGGCGAGGACAGCAAGAAGCTGTTCTCCCGCTTCCGCGAGGCGGGCCGCAAGTACGGCGCCACGCAGACGTACTTCCTCAGCGGTATCTACCTGCTGCCCGAGGGCAGGGCCAAGCGCTACAGCCCGCCCGGCCACCCGCCGGGCGCCTCGGACATCGGCTACCTCAAGGACCGGAACGTACGGTCCACGCTGCGCCAGGTGCGCGGCGCCTGGCTCGACGGCAGCGAGATCGGCACCCACTTCAACGGCCACTTCTGCGGGCCTGGCGGGGTCGGCGACTGGTCGGTCGGGCAGTGGCGGAGCGAGATCCGCCAGGCCCGCTCGTTCGTCAGCGGCTGGCGCACCAACACCGGCTGGAAGGCGGTGCCCCCGCTGCCCTTCGACTACGGCCGCGAACTCGTCGGGGGCCGCGCGCCCTGCCTGGAGGGCCAGGAGAACCTGCTGCGCGCCGGGCGCGCCGAGGGCTTCCGCTACGACTCCAGCGGCAACGGCAAGCAGGTCTGGCCCGGCAAGAAACAGGGCCTGTGGGACCTGTCGCTCCAGCAGGTCCCGATGCCGGGCAGCTCGTACGAGACGCTGTCGATGGACTACAACTTCCTGGCCAACCAGTCCGTGACCACCGACGGACCCGAGTCCCGGCATCCCGCGTACAAGAAGCAGATGCGGGACGGCCTGCTCGCCGGCTTCGAGCGCGCGTACAAGGGCAATCGCGCGCCGATGGTCGTCGGCAACCACTTCGAGGACTGGAACGGCGGCGTCTACATGGACGCCGTCGAGGAGGTCATGAAGAAGACCTGCCGCCGCGACGAGGTGCGCTGCGTGTCCTTCCGCCAGCTCGTCGACTGGCTGGACGCGCAGGACCCGAAGACGCTCGCCGAGCTGCGAAAACTCGACGTCGGCGAGCGCCCGAAGGGCGGCTGGTCCTCCTTCGGCCAGGTCAGGCCGGCTGCGGAGAAGCAGACCGCGGCGCGCTCCCGCTGACCCCGGCACCCTCGCGCGCACCGGTCTCCGCGTCCTCGCGCAGCACGAAGGAGGGGTCGACCTGCGCCGCCAGGTCGACCCCGGTCCGCTCGTTGGCCCAGCTCTCCGCGTTGCGCAGGTGGAAGTGCACCATCTGGCGCGTGTAGCGCTCCCAGTCCCTGCGCTCGTACGCCGCGTCCGCCGTCTCCCGCAGGGTGTCCAGCGCGCCGCGCACCTCCTCCTCCAGCGCGCCGAACGGCCGCGGCCGCCCCTTCTCCATGGCCCGCACCCAGTCCGAGTGCCCCACGGTCGTGAGCAGGTCCTCTCCGACCTCCTCGCGCAGGAACTCGACGTCGTCGGGTCCCTGCACCTTGTTCCCGACGACGCAGAGGGGTACGTCGAAGTCGCGGGCGTACTCCTTGTACTGCCGGTACACCGAGACGCCCTTCCTGGTCGGCTCGGCCACCAGGAACGTCATGTCGAAGCGGGTGAACATCCCGGAGGCGAACGAGTCGCTGCCCGCCGTCATGTCGACGACCATGAACTCCCCGCGCCCGTCCACCAGGTGGTTGAGGCACAGCTCCACCGCACCGGTCTTGGAGTGGTAGCAGGCGACGCCCAGGTCGGACTCGGTGAACGGGCCCGTCGCCAGCAGCCGTACGTCGCCGCCCTCCAGCGGCACGGTCGTGGCACACGCGTCGTACACCGGGTTGTCCTCGGTGATCCGCAGCAGCCGGGAGCCCTCGCCGGGCGGGGTCGTCTTGATCATCGACTCGGCCGAGGCGATCCGCGGGTTGCTGCCGCGCAGATAGTCCTTGATCAGCGGCAGCCGAGCCCCGAGCGCGGGGAGCGCGGCCGCCGCCTCCTCGTCCAGGCCGAGCGCGGTGCCCAGGTGCTGGTTGATGTCCGCGTCCACGGCGACCACCGGCGCGCCCCGCGCCGCCAGACCGCGGACGAACAGTCCCGACAGCGTCGTCTTCCCGCTGCCGCCCTTGCCAACGAAAGCGATTTTCATGAACAAGAGCGTAGTCCTCCGTCACACCCGCCCCGCCCTCCCCCGGGGTACGGGCCACCCGAACGTGGGGCGCGGCGACCTCCCGCGTACCGGGTCGTAGGGTCGGACCCATGACGAGCACCGCTGACCCCCTGGCGCCGCTGGGCGCGCTGCCCGGCGTCGCCGACGCCGTCGCCTCCGTACGCACCGCCGTCGACCGGGTCTACGGCCATCGCGTGATGCGCCGCCGCAGCGCCGAGGTCACCGCCGAGGCGGCGCTGCGCGGGGCGCGCGGTTCGGCCGCGCTGGACGGCGCCGACTGGGCGCTCGAAGAGGTGCGCAGGCGCAGCGACTTCGGCGCGGCCGGCGAGCCGCGCACGGTCGGCGCGGCGCTGCGGCTGACCGCCGAGGCCGGCCAGCTCCTGGACGTCTGGCGGCAGTCGCCGCTGCGCGTGCTGGCCAGGCTGCACCTGGTCGCGGCCAGCGGCGACGCGGACGAGCAGCGGGTCGGCCGCCCCCGGCTGGCCGGCGAGCCGGTCGCCGACGCGGTGCCCGGCAAGGAGACCGCCGGGCTCCCCGAGCTGCCCAGCGCCGACGAGGTGTCGGCCCGGCTGGACGCGCTGGCCGGCATCGTGACCACGGGTACGGCGGCTCCCGCACTGGTGCAGGCGGCCGTGGTGCACGGGGAGCTGCGCACGCTGCGCCCCTTCGGCTCGTACAACGGCCTGGTGGCGCGCGCCGCCGAGCGGGTCGTCCTGGTCGCCAGCGGCCTCGACCCGAAGTCGATCTGCCCGGCCGAGGTCGGCCACGCGGAACAGGGCCGTGAGGCGTACGAGAGCGCCCTCGGCGGCTACGCGTCCGGCACCCCCGAGGGCATGGCCGAGTGGATCGCCTTCTGCGGCCGCTCCGTCGAGCTGGGCGTACGGGAGAGCACCGCGGTCTGCGAGGCCATGCAGCGCGGCGCGGCCTGAGGGCCGGGTGGTCCGGGTCCGGGTGTTGCCTGACTCCTGGTACTGAACGCACCCGTCTCGCATACGAATTGCGGCGACACCGCCGGACGGTGTCGCCGCTGGCATGGCCACCGGGTTACCAGTGCGTGCTCTCCATAGGGCCCATCAGGCCGGGTTCTTTGCCCGTCGCCTGGTGGGACATGCCCTGTCTGCGGGCTCGGCGTCGCGTGGGTGCCCGGTATTCATGCGATCCGGTCCGTGGGCCATGCGTACTGGGAGCCTCTCGGACTCCGCTGGTCTCGCGGGCCGTTGAGTCCTTTGTACTGCGCGCGTGGGTGAAGCGGAACCCCTCGCCGCAGATCTTTACTTTTCGCCTCTACCGCTGCCTATCGCCCCTTCCGGCTCCTTACGCTTCAAAGCAGCCTGAAGGGGTTGAATCGCCCGTAGCGCTCCCGGTGCCTGCTCGTGTACCAGACCAGGCCGGCGGCGGCCGCCGCGGCGCCCACGGCGGCCGCGGTCACCGCCAGCACCGGCCGGGAGGGCATCGACAGATTCGGGATCCGCTGCTTGAGTCGCACGGGGCGGGAGAAGGTCAGCACCGGCCAGTCCCTGGCCAGCGCCTCCTTGCGCAGCGCGCGGTCCGGATTGACCGCGTGCGGATGCCCGACCGCCTCCAGCATCGGGATGTCGGTCGCCGAGTCGCTGTACGCATAGCAGCGGGTCAGGTCATACCCCTCCGACCTGGCCAGATCCTCGATCGCCTCGGCCTTGGTGGGGCCGTACGCGTAGTACTCCACCTCGCCCGTGTAGCAGCCGTCCTCGACCACCATGCGGGTCGCCACCACGCGGTCGGCGCCGATCATCTCGCCGATGGGCTCGACCACCTCGGCCCCCGAGGTCGAGACGATCACCACATCGCGGCCGGCGAGATGGTGCTGCTCGATGAGGGAGGCGGCCTCGTCGTAGATGATCGGGTCGATCAGCTCGTGGATGGTCTCCGCGACGATCTCCTGCACCTGGGAGACGTTCCAGCCGCGGCACAGCGCCGAGAGATACTCGCGCATCCGTTCCATCTGGTCGTGGTCAGCGCCGCCGAGGAGATATACGAACTGGGCGTACGCGGTGCGCAGTACGGCACGGCGATTGATCAGGCCACCTTGGTAGAAGGACTTGCCGAAGGTGAGCGTGCTCGACTTCGCAATGACCGTCTTGTCCAGATCGAAGAACGCGGCTGTGCGGGGCATCGCAAGGTTTTCCACGAGGCCGAGCATAGGCGCCAACCATTCGGCGTAAGGTGGGGCGCGTGGGTTTGCCTGAGAAGGCTCTCGGGTACACCATGGAAGTCACGGATCGTTCGCGACCGTGCTAACCCGGCCCGACTCCTCCCCCCCCGAGTCGGCCGTGGAGACGACCCCCGCTCTCCCCCCCGGCGGGGGTCGTCGCATGTCCGGGGGCCTTTTTATGCGTCGAGGGCCGCGTCGCCCGAACTTCTCGATCTTTACGGGTGCCCGTTCCGGGGTGCGCGGATCTGTAACACACAGTAGCCATTGTGCTGCTCTCCGGAAGTCACCGGGATGGGTGAAGGAGTTATTCACAGGCTTCGAGTTGTCCACAGATTTGGACCATGATCATCAAGTTTTCCGGCTTCCCCGCACAGTGATTCCGCGACGGGTCCGCATCTGTTTGCGGACGCGAGCACGGCATGTGCGAAGAGGACGTGATCATGGCCGAAACCATTCTGATTGTTACCGAGGACGAGCTGCTCCTCGACGATCTGCTGAGGCTCTGCGCCGCCGCCGGAGCCGAGGCGGAAGTGGCCCACGGTGCCCCCGCTGACCGTGTGACCTGGGGGAGTTGGTCCGGGGCCGGTCCCTGGGAGAAGGCCCCGCTGGTGCTGGTGGGCGACGACTGCGCGGGTGCGCCGGGGTTCGGCGGGGCGCACGGTGAGGGAGGGGCGGGCGGAGCGCCCCGTCGCCCCGGGGTGCTCCTCGTCGGGCGCGATCTGGACGACCCCGGGGTGTGGGAGCGCGGTGCGCGGATCGGCGCCGAGGGCGTGGTGATGCTGCCCGATGCCGAGGGCTGGCTCGCGGGCCGGATCGCGGACGCGGCGGAGGGCGTGGGCCGCCCGGCGGTGACCGTCGGAGTGATCGGCGGACGCGGAGGCGCCGGCACGTCCACGCTGGCCGGAGCCCTGGCGCTGACCGCGGCGCGGGCGGGGCACCGCACCATGCTGATCGACGGCGACCCGCTGGGCGGAGGCCTGGACGTGCTGTTCGGCGGCGAGCGCGCCGCGGGGCTCCGCTGGCCCGCGTTCGCCGAGTCGCGCGGGCGTGTCGGCAGCGAGGCGCTGGAGGATTCGCTGCCCCGGCTCCACGAGCTGCGCGTGCTGAGCTGGGACAGGGGCGAGTCCGCCGTGGTGCCCGCCGACGCCATGAAGACCGTGCTGTCGGCGGCCAGGCGCCGCGAGGGCGTCGTGGTGGTGGACCTTCCGCGCCGGGTGGACGAGACGACCGCCGAGGCGCTGGCACAGCTCGACCTGGGCCTGCTGCTGGTGCCCGCCGAGCTGCGCGCGGTGGCGGCGGCGCACCGGGTGGCCTCCCGGGTGCGCCTGGTGCTGCGTGATCTGCGCGCCGTGGTCCGTACGCCGGGCGGCCCGGAAGGCGACCGCGGCTATGGCCCGGGGCTGGACGACACCGAGGTCGCGCGGCTGCTGGGGCTGCCGTTGGTGGGCGAACTGCCCTGGGAGCCCGGGGTGTTGGACGAGGCCGAGCGCGGTGTGCCGCCCGGAGACCGGGAGGCCGGCGCGCTGTCCAGATTCTGCAAGGCGTTCTGGGAGCAGGCCCTCGACGGCGGCGCGGCACGCGGGGGTGCGGCGGCATGAGCGGTCGTACGAAGGGTGTGCCGGGGGAGGCCGCGCCGGTGGACGTCTCGTCGTTGGGGGGCGCCCTGCCGGGGAGCGGGCCGTCGGGGGCCGGGCCCCTGGGAGCCGGGGCATCGGCGCCCGTGCTGAGCGCCGAACGTCCCGCCGGGGAAGCGCTGCTGGATGCCGTACGCGTCCGGCTCGCCGACACCGGGGCCGAGCCCACGCCCGCCAGGGTGGCCGCCGCGCTGCGGGCGCAGGGGCGGCTGCTGGGGGACAGCGAGGTGCTCGGCATCGCGCGGGCACTCCGTTCCGAACTGGTCGGCGCGGGCCCGTTGGAGCCCCTGCTGGCCGACCCCGAGGTCACCGACGTGCTGGTCAGCGGCCCCGAGGAGGTGTGGGTCGACAGGGGGCGCGGGCTGGAGCGCACGGCGGTGCGGTTCCGCGACGCCGGGGCCGTGCGGCGGCTGGCGCAGCGCCTGGCGACCTCGGCGGGACGGAGGCTGGACGACGCGCGGCCATGGGTCGACGCGCGACTGCCGGACGGCACGCGGTTGCACGCGGTGCTGCCGCCGGTGGCCGTCGGCTCGGCGTGTCTCTCGCTGCGGGTGCTGAGGCCCAGGGCGTTCACGCTCGCTCAGCTGGTGGCCGCCGGCACGGTGCCGCCAGGGGGCGACCGGCTGCTGCGGGCCCTGCTCGACGCCCGGCTCTCCTTCCTCGTCAGCGGCGGCACGGGCTCGGGCAAGACCACGCTGCTCAGCACCCTGCTGGGCCTGGTGCGCCCGTATGAGCGGCTGGTGCTCGCCGAGGACTCTGCGGAGCTCCGGCCCGAACACCCGCATGTGGTGCGGCTGGAGGCCCGGCCGCCCAATCAGGAGGGCGCCGGCGAGGTCGGCCTCGACGACCTGGTCCGCCAGGCGCTCCGGATGCGCCCGGACCGGTTGGTGGTCGGCGAGGTGCGGGGAGCCGAGGTGACCACGCTGCTGGCCGCGTTGAACACCGGCCATGAGGGCGGCAGTTGCACGGTCCACGCGAACGCCGCGGCCGACGTGCCGGCCCGCCTGGAGGCCCTGGCCACGGCCGCCGGACTGGAACGGGCGGCCCTGCACAGCCAGTTGGCCGCCGCCCTCCGCGTGCTCCTGCACGTGGCGCGCGACCGCACCGGACGCCGCCGCATCGCGGAGATCCATGTGCTGGAGCGTGACGCGCAGGGCCTGGTGAGCACGGTCCCCGCCGCGAGGTGGGGCGCCGCGGGATTCGCTCCGGAGCGCGGCTGGGACCGGCTGTGGGAGCTGTGCGGGCGGGGAGCGTCGCGTGGCGGGGCTCCTGGAGCGGCCGGAGTGTCCGGGGCGGCCGGAGTGCCCGGAGCTGCCGGAGCGGCTGGAGCTGCCGGAGTGTCCGGGGCGTTCGGCGTGTCGGGGGCGTCCGCGGCGGTCGGCGGCGCCGTGTCGGAGCCGCACGAGGGGAGGGGCACGCGATGACGGGCGCGAACGGTCTGGAGACCGCACCGGTGTATGCGGCCGCCGCCTGCGCGGGCGCCGCCGTGTGGATGATGGCCGGGCGCGAGGAGGGCATGCGGAGGGCGCGGCTGCTGCTCGCCGGGGGCGGCGAGGTGCAGCGTACGGGGGCCGGGCGACCGCTCCCCTGGCGGGAGTTGGCCCTTCGCCTGCGCGCCTGGTCGGGCGGCTCGCTGGGGCACGCCTGGTGGTGTCTGCCGCTCGGCGTGGCACTGGGGCTCCTCGGGCACTCCTGGCTCCCGGTCGTCCTGGGAGCGGTCGCCGTGTGGCCCGTACGGAGGTGGCTGAGGCACCGGGAGCGGCGGCGCGGCGCGGTGCGCAGGGAGGCCGCGGTCGTTGAGCTGTGCGACGCGGTGGCGGGAGAGCTGCGCGCGGGCAGGCCGCCGGACCGGGCGCTGCTGGCCGTGGGCGCGGGCGCCCTGCGGGAGTTGGGCGATCCGGGGTCGGCCGTGCTGGCGGCGGCGCGCTTCGGCGGGGACGTACCGGAGGCACTGCGGCACGCGGGAGCGCTGCCCGGCGCCGAGGGGCTGCGCATGGTGGCCGGGTGCTGGCAGGTGTCGGTGGAGCGCGGCGCGGGCCTGGCCGAGGGGCTGGAGCGCATCGCGGCGACGCTGCGGGAGGAACGGGCGCTCAGAGAGGAAGTCGAGGCCCAGTTCGCGGGGCCGAGGGCGACCATCGCGGTGCTGGCGCTGCTCCCGGCGTTCGGGCTCCTGCTGGGCGGCGCGATGGGGGCCGACCCACTGGAGGTGCTGCTGCACACGCCTGCGGGACTCGCTTGCCTGGTGGCGGGAGCCGCCCTGCAGGGCGCGGGCATCGCCTGGGCGCTGTTCCTGCTGCGATCGGCGAGCAGGAGGGGCGGATGAACGCGGCGGGAGTGGTCGGCGGAGCGGGGCTGGCGGCTGTGCTCGGGTGGGCGCCGCTCTCGTGGCTCGTTCCGCTCTGGTGGGGTTCGGCGCTGTTGTCGGGTGGCTGCGCGGCGGCCGGCGTGCTGGCCCTCGGGCGGCCCGGTGGCCGGGGTGTGCGGCGCAGGGCGCGGTGGCTGGTGCCGTCCGAGGAGCCGGCCGCGGCGGGGGAGCGGGGTTGGTGGGCCGCCCGCTTCTTCCGGCGGATGGGTGCTCGGGCGGGAGTCCGTTCCCGCGCGGACGTCCGCGCCCGGTTGGAGGACCGGCGGCTGCGGGAGGCGGCGGCCTCGCTGGCGGCCCTGGCGTTCGGCGCGGTGGTGCTCGGCGGGGTGTTCGGGTGGTTCGTGGGCGTGGCCGGTGCCCTCGGCGTACGGCGTCTGCTGCGGAGCCGGTCGGCGCGCGGCGGGGGCGCGGAGGAGGCCGAGTCGCGGCGCGCGGCGGCACAACTGCCGCTGGCCGCCGATCTGCTGGCGGCCTGCCTCGCGGCGGGGTCGGCGCCTGGACGGGCTGCCGAAGCGGTGGGCCAGGCCCTGGGCGGCCCGTTGGGTGAGCGCCTGGTGCGGGTCGCCACGGAGCTGGGGCTCGGCAGTGAACCGGGCGCTGCATGGCGGCCCTTCGCGGCCCTGCCCGGCGGTGCCGGGCTCGCGCGGTGCATGGAGCGCGCCGCCGCCGGTGGCGCTCCCGCCGTGGACCCGGTGACGCGGCTGGCCGCCCAACTGCGGGCGGACGGCGCGCGGGAGAGCGCGGCACGGGCCCGGCGCGCCGCGGTCCTGGTGACCGGCCCGCTGGGTCTGTGCTTCCTGCCGGCGTTCCTGGCGGTGGGGGTGGCCCCGGTCGTGATCGGGCTGGCCGGGGCCCTGAGGTGAACGAGGCGTGAGAGCGGGCCTCAGTGGGGGCGGGCCCAAGAGCGGCCCCAAGCGGTGCGCCAGAGCGGCGCAGGTAGGTCGGAGCGGATCAGTGTCCCCGCGGGTGCGGGGCGAGGAAGGAGCGGCGTGATGGGACAGCGCATGGCGAGTACGAGGGCAAGGGCGGAGGCAGCGGTGCTGCGGAGGCTGTACGGGGCGCTGGGCGGCGCGCGGGAGGCGGGGATGTCCACGGCGGAGTACGCGGTCGGCACGCTGGCCGCCTGCGCCTTCGCTGCGGTGCTCTACAAGATCGTGACGAGCGGCACGGTCAGCGGCGAGCTGCAACAGCTCATCGGGAGGGCGCTCCATGCGGAGTTCTGAGAACGGACTGTGGCCGCCCGGAGAGCCCGGAGCCCCGGGAGCCCCCGGACATCCCGGAAGGAGCGGTGGGCGGCGGGGCGGGGACGCCGGGTTCGTGACGGCGGAGGCGGCCGTGGTGATCCCGTCGCTGGTCCTCCTGTTCACGGTGCTGCTCTGGGGCGTGACGGCGGCCATCGCGCGCATCCAGTGCGTAGACGCCGCCCGTGCGGGGGCCCGGGCCGCGGCACGGGGCGACGCGCCAGCCGGAGTGCGGGCCGCGGTGCTGAGCGCCGCGCCGAACGGCGCCGAGGTCGCCACGACCCGTCAGGGCGACATGGTGCGGGTGGAGGTGCGGGTCAGAACGGCGGGCCCCGGCCCCCTCTCGCTGAGCCTGCGCGCACACGCCGTGGCCCTGGACGAGGAGCACGTGGGGGAGGGGGCGGGTGATGTGGATGCCGGGGCGGAGGCGGTGCGGAGCGCTGCGGTGTGACCGCGGTTCGGCGACGGTGTGGGCGGCGACGGGTGCGACGGTGCTGTGCATGCTGCTGGACCTGCTGCTCGGGCTCGGCGAGGCCATCGCCGCCCGGCACCAGGCGGGAGCGGGCGCGGACTTGGCCGCGCTGGCCGCGGCGGACAGCGCGCTGGAGGGCGGGGCCCGCGCCTGCGCGACGGCGCGCACGGTGGCGGAGGCGCAGGACACCAGGCTGCTGCGCTGTGCGGTACGGGACGAGATCGCGGACGTCACGGCACAGGCCCACCTCGGCCCGTACGCCCCGTCCGTACGGGCACGGGCGGGACCGCCAGGAGCGGTGGGGACGGCGGACGTACCGAGCCCAGCCGTCCCTACGGGAGCGAGCCGGTCAGGCGGAGCCGGCCGGTCAGGCGGAGGGGTCCTGCGGGGCCGCCTTCAGGACCTCCGTCAGCAGGCGGATCGCTCCCCGCTTGTGGAGCGGGTCGTTGCCGTTGCCGCACTTCGGGGACTGGATGCACGAGGGGCACCCGCCCTCGCACTCGCAGGCGGCGATGGCGTCGCGGGTGGCGGTGAGCCATTCGCGGGCGGTGTGGAAGGCGCGTTCGGCGAAGCCCGCGCCGCCGGGCTGGCCGTCGTAGACGAACACGGTGGGGAGGAGCGTGTCCGGGTGCAGGGGTATGGAGACGCCGCCGATGTCCCAGCGGTCGCAGGTGGCGAAGAGCGGCAGCAGGCCGATGGAGGCGTGCTCGGCGGCGTGCAGCGCCCCGCCGAGTACCTCCGGGCCGACGCGCGCGTCGTCGAGCTGGTCCTCGGTGACCGTCCACCACACGGCGCGGGTCCGCAGGGTGCGCGGCGGAAGGTCGAGCTTGGTCTCGCCGAGCACCTCGCCGGTGATGACGCGGCGGCGCAGATAGGAGACGACCTGGTTGGTGACCTCGACCGTGCCGTAGCACAACCGCGCATCGCCCCAGGGCACTTCGGCGTCGGTCTCCAGGACGGAGACGGAGGTGGTGTCCCGCGCCATGGTGGTCCAGGGCGGGTTGGACTCCTTGACCAGGGCGGCGGAGTCGTCCAGGTCGAAGCGTTCCACGACATAGGTGCGCCCCTGGTGGAGGTGCACCGCGCCCTCGTGGACGGTGGTGTGGGCCGCGGCGGCGTCCACGGTGCCCAGCAGCCGCCCGGTGCCGGACTCCACGACCTGTACGGGCTTGCCGCCCGAGCCGCGGATGTCGGCGAGGTCGGCGGGGCTGTCCTTCCGCGTCCAGTACCAGGAGCGGCCGCGCCGGCGCAGCAGCTTCCGCCCCTCCAGGCTGCCCAGCACGTCGGTGAAGGACGGCCCGAAGAGCTCCGCGTCGGACTCGCCGAGGGGGATCTCGGCGGCGGCGGCGCAGAGGTGCGGGGCCAGGACGTAGGGGTTGTCCGGGTCCAGCACGGTGGACTCGACCGGGCGCCGGAAGACGGACTCCGGGTTGTGCACCAGGAAGGTGTCCAGCGGGTCGTCGCGGGCGACCAGGATGGCCAGCGCGCCCTCCCCGGTGCGTCCGGCGCGCCCGGCCTGCTGCCACAGCGAGGCGCGGGTCCCCGGATAGCCGGTGATGATCACGGCGTCCAGGCCGGAGACGTCGACGCCGAGCTCCAGCGCGTTGGTGGCGGAGAGGCCGAGCAGGTCGCCGGTGTGCAGGGCGTGTTCGAGCGCGCGGCGCTCCTCGGGCAGATAGCCGCCGCGGTAGGCGGCGATCCGGGAGGCGAGCCGCCGGTCGACGGCGCCGAGGCGGTCCTGCGCGATGACGGAGACGAGCTCGGCGCCGCGCCGGGAGCGTACGAAGTCGACCGTGCGCACCCCCTGGAGCGCCAGGTCGGTGAGCAGGTCGGCGGACTCCGCCGTCGCGGTGCGGCGGACCGGCGCGCCGCGCTCGCCCTCGAGGTCGGTCAGCGGCGGCTCCCACAGCGCGAAGACGAGCTCCCCGCGCGGCGAGGTGTCCTCGGTGACCGCGGTGACAGGTACGCCGGTGAGCCGCTCCGCCGCGTCGCCGGGGTCGGCCGAGGTGGCAGAGGCGAGCAGGAAGACCGGCTCGGACCCGTACTTGGCGCACAGCCTGCGCAGCCGCCTGATCACCTGGGCCACGTGCGAGCCGAAGACCCCGCGGTAGGTGTGGCATTCGTCGATCACGACATAGCGCAGCGCGCGCAGGAAGGAGGACCAGCGGGTGTGCCCGGGCAGGATGCCGCGGTGGAGCATGTCCGGGTTGGTGAGAATGTAATTGGCGAAGCGCCTGACCCACTCGCGCTCTTCGGGGGGAGTGTCCCCGTCGAAGAGCGCCGGGCGCACGGAGTCGCCGAGGGGAGCGGCCAGTTCGGAGACCGCCCGGCGTTGGTCGGCGGCGAGTGCCTTGGTGGGCGCGAGGTAGAGCGCGGTGGCCCCGCGTTTGTTCGCCGCGCGAGAACCTTCGTGGAGCGCGTCCAGCACGGGGAGTTGATACGCGAGGGACTTGCCGGAGGCCGTTCCCGTGGCGATCACCACGGATTCGCCGTCCAGCGCGTGGCCGACGGCGCGCGCCTGGTGCTCCCAGGGGCGGTCGATCCCGGTGGCCCGCACCGCGTCGGTCACCTCGGAGCGGATCCGCCCCGGCCAATCGGCATGGCGGCCCTGTCGCGGGGGCAAGTGCTCCGTATGGGTGACACGGGCAGCGCGTTCGGCCCCCGCGGTGAGCTGGTCGAGCACCGCGCGGGGGTCGCTGTGGCGAACCTTGCGGGAGGGCACAGCACGTGAGCGTACGCTCGTTGACCGTGGGCGATGTCCGTCGGCGTCCCCCGCACCCGGAGACGGCGCCGGCGACCCGGCTCTGACACTCAGGGTGCCCCAGGCGTGACGGACAATGGCCGCAAGGCGTCGTGCGTGGAGGCATGTAAGTGATTGAATGCCTCTGCGGCTGCCGATCCGTCCCCGCCTCGGCCGGGAGGCACCGGGGCGGACGACTCGATAGCAAGGTGCTGGAGGATCCGTGGACCTGTCCCTGTCGACCCGGACCGTTGGCGATCGCACGATCGTCGAGGTCGGTGGCGAGATTGATGTATACACCGCGCCCAAGCTGCGCGAGCAGTTGGTCGAGCTGGTGAACGACGGCAGTTACCACCTCGTCGTGGACATGGAAGGCGTCGATTTCCTGGACTCCACCGGCCTCGGTGTGCTCGTCGGCGGGCTCAAGCGAGTACGTGCCCATGAGGGCTCGCTGCGCCTGGTGTGCAACCAGGAGCGCATTCTCAAGATCTTCCGTATCACCGGTCTGACCAAGGTGTTCCCCATCCACGGCTCGGTCGACGAAGCCGTGGCGGCCACCGATTGACCTGCCGCGGGCCCGTTCGCGGGCCCGCGGAGCCGACCCGGACGCGAGGCCAGGGCACCCCAGCCCGGCCTCGCGAGTGATCTAGCAGGACCGAGGGGGATGGCATGGCCACCGTGGAACTCCGCTTCAGCGCGCTGCCCGAGCATGTGCGCACGGCGAGGCTGGTGGCCGCCGCCGTGGCGCGCCGGGCCGGAGTCGACGAGGCCGTGCTGGACGAGGTCCGGCTCGCGGTCGGCGAGGCCTGTACGCGCGCCGTCGGCCTGCATCTCAGCAATGGCGTGGACAGCCCGGTGCGGGTCGCGCTGATCGAGGAGGAGAAGAAGTTCTCCATCGAGGTCGGCGACGAGGCTCCGCCCGTCACGCACCCGTCAGGCCGGCCCGAAGAGGCGGGTGCGGAGGCCCTGTTGGTGCCGGGCGCACGCAATGGCCACGGCGGTTCCGACGGAGCCGACGAGGAGGCGGACGGCGAGATGGGTCTCGCCGTCATCAGCGGACTCGTCGACGACGTCGAGGTCACCGCCGACGAGCGGGGCGGCGTCATCAGGATGAGCTGGCCCGCCGCGCCGGAGCCCGTGATCCCCTGACCCCTGTCGGGGCACGGCAGCGCCGGGTTTCCGGCGCGGCGGCGGGCTTCCGGAGCCGCCGCGCCCCCGGCGTCCGTCCCGGACGGCGTACGCAGTGCCGTCCACCGCAGTTCCGCAAGGGACCCCCGGCCTTTTCGGCCGGGGGTCCTTCGCGCGTGCGGGGCGGTGTGGACGGTTCCGCTCCGTACGGCGTGGCCGCGGCGTAGGCGGTGCTGTACGCGGCCGTGCGGGCGGTGGCGCGGCGCGCGGCCTGCGGGTGATCCCCGAAGGGGCGGCCCGGGCGGTCGCGGCGTACCCGAATCCCGTACTCTGCACGGCGGTTGAGGCGCGGCAGGGGGCCGGAGCGCGCCTCCGGCCTGGCGTTCCGCGAGGCGTGAAGAGCCCCGGACGCCGTGCGTGCGGGGCCGGATTTCCCGGACGGGCGCCGCGGAATGATCTTTTTTATGGGGGATCAGCTTTACGGCGTCAGCCCTTTTGTAAAGCTCGCCCGTGCGGGCGAAATATCTCCCCGAGTTTTTCCTGATCTCGCCTGTCACAGCCGAATTACCAGTGCTGCGCCCTGTTTTGATGCGGTGCCACTCCCTACAATCCGTCCACATCTTCGCAGCAGGAGCCGAGGGCGCTCCTCCCTTGGCGCGCCCCTGCCCCCAACGTCAAGGAGGACGAATGGCGGGGCATCTCACCCCACTTCAGGACCACCGACTCCAGAATCCGCACTATCTCGCCGATGCCGTTCTCACCAGCGGAAACAGAGGTCTGGTCATCGGGATCGCGGTGATCGCGCTGGCGGCGCTGGGCGTGGCGCTGGTCTTGGTACGTCAAGTGCTCGCCGCGGGCGAGGGCACCGACAGCATGAAGAAGATCGCAGCTGCCGTGCAGGAAGGCGCCAACGCCTACCTCGCACGGCAGTTGCGTACCCTCGGCATTTTCGCCGTGGTGGTCTTCTTCCTGCTGTTGCTGCTGCCGGCGGACGATATGAACCAGCGGCTCGGCCGTTCGTTCTTCTTCCTGGTCGGGGCGGCTTTCTCGGCCGCCACCGGCTATATCGGAATGTGGCTGGCGGTGCGCAGCAATGTGCGGGTCGCCGCGGCGGCGCGGGAGGCCACCCCGGACGAGGGGGAGGCAGGACGCGATCTGACCGCGGTGGCGCACAAGGCGATGAAGCTCGCCTTCCGTACGGGCGGCGTGGTCGGCATGTTCACCGTGGGCCTCGGGCTGCTCGGCGCGGCCTGCGTGGTGCTGGTGTACGCGGCCGACGCGCCCAAGGTGCTGGAGGGCTTCGGCCTCGGCGCGGCGCTGATCGCGATGTTCATGAGGGTCGGCGGCGGCATCTTCACCAAGGCCGCCGACGTCGGCGCCGACCTGGTCGGCAAGGTCGAGCAGGGCATCCCCGAGGACGACCCGCGCAACGCGGCGACCATCGCCGACAACGTGGGCGACAACGTCGGCGACTGCGCCGGCATGGCGGCCGACCTCTTCGAGTCGTACGCGGTGACGCTGGTCGCCGCGCTCATCCTGGGCACCGCGGTGTTCGGGGACAGCGGCCTGGCGTTCCCGCTGCTGGTCCCGGCGATCGGCGTGATCACCGCGATCATCGGCGTGTTCGTGGTCGCCCCGCGGCGCTCCGACCGCAGCGGCATGACGGCGATCAACCGCGGGTTCTTCGTGTCCGCTGTGATCTCCCTCGTACTGGTCGCGGCCGCGGCGTACGTCTATCTGCCCTCCAGCTACGCCGACTTGAAGGGCGTGGCGGGTGACGACGCGAAGGCGATCCTCGGGCACGAGGGCGATCCGCGGGTGCTGGCGATCGTCGCGGTCGCCATCGGCATCGTGCTCGCGGCGGTGATCCAGCAGCTCACCGGGTACTTCACGGAGACCAGCAGGAAGCCCGTACGGGATGTGGGCAAGACCTCCCTCACGGGGCCCGCGACCGTGGTGCTCTCCGGCATGTCGCTCGGGCTCGAATCCGCGGTGTACACCGCCCTGTTGATCGGGCTCAGCGTGTACGGCGCCTTCCTGCTCGGCGGCGGCACGGTGATGCTGGCGCTGTTCGCGGTGGCGCTGGCCGGTACGGGCCTGCTGACCACCGTCGGCGTGATCGTGGCGATGGACACCTTCGGGCCCGTCTCCGACAACGCGCAGGGCATCGCGGAGATGTCCGGCGACGTCGAGGGCTCGGGCGCGCAGGTGCTCACCGACCTGGACGCGGTCGGCAACACCACGAAGGCGATCACCAAGGGCATCGCCATCGCGACCGCGGTGCTCGCCGCGTCCGCGCTCTTCGGCTCGTACCGCACCGAGCTCGGGCAGGCGCTGGACAAGGCGGGCCAGGGCGGCAGCAAGATGCTGGAGCTCCTCGACATCGCGCAGCCCAGCACGCTGGTGGGGCTGATGTTCGGGGCGGCCGTGGTGTTCCTCTTCTCCGGTCTGGCGATCAACGCGGTGTCCCGGTCGGCCGGCGCGGTGGTGTACGAGGTGCGGCGCCAGTTCAAGGCCAAGCCCGGGATCATGGACTACACCGAGAAGCCCGAGTACGGCCGCGTGGTGGACATCTGCACCAAGGACGCGCTGCGCGAGCTGACCACTCCGGGACTGCTCGCCGTGATGGCGCCGATCTTCGTGGGCTTCACCTTCGGGGTGGGCGCGCTGGCCGCGTTCCTGGCGGGCGCGATCGGCGCGGGCACCCTCATGGCGGTGTTCCTCGCCAACTCCGGAGGCGCCTGGGACAACGCGAAGAAGCTGGTCGAGGACGGCCACCACGGCGGCAAGGGCAGCGTGGCGCACGAGGCCACGGTCATCGGCGACACGGTGGGCGACCCGTTCAAGGACACCGCGGGCCCGGCCATCAACCCGCTGCTCAAGGTCATGAACCTGGTGGCGCTGCTGATCGGTCCCGCCGTCGTGCAGTTCAGCTACGGCGACGACGCGAGCGTGGGCATCAGGGCGGTGGTCGCGGCCCTCGCCGTCGCGGTGATCGTGGGTGCCGTGTACGTCTCCAAGCGGCGCGGCATCGCGGTGGGTGACGAAGACCACGCGGAAAGAGTGGCGAACCCGGGTGATCCGGTGACGGCTTCCTGATTCCCGGGCCGAAAACCCGTACATAGCGGACTTAGCAGTCCCAACTCAGGGGTGGGCGGGGCGCGTTGGCGCCCCGCCCACCCTTACGTGGTGTGACGGATGTCCCAGAATCGGCCGTGGTGGAACCGGTGCGCTTTTAGTGCAAACGGCTGCAATCCCGGACAGAAGCTTCCTGTGACTCGCCGCTGACGGCTGTGAGGCGTGTATGTTCCGGGCCGAACAGCCACGGAAGGGACCGATCCGGTGAACAAGAAGCTAGCGGCCGCGCTGTCCGGCAGTGCGGTGCTCGTCCTCGCGCTGTCCGGCTGCGGGGACGACAGTGCGGAGAAGACCGACGCGTGGGCCAAGAAGGTCTGCGACCAGGTCGGCCCGCAGGTCACGAAGATCAACAAGGCGAACTCCGAGATGGACGCCGCCTCCAAGGACAAGAAGAAGTCGGCGAAGGAGGTCCAGAAGACCGACTCCACCGCCTTCGGGCACATCGCCGGCGCCTACAACGCGCTGGGCAACGCGGTGAACAAGGCGGGCGCGCCGCCCGTGGACGACGGGGCGAAGCTGCAGAAGGACGCGGTGAAGGAGCTCAAGACGCTCTCCGCCAAGTACCGCGGCCTGAAGAAGCAGGTCGACGGCCTGGACGCGAAGGACTCCGCGAAGTTCGCCAAGGGCCTGCGCGGCCTCGCGCCGAAGCTGGACGAGCTCGGCAAGAGCGGCGACAAGGCGCTCCAGAAGCTCCAGTCCGGCGACGTCGGCAAGGCCATGGCCAACCAGGACGGCTGCAAGCGGCCCTCGTCGGCCGCCACGCCGAGCTCCTGAGGCGGCCGGGCCCGTGAGCCTCCGGGCTCCCGGGCACGCGGCCGCGCGCCGTCACCGAAACCCCGGCCGTCCCGTGCCGGCGGAGCGGTGGGTCGCCGTACGATCCGGCGTCCACCGCTCCGCCGCGGGGACGGGGCGACGCGACACAATGGCCGGGTGAGTACCAGTCAGCCCCTCCCCCAGGCACACCCCGACCGCACCGCACGGCTGCGCGAGGCCCTGCTCGCCGCCGGATTCACCGCCGACGGACTGCTCGAACTGCTCGGCGCCCCGGCGTACGCGGCGCTCGGCCGCAGCGAGACGGTGCCCGCGCTGCGCGCCACCCGCGGCGACGGCCCGCTGGAAACCCTGGTGCAGCTCTTCCTGCTCCAGCAGCCCGCCACCCGCGAAGCGGCCGCCGCCGCGCTGCCCTTGGAGGACGCGCTCACCGACGGCTGGCTCGTGGAAGCGTCCCCGGAAGACTCCGCGACCCCCGACTCCGTGCGCGCCACCGTCGACCTCCGCCCCTACGGGGGCCCCGAGGGTCAGGACTGGTGGATCGTCGCCGACCTCGGCTGCGCCGTCGGCGGCGCCGGGGGCAGCGCCTCGCGCGCCGAGGACGTCGTGCTCGGCGTGGGCGGCGCCTCCACCACGCTCGCCGGGATCACCGTGCGCACCCCGGTGGCCCGCGCCCTCGACCTCGGTACGGGATCCGGCATCCAGGCCCTGCACGCCGCGCAGCACGCCACGAAGGTCACCGCGACCGACCTGAACCCGCGCGCGCTGGAGTGCACCCGGCTCACCCTCGCGCTCTCCGGCGCGCCCGAGGCCGATCTGCGCGAGGGCTCGCTCTACGAACCGGTGGAGAACGAGGAGCCGTACGAACTCATCGTCTCCAACCCGCCGTTCGTGATCTCGCCCGGCGCCCGGCTCACCTACCGGGACGGCGGCATGCGCGGCGACGACGTGTGCCGCACCCTCGTACGGAACGCGGCGGAGCGGCTCGCCGAGGGCGGCTACTGCCAGCTGCTCGCCAACTGGGAGCACCGGGACGGCGAGGACTGGCGCGAGCGCGTGAAGTCCTGGGTGCCGAGCGGCTGCGACGCGTGGATCGTGCAGCGTGAGGTGCAGGACGTGAACCAGTACGCGGAGCTGTGGCTGCGCGACGCCGGGGACCACCACGCCGATCCGGCGGCGTATGCGGAGCGGTACGACGCCTGGCTGGACGAGTTCGAGGAGCGCGGCACCCGGGCCGTCGGGTTCGGGTGGATCACGCTGCGCAGGACGGCGGCCGAGCGCCCCTCGGTGATCGCCGAGGAGTGGGCGCACCCGGTGGAGCAGCCGCTCGGCGAGGTGATCCGCGCGCACTTCGAGCGCCAGGACTTCCTCCGCGCCGTGGACGACGCGGCCCTGCTGGACTGCCACTTCACGCTCGCGCCCGAGGTGGTGCAGGAGCAGGTCGGGCTGCCCGGCGCCGAGGACCCCGAGCACGTCGTGCTGCGCCAGCACCGCGGGATGCGCCGGGCCACCACCGTGGACACGGTCGGCGCGGGCTTCGCGGGAGTGTGCGACGGGACGCTCCCCGCGGGCCGGATCCTGGACGCGATCGCCCAGCTCGTGGACGAGGACTCCGTCGTGCTGCGCGAGCGCACCCCCGAGTCGATCAGGCTGCTCGTGGAGCAGGGCTTCCTGCTGCCCGTGGAGGAGCCCGAGCAGGCCGCGAAGCTCTGAGCGACCGGGGCTGACGACGGCTCCCGCGGCCCAGGCTGCACGCGGACCAAGCTGCGCGCAGTCCAAGCTGTACGCGGCCCGAGCTGCGCGCAGCCCAACCCCGCACGGCCCCGCGTCACCCGCCAACGGCGCGCCGTTCACCCGGAGTTCGGCCGGGGGACGGCCGCCGGTGCCAGGCTGCGGGGCATGGAGAGTGCACCCGCCGTCTTCGCCGGCTCGGCCCTCGCGGTGTTCGGGACCGGGCTGCTGCTGTGGATCACAGTACGTACACGGGCAGGACGTCCTGTCGTAGAGGAAGTGGCCGGAACCGCGCGGCACCAGCCGGGCGCGGTCGTACTGGCCGGACTTTTCGGAGTGATTTCGCTCATCACCGGCGTCTGGCTGCTGCTCACGGTCTGATCGCCCCTGGTCGGAGGGCATCCGGCGGAGCCGCGGCGGGGGAGGGAAGCGGGGCGTGCGCAGGGGGCGCGAAGCCGTTCCCCGCCCCCGCGGACCGGCCGTGCGGCCGGAAAACCGGTGGGCACCGGACGGCAGGATGGATGGTTGTCGGGTTACCGTTCGAGTGGCGTTGCGGACTTTTACCGTTTGACACGGGGGCGGGAGGTACCGTCACACTCCGCAGCGACACCGATGCCGTACGCCTACTGCCGACCGGAGAGAAGAGCCGAAGTTGTCCCCGACCAGCGACACCGCAAACGGCGGGCGCCGACTCGTGATCGTCGAGTCGCCTGCCAAGGCTAAGACGATCAAGGGCTATCTCGGCCCCGGCTTTGTGGTGGAGGCCAGCGTCGGGCACATCCGCGATCTCCCGAACGGTGCCGCTGAGGTCCCCGCCAAGTACAAGGGGGAGCCCTGGGCCCGGCTCGGCGTCAACGTAGATCATGACTTCGAACCCCTCTATGTCGTCAACAGCGACAAGAAGGACCAGGTGAAGAAGCTCAAGGATCTGCTGGCCGAATCCGACGAGCTCTATCTCGCCACGGATGAGGACCGCGAGGGCGAGGCCATCGCCTGGCACCTGCAGCAGGTGCTCAAGCCCAAGGTCCCGGTGCGGCGCATGGTGTTCCACGAGATCACCAAGGACGCCATCCAGGACGCGGTCCGGCATCCCCGCGATCTGAATCAGCGCCTGGTCGACGCCCAGGAGACCCGCCGCATCCTCGACAGGCTGTACGGCTACGAGGTCTCCCCGGTGCTGTGGAAGAAGGTCATGCCGCGGCTGTCGGCGGGCCGCGTGCAGTCGGTGGCCACCAGGCTCGTGGTCGAGCGGGAGCGCGAGCGCATGGCGTTCCGCTCCGCCGAGTACTGGGACCTGGCCGGAACGTTCGCCACGGGGCGGGCGGGGGACGCCTCGGACCCGGGGACTTTCGGCGCGAAGCTCACCACCGTCGACGGCAAGCGGGTCGCGCAGGGCCGCGACTTCGGCGCCGACGGCCAGCTCAAGAACCCCGACCAGGTCCTGCACCTGGACGAGGAGAACGCACGGGCGCTGGCCTCCGCGCTGGAGGACACCGCCTTCACCGTGCGCTCGGTGGAGTCCAAGCCGTACCGCCGCTCGCCGTACGCGCCGTTCCGCACCACCACGCTCCAGCAGGAGGCCAGCCGCAAGCTGGGCTTCGGCGCGAAGCGCACGATGCAGGTGGCGCAGAAGCTGTATGAGAACGGCTTCATCACCTATATGCGTACGGACTCCACCACGCTCTCGGACACCGCGATCACCGCGGCCCGTTCGCAGGTCACGCAGCTCTACGGCAGCGACTACCTGCCGGACAAGCCCCGTACGTACGCCGGCAAGGTCAAGAACGCGCAGGAGGCGCACGAGGCGATCCGCCCCTCCGGCGACAGCTTCCGCACCCCGGCGCAGACCGGCCTGAGCGGCGACGAGTTCAAGCTGTACGAGCTGATCTGGATGCGCACCGTCGCCTCCCAGATGAAGGACGCCACCGGTCAGTCGGTGACCGTCAGGGTCGGCGGCGCCGCGTCCGACGGGCGGGACGCCGAGTTCAGCGCGACCGGCAAGATCATCACCTTCCACGGCTTCCTCAAGGCGTACGTGGAGGGCTCCGACGACCCCAACGCCGAGCTCGACGACCGCGAGCGCCGTCTGCCGCAGGTGAACGAGGGCGATCCGCTGACCGCCGAGGAGATCACCGCGGACGGCCACGCGACCAAGCCGCCGGCCCGCTACACCGAGGCCACGCTGGTCAAGGAGCTGGAGGAGCGGGAGATCGGCCGCCCCTCGACGTACGCCTCGATCATCTCGACCATCCTCGACCGGCGGTACGTCTTCAAGAAGGGCACCGCGCTGGTCCCCTCCTTCCTCTCGTTCGCCGTGGTCAGGCTGCTGGAGGAGCACTTCGGGCGGCTCGTCGACTACGACTTCACCGCGAAGATGGAGGACGACCTCGACCGGATCGCCGCGGGCGACGCCGAGGCGGTGCCGTGGCTGCGGCGCTTCTACTTCGGCGGCGAGGGCAGCGGGGACGGCTCGGCCGCCGACTCCGGCAACGGCGACGGCGACCACCTGGGCGGCCTCAAGGAGCTTGTCTCCGACCTCGGCGCGATCGACGCCAAGGGCATCTCCTCCTTCCCGGTCGGCGAGGGCATCACGCTCCGCGTCGGCCGTTACGGCCCGTATGTCGAGGGTCCCGCGGAGAAGGAGGACGAGCCGGGGCCGCGCGCGGACGTGCCGGACGACCTGCCGCCGGACGAGCTGTCCGTGGAGTACGCGAAGGAGCTGCTCGCCAAGCCGAGCGGCGACTTCGAGCTGGGCACCGACCCGGAGACCGGCCGCCCGATCGTGGCGCGCGACGGGCGGTACGGCCCGTACGTCACCGAGGTGCTGCCCGAGGGCACCCCGAAGACCGGCAAGAACGCGGTCAAGCCGCGCACGGCCTCGCTGTTCAAGGACATGTCCCTGGACACCATCACGCTGGAGCAGGCGCTGAAGCTGCTGTCCCAGCCGCGTGTGGTGGGCACCGACCCCGAGTCGGGCAACGAGATCACCGCGCAGAACGGCCGGTACGGCCCGTACATGAAGAAGGGCACCGACTCCCGGTCGCTGGAGACCGAGGAGCAGATCTTCACCATCACGCTGGAAGAGGCCCTGGAGATCTACTCCAAGCCGAAGCAGCGCGGGCGGGCCGCGGCCAAGCCGCCGCTCAAGGAGCTGGGCACCGACCCGCAGACCGAGAAGCCGGTGGTGGTGAAGGACGGCCGCTTCGGTCCGTACGTCACGGACGGCGAGACCAACGCGACGCTGCGGAAGGACGACGACCCCGAGTCGATCACCCCCGAGCGCGGCTTCGAGCTGCTCGCGGAGAAGCGCGCGAAGGGGCCGGCGAAGAAGACGGCCAAGAAGGCCGCGGCGAAGAAGGCCCCGGCCAAGAAGACGGCGGCGAAGAAGACCACCGCGAAGAAGACGGCGGCCAAGAAGACCACCGCTTCCAAGAGCGCGGAGTCGAAGAGCGCCTCGTCCAAGAGCACGGCTTCCAAGACCACCGCCAAGAAGACCGCGGCGAAGAAGACGACGACCGCCAAGAAGACGACGGCCAAGAAGACCGCAGCCAAGAAGACGGCGGCGGCCGGAGCGCAGGCCGGCGGTCAGGACTCCGACGGTCAGTGACCGTGAGCCCCGGGCGGCGTGCCGTGCAGGAACGGTGCGCCGCCGCGGGGCTTCGTCGCGTTCGGGGTCCTTTCGCGGCCCGTTCCGGGTCTCCGGCCCCTTTCGAGGTCCTTTTCGTGGTCCTTTCGAGGCCTCGGCGGCCCGTGGGTCCCGCCTCAACTCCCGTACGCGGGCTGCCCGTTGACCCGTGCGCGGGGCCGTGCGCAGCGCCGTACGCGGGACCTGCCGGGCTCCGGCGGCGTACGGGCGCCCACGTGAACCTCACAAATCACACCAGCCCCACGAGTTTGTCGGAGCACCGGCACAACAGGTCGGCCGCTCGCTATACGCTGGCAGGATGACGCGTGCAGAGCAGCCAACGGGCGTGACCCCGCCACCCCCCGACGACGCACTCGCCGCTGAAGCCCGCGAAAGTGCCGTCGGTGCCCTGCTGCGCTACCCGCCGCTGCGGCGGCTGTGGAGCGCGCAGGTGACCGGTTCCATCGGCGATGCGCTGGGGCTGCTGGTGCTGGTGCTGCTCGCCGTGCAGGCGGCGGCGGCCCAATCGGCAGCGGGCAACCCGGTGTTCGGCGGCGGCTATCGCGGCATCGCGCTGGTCGTGACCGTGGTGTTCGCACTGCGGATGCTGTCCACGCTGCTGTTCGGCGCCGTGCTGCTGGGCCCGCTGACCGCGCTGGTCTCCCCGGCGCGCGCGGCGAAGGACAAGGGCGCGGCCGGCGACAGGAGCGGAGCCGGGGAGTCGGGCGAGGGCGGCGAAGGCGAGGCCGGCACGGCGGGCAAGGGCGGCGCCGGGGCCAAGAGCTTCCGGGACGGCCGCGGCCTCAAGGGCCTGCTGGACCGGCGCTGGACCATGTTCGGCACCGACGTGCTGCGCGCCCTCGCGCTGATCGTCGCTCCGCTCTGGGTCGACTGGACCCCGGGCGTCTCCCTCCTGATGGTCCTGATCACGGTCTTCGTGACCGGCGCGGCCGAGCGCTTCTGGACCGTCGCGCGGGACAGCGCGGCGCCCGCGCTGCTGCCCGCGCCGCCCATCGAGGGCTCGGCCGTGCGTCCGATGCCCGACCACCACGACGCGCTGCGCAGGCTCTGGCTGCGCACCGGCTTCATCGCGCTGCCGGCCGCGGCCGCGGGGTTGGTCGTGGTGTCGCTGGTCAGCAACGTCTTCGGCGCAGGGATCGAGTGGTTCCACACCCACCAGGCGGCGCTCGGCTCGTATGTCGCCGCCGGCCTGTTCGCCGCGGCGTTCTCCACCGTGTACTTCCTGGAGCTGCCGGACACGGCGGCCCCGCGCCCGCGCTCGCCTCTGGAGGGCCTGCGCCGTCCCAAGAAGGCCGACGGCGAGGGTCCCGACAAGGGCCGCACCGGCGCCATCCCGCTGCTGGTGCTGGCGTGCGCCGCGATCGGCGGCGCCATCGCGGCCGCCGTCGCGCTCGCCCCGCTGCACTCAGCGGACCTGGGCGGCGGCCCTGTCGGCTTCGGGCTGCTGGTCACCGCGCTGACCGGGGGCACGGCCGCGGGCATCAGGCTCGCGCCGCGCGTGCTGCCCACGCTGTCCCGGCGCAGGCTGCTGGCCCTCGCCCTCGCGCTGACCGGCGTCGCGCTGCTCGCCGCGGGGATCGTCGGCGACACCGCGACGGTGCTGGCCCTGGCCCTGCTCGCGGGCGTCTCAGCGGGTGTCGCCGCGCACACCGGGCACAGCCTGCTGGACCTGGAGACGGACGCCCCGCGCCGGCCCCGTACGACCGATCACCTCCAGGCGGTCGTGCGCACGGTCATCGCGCTGTGCGCGCTGGCGGGTCCCGTGCTGGCCGCGCTGATCGGCCACCACAGGATCCAGAAGGGCTCCTTCGTCATCGACCACGGCGGCGCCGCCTTCACGCTGATGCTGGTCGGCGCGCTGCTGCTGCCCGTCGCCGCGCTGGTGCTCTCCCGTACGGACGACCGCCACGGCGTACCGCTCCGGCGCGACCTGCGCGAGGCCCTCGGCGGCGGCCGCCCCAAGCAGGCCCCCGCGGCGAGCGGCTTCTTCATCGCGCTGGAGGGCGGCGACGGCGCGGGCAAGTCCACGCAGGTGGAAGCCCTCGCCGAGTGGATCCGCAACAAGGGCCACGAGGTCGTCGTCACCAAGGAGCCCGGCTCGACGCCGATCGGCAAGCGGCTGCGCTCGATCCTGCTGGACGTCTCCTCGTCCGGGATCTCGCACCGCGCCGAGGCCCTGCTGTACGCGGCCGACCGCGCCGAGCACATCGAGACCGTGGTCCGGCCCGCGCTGGAGCGGGGCGCCGTGGTGATCTCCGACAGGTACATCGACTCCTCCGTCGCGTACCAGGGCGCCGGCCGCGACCTCTCGCCGACCGAGATCGCGCGGATCTCCCGCTGGGCGACCGACGGGCTCGTGCCGCATCTGACGGTGCTGCTCGACGTGTCGCCGGAGACCGCGCGCGAGCGCTTCACCGAGGCGCCGGACCGGCTGGAGTCGGAGCCCGCCGAGTTCCACGAGCGGGTGCGCTCCGGCTTCCTCACGCTGGCCTCGGCCGATCCGGCGCGCTATCTGGTGGTCGACGCGGGCCAGGAGGCCAGTGTGGTCACCACCGCCGTACGCCACCGCCTCGACCAGGTCCTCCCGCTCTCCGAGCAGGAGATCCAGGCCCGCGAGGAGGCGCGCAGGGCAGCCGAGGAGGAGGCCCGCAGGAAGGCCGAGGAAGAGGCCGCGCGCAAGGCCGAGGAGGAGCGCCTGGAGCGCGAACGCCAGGAGCAGATGGCCAAGCTGCGCGCGGAAGAGGAAGAGCGCAAGCGCCGCGAGATCGAGCTGGAGAAGCAGCGCGAGGAGGCGCGGCGCGCCGAGGAGGCCCGCCAGCGCGCGGAGGAGCAGCGCCGCCGCGAGCAGGAGGAGCGGGAGCGCAGGGAGGCCGAGGAGCGCACGCGCCGCGAGGAGATCGAGCGGCAGCGGCGGCTCGCCGAGGAGGAGGCCAGGCTGCGCTCGGAGGCCGAGGAGCGCCGCCAGGAGAAGCAGCGCAAGGCCGAGGAGGCGCTGCTGCGCGCCGAGGAGCAGCGCCGCGCGGCGCAGGCGCCGGAGCCCGACGGTTCGGACGCGGACACCGCGCAGCTTCCGCAGGTCCAGCCGCCGGAGGAGGCCGAAGCCGAGCGCACGGCCGTGCTCCCGCAGGCGCAGGAGCCGCGCGGCGGCGCGGACGACGAGACGGCGGTGATGCCGCAGTACCGCGCGGACCGGGCCGACGAGGACGAGACGACCGTGATGCCGCGGTACGGGTCAGGCGCGGGTTCCGACCCGGGCTCCGGCTCGGATGAGGAGAGCACGCGGGAGGTCCCGCAGGTCGACCCCGAGACGGGGCGGCCGGCGCGGCGCCGTTCGGACTGGGCCGAGGAGACCCCGCTCGACAACGAGACGACGCTCGCCGACGAGCTGCTCGGCCCGCGATACGAGGCCGAGTACGGCTCGGACGAGGACTCCGACTCCGGCCGCCGCAAGGGGCGTTGAGCCGGCGGGACACCGGTCATCCGGGGGCGGCATCCATGCGGGTGCCGCCCCCGGTCGCGTGCGGGGGTCGCGTGCGGGTCGCGTGTAGGGGGCTCGCAGGGGGCAGGCACGTCGCCGCCGTCCAGGCCCTTACGGGTTCCCGTACGGGCTCTCGTACGAGGTCGGGTACGGGGTCTCGTACGAGAGCCCGGCGCGCGGTCGCGCCCGGGCACAATGGAGGCCGGCGTAAGGAAGGGGACAGGACACGATGGCGGTCTGGGACGACCTGGTCGGGCAGGAGCGCCCGACGGAGCAGCTGAGGGCCGCCGCGCGGGACGCGGACGCGTTCGTCACGGCGGAGGCCGAGGCGCACGGCTCGGCCGCGCTCTCCGGCTCGTCCATGACGCACGCGTGGCTGTTCACCGGGCCGCCCGGGGCCGGACGGGCCACCGCGGCGCGGGCCTTCGCGGCGGCGCTCCAGTGCGTGAGCCCCGACCGCGCGCTCGGGGGCGCCCCCGGCTGCGGCTTCTGCGACGGCTGCCACACGGCGCTGGTCGGTACGCACGCCGACGTCGAGGTCGTCCGCACCGACCTGCTCAGCATCGGCGTCAAGGAGACCCGCGACCTGGTGCGCAGGGCGCAGATGTCCCCCTCGGGCGGCCGCTGGCAGGCCATCGTGCTGGAGGACGCCGACCGGCTCACCGAGGGCGCGGGCAACGTGCTGCTCAAGGCCGTCGAGGAGCCCGCGCCGCGCACGGTGTGGCTGCTGTGCGCGCCCTCGACCGAGGACGTGCTGCCCACCATCCGCTCCCGCTGCCGCCACCTCGCGCTGCGCACCCCGCCGGTGGACGCGGTCGCCGACCACCTCGTACGCAGGGACGGCATCGCCCCCGACATGGCGGCGTACGCGGCCCGCGCCACCCAGGGCCACATCGACCGTGCCCGCCGCCTGGCCACCGACGAGCGGGCACGCGCCCGGCGCGACGCGGTCCTGAAGCTGCCCGCGCGGGTCGACGACGTGGGCGGCGCGCTCAAGGCGGCGCAGGAGCTGATCGACGCGGCGGGCGAGGACGCCAAGCAGGTCGCCGAGGAGCTGGACGCCAAGGAGACCGAGGAGCTGCGCGCCGCGCTCGGCGCCGCCGAGGGCAAGCGGCTGCCGCGCGGCACCGCCGGCGCGATGAAGGAGCTGGAGGACAAGCAGAAGCGCCGCGCCACCCGTACCCAGCGCGACTCCCTCGACCTGGCGCTCACCGACCTCACCGGCTTCTACCGCGACGTACTCGCGCGCCAGCTCGGCTCCGAGGTCGCGCTCGCCAACGACGAGGCACGCGACGTGGTCGCGCGCATCGCGGACCAGTCGGGACCCGAGCAGACCCTGCGCCGCATCGAGGCGGTCCTCGACTGCCGCGGCGCCCTGGACCGCAACGTCGCGCCGCTGCTCGCGGTCGAGGCGATGACGATGGCGCTGCGCGCGGGCTGAGCGCCCGGCCGTCCCGTTTTCGCCGAGGGGGATGACCCGGGTGCCCTTCACGTACGGCTGACTTGATCGTCCTGCGGGTACGCTCGCCGCACCTGCCGTACCGCCGGACCTGTCGCAGACGGGCCGTCGTTCACCGAGGGATGGATACATGGCCAAGGCCACCAGGCGTCGCCCGTTCCGCACCTCATCGGCCGCGTTCCTCGCCGCGGCGCTGGTGGTGATGTCCGGCTGCTCCTCGGGCGGTTCGGACCCCGACGCCTCCAGCGGCAGGTCGCAGGGCCCCGGCAGCAACGAGAACGCCATCGGCGACAAGGACGCGGCCCCGCTGAAGCCGCTCCCCGCCAAGGTGCCGGGGAACCTCAAGCCGTACTACGAGCAGAAGCTGAGCTGGCGCGACTGCGGCACCGAGGGCTTCCAGTGCGCGACCCTCAAGGCCCCGCTGGACTACGGGAATCCGCAGCCTGACAAGGACCTCAAGCTCGCCGTCACCCGCAAGAAGGCCGACGGGGGCGGGGGCAAGAAGCTCGGCTCGCTGATGGTGAATCCGGGCGGGCCCGGCGGCTCGGCCGTCGAATACGTACAGCAGGCCGCCGGCATCGGCTATCCGCCGCAGGTGCGCCAGCGGTACGACATCGTCGGCATGGACCCGCGCGGGGTGGCCCGCAGCGCGCCCCCGGTGAAGTGCCTGAGCGACAAGGAGATGGACGCCTTCACGCAGGCCGACCAGACCCCGGACGACAAGGGCGAGGAGAACAAGCTCGTCACCTCGTTCAAGGACTTCGCGAAGGGCTGCGAGAAGCGTTCAGGCGACCTGCTCGCGCACGTCTCCACCAAGGAGGCCGCGCGCGACATGGACGTGCTGCGCGCGGTGCTGGGCGACAAGAAGCTCAACTACACCGGCGCTTCGTACGGGACCTTCCTCGGCGCGACGTACGCGGGCCTCTTCCCGCAGCGCTCCGGGCGGCTCGTGCTGGACGGCGCGATGGACCCCTCGCTTCCCGCCGAGCGCGTCAACCGCGACCAGACCGGCGGCTTCGAGCTGGCCTTCCAGTCCTTCGCCAAGGACTGCGTGAAGCGCAAGAACTGCCCGCTGGGCACGAAGAACGTGGCCGATGCCGGGAAGCGGCTGAACGCCTTCTTCAAGAAGCTGGACGCGAAGCCCGTCGCGACGGGGGAGTCCCGCAAGCTCACCGAGTCCCTGGCGACGACGGGTGTGATCCGCGCCATGTACGACGAGGGCTCCTGGGGCGGCCTCCGCACCGCGCTGGCCAAGGCCCAGAAGGGCAACGGCTCCCAGCTCCTCTCGCTCGCCGACGAGTACTACGAGCGCGATCCCGACGGCAGCTACGGCAACATCATGTACGCCAACCCGGCCGTCAACTGCCTCGATCTGCCGCCCGCCTTCAAGGGCCCGAAGGACGTCGAGAAGGCCGTACCCGCCTTCGAGAAGGCGTCCCCGGTCTTCGGCCGCGGCTTCGCCTGGGCCGCGCTCAACTGCGGCTACTGGAAGCAGAAGCCGGCCGGTGAGACCCACCGCATCGCCGCGAAGGGAGCCGACCCGATCCTCGTGGTCGGTACGACGCGGGACCCGGCGACCCCGTACTCCTGGGCCCGCGGCCTGGCCGGCCAGCTCTCCTCCGCCCGCCTCCTGACGTACGAGGGCGACGGGCACACCGCCTACCTGCGCGCGGGCCCGTGCATCAACGACGCGGTCGACAGCTACCTGCTGACGGGCCGCAGCCCCAAGGACGGCACCCGCTGCGCGGCGGGCTCCTAGCACCTCGTTCGGAGCACCCCCGATTACTGTGTAGACTTGTCCGCGCTGCGGCTGCCACGCTGGTCGCACGCGGCAAGCCGCCTTAGCTCAGTTGGCCAGAGCGACGCACTCGTAATGCGTAGGTCGGGGGTTCGACTCCCCCAGGCGGCTCACTCCGGGACCCCAGGTCAGATTCCTCTGGCCTGGGGTTTTCTCGTTCATCGGATGCGGCGACGCCTCTTCGCGCGGGCCGCGCGGCGGTCCGCAGTCTCAGTTTTGGTCTCAGACGTGGCCCGTGGCGGCGGCATGAAGGCGTCTCCCATGCGCCGCATCGCCTCCTTCGAGAGGTGGGACCGACCCTTCACGTAGCGACGCGTCTGGCTGATCTGGGTGTGCCGGAGGATCTCCATGATCGTGGGCATGTCGACGCCGAGCTCGTTCAGGACCGTGTCCGCGGTGTGGGCGGCTGCCGTTGCAGCCGGGCGCCGCACGCGTGCGGGTTCTTGCAGCCGTGGCGTCATGTGAGGCGCTGGAGCTGCCACTTGGGGTGGAACAGCTCAGCCTCGAAGTCCACGAACGGCCAGCGCAGGCCCAGCGTCTCGCCCTGCCGGAAGCCCATGCCGACGCCGACGATCCAGTGCATGAAGGTCGGGCGCTTGGCGGCGGACTAGGAACGCCTTCCGCCTCGTGCCCGAAGCCGTTCGCCGACGTGATCCGCCAGCGGATCGAGGACGGCACCTAACTGCCGCGCACCCGCGTCCTCTCGGTGGTCGCGCCATGCTCAACGAGTTCGGCATCGCGACCTCGACCGGCCAGAAGGTGCACCGGGCACTGTGCGAAGAGGGGCTGATCTACACCGAGCCGGGCATGGGTAGCTTCGTCGTCAAACGCTAAGGTCCGGCTTCAAGGAGAAAGCTTCGTGCTCGTCCCGATCCATAACCCCGACGGCGACCCCGTACTGCGTCGTGGCGAGCGGCTGGTGCGCTACGGGGGGATGCTGCCGATGCTGGCGGTGCTCGCCTACATCGTCATTGCCGGACTCGCCTCGCATCTGGTGCACATCGACCGGGATTTGTGGCGGAATGCCTACTACGCCTGGGTGGCCGCCGTCGTGGGGGCGGGACAGATTGCGATTTGGCTCGGCATGTACTTCGTGCAGCGCTCGCGGGGCTGGGAAAGCAACGTGCTGACGTACTTCTGGGTCGGCGCAGTCGTCAACACGATCGCTGTGGTGCAGTTGTTCACGGTGAGTCTGCTCTGGATTCCGTGGGTCGCGCCCGTCCTGGCGACCCTTGCCAAGCGGCGCTCTGTGCAGCAGCGCATGCAGGCAGAAGGCGGGACCACCACGTGATGGAGCTCGCAGAACGGGTCGTGTAACTGTGGGACGGCCGCGTACCAGGGTGGGGGCTGCGTGCAGCGCCTGGGTGCCGGAGGCGGTCGCGGTGGTCTGTGTGCCGTGGCTCACCAGCTTGAAGGGACCCCGGGTCAGATGCTTCTGGCCTGGGGTCTGCGTCGCCGCACCCGCTGTCGTCTGAGACGTCTTGCGGATGTGATCAGAGGGTTCAGGTACTGCGGGGGTCTGACGTTGGCCGACGGGTCTGCTTCGAGGTGTATGTAGCATGCACCCTGACCAAGATCGGATTACTGAACAACGGGGTGACAGCATCATGCAGCCAGTCAGGCGAACGCGCGCCGGCATCGCGGCGGGCGTCCTTGCCGCCAGTACCGCCATCGCACTCCTGAGTGCGCCCGCCGCGCAGGCGGCGCCCGAGAAGCAGGTGGTCGCGCACAAGGGCAACTACTCGATCATCGTGACCTACCAGCACAGGTCGGGGACCTCCAAGCGGTCGATCAGCATGATCGCCATCGACAAGAACGTGTCCAAGCACAGCGGCACCAAGTACGGCCGCTGGCTGTACAAGAAGCCGGGTGGCTCGGCGCACGTCGGCAAGTCCTGGCGGAAGGCGCCCTACGGCTCGCAGGACAGCAAGCACTGGTACGAGGCCCAGTGGGGCCACCGCTTTCACCACAGCGGCATGAGCTTCCCCAAGGGGACCAAGTTCTGCGGGCAGTTCAAGGGCTACGCGACGAAGGCCTGCGTCACGTTGAAGTGACCGCCGGCGCTGACCTTGGGGGCGGAGCCGCACAGCACCGGCTGTGCGGCTCCGCCCCTCGGGGTTGCTGCCCTTGCCCTGATGCCGCTCAGTCCACGTCGACGTCTATGTCGACGTCCACGTCCCTCGCCTGCTGGTGGTGCTGCTCGCGCATGCGGTCCAGTTCCCTGCGGTCGCGTTTTGTGGGGCGGCCCGCTCCCGGGGCTCGGCGGGGGACTGCCAGGGCCGGCTCGCGGGGCGGCGGGGGCGGGCTGTTGTCCTCGTAGCATTCGGCGGCCACGGGGGCGCCGACGCGTTTGCGGATCAGTTGCTTGACCTTGACGACGCGTTCCTGGCCGCCGGATCTGCGTACGCGTACCTCGTCGCCGGGCTGGAGGCCGTGCGCGGGCTTCACGCGCTCGCCGTTGACGCGTACGTGGCCGCCGCGGCAGGCGGTGGCGGCCTGCGCCCTGGTCTTGGTCAGCCGGACCGACCAGATCCAGACGTCGACCCGTACGGTGCCCTCAACTGAAGCCATGGGTACGACTCTACGTTCCGGTGCGGGTGCGACGTGGCCTGGTTTGTGCCTGATCCTGGGGGTCTGTGGAACCGGGGGCGTTGGTAGCGTGTCGTACTCCATGACCGCGGTGTGTGTGCCACCCGGGCCCGCCCGCGCACCAGGCGATGAGGAGCCCTTCTCGTGACCCAGATCGCGCTAGGTCCAACCTGGCTGGACCCGGACTACCTGATTCCGACCTTCGGTCTGATCGGGATTCTGGTGATCGTCTTCGCCGAGTCGGGGCTGCTGATCGGCTTCTTCCTGCCCGGTGACTCGCTGCTGTTCACCACGGGCCTCCTGGTGGCCACCGGCCAGTATCTGCACTATCCGCTGTGGCTGGTGTGCCTGCTGGTGGTGATCGCCGCGGTGCTCGGCGACCAGGCGGGCTTCCTGTTCGGGCGGAAGGTGGGGCCCGCGCTGTTCAAGCGGCCCGACTCGCGGCTCTTCAAGCAGGAGAACGTGGAGAAGGCGCACGAGTTCTTCGAGAAGCACGGCGCGAAGTCCCTGGTGCTCGCGCGCTTCGTGCCCATCGTGCGGACCTTCACGCCGATCATCGCCGGCGTGAGCCGCATGCGGTACCGCTCCTTCGTCACCTTCAACGTGATCGGCGGCGTGCTCTGGGGCGCGGGCGTCACGCTGCTCGGCGCCGCGCTCGGGCAGATCGACTTCGTACGGAAGAACATCGAGGCGATGCTGGTCGCGATCGTGCTGCTGTCGGTGGTCCCGATCGCGATCGAGTACCTGCGGGCGCGCCGCAAGACCGCCAAGGAGGGGGCCGGGGCCACCGCGAGTGCGGCCGTCGCCGGAGCGGACGACACGGCGCCGATGCCCCCCGTCGGAGGCGCGGAGGCCCCCGGCGCGCAGGGCCCCCAGCAGCCGCCGCAGCCCCCGCAGGGCCGCGGGCGCCACGCACGCCGCTGACGGCCGAGCCGCAGACGGCAGAAAGAGCGGTGGCCCGGACACGATCTCGTGTCCGGGCCACCGCTCTATGCCGGGAGGTACGCGTTACCGCGCCGGCTCCGGCGTCTGGGCCGGAGGCGCCTCCTGCCCGGAGTCCGAGTCGGAGCCCGAGCCCGACGAGGGATCGTCCCGCCCCGGCAGCACCTTCGCCAGCCACTCCGACTTGCTCGCGGCCAGCGGAGCGATCACGGCGAGGATCAGCACGTACCCGGCGATGAACGGCGAGAGCCGCTCGTCGAGGTCGGCCGTCGCGGCCATGGTCGCCAGGATCAGCGCGAACTCGCCGCGGGCCAGCAAGGTCGTGGCCACGTTGGCCGAGGGGCCCGGGCCGAATCCGTACAGCCGCGCCGCCGCCATCCCGGCGAACACGTTCATCACGATGGTGAGCGTCACGGCGATCAGCACGGGGACCGCGACCGAGGGCAGGTCGCCCGGGTCGATGGAGAGGCCGAAGGCGAAGAAGAAGATCGCGGCGAAGGCGTCGCGCAGCGGGTGCACCAGTTCCCTGATGCGTTCGGCGGAGGAGGTGTTGCCCAGCATCAGGCCGACCATGAAGGCGCCGATCGCGTCCGCGACGCCGAACACCTCGGCGATGCCGGACACCAGTACCGCGGCGCCCAGGAACGAGATGACCAGCAGCTCGTTGTCCTTGATCGCGAACATCCGGCTGATGATCCGGGTCCCGAAGCGCGCGGCGACGGCCAGCACCAGCAGGAAGGCGAAGGCCTTGCCGACCTGGAGCAGCGCGCTGCCCGCGTCCTCGGCGCCGGCCAGCACGGGCTGGAGCGCGGCCAGGTAGAGGGCGAGGAAGATGTCCTCGACGACGATGATCCCGAGGATGGGTTTGGTCTCCGGATTGCCGATCCGGCCCAGGTCGACCAGCACCTTGGTGACGATCGCGGAGGACGAGATGCCCAGGACGCCCGCGAGCACCAGGGCCTCCGAGGTGCCCCAGCCGAGCAGGAAGCCGAAGGCGAGCCCGGCGCCGACGTTCAGCGCGAGATAGACGCCGCCGGCCGTGGCCATCTTCCGGCCGCCCGCCTTGAGGTCGTCCATGTGGAACTCGAGGCCGAGGTAGAAGAGCAGCAGTACGAGGCCGAGCGCGGAGAGCATCTCCAGCTCTTCGGGGTCGTGTACGAGCACGAAGCCCGGGGTGTTCGGGCCGAGCAGGATGCCCGCGAGGATGAACAGCGGGATCGTCGGCAGGCCGATGCGGTTGCCCAGGCGGGCGAGCACCGCGGCGGCGACGAAGGCGCCGCCCATGGCGAGCAGGGTGTCGGCATGACCCATGTCACACCGTCCCGGCTATGGAGCGCAGGTCGTGCGTGGAGAGTCTGGCGGGCGTCAGCGAGTCGATGATTCCTCCTGTGCGTCCGGACGACTCGGTCAAGAGTGCGTCAAGAAAGCGTCAATACTTAGCTTAACAAATGACCTTGGGGAGGGTGGGCAGGGGTGGCGAATCCGGACATGTGGGCCCAACTGGGCCCCGTGATAAGGGAGTTGGCAAAGAAACGGCCGGGCCCCGCCCAGGGACCCGGCCGTTTCTGCTCTGCGGGGGCGTCAACGCCGCGGCAGCGCTCCGGTCAGCCGCTTGAGCCACGGCCAGACCAGGATCAGCGCGATCACGGCGTACACCGTCACGGAGAACGGGGTGTTGACGAGCCCCGTGACGCTGCCGTCGCTGATCTGGAGCGCGCGGCGGAGCTGCTGCTCGGCCGAGGGGCCGAGGATCACGCCGATCACGGCGGGCAGCACGGGCAGCCCGTAGCGCCGCATCATCAGCCCGAGCAGGCCCACGATCAGCAGGATCACCAGGTCGATGGGCTGGCCTCCCACCGCGTACGCGCCGACCCCGGCGAAGAAGAGGATGCCCGCGTACAGGTACGGGCGCGGGATCCGGAGCAGCTTCGCCCAGACCGGCGCGAGCGGGAGGTTGAGCACCAGGAGCAGCACCATGCCGACGAACAGCGAGGCGATCAGGCCCCAGACCAGCTCGGGCTCGCGCTCGAAGAGGAGCGGGCCGGGCTGGATGCCGTACTGCTGGAAGGCGGCCAGCATCACCGCGGCGACCGCGGTGGTGGGCAGGCCGAGGGTGAGCATGGAGACCAGGGTTCCGGCGGCCGAGGCGGAGGCGGCCGACTCGGGCCCGGCGACGCCCTCGATGGCGCCCTTGCCGAAGTCCTTCTTGTTCTTGGAGAGCCGCTTCTCGGTGACGTACGAGAGGAAGGTGGGGATCTCGGCGCCGCCCGCGGGGATCGCGCCGAAGGGGAAGCCGATCAGCGGGCCTCGCAGCCAGGGACGCCAGGTCCGGCGCAGGTCGGAGCGCCCGAGCCAGGGCGTGCCCACGGGGATCGACTCACCAGTGCCGCGACGGAGATGGGCCGCGACCCACAGTGCCTCGCCGATCGCGAAGAGGCCGACCGCGACGATCACCACGTCGATGCCGTCGGAGAGCTGGAGGCTGCCGAAGGTGAGCCGCTGCTGCCCGGTCATCTGATCCAGCCCGATCAGGCCGAGGGTGAGGCCGAGGAGGAGGGAGGCGAAGCCGCGTACGCGCGAGGAGCCCAGGACCGAGGTGACCGCGATGAAGGCGAGGACCATGATCGCGAAGTAGTCGGGCGCGCCGATGTCCACGGCGAGCGAGGCGACCGTGGGCGCGAGCAGGACGAGCAGGATCGTGCCGACCATGCCGCCGGCGAAGTGGCCGATCGCGGCGGCGGCGAGCGCCTGCGCGCCGCGGCCCGCCTTCGCCATCGGGTTGCCCTCGATCGCGGCGACCACCGCGGCGCTCTCACCAGGGGTGTTGAGCAGGATCGAGGTGGTGGAGCCGCCGAACATCCCGCCGTAGTAGATGCCGGCGAACATGATGAAGGCGCCCACCGGGTCGAGCCCGTACGTCACCGGCAGCAGCAGTGCGACGGCCATCGCGGGGCCGATGCCGGGGAGCACGCCGATGGCGGTGCCGAGCAGCACGCCGATCGCGGCCCACAGCAGGTTGAGCGGGGTCAGCGCCGTACCGAAGCCGTCCAGGAGGGAGGTGAGGGAATCCATGTCACAGCACTCCCATCAGCGGGCCGCCGGGCAGCGGGACACCCAGCGCGGTGTTGAAGACGAGGTAGGTGAAAAAGGAGAGTGCCGCGGCGATCAGCGGGTCGCGGCGCGCGTTGCGGCTGCCCAGCGCGTACGCGGAGCCCCAGAAGAGCCCGGCGCCGGACAGCGGGAAGCCGAGCGGGCCGATGAGCGCGGCGAACGCGAGGAAGACGCCGGCGAGCAGCGCGACCGTGCGCCAGTCGCCGGGCTCGGCGAGATCCATGTCCTCGCCGCCCTCCGCTTCTCCTTTGCCGCCGCGGAGTACGTCGACTGCCAGCACCACGGCCACCACGATCAGCGCGCAGCCGACCACCACCGGCACGGTCTTGGGGCCCACCGGGCCGCGCTGGCCCGACACCGTGTCCATGCTCAGCACGTCGCCGAGCACCAGGAGGCCGATCAGCAACAGGAGGGCGCTGACGCCGAGTTCGGAGTGTTGGCGCAGGCGGTCGCCGAGGGTGCCGCTCTGCTCTCTTTCGCGGAGATCCGAGGTGCTCACTGGCCCAGCCCCTTCAGTACGTCGTCGACGCGCCGGTCCTGCTGCTCCAGGAAGCGGCCGTACGCGTCGCCGCTCAGGTAGGCGTCGTCCCAGCCGTTGTCCTTCATCGACTTCCTCCACTGCGGCGACGCGTGCAGCGCGTCGAAGAAGCGGATCAGGCGCGTGCGCTTCTCCTCGCTGAGCCCCGGAGGCGCCATGACGCCGCGCCAGTTGGTGAAGTGCATGTCCACGCCCGCCTCCTTGAGGGTGGGCGCGTCGTAGCCGGGGATGCGCTTGGGGCCCGTGACCGCGAGCAGCCTGAGCTCGCCGGACTTGATCTGGTCGCGGTACTCGCCGATGCCCGAGACGCCGAACGCGACCTTGCCGCCGAGCACCGAGGCCAGCAGCTCGCCGCCGCCGTCGAACGGGACGTAGTTGACCGACTTGCCGGGGATTCCCGCCTTGTCGGCCATCATCATCGGCGCGATGTGGTCGGGGCCGCCCGCCGAGGAGCCGCCGCCGACCGGCAGCGCGCGCGGCTTCTTCTTCCAGTCGGCCAGCAGTTGGCCGAAGGTGCGGTACTTGGACTTCTTCGACACCACCACGATGTCCGGCTCCTCCACCAGCCGCGCCACCGGCGTCGCGTCGGCGAGCGTGGAGGGGGACTTGTTGGTGTGCACGGCGCCGACCACGCCGAGGCCCATGGACATGGTGAGCTTGCCGTTGCCGCGCTCGTTCACCAGCCGGCTGAGGCCCACGGTGCCGCCCGCGCCGGGCAGGTTGAAGACCTCGATGTTGTGGTTGAGCCCCGCGTCCTCGGCGTCCTTGGCCGCGGTGCGCGCCGTGATGTCGTAGCCGCCGCCCGGGGTGTTGGGCACCATCAGGCGCAGTCCTGGGATGTGCGTACCGCTCTCGGCCCCGCTGCCCGTAGTGATCAGCGGCGGGCCGATCAGCAGGAGCAGCGCGGCCCCGAGCGGGAGGAGTAGCGACGGGAAGCGCACGCGGGTGCACCGCCTTCCATGGCCGGGACAGGGAAGCGTGGGGGGTGCGGGTGGCGCGGGTCGTACGGGGTGGTGCCGGGAGGTACGGGGGGTGCTCCTGGTTGCGCCACATCGTGCACAGCGGTCACCGCGGTGTCTGCCCCTGTGCGGCGGGGAAACTATTGGTCGTTCCGTAACTTGTGGTCGCGGTTACGCTGCCGCCATGCTCCACCTGCGGATGATCACCCCGTCCGACCGCACCGAGTCGGTGGTCGGGCTGCTGGAGAGGACCGTCGGCACCGCGCACATCGTGGTGCACCCCGGCGCGGCGCGCGACCCCGCGGGGGACGTCGTGCTGTGCGACGTGGCCAGGGAGGCGGCCGACCGGCTGCTGCGCGAGCTGCGGGAACTGGGCCTGGTCGGCGAGGGTTCGGTCGCCGTCGAGAACATCGACCTCTCGCTCTCCGACCGCGCCGAGCGCGCCGAGGTGGAGGCCCCGGGCGAGGGCGTGGACGCGGTGCTGTGGGAGTCGCTGGCCGACGCCACCCACGAGGAGTCCCGGCTCTCGGTGACCTACCTCGCCTTCCTCACGGTCGCCACGATGCTGGCGGCCTGCGGCGTGGTCACCGACAGCGCGATCCTGATCGTCGGCGCGATGGTCGTGGGCCCGGAGTTCGGACCGCTGGCCGGAGTGTGTACGGGGATCGTGCGCCGCAAGCCGCGGCCCGCGCTGCGCTCACTGGCGGCGCTCGTCCTCGGGTTCCTCGTGGCGATGCTGCTGACCGGCGTGTTCGGTCTCGTGATGGACGCGGTGGGGCTGTTCTCGCACGAGCGGTTCAGCGGTGCGCACCCTGAGACCTCGTTCATCTGGAAGCCGGACCTGATGTCGCTGGTCGTCGCCCTTCTCGCCGGGGTCGCCGGAATTCTCTCGCTCACCTCGGCCAAATCGGGAGCGCTGGTGGGCGTGGCCATTTCCGTGACCACGGTGCCGGCGGCCGCCTTCGCGGCGCTGGCGCTCAGTTATGGCGAATACGGCGAAATGTGGGGCGCGGCGGTTCAATTGGGCGTGAACCTCGCGGGAATCCTGGTCGCCGGTACGGGCACGCTGCTCGCGCAGAAGGCGTTCTGGAGTTGGAAGCGGACGCAGGGGCCCGACCGCAGGATCCTGGGCTGAGCCTCGTACGCGTACAACCTCCGTACGCAACGAAAGCGCCCCGCCACGGTGTCGACCGCGGCGGGGCGCTCCAGTATCGGGCGAGCCCCTACGTGTCCTTGCGGGTGGCCGTGACGGTGGTGTCGTGGCTCGCGGAGTTCGGCTCCTCGTCGTCCTCGTCCTCGTCCGTGCCGTTGCCGCCGGGGCCGATCTGGATCTCGAAGTCGCCGCCGTACTGCTCGTGGCCGGCGACCACGGCGCTCTCGATGGCCTCGGTGCCGCGCTCGCCGATCACGATGAGGCGGTCGCTGCGCAGGTCCTTGGTGAGGGCGACGCACAAGCCGACCATGACGAGCGTGAAGGGGACGGCCACGAGAATCGTCAGATTCTTGAGGCCGTCGAGCGCTTCGCTCCCACCACCACCGATGAGCAGCATGATCGCGGCGACCGCGCCGGTCAGCACGCCCCAGACGATGACGACGAAGCGGCTGGGCTCCAGGGTGCCCTTCTGCGACAGCGTGCCCATCACGATCGAGGCCGCGTCGGCGCCGGAGACGAAGAAGATCGCGACCAGGATCATCACGATCAGCATCGTGACGCTCGCCATCGGGTACTCGCGCAGCACCGCGAAGAGCATGGCGTCGTCGTTGGCCGCCTGGGTGACCTTGTGGGTGGTCTCCTCCACGTGGATGGCCGTGCCGCCGAAGATGGCGAACCAGATCAGGCTGACCACGCTGGGCACCAGGATGACGCCGCCGACGAACTGGCGGATGGTGCGGCCGCGGCTGATGCGCGCGATGAACATGCCGACGAACGGCGTCCAGGAGATCCACCACGCCCAGTAGAAGACCGTGTAGCTGGCCAGCCACTCCGCGGTCTTCGGGCCGCCCGAGGAGTCGGTGCGCGAGATGAGCTGCGCGAACTCGCCGATGTACGAACCGAGCGAGGTGGGCAGCAGGTTGAGCATCAAGATGGTCGGGCCCACGACGAACACGAAGAGCACCAGCAGCCCCGCCAGCACCATGTTGATGTTGGAGAGCCACTGGATGCCCTTCTCCACGCCGGAGACGGCGGAGAGCACGAACGCCGCGGTCAGCACCGCGATGATCAGGATCAGGACGGGCTCGCTGACCTCGCCGGCCCAGCCGACCTCCTTCACACCGGCGCTGATCTGCAGGGCGCCCAGGCCCAGCGAGGCGGCCGAGCCGAAGAGGGTGGCGAAGATCGCGAGGATGTCGATGACCTTGCCGGGGCCGCCGTTCGCGGCCTTCTCGCCGATCAGCGGCGTGAAGACCGCGCTGATGGTCTGCCGCCGGCCGCGCCGGAAGCAGCTGTACGCGATGGCCAGGCCGACCACCGCGTAGATGGCCCAGGGGTGCAGGGTCCAGTGGAACAGCGTGGTGGCCATCGCCGTTTCCATCTTCTCCGGGTCGTTCACGGGGTGCGATCCCGGAGGGGTGCTGGAGAAGTGGTTCACCGGCTCGGCCACGCCGTAGAACATCAGGCCGATGCCCATGCCGGCGCTGAACATCATGGCGACCCAGGAGACGGTCTTGAACTCCGGCTCCTCGCCCTCCTTGCCGAGGGTGATCTTTCCGTAGCGGCTGAACGCCAGCCAGAGCGAGAAGACCACGAACCCGGTCGCGGCGAGCACGAAGGCCCAGCCGCCGTTCTTCATGGTGCCGCTGAGCATCGTCTCCGAGACGCTGCTCAGCGATTTGGTCGATACCGCGCCCCAGACGACGAAGGCGAGCGTCAGCGCCACGGTGACGCCGAACACGGTGCGGTCCGTCCGCGGCACCAGCGCGGACCGCAGATTCCCCGACGGGCCCGGTGGCCCGTCCTTCTCCGGTGCGTTCCGTTCCACCCGTTCTTCCGGCACGCTCAAGCCCTTTCATCCTCTGGACTGTTGGACTGTGTCAGCACTGCATCAACTACCTGAGGGCATGCAACTACCCGAGGCTGCGCAATGCATGTGCAGTCGAACGGTCAACGATAGGCAAACAGGGTCACGTTCAGGTTTAGAACCCGGGAACCCGTCCCCTCTCTGCCCCTTACGGCGTGCCGTGCTTCTTGTCGTGCTTGCCGGGGAAACTCCGGAAAGGCGCCGCACGCCCGGGAGTTCACGGCACGTCGATCCGGAGCGGCTCCGCCTTGCCCTCGACCATCGCGGCGAGCCCGTTCACTGCGGCCAGCGCGGGCTGCTCGGCCACATGCACCTCCATTCCCGTGCTGGCGTGCAACATCTCGGCCAGGCCCGGCAGTTGTGCGCTGCCGCCGCTCAGCGTCATGCCGCTGTCCGCGAGGTCGGCGACGAGGTCGGGCGGGCAGCGGTGCAGCACGCTGCGGATCGCGTCGCTGAGCCCGGTCATGTTCGGGTGGATGGCGGAGCGCACGTGCTCGGGGTCCACGGTCACGGTGCGGCCGAGCCCGGTGGACACGTCGCGGCCGAACACCTCGGTGGCGCCCATCCCGGTCTCCGGGTCGGGCAGCGGGTTGCCGGTGAGCGCGAGGTAGAGCGGCTGCACGTTCTGGCTGGGCAGCAGCAGCTCGTGCTCGTTGCGCAGGTGCTGGGCCACCGCGTGCCGCACGGTGTCGCCGCCCAGCGGCACGGAGCTGGCGGACACGACGGAGCCCAGCGAGAGCACGGCGATCTGCGTGGTGGTGGCGCCGCACACCAGCACCATGGCGGCCTCGGGCTGGCCCACGGGCAGCCCGGCGCCGATGCCGGCCGCGGTCGGCGCCTCCACGAGCTCCACCCGCCGCGCGCCCACGCCGGTCAGCGTCTCCACGGCGGCGCGCCGCGACAGCGGCCCCGCGTTGTACGGGATGGTGACCGCGGCCCGCATGATCGGGCCGCGCCGCCGCCAGGCACCGCGCAGGGTGCTGCCCAGGAAGGCGCGCAGCATCCGCTGGGCCATGTCGATGTCGATGACGGTGCCGTCGTTGATGGGCCGTACGACGTTGATGTGCTCGGGGGTGCGCCCGTCCATGCGCTCGGCGTTCGTTCCGACCGCCATCAGCGCACCGGAGAAGGTGTTCACGGCCACCGCCGACGGTTCGTCGACGATCAGTCCCGTGCCCTTGATGTGGATGCGCGTGCGGGCGGAGCCGAGGTCGACGGCGACGGAGCAGCGGCTGAGCTGGTCGAGTCGGTAGGTCACGGTGGTTCGGGTCCTTCCCGAGTGGGGGCGAACGGGCGGACCGCCACGACACGGCGGTCCAGTCGTCATGCTGGGCGCCGCGCGAGGGCCCCGCGCGCCGGGCTGGGCCGGACGGGCGAGGCCGCCGCGAGCGGACCTCCGCGCCGCGTCCTGCGGCGCGGATTCCGTGCGGGAAGGGGGCTGTACGGGGTTTCCGCGGAATCCGACGGTGTGTCAGTCCGCGGCCGCGGCGAGCGGTTCGCCGCCTCCGACCGCGCCTCCTGTTGCGTCTTCCGCCGCGAACTGTGTCCGGTACAGCTCCTCGTACCGTCCGCCGCGCGCGAGCAGCTCGGTGTGCGTGCCGCGCTCCACGACCCGCCCCTCCTCCATTACCAGGATCAGGTCGGCGGCGCGCACGGTGGAGAGCCGGTGCGCGATCACCAGCGAGGTGCGTCCTGCCAGCGCCTCGGTCAGCGCCTCCTGCACGGCGGCCTCCGAGGTGGAGTCGAGCGCCGAGGTCGCCTCGTCGAGGATCACCACGCTGGGCCTGGCCAGCAGCAGCCTGGCGATGGTCAGCCGCTGGCGCTCGCCGCCGGAGAGCCGGTAGCCGCGCTCGCCGACCAGGGTGTCCAGACCGTCGGGCAGCGAGGCGACGAGCCCGTCCAGGCGCGCCCTGCGCAGCGCGTCCCACAGCTCGGCCTCGGTGGCCTCGGGCCGGGGGAGCAGCAGGTTGGCGCGGATGGTGTCGTGGAAGAGGTGGCCGTCCTGGGTCACCATCCCGACGGAGCGCCGCAGGGTGGCCGCGGTCAGCCCCCGTACGTCCTTGCCGCCGATCCGTACGGTGCCGGAGTCGGCGTCGTACAGCCGCGGAGCGAGGGAGGCGACGGTGGACTTGCCCGCGCCGGACGAGCCGACCAGGGCGACCATCCGTCCGGGGCGTGCGCGGAAGGAGACGCCGTGCAGCACCTCCTCGCCGCCGCGGGTGTCCAGCGTGGCGACCTCTTCCAGGGAGGCGAGCGAGACCTTGTCGGCCGCGGGGTAGCCGAAGCGCACGTCGTCGAACTCCACGTCCAGCGGCCCCTCGGGCAGCTCCTCGGCGTCCGGGCGCTCCTCGATGAGCGGCCGCAGGTCCAGGACCTCGAAGACCCGGTGGAAGCTGACCAGCGCGCTCATCACCTCGACCCGCGCGCCGGCCAGCGAGGTGAGCGGCGCGTACAGCCGGGTCAGCAGCATCGCGAGGGAGACCACGGTGCCCGCCTCCAGCGAACCGGCCAGCGCGTAGTAGCCGCCGAGGCCGTAGACCAGCGCGAGGGCGAGCGCCGCGACCAGGGTCAGCGCGGTCACGAAGACCTCCTGCACCATCGCGGTGCGCACTCCCAGGTCCCGTACCCGCCCCGCGCGCCGGGCGAATTCCGCCGACTCCTCGCGCGGCCTCCCGAACAGCTTGACCAGGGTGGCCCCCGGCGCCGAGAAGCGCTCGGTCATCTGGGTGCTCATCGTCGCGTTGTGCTCGGCGCGTTCGCGTTCCAGCCGGGCCAGCCTGGCGCCCATCCGGCGCGCGGGCAGCACGAACAGCGGCAGCAGCGCCAGCGCGATGAGGGTGATCTGCCACGAGAGCCTGAGCATCACGCCGAGCGTGAGCAGCAGCATCACGAGGTTGCTGACCACGCCGGACAGCGTGCTGGAGAACGCGCGCTGCGCCCCGATCACATCGTTGTTGAGCCGGCTGACCAGGGCGCCGGTGCGGGTCCTGGTGAAGAACGCGACGGGCATGCGCTGCACGTGGTCGTACACCGCGGTGCGCAGGTCCAGGATCAGACCCTCGCCGATCCGCGCCGAGAGCCAGCGGCTGAGGATGCCCGCGCCCGCCTCGCCGAGCGCGATGAGCGCGATCAGCCCCGCGAGCGTGAGGACGGCGGAGGGGCTGTCGCCGCGGGTGATGACGTTCACGACCTTTCCGGCCAGCAGCGGGGTGGCCACCGCGAACACCGCGAGCAGGCTGCTGAACACCAGGAAGGCGAGGAGCTTCGGATGGTGCGGGCGGGCAAAGCGGACGATCCGCTTCAGTAGCGCGGGGGAGAAGGGGTGGCGGTCCTCGTCTGCGTGGCGGGACGCGTAGAGCGCGTGCCAGGCGGTCATCTCCATGCTCATGCTGTGAAGTTAGGACTTGAAGCTAACTTCAAGTCAAGGCCCCGGGTGCGGACTTCGATGCGGGCTTCGGCGCCGCCTTCGGCCCGCGCGCCGCGAAGGGGCGGGCGCCCGTGCGATGGCACGATCGCGGGTACGCGGGTACGCGTTCGCAGCAAGCAGTACGGAGCGGTACGGAAGGAGTGTGGCGATGCGGGTGGCGCTGGCGCAGACCGACTGCGAACTGGGCGATGTCGAGGTCAATCTGGCCACGGCGCGCGAACAGGTGGAGCAGTCGGCCGAACAGGGCGCCGATGTCGTCGTCTTCCCCGAACTCAGCCTGCACGGCTACCACTTGGGCGGACTCAGCAAGGACACCTCGGTCGAGGTGCGCGACCCCCGGGTCACCGAACTCTCCACGCTCGGCCCCGCGGTGCTGCCCGGGCTCCACGAACACACCAGCATGCGCGCGTACAACACCTCGGCGTACTACGCGGGCGGCACGCTGCACCACGCGCACCGGAAGCTGTACCTGCCCAACTACCTGGCGTGGGAGGAGCGCAAGCACGTCTCGCCCGGGCAGTCGCTGCGCGCGTACGACCTGCCGCACGAGGGCGGCGGCCGCGGCGCGACGCTGGTGTGCAACGACGCGTGGCAGCCGGTGCTGCCGTGGCTTGCCGTGCAGGACGGCGCCGAGGTGCTGTTCGTGCCGACCAACAGCGCCGCGAGCCTGGACCCCGAGGCGATGGACACCACGTACTACTGGGACACCCTGCTCGCCTACACCGCCAAGATGCTCCAGTGCTGGGTCGTCTTCGTGAACCGGGTCGGCAACGAGAACGGCGCCTCCTTCTGGGGCGGTTCGCGCGTGATCGACCCGCGCGGCACGGTCGTGGCGCAGGCCCCGAAGTGGGAGCCGAGCCTCCTCACGGTCGACATCGACGTCCACGAGGCGCGCCGCCAGCGCCGGGCGGTCCCGCTGGTCGCCGAGGCACGCCTGGGGTTGGTGGACCGCGAGGTCCGGCGCCTGATCGACGAGGGCGGAGACACGTAGGAGCGGCGGTACGCAGGCGATGCGCAGAAGGGGTCGGCCCCTCCCGTTCCGACGGGAGGGGCCGCCGCTGCTTTACCAGCTCGACTTCCGTACGCCGGGCAAGTAACCCGCGTGGGCCTGGGCGCGGAGATTCACGCGGGACAGGCCGAAGGTGCGGAGGTGGCCGCGGGGGCGGCCGTCGATGCTGTCGCGGTTGCGTACGCGGGTCGCGCTCGCGTCGCGGGGCTGGCGGCGCAACTCCCGCTGCGCGTCCAGCCGTTGCTCCTCAGGCGTCGCCGGGTCGCGGATCAGCTCCTTGAGCTCGGCGCGGCGCGCGGCGTACCGCGCGACCACCCGCTTCCGCTGCTCGTTCTTCGCGATCTTGCTCTTCTTCGCCACGGTGCCGGCCCCCTCAGACCTTCTCGCCGCGCGCCCGGATCCGGGCGACCGCCGCCTCGATGCCGATCGCGCCGACCGTCTTGATGCCGCGCGCGCTCAGCCGCAGCCGGATGTGGCGCCGCTCGCTCGGCAGCCAGTAGCGCTTGGACTGGATGTTCGGGTCGAAGCGCCGGCGGGTGCGGCGGTGCGAGTGCGAGATGTTGTTGCCGAACACGGGACCGCGCCCGGTCAGCTGGCAGTGTGCGGACACCCTGCCGCCTCCTCTCTGCTCTGGGCTCTCGTCGAGCTCTTGATGAAAACGGTTTTCGTTTGTGTAGAGTAGCCCATATGGCCCGCAACGAACTCCGCCCGGTGATCAAACTCCGGTCCACGGCCGGCACCGGATTCACCTACGTCACCCGCAAGAACCGCAGGAACAACCCGGACCGCCTGGTGCTGCGCAAGTACGACCCGGTCGCGGGGCGGCACGTCGCCTTCCGCGAGGAGCGCTGACGCCGCACAGCGTCGGGCCGCGCCCCGCGGCGCGGCCCCGAGAGGAGAAAGCCACCGTGAAGCCCGGAATCCACCCCGAGTACCGCCCCGTCGTCTTCCGCGACAAGGCGGCCGACTTCGCCTTCCTGACCCGCTCGACCGCGAGCAGCGACAAGACCGTCGTGTGGGAGGACGGCGCCACGTACCCCGTGATCGACGTCGAGGTCTCCTCGGCGAGCCATCCCTTCTACACCGGCACGGCCAAGGTGCTGGACACCGCCGGGCGCGTGGAGCGCTTCGAGCGCCGGTACGGGAAGCGGGCCCGCTGATGGAGCCCCGCGACCGCGACCAGGACCACGAGCAGCCCCGCGACCAGGGCCCCGGCCAGGACCGCACCCGCCTCCCCGTCGTCCTGGTCGGCGGCCTGCACGCGGACGCCAGGCGCCAGGCCGTCGACCGGCTGCTCGCCGGTGCGCCCGGCGCCGTAGCCCTGCACCACGACCTGACCGCGGCGTCCACCGCCGGCGCCGTGCGCAGGACCGTGCGCTCGGCGAGCGGCCTGCTGGACGAGGGCGAGGCGCCGCTCGTGAACGACTGCGCCTGCTGCGCGCTCCGCGAGGACCTGGTGCCCGAGCTGGAGCGCCTCGCGGAGAGCGGCGGGTGCGAGCTCGCCGTGGTGGAGCTGTGGGACTCGGTCGAGCCCAAGGCCATGGCCGAGGTCGTCGCCGCGCACGCCGGCACCGAGCTGCGGCTCGCCGGCGTGCTCACCGCCGTGGACCCCGCGCTGCTCATCCCGTACCTGGCCTGCGGCGACGACCTCGCCGAAGCCGGGCTCGCCGCCGCGCCATCGGACCAGCGCACGGTGGCCGACACCTTCGCCAGGCAGCTCGAGTACGCGCCGGTGCTGGCCATCGCGGAGGGCGCCGAGGAGGCCGACCCCTCCGACCTCGCGCTGCTCGCCCAGCTCCACCCGGTCGCCGACCACGTGAGCACCGGCACACCGGACTTCGTACGGGCCGCCACCGTCGGCTTCGACGTGGACGCCGCCGCTGCCAGGCAGCACCCGGCGTGCGCGCTGCTGCCCCAGGAGGCCGACGAGGAGGGCGTGGCCACCCTGGTCTGGCGCCGCCGCAGGCCCTTCCACCCGGAGCGGCTGTACGCCGCGCTGGAGGACCTGACCTGCGCCGCCGTGCGCAGCCGCGGCCGCTTCTGGCTCGCCGACCGGCCCGACACCCTGCTGGCCTGGGACGCCGCGGGCGGCGCGCTGTGCGTGGAGAGCGCGGGGCCCTGGCTGGCCTCGCTGCCGGACGCGGCCTGGGAGATGGTCCCGCCGGTACGCCGTGCGGCCGCCGCCATGGACTGGGACCCCGAGGAGGGCGACAGGGCGCAGCACCTGGTCTTCACCGCGCACGGCCTGGACGCCGAGGGCCTCCGCTCGCTGCTCGACTCCTGCCTGCTGACGGACGCGGAGTACGCCGGGGGCCCGGAGTCCTGGCGCGGCTTTCCCACCGCCTTCGACGAACTGCTCGACCCGGTCTCGTAATACTCCCCGGAACTCACCGGGCACTCTCCGGAATCCCTAACTCGCGCCATCGGAGGAACCGTTCATGGCCCGCCGAACCCACGACCGCAAGCCGGCGAAGAAGAACCGCCCCAATCCGCTGGATGCGGCGGGGATCACATATGTCGATTACAAGGACACGGAATTGCTGCGGAAGTTCATCTCGGACCGCGGGAAAATCCGCAGCCGCCGGGTGACCCGCATCACCGCACAACAGCAGCGCCAGGTCGCCAGGGCCGTCAAGAACGCCAGGGAAATGGCCTTGCTGCCGTACGCGTCGCGCTGAGCGCGCGCAGGCAACCTCCGCGCCGCGGCCGGGGTCTCTCTCCAACGAGGCCCCGGCCGCGGCGCGTTCGTCATGGATCCTGGGGCCGCCCGTATCCGTCCAAGCAGGGAACGCGCGCGGTAACGGCGCGGCGACAGGCCGTCGTGCACGTGCATACGCGCATGCAGGCGCATGTGAACAGGGGTTATGATCCCCGAAGTCGACGGTCGTCAACGGGACTTGGGACCTTGTCCTTGCCCGTTGGGGCGAGCGTTATGAGCCACCCCCCACAGCTCACACCCGGGAGATCCGAGTGCCTCACGCGTACAACGGCATGGCCGCAAGGGACCTCCAGGGGGTCACCTGGCTGAAAAGCCGCCACAGCAACTCACAGGGCACCTGCGTGGAGTTCGCCAAACTGCCCGGCGGAGACATAGCCGTCCGGAATTCGCGCTTTCCCGAAGGCCCCGCTCTCGTCTATACGACGGCGGAGTTGGAGGCGATGCTTCTCGGGGCGAAGGACGGCGAGTTCGACCATCTGCTGCAGGACTGACGCCTGCTGTACGGGTCATCGCGGGTCTTCGTGAGTCTTCACGAGTGGCCTCTGTCGGGGGCCGGGGCGCGGGGTCAGGGCGCCCTCCGGGTCGTTCACCGGGTCACCGGGTCGTTCAGTCCTGGTCCTGGGCGACGCGGAACAGCGCCCAGACCACCTTTCCGCACAGCGCACCGGTCAGCGGGTGCCAGCCCCAGTCGTCGCTGAAGCACTCCACGAGGTGCAGCCCCCGCCCGGACTCGGCGGAGAAGTCCACGAACTCCTCGTCGGGCTCGGCCGTCTCCGGCGCGGCCTCGCTCGGGTCGCGCACCGCGCACACCAGCCGGGCCGACCAGCGCACCAGATGCAGCCGCACCGGCGGTTCGCCGTCGGCCTGCGGTCTTCCCGCGCCGGTGAGGCCGTGCCGCAGCGCGTTGGTCACCAGCTCGGACACGACCAGCGCGACGCCGTCGAACTGGTCGCCCAGGCCCCACCGGTGCAGCGTGCTGCGGGTGAATTCGCGGGCGCTCCTGACCGCCTCGTAGCGCGGCGGCAGGGAGCAGGAGGCAGAGCCGGAGACCGCGGAGGCTTCGAGCGGCGGGAGGCCCTGCCATTGCCCTAAGGGCTCCAGCACGGTCGATCCTTCGGTCCCCATGACGAGCCACTCCTGGCATTCACGGCAGTGATGATCCTGTGCGGATCCGGTCGTCTGTGCTCTCCCCCGGACGGTTCTCGCTGCGCGTCGCCGCGATGCTCAACTCGGGTGGCACTGCGTGCACTTGCGCGTTCCCCATGGTTCCCAAAGCGCACAGCAGATGCAAGGGCAGATGCACGTGCACGGAAGACTTTCGATCGTGTGTAATCGCACGGGCACGCAACGGAGCCCGGAGATGGCAGACTTCCCGTCACAGCAGGGTGGAGGGTTGTTCGGAATGGACGCGAAACCGACAAGTGGCGGCGAATCCGGGGGAACCCCGGAAAACAGTTCAAGTGGCTCGATGGTCCGGCGTATCCTGCTCGGGTCCCAACTCCGGCGGCTGCGCGAGACGCGCGGGGTCACCCGTGAGGCCGCCGGTTATTCGATTCGTGCATCCGAATCCAAGATCAGCCGGATGGAGCTGGGCCGGGTGAGTTTCAAAGCGCGTGACGTCGAGGATCTCCTCACCCTGTACGGGGTCACCGACGAAGCGGAGCGCGCCCCGCTGCTCGACCTCGCGCGCGACGCCAACCGCGCGGGCTGGTGGCACAGTTACAGCGACGTCCTGCCCGGCTGGTTCCAGACGTACGTGGGCCTGGAGGGCGCCGCCTCGCACATCGACACGTACGAGGTGCAGTTCGTGCACGGTCTGCTCCAGACCGAGGACTACGCGCACGCCGTGGTGACCGCGGGCCACCGCACCGACCTCCCCGCCGAGGAGGTCGACCGCCGGGTCGCGCTCCGCCAGGAGCGGCAGAAGCTGCTGCTGGGCGAGCGCGCGCCGCAGTTCCTGTGCGTGCTGGACGAGGCCGCGCTGCGCCGCCCCATCGGCGGCCGCGCCGTGATGGACGCGCAGCTCAAGCACCTCGCGGAGATCTCCGAGCGGCCCAATGTGCGCATCCAGGTGGTGCCCTTCGACCAGGGCGGGCACCCGGCGGAGAGCGGCGCCTTCACCCTGCTGCGGTTCCCCGAGGACGACCTGAGCGACATCGTGTATCTGGAGCAGCTCACCAGTGCGCTCTATCTGGACAAGCGCGAGGAGGTCGCGCAGTACGACGACGTGCTGCGGCGGCTCACCGACTCGGCGCTCTCTCCGTCACGGACGCGTGACCATCTGGCCGAGGCCCGCCAACTCGCTTAACCCGCCAGTACGATGACGAGCCATCAGCACGACGCGGTGCTGTGCCGCCGTGCCCGCCGTCCCCGCATTCCGCGGAGCACAGCGGGCACAGCACGAAGTGAGCAGTACACCGAGTGAGCAGCACACAGTGGGCAGCTTGTGAGCAGCACACAGCGAACAGCACGGAGTGAGCAGCACCGCCTCGTACCTTCCACCCCCCTCAGAAGGAATGGCATGTCCTACTTCACGGACCTGGCGCTTCAGTACATAGACGGCGAGTGGCGGCCAGGAAGCGGTTCCTGGGACATCATCGACTTCAACCCTTACAACGGCGAGAAGCTCGCCGCTGTCACCGTCGCCACCGTGGACGAGGTCGACCAGGCGTACCGGGCCGCCGAGCGCGCGCAGACCGAGTGGGCCGCGACCAATCCGTACGCCCGCCGGCTCGTCTTCGAGCGGGCGATCCGCATCATCGAGGACAGCGAGCAGGAGATCACCGAGGCGATCATCGCCGAGCTGGGCGGCACCCGGCTCAAGGCCGCCTTCGAGCTCCACCTGGCGAAGGAGTTCCTGCGCGAGGCCATCCAGCTGGCGCTGCGCGCGGAGGGCCGGATCGTTCCCTCGCCCGTGGACGGCAAGGAGAACAGGGTCTACCGGGTGCCGGTCGGCGTGGTCGGCGTGGTCTCCCCCTTCAACTTCCCCTTCCTCCTGTCGCTGAAGTCGGTGGCGCCCGCTCTCGCCCTCGGGAACGCGGTCGTCCTCAAGCCGCACCAGAACACCCCGGTCTGCGGCGGCGCCCTGGTCGCCAAGGTGCTGGAGGAGGCGGGGCTGCCCGCCGGGCTGCTCAACGTCGTGATCACCGACATCGCGGAGATCGGCGACGCGCTGATCGCCCACCCGGTGCCGAAGGTCATCTCCTTCACCGGCTCGGACAAGGTCGGCCGGCACGTGGCCACGGTCGCCGCCTCGCACTTCAAGCGCTCGGTCCTGGAGCTCGGCGGCAACAGCGCCTTCATCGTGCTGGACGACGCGGACCTGGACTACGCCGTGGACGCCGCGGTGTTCAGCCGCTTCGTGCACCAGGGCCAGGTGTGCATGGCGGCCAACCGGATCGTGGTGGACCGCGCCGTGGCAGCCGAGTTCTCCGAGAAGTTCGTCGCGAAGGTGAAGACGCTCAAGGTCGGCGACCCGGAGGACCCCGGCACGCACATCGGCCCGCTGATCAACTCCTCGCAGGCGGAGGGGGTGCAGGCCGCCGTCGACCAGGCCGTGGAGTCCGGCGCGAGGCCCCTGCTGCACGGGAACATCGAGGGCAACGTGGTGTATCCGAGCGTGCTGACCGATGTGCCGGCGGACGCTCCGGTGCTGCGCGAGGAGATCTTCGGCCCGGTCGCGCTGATCATCCCGGTCGACGGAGCGGACGAGGCGGTACGGGTGGCCAACGACACCCCGTACGGGCTCGGGGGCGCGGTGCACACCGCCGATCTGGACCGCGGCGTCGAGGTGGCCAGGCGCATCGAGACCGGCATGGTGCACGTGAACGACGCCACGGTGGCGGACGAGCCGATCGTCCCGTTCGGCGGCGAGAAGAACTCCGGGCTCGGGCGGCTGAACGGCGAGCAGATGGTGGAGTCCTTCACCACCACGAAGTGGATCTCCGTCCAGCACGGCAGGAGCGGTTTCCCCTTCTAGGCGCTCTCCGTCCTCCCAGGTACTAAGGTCCCTATGGGGTGTCGAACGGACATTCCCTTCAACCTTCATGAACCAGGGGAGAGTTCATGCCTACCTTCGTTGCTGCTGAGAAGACCGGGGACGAACGCGGTGCCCTGCTCGCCTTCCTGGAGGCCCAGCGCGGCGGCATCCGCCGCTCCGTGCACGGCCTGACCGAGGAGCAGGCGCGCTCCACGCCCAGCGCGAGCACGCTCTCGCTCTCCGCACTGCTCAAGCACGTGGCGGTCGTCGAGGAGAACTGGCTGCGCACGGCGCTGGAGCAGCCGGCCGAGCTCACCGAGGCGGACATGCAGCGGTTCCAGGACAGCTTCGTGCCCCACGAGGACGAGACGGTCCAGGCGCTGCTGGACCGGCACGCTGCGGCGGCCGCCGCGGTGGACGAGGCGGTGCGCGCCCAGCCCTCGCTGGACGACACCTTCCGTACGCCCAAGGCGCCCTGGGGCGAGGCCGACCGGCGCTCCTGGCGCTGGCTGGTGCTGCACCTCGTCGAGGAGATCGCCCGGCACGCGGGCCACGCCGACATCATCCGCGAGACGGTCGACGGCAAGGGCGCCTTCGACCTCGTCTTCGAGACCGGCGCGGCGAAGGCGCCGGACGCGTGGGACACGGGGGAGTCCGCCGGCGCGTAGCCGCGCGCGGTCCCGAAGCGCGCTGACGCCCCCTCTGGTCAACTTTGATCAGAGGGGGCGTCTAGTCTGTGCTGGACGGACGGCTGCGGACCGCGCGCGGAGAGGGAGCACATGTCGGCGATCCGGCTGCTGGTGCTGGGCGCGGTGCGCCAGCACGGGCGGGCACACGGCTACACGGTCCGCAACGACCTGGAGTTCTGGGGCGCGCACAGGTGGTCCAACGCGAAGCCAGGGTCGATCTACCACGCGCTCAAGCAGATGGCGAAGCAGGGACTCCTGCACGCGCACGAGACAGCGCCGAGCGACGCCGGGGGCCCGCCGCGCACCGAGTACGAGCTGACGGCGGGCGGCGAGGCCGAGTTCGGCAGGCTGCTGCGGTACGCGCTCACCGACATCGACGCGAAGCCGGACATGCTCACCTCGGGCGTCGGCTTCCTGGTCGACCTGCCGCGGAACGAGGCGATCGCGCTGCTCCGGCAGCGGATCTCCGCGCTGGAGGAGTGGCGCGCCGAGGTCGCGGCGCACTGGAGCCCGCAGGACGGCGCCGAGGAGGAGTCCTGGGGCCACATCGGCGAGATCATGAAGCTGTGGGTGCACGAGGCGGAGAGCGGCGCCGAGTGGGCCCGCGGCCTGGTCGCGCGGCTGGAGGACGGCGCGTACGTGATGGCGGGCGAGGGCGAGCGCGGCAAGAACGTGCTGCCACCGGAAGAAATGGGCGAGCCGACGCCCTGACCTGCGCCGACGAGCCCGCGCCCCGGCCCCGTACGGACCCGCGCCCCTGCCCCGTGCGAAAGGGGCTTGCACCTCACGCGGCGTCAGGGCGCACCGTTCTGTACGTGCGGCGGAGATCCCGCCGCGCGGTTCCGGGAACGGAGCCGGACGAGGGCTGAGGGAGGAGGCGGCCGTGGGCTATTCCGTCGGGCGGGTCGCCGGCTTCGCGGGCGTGACGGTGCGCACCCTGCACCACTACGACGCGATCGGGCTGCTCTCGCCGAGCGAGCGCACCGGTGCGGGGCACCGCCGCTACGGCGACGCGGACCTGGACCGGCTGCAGCAGATCCTCTTCTACCGGGAGCTGGGCTTCCCGCTGGACGAGGTCGCCGTGCTGCTCGACGACCCGCGCGCCGACCCGCTGGAGCACCTGCGCCGCCAGCATGCGCTGCTGGAGTCGCGGATCGGGAAGCTGCGGGAGATGGCCGCCGCCGTCCAACACGCCATGGAGGCACGGAAGATGGGGATCAATCTCACTCCGGAGGAGAAGTTCGAGGTCTTCGGCGACCACGACCCCGAGCAGTACGCGGAGGAGGTCGAGCGGCGCTGGGGCGGCACCGAGCAGTACCGCCAGTCGCAGCTCCGGGCCGCCTCGTACACCAAGGAGGACTGGAAGGCGATGCAGCAGCGGCTCGACGCGCTGCACCGCAAGATCGCCGGGGCGATGGAGCGGGGTGTCGAGGCCGGGTCCGAGGAGGGGATGGACCTGGCCGAGGAACACCGGCTGTTCATCAGCGAGTTCCACTATGACTGCGGACACGAGCTGCACGGCTGCCTCGGGAACATGTATGTGGACGACGAGCGCTTCACCGCCTACTACGAGGCGATCGCTCCGGGTCTCGCCCGCTATCTGCGGGACGCGATCCTGGCGAACGCCGCACGGCACGCCTGACCTGCGGGCCGCCGGGTACACGCCCCGGCGGCGGCAAGGTCGGAGTAAGGGGCTCACCCCATGGGGTGAGCCCCTCGCGCGTGTCCGGGAGTGGGCCATACGGGACCGTGTCCTTGGAGGTCAAGGGCGCCGGGATGTGGAACCCGCTGGACATTCCGGGGGCGGGTGAGCTGCGCTGGACAGAAGCGCGCAGAGTGGGAACCAGCAGTCCCCGGTGGGGCGTCGAGCATGTGGCAACAAACGGAGACTTACGGTCTGAACAGATCTCAAGTAGGTCTCAACGGTTAAGGAGCGGACAGAACAGTGGTCGGGGAGCCCAAGCGGGACGGCGGGGCTGAGGAGACTTCGGAGACCCCGGAGGATGCCAAGCCGGTTTCTGACGAGGCGCACAGCGCGTTCACTCCTCCCTTGGGTGTGCCCATGCCGCCGACTCCCGAGGACGACGCGCCCACCTCCGAATTCGCCGTGCCCGAGGGCCTGTTGACGTCTCCTCCGCAGGAGCAGTCCAGCGCCTTCACGCCGCCGGAGGGGGTTCCCCAGGTCTCCCTGGTGAAGCCCGGCGGGCCGTGGCAGGACCGGATGCGGGCCATGATCCGGATGCCGCTCGTGGAGCGCCCGCAGCCGGAGCGCGCGCAGCGCGGCGACGACGCGGACAGCGGGCCCGCCGTGCCCCGCGTCCTCGACCTCACCCTCCGCATCGGCGAACTGCTGCTCGCCGGCGGCGAGGGCGCCGAGGACGTCGAGGCGGCGATGTACGGGGTGGCGCACGCGTACGGCCTCAACAACACCGAGCCGACCGTCACCTTCACCCTGCTCAACATCACCCACCAGCCCTCGCTGGTGGACGACCCGGTGACGGTCGGGCGCACGGTGCGCAGGAGGGGCACCGACTACACGCGGCTGGCGGCGGTGTTCCGGCTGGTCGACGACATCACCAAGGGCGACGTCTCGCTGGAGGAGGCGTACCGCACCCTCGCCGAGATCCGCCGCAACCGGCACCCCTATCCGACCTGGGCGCTGACCGTGGCCAGCGGCACCCTGTCCGGCGCGGCCTCGCTGCTGGTGGGCGGCGGCGCGCTGGTCTTCGTGCTGGCCCTGATCGGCGCGGTGCTGGGCGACCGCCTCGCATGGCTGTGCTCGGGGCGCGGGCTGCCGGAGTTCTACCAGTTCATCGCCGCCGCGATGCCGCCCGCCGCCATAGGGGTCGCGGTCGCGCTGATAAAGATCGGCCCGGACACCGAGACACAGGCCGCCGCGGTCATCACCGGTGGGCTCTTCGCGCTGATCCCCGGGCGTGCCCTGGTGGCCGCCGTGCACGACGGCCTGACGGGCTTCTATATAACGGCGGCGGCGCGATTGCTGGAGGTCGTGTACCTCATCGTCGGCATCGTGTGCGGAGTGCTGCTGGTGCTGTACGTGGGCTCCAAGCTCGGCGCCGAGCTGAACCCCGACGACATCCAGCGTCTCGAGCGCCCGTGGACGCAGCTCTTCGCGGCCATGCTGCTGGCCCTGTCCTTCTGCGTGATGCTCCAGCAGGAGAAGGCCACCGTGCTGTTCGCGACCCTGAACGGCGGCGTGGCCTGGCTGGTGTACGGCGCGATGACGATGCACGCGGCGAACGGCACCGGCGGCATCCCCCCGGTGCCGGCCACGGTCACGGCGGCCGGTCTGGTCGGCCTGTTCGGGCAGTTGCTGTCCCGGTACCAGTTCGTGTCCTCGATGCCGTACATCACCGCGGCCATCGGCCCGCTGCTGCCAGGTAGCGCCACGTACTTCGGGCTGCTCAACATCGCGCAGGGCGACATGAACAACGGCGTCCGCCACCTCTCCGAGGCCGCCGCCATCGCGCTCGGCATCGCCATCGGGGTCAACCTCGGCGGCGAGCTGGCCCGGCTGTTCATCAAGTCGCCCGGAGTGGAGACGCCGCTGCCGGGCCGCCGCGCGGCCAAGCGGACCCGCGGCTTCTGACACGCGAGAAGGGGGCGTCCCCCCGGGGGCGCGCCCAGCTCGGAAGCGGGGGCCGCGGCGGCGCCGGGGCCCCCGGTGGGCGCCAGGC